>CAVSLF010000001.1:0-64457 GCA_963728595.1 uncultured Nitrososphaeraceae archaeon
GCGTTCTGTTAACGGCGGTGTTAATCTCCCCATTGTCCTACACCTTCGTGCCAGACGAGGAATTGAAGCATCTCCAAATTATCTCTATTATCATATGTCTCTTGAAGCATCGGTACCAGACCAATGATAAGAGGAAATAACAAATTTTTCACCTTCAATTCTGCAATCTATCAAATACAGCAATTCTTTAACTGTCATCTTTGGATACCTGTCCATAAGCCGTAGGATCCGATTCGCATGATCAATTTTGTTCTGCATTGTAAGATTGAACAATGGGTGATGAACAGGGTTTATTCTTTTCTTGGTCGCTTTAATTTCCTCTAACAGTCTTGTTCGAACTTCCTGAAGTCTATTATCTGGAATAACGGTTTGCATGTAACAGTACATTCAGGATTTGTGGATAGATTTAAGGAAAGCATGACTCCGAGGAGGGGGAGGCCATTAAGATATTAGTATGCTACGTTTGTTTATTCTATTTTTGATCCGTCACTTCGTATACCAATCAAGGGAATACTACATCAATGTTTCCTAATTAGGAGATCCTATCTGTATTGGGAAATATATAATACGAGAATTATGATTATCTAGTATAATATTGATGACAAGCAATGATAATAGGTAAATATTTTCCCATTTTGTGGTAGTCCAATTGAAAGAATTATTTCTTCTGGCTATAGTCGGGATTTACCTCATAATAGGCCCAAATTTTGGAACAGTTTTTGCAGCCGATAAAATGTCAGATCTACTAATAAAATCTACTAAAAAGTCAGATGTTATTTCTACTGGGCAATCAACTACTACTATTCCGCCTGCTTCCATTACAGTGGATCTAAATAAGGTGCGTTTTGGGATTGGCGAATCTGTTCATATTTTCGGCAAGGCATATTCTAACGCTACAATTCCCTGGACCGGAAAAGTGATCGTTGAAGTATTGGATAGTAACAACAGCGTGGTTTATAAAACGTCGTCGTTCCCTGTAAATGGTACTTATAGGGCAGATATACAAAATACACTGCAACCGGGGAAATACACCATAAATGTTAGGTTAGATAATACAAATGAAGGCTCTTGGACATCATTTCAAACAGTAAACTATTGGGAAACTTGGTCATTTTATTCGATTATAGGCGGCTTGATTTGTATCGCACTCCTAGCTGCTATAAACGCGGTCGGCATCAGGAATATCAGGATTACAGAAGTTACCAATTTTCTGCTTTTCTCTGGCATACTATTATCTATTTTACTCACAGTTTTCTTTGCTGACGTGGACCTGGGCCCTAATTCTCCAATCGGCCTAGTGCTCCAAACTCATGGACAGGTCGGTGGTGACGCCTCACAGGGTAGTACTCAATGGATTATAAATGTAGGTGGAAGCCAGCGCAACAATTTTGAAGATGGTTTGGCAATTCCATTATATGTAGTTGTTTTCGGTGTTATTGGTGGTTATCTTCGAATTCTTTATGAAGCGGCCACTAGCAGGAGGAGTCAGACTTCAACAGAATTCAAGGAGATAGAAAATGAAGTCGATCGTATGCCCGATTCTTTATTTGAATTTCGTGAACCATCACTTCTTAAACACTTGTCGAATTGGGCTGGTAAGTACTTTACTAAAAATATGACTCATGAAATAAAAGCAGTCAAAATTAACCCATCTTTGAGAAGGGAGTCGGCCTAGACGAAAAGAAAGAATATGATGATGATACAATAAAGACCGCCATTATTCAAAGACAAATACTAATTTCGCTGCGGCAAGACGAGATGTACAGAGGAAAACACAGGCTCTTTCTGTATCGCACAATGATGGACATAGCATTACTTTTCTTAGCTCCGATATTCTCTATTGTTGCTTGGTTTTTACTTGCACAGGCCGGAATTCAGGGGGAGGCTACTGGAACACATGGCCAGACAGGAATTTTCTTCCTTGCGGCTATCAGCTTTCTAGTCGGCTTTGTAACAAACGAGATAATACAAACTCTTATGCGATTTAGCAACGGAATCTTACAGGGAATAAGCAGGCAAAGAATACCTCCTGCAGAAACGAAGTCAATTGCAATATACATCTCTGAAAAGCCCACTAACACTCCAGTCGGTGCAGAAGCAACGATTAAAGCAAGGATAATAAATAAGAAGACAGGCGAGATTGTTTCAGGTGCAAAGATCACTGGGCTCGTTATGAATCCATCTAATGTTCTCTATGTAAGATTGCCGGAGAAGCTCTCCAATTTGGATGGGGATGTTGAATATTCTCTCAATATTTTTAATGATACCTCATTAGGGACTTATTTGATTAGTCTGAACGCCGAGGCTGAAGGTTACGAATCCGGCTCAGCTCAATTTAACTTCACGGTCGTTGAACCAGAACAGCTGGAACTGGCGAGAGCAACTCGGACAAAATCTAACCTGAAAACCGGCAGGTCCCCGACTAATTTGAAACAAGCCCAAACATTGCCTAGCTTAGATATGGCGTCAGGCCACAATAACCGGAGTTCTGTTGGTCTCAAACAGATACAAACACTTGGTACCTTGGACGCAATCATTACAATTTCGAATGACAAAATCTCAGCGGGCATGAAACAGACATTGGAAGTTGCGGTAGTTGGATTTCATAGTCAACTTCCTGATGTAACCGTAAATGGAGAAATTATTTATCCTAGTGGTCTGGGTGTAGTGCTACAAGAAACAAGAACGGATGATAATGGCGTAGTTTCATATAATTGGTTTATTGACAATAGTACAGGTTCTGGTTCTTGTATGGTCAAAATCTATCTTTCTAAAGATGGCTATTTCGACAAAGAACTCGAAACTCAATATGAAATAATTTAGTCCATTGTTAATCCTATATGTTGCAAAAGATCAAGTCGACGATCAAGTTGTAAATACTTTGTTGGCTTTATCATAGTTGGTACTCTTCCCATCAAGTGCTACACTGGTGGGCCGTGGCCTATCGGAGTATAACCTATTAGACCAAAATTCTGTCTAAATATTGTGTAGTGCGATCATAATTTGGTATTGTCTATTGCCATATAATACCGCTCTAGTGGGTCGAGACACGACGGCCCATTAGAGTTTATAGTCTAATAAAATAACTGACAGAAAATAAGACGATTTCATCACTTTGACATAAATACTGTATAGTTAGGTGTGAGATATGTTGTGCTGCCAACAGCTGACGAGGTTTCGGTAAACACGGTAACAGCATCTATGGAATATCCTTTTTCTTTCGCGTAGTCTAATGCTGGACCAAACACAGCCGCTGGACCAAATATACTAACATCAGCAATTGTAAGCACTAAAGTCTTAGGACTTTCATAGAGAACAGTTACTCCTTCAAAACTGTCGAGGTAGTTTGTAATTCCAGTTTGATTTACTTGTGTATTATTTTGAGTTTGTCCCTGTGCATTTGTTGTTATGATTATGCTTAGACCCATAATCAGGGTCATCAGAAATATTATATTTTTCATATCAATACTAGAAATTACTCGCTTATTAAGACGGGGGAGTAACAATGTATTCGTGATGGTCCCTCTCTCTAAGGTGCGACATTCCATATTATGATAATCTAGGAATGACAGGTAGCCTTTACAAACCATCTCTGAGGGGCCCACGTAAAATCAAAAAAGTTGACTTCAAACACTGGATGTTGATAGTCATTTACTCACATACTAAATTATCAAGTGGGTTCAGTTGGTCTCTAAGGGTTCAGCTTCTAATTTTAGTGGGGCCAGTGGTTTGTGAATCATTTTTGACACGATTTTTAGACCTATTTGATAGACTTGGCTTTACTTACTAATTCAATGGATAAATATTACGCTAACGTAAACTTGAACAATGGGCCAAAACCAAGATTTTGTTGAAGCAGGGAGAGTGAGCGAAATTAACAAGGGACAGATGAAACACACAGAGATAAATGGAAAAGAAATCGTAATAGCCAATCTTGATGGTAAGTTCTATGCTTTCTCCGATAGGTGTGGTCATATGAGTGCCAGGCTTTCGCGTGGGAATATCAACCAAAACATAGTAACTTGTCCTTTCCATGCAGCAAAGTTTGATATCACAACTGGAAAGAAGGTAGGAGAGCCTGTGCTAGAAATCCCTCCAGGCATGGAACCCTTACCTCCAAAGTGGCAGAAATATATGGAAATTGTAGGTCAAGAAATGTCGTATATTAAAACATATGACCAAGAGAGTTACGAAGTTAAAATAGAAGGGGATACTATCAAGATAAAAGCATAGAAAGCTTACCTAGGACATACGTTACTAATAGATAGGTATAAGCCATACACAGTATATAATATTTACATGATTATAGTAGGAAAAGTATTATGCTATTTCTCTGGATTAGTATTAACGTTAGCTGGGATTCCATTCATAACGGAATATATTTTTGAATTCCAAGGAGGGCAACAAGTACAATACATATCGATATACCCAGTTATAGGTGGTATTTTGGTGGGCTTTGGAATATTGGTGTGTTATTTGGCATATAGGTCAGGGAGTAAAGCCGAGATTATCAGACCTTCCAAATGATGTAGATTAACTCCTAAGGACAGGGTTCAAAACCCCCTCGGGGGTATGTGCTAAAAACACGAGTAATATCGCCAGCGATTTTCGATTGTAGCTGGACAAAAATATAATTAGAAAATTCTCATGCTTTGAAGGAGTTTCACCTTATGTTGTGCTATTTTGCAATCCACTTAACAAATAATTTTGTAGAAGAAAGTCTTACAGTTTGGAAGTCAATAGTGTAGCTCGGCTGCTCAATCCTAGTAATACCTACAACCCCTTATAGGGCAGAAGAACTGAATGGAAAGATATGAGAAAACAATGGTTCCTGGTACAGAAATAGGATAATCTTTTCACCTCTCTGCAATTTTGCACTACCCTCGATGACTATTTTACCACTCAAATCATCCTCAGTTATTACGTCGATTGTGCTACCCTCATAGCTTCCCTTTAGAATTTTTTCAATCTGTATTGTATTCCTTATTCCTGGCGTCTTGTTACTGCCTTTTGTTCCAACCAATTATCATTTTCCTGGATTCAGCCTTTTATAACTTGTGGATTCGGATGAAAATCCTGCGGGTTCGGTGGGAACCAATACACTAGTGTGTGTAGTCCAAATTGAGACTTAAATATTAGCCCAAATAACTCCTATGATAGAATGAAAATACAGACATACATAATAGCATTAGCACTTCTGAGTACGATCGTGGCATCTCTGTCTGTTGGTAACTCTATGGTGTATAGTAGTACCGATGACGATGAGAATCATCCCTGCTATCAAGCTGGCTTTGAAGCTGGACGCAGTGGTGGCTCATACAATCAAACTCAACAGAGTGATTGCGGTAACACCGGTTATAGTCATGCATACTATGAGGGCTTTATTTCAGGTTGCATATCGTCTGGCGGAGGAGACTTTTTTGCATGTGATTCCAAGACTGATAAAAGTCCAACTAATATGACCACTCCTTAACCTCTTTTTTGTTATCGATTTTCAGTAATCCAGCTGATACTCAGGTTTTCATGAATATATTCTTCCTGGCGGCAAACTTACTCAAGAAGGAGTGAGTGCTAACGATTTATTAAATAAATACTGTCCCTCGAAGGAGTATGGTAGTCAACAAATCTTCAACTACCAGTAACGTTGACACTATAGTACTTTTTTGTTATATTGCCAAGGTCGTACGCGTAGCAAGTTATCTTAGAAGTCAGTTCATTGATTCCGGTGGTTATATTATGGTAGCTCCCGTTGTAAGTATATGTCCAATTTGAATAGTCGTTTGCTCCGCCTGGACCCTTTGCTGTCACATTTTGCATCGGTTTGAGGTCATTCCAATCTGCAAAGACTCTACAATTTATTTTGGGATTATCTGAAGAAATTCCATGAATTATAAGCTGGCCTGCAGGCACTGTAGAATTTTTCGATGGGGAGATTCAGAGTTACAGAATGAGGAAGCTGAGTTTCAAGATAATTTGAAAAAGGCTATTATCGGAAAGCTCTTTAATAGTCATTAAGATTTTGCGGAGTAACGATAACTAACATATTGCTCTAGTGATATTGGATATCATTAGCTACTTCTTTAAATACGACAAATTAAGAGCACCAATGGTAGTATGAAACGAGCAGAGGTTATTTTTGCACTTGGGACTTTATTTATGCTTATTGCGACTTCGTCCGTAGCAATGAAAACAAATATGCAATCTGCTTATGCTCAACCCATTAATCCCTGCAATCAATCAATTTGCGAAAAAGAACATAAAGAAATAGAAATTAGTTTAAATGCTTCTAGTTCTGCACTGCGCAGTGGGGATGTGAATGGAGTTCAGATGAGCTTGGAGAATGCGCAAATACTCTTGAAAAAACATGATTTAAACGAACGGGCTAAGTCGTCAGTGAACTTTACTGTACAAGGGGAGGGCGAAAATACTACGCAACCAAGAGTCAAAAATGACAAGATGGGAGTATGTGAGAAGGTTCTCTGTCTATTTGTGGACATGGTAGTAAATTGCTCTTCAAACATCAATAGTTGTCCCAATGCGTCTCAGTACACATTAGCAGCACAGCCAGGAGCCCTGGCAAATCCAACGTCATTTCAAGGAAAATGTTGTGGAGAATGTTGTGACCAAATTGTATTCTTTCAATATGCGACTGAGTCATATAGTATTACCGTAACCAATACTCCTTCAAATGGTGGAAAAATTGAATATGGCACTTATTGTAACGGAGGTTTGGAGGAGCCCGCCATTCCTCCAAATACATGCACGGTGAGTGCTACTGTAAGTTAAAGTCTTCTTCATCTGTGAATCATATTTGACTTGATTTTCAGACCCATTTGATGGACTTAACTTTCTAATTCTTAATATCACGTAAATTGTACAGTTAATCTTCATGTGTACGCAGTTATGGATGCTAGGATTTCCTAGGAAACCATTAGTGCAAATCGCTATGTCCACATCTTTTCAAATAAAACCGAAAAGGTCATTAACGCAACGGAGTGAGTACCTGTAAACTGCGTTTTTTATGACGGATTTAAGACTGTCTCCCTTTGTTTCTTTTTATTTCCATGACCAAGGAGTGCAGATTATCCACCAATACCATGATTCTTTTAGCTCGGATATCTTCGACTTGTTTTACCTCTATATTCTTTGAATTATACTGCTGTCTGTCTGAAAGGGTTTTGCAATAGATCAAATTATCATTAGTGATTTGAGTGATTATCCTCATTTGTACTATCCTCTTTGCTTAAGTTTAAGCAATCCATTCCAGATTAACTCACGAGTTACATGCATTGCCACTTCGTCTTTTCCTATACATCCTTCCATAGTTTTGTGAGTTGAATCAAAAAGCCACAAAGTTGTTTTTAATATATCGTCGTTGCCGTATAGTGTATCTATTCTCTCTTGTACTGTTATCTATAACAGATGTATTAGTCAGATTTATGATTTAACAATTGAATAAGGCTGAATACAAACATCTTATCATTACCTGTAAGCCAACTTTTAGCCACCAGTCCAAAGTGACAAAATAACTTTGCTCGTCGATATTTAAATAAGGCCCCATGGCATTTTTTATGATAGCAATGAATCAAAAGATGGCGATATTTGTTTTAGCGCTGGCACTGGCACTTACCGCAGCTTTAGCCATAGCACCAGTTGCAAGTGAACTGGCTTACGCATGCAACGGTAAGGGTGGAACCGGAGCCAAGGGTTCCGCTACCGCAATTAAGCCTTGCGTACCGGGCGAGTGCCTAACCAACCCTGCTGGCGCCTAACACCTCTTTTTTATTTATTTTAACAATCGTTAACCTTTAGTACCATTATACCTTTTATTAGTAACAGCATTTCTCATGTAGTAAGAGAAAGTCATGTGATATGACGGGATGTATCTGACAGTGTAATATTTCTTTTGCAATGGTACTGGAACATCACAATAGCTCTTGTTACCAAATTGTCCGTCTGTTCGTTATTAATCCTGTATACTGGTATGACTCAGATTAAAGTTTCCATCTTTTAGAGGTTTGATGGCCAACCATCAACTACATGCCAGGTTTCAACCATTTTTCCATTTTGAATTCGGTATATACTTATTCCTCTGCAATTCATTTTCTTCATAGTTTGTTGAGTGTGAGCATATGTTGCTTTTGGTGTCAATGTTCCTTTCCAATAGGCACCTACAAGGTCTGGATAATTTGGTGATGCTATCAATTCTTCAACGACATAACTGAGTTCATCTAATTTATCCAATGAATATTTGAGGTCATTCTTTGCTCCTGCAACCCCTAATCCTGGGGCGTCCATATAGGCAGACTGCCCGTGGTCTATGTAATCGGGAGAAATTATTTCATCAAATATCATTTCATTTTTGTTATTGTATGCTTCAAAATAACGTTGAATGATTGCCTTGTTGATTTCCACTTGTGAGACTGGTTCGTTAGTATCCATATTATATTACGTTATACTTTGATAGTTATGGATTCCTTAGCCACTCAAACAACTTCCCCTAAGTGAGAGGCATAAAAATGGGAAAGGACATACTGAAAAATAACATGAGTAGAATCGGCAAAATTGCAAGACGCAGTTTGGCATTCGCACATGAGGTATGGCTCACTTGTATTACAGGATTCCTTTTATAGAATAATTTCAATTCCTAGAGTCCTGATCTCGGTAATTCTATTAACTCACAATGGGCTGATACTGTCGTATGAAGGAATGCTTCCAATAAATAATCAGGTCGCTACGATATTTTTTGTTAAAACCAAGTACCTGCTATACCAGAACAGTGCACCTGCAATTGAAAGATAACCAGCGTTGTAAAACATGTCCCATACCCATTGTTGCTGACTTGCGGAATCTTCGTCAACTGCCAGAGCGTAACCAAATCCAATATCTGCTACCGTCACAAACACTATGAATAAAGAGATCATTACCCAATGAGTGTAAGCAGGTTCACCTCTTCTAAAACTCCATAATATTACAATTGCAGGTATCAGCAATATTGCATCTAGAACAGGATATGCTAGGTTAATAATTAACTCAAGCACGCTCGGATGCTGATCAGAAATGCTAAAAACAAGATAAAGTAAAAACGCTAACACTGCAGCCATCATCGCCGACACAACAACGATCGTATCCTTCCCCGTAATTTTCGTTGTAACCGTATTGTAAATACGGTAAAGATGATAAGTTAAAGGGGCATAGCCTACAAGCCAAAAAGCATCAGCAAGAGAAGGGAATGGCGTTTCAATACCTAGTCCGAGCTGGTAGTATGTCCATATTATTTCAGCGGTGAACCATAAACCCAATCCAACAGCAAGAAAACCAAAAGTTTTACTGTATCCGGAATGCTCTCTAATTTGTCTGACTAATACTATAATAGCTGCACACAACGCAATAGCTCCTGTGACGTTAATTGTCAAGTTAGTATAGACAACTCTTGTTGATATGGATGAAAGAAAAATAAATGAATTGACAAGAATAATAAAACCTATCAACGTAAGAATCACATATCTCAGTTCCAGCAGAATCTCCATTGATTTTCTTAATCGTTGTCTGTCGAACAATCGAACAGATCTAGCACTGATATTAACAATTACAAAAAATATTGCCCAGGCAATTAGCGAGCCATATACTGATGCTTGGTAAGGTTCAACTGTGGAATGTTGAAGCAGATTAAATTCGAAAGAAATTTGTGCCACTGCATATATTATGTCAGATAACGCAAATACTGAAAACAGCTTCTTCAGATCTGTTTTTATCATAGTTAGGTTTTTTTTCCCGGTTAGAGGGTCTACGTATATCTTTTTGTTATCAATATAATAAAGTAGAACAAAAATTGGTGTTTCAATCGCATACTCGATCAAAAGGGAAACTAGTGAAACTTGGAAGTTGTTACTAGAAGTGTGATAATAATAATACTGGGTTAAAATCGCCGTTAATATTAAAGAACATACCCCAGATATGACTAGATTTTTGTTGAAAAGAATGATGTCTTTATATTGTTGATAAAACTGGGTACTTTTGATTATCAAAGCTATCTCAATGCTGTTTTATCTTATACTGGACAATCATTTATATTAGTTGCGTATGCAGGACAAAAACATGAGCAGACAGCCAATCATAAATTGAGTAACCTGCGATGATATAACTGCAGCATTAAGGGCGTGTGCAAGCCGCTATGACGGGGGGGTATTAATAGGAATTAAAACAAAGGGTTTAGGGATTCATCACTAGTGAAAAAAATTACCTTATAGCCACTCTGGCTTCGAAGAACCACGTGGAACAAGTACGGTTCGAAATGAGCCGGGTGTTCGGGACATTACTACTTGTTCCGTAAAACCTTGATACAGACCTAAAGGTGTATCAGCTGTAAATAGGTCTGGGGGAACGTACGTGTGTTCATCCGACGAGCCTGCGATTGTTTGTGCGTATTTTTTGTCGAAAATGCCGAGTGAAAGCAACCACAGAGTAACTCCAGTAAGAGATACGACTACGCGGTAACTTCCACCCTCAATTGCACGTCTGCGAAGCGCTGACATGATACCAACTGAGGCAAGCCAACCCACGATGTAGTCACATACAATGCGAATTGGAGGCAGTAGTGGATTGTCAGCCGTACCTTCTAATGCGAATACCCCCGTAACGGCTCCTGCAACCTCATCAAATCCTGTCCGATTCGACCATGGGCCGGTCTCACCGTGCAGTACTACCTTTGCGTGGATTAGGCCTGGATGCTTTGAACATAACTCGTCTGCTGTTAGTCCAAAACGCTCTTGGTATCCTGGGCGTCGATTCGAAAAGAATACGTCTGCATCATTCAACAACTGATTCATTTTTTCTAGATCTCTCTTTTCATGTAAATCAAGGATGCTTGACCTCATACCGACATGAGACGTCCAGTAGAAAGGATCTAATTCCCAGTCGAGTGGTTGCCAGATGTTTAGGACATCTGCTCCGAAAAGGGCCAGGTCTCTACCAATACCTGATCCGGCGATCACATGGCCCATCCCTAGGGCTCGCACTCCATCCAGTGGAGTGTTACCTCCAGACTTGAACGGTACCGGATCGCTTTTGCTTATCTTCTCCAATTTTACGAGAGGCTCTCTTGAGAGTACCTCTGTATATTGAGGTTCTCTCATAAATTCTTCAGTTGTACGGAGCATCGCAAAGGGTAGACCTGCTTCCGCAGCGGCCGTTTCTAGTTCATCGGCGCGCCACTGTAACATTGCATTTTGAACGGCACTGACGCTATCGTCACATCTGAGTAAGGTGGTTGCACGAGCTCGAAGTTTAGGATACACGTTGCAAGGCATTACCCAACGTCCGTCGCGTGTCTTATTCCACAGAGTCATAGGCGCATAATGAAGAAAAGGATTTAGCGGATCGGAAGCAAATGAAGCGGGGTCGACCATTAATCAGTCTCCCATTTGCGCTCGAAGAAATGCTGCAAACCGCCGCAGCGCCTTACGTACATCGACATGAATATCTTGTCCTTCCCCACTTCTGAATTTCCAAATGCCGGCTGCTGCTACAGCCTTCGCTGCCAAAGTGACCGCCGCCATTGATCCGAATCTAAGAGGGCTTGGCACGATCGGATCCTTCCCATAAAACGTGATCTTTCCTCCACTTTCAGCGGCTGAGAGTCCGACATCGTTTAATACCCTATCTAAGAGAGCGTTTAATTCAAATTCAGAGGAACTGACCGGGTTGTTGAGATTTGATGTCAGTGTTTCAGTCAAAGTCAAGGTCCATCATTGAGATTTGAAATTGACAATGTAGGTTATAAAATTTAGTTTTCTAGGAAGAACCTAACTCCCTATCATTCAGACGCTTACAATTGGACAGTATGGAATTACAAGGGGGTATTAGGCTAGAAGATAGTAACAAACTATGTAGAGTTGATATAACTACTGGTAATAACTAAAACTATATTGATTTGAAATCTGGCAAATGCTGAATCAAATAATATTATATGCAAGTAAGTAGACAGAGAAAGTACCTTGTCAAGATCTTATATTAACAAATTTATGTTCAGGTTCAATATTATCCCGAGTTTTCTGCTTATTGGAACAGCACTTTTACTTGTTGGAATTAGTTTCTTGCAACTCCAACCTATAATAGCACAAGTGCAACCGTCAGAAGCTAATCTAACATCTGTTGATAAACAAAGTCTACTGGAAGGAATTTCTTTTCAGATTGATAATGTGACTTTTTCACATCATATGGCAACTGTAAACGGCATTCAGATACATTATGTAATGGGGGGCAAAGGAGATCCTATTGTATTGTTGCATGGATATCCACAATCATGGTATGAATGGAGACATGTTATGCCAGCTTTGGCCAAAAACTACACTGTTATTGCACCTGATCTCCGGGGATTTGGCGATTCCTCAAAACCAATGACTGGTTATGATGGTAAGACAATTGCAGAGGATATTTATCAATTGATGACTCAGTTAGGTTTTAATAAAATTTTCCTAGCAGCACACGATGTTGGATCTCAGCCAGCGTTTTCATATACTGTGGAGCATCCAGATAACGTAACCAAATTGGTGATCATGGATTTCCCATACCCCGGCTTTCTACCTCCAGCATTTGGTCAGAACGGGCCTTGGTGGTTTTCTTTTTATCAAACACCTGATATACCAGAAACTCTCATACAAGGCCACGAACGAGAATATATTTCAAAGTTTATGAGAGGGTTAGCTTATAATCCGGCTGCAATTACGGACCAAGATGTTGATGTCTGGGTAAGTCACCTTGTATCTCCCGGTGGATTGCGTGGATCAATTGAACATTTTCGAGCTTTTCCAGCTGATGCAGAGCAAAACAAAGAAACGGCCAAGGCTAAGATAACAACACCCGTATTAGCATTGGGCGGCGATATTTATCCCGCTTTAGGCGGCGATTATCCGGGTAACTTTGCATATAGCTCACTACAATCATTAGCCACAAATGTAACTGGTATTACAGTTCCACTTTCAGGACATTGGATACCAGAAGAGCAGCCACAATTTGTAATAGATCAGTTATTCAAATTCTTCGGACAATACTGACAGGTCAGCTCTAAATAATTCCAAAAGAATATTCTGAATGTGACTCACAATTTTAGTAACGGGAAGCACCGGAAATATTGGCACTGAAATAATAAGGCAACTTTCGAACTCCAATTCTGATATAATCATTAAGGCTACAGTTCACTCAGAAGGTAACAGAGTTAAAAATGATAATGATTTGGGGTCAGTGCAACTAGTCAAGTTAGACTTCAGTACAACGTAGACTCCAATCTTACACTTACTATCATTTATACATTAATTTTTAGCCTGATTAGGATTGCTGGAGCAATCTTCTTTGGAATTGGATTTTGGTCTATGGCAGGAAAGATTCAACAAAAATCTTTGAAGAGTTTTTTAAATATATCTGCATATGGTCTGATATTAATCTTTGTTATCAATCAAGAGATAGTTTTGCTTAATACTTTGTTTCCACCCTTGGGGCTTATGACTGCCTGTTTTGTTGGTCTTTCTTCTTTCCTTTTATTAGTGGGGACTTACTCTGCAGCAGTTTCCGTGTTCAACGACGTAAGAATTCGGAAGGCTATTCGTAATTCAATAGAAAAAGAATCAGAATTGATTGGAGACATAGGAGATGCAGAATTAGATATGGAATTGAGAGCTAAAGCGTTCTCTATGATGGACAAGTCTACCGAAGACTTCAAGAAGACACTCAGGTAGAATCTTCCCTTACAGACGAGGATATTAAAGATTATACTACTAAGGTGATACGAGAAGTAATTCGTAGAAAAGTGTTCAAATAAATGGTGGGAATTTAAACGGTCTATGCAGATTAAGTGCTCAGACTGTAATTGCAATCTGCAAGAATGTGGAGAATGCTCGTTACCACACGCAGAATGCTCGGGGCTTTGATTCTTAAAGTATCGTGCTCTTTTTTCTGAAAAATTTGGAGTCTCTCTTAATACACATGTCTTCACATTCTGCTTGATGAAATACTTATTCTTCACTCCATTACCGAATATGTCGGAGATATACCGAGGTACTCCTGTAACAAAAGAAATTCATGGTATGTTGGATTTTTTAGAATTTTCTTTTCTTTGCTGTAGTAATTTTGTTTGATTCATATTCAATAGGTGTATATGCACATATTGAATTTATGAACATTATATGGGAAGATATCAGGGTAAACCTTTTATTAGTAATGCGTGTATATCAACATAATCAGAAATGAAGGAACGCAATACTAATGCAATACTGGAACAAGGAATGTCTGGAGGATCATGTACATGTGGTGAATTGAGGAAGGCAGCTAGAGCAATAACACTACTTTATGACACTGCATTCAAGTCAAGTGGACTGCTGTCCACGCAACTTTTTGTATAGATTTCATCTGTAACAATGACTCAATAAGGATTTCAGATCTTGCTAAGAAACTAGGTCTAGATAGAACGACTCTAACCCGAAATCTATCTATTTTGGAGAGACAGGGTTTTATCAAAATCTCATCCGGAAAAGACCACCGAACGAAAATTGTGACAGCTACTCAAAAAGGACGTAGCGCTGTAGCCAAAGCTCTTCCTCTCTGGAATGAAGTTCAAGACAAAGTAAAACAACAAATGGGTGAAAACTCATGGCGTGAATTAATGCAAAATTTGGGTCATTTTGTAACAGTAGCTGATCAATTAATTGACCAAAACTAAGAAAAATGTTTAACCTAATAATAACTCCTAGTTTGCGACAGTACATCCGCGACTCCGACCGGATAGCCGAAATGACGGCAACCGCGCAGGAGCTTTACGACAAGATACTGGATCTGTATCCAATTCGGGTCAATCCGGGGTGGGCACTCTGGAGTTCGGCGCGCTCAGCCAAACAGTAAATTAGCGATTACTATGTATGAACTTCAATCTAAGTGGTCTATGGACATTTTATTACTTTATACAATGTCGCTCGATGGGCAAGAGCAAAAGAATCAAAAGCCTCGTCTTTAATATCTGGAAGAGTTTCTCGTACAAAGTCTCGACAGACTTGAAGCACTCTTTACAATAGAAAAATTTTGGATCTTATTCTACTTGAGGAAATTCTGAGATGCTAGTCCTAAAAAAGACCTCTTGACTGGGTTGGAGAAATCGCTAATTCGTCATTTCACTGATTGCAAATCTGTAGCATCCTCAACCCCTTTTCTGTTGTTCTATAGCTTGCTCTGCCTTCTTCATATTCTATTAATCCTTTTTCGACAAGCATGGACAAGTATTCTCTCAATTGAGCAAACGAAAGATATGCCTTGTACATGATCTTAGTTTTTGTTGTTCCCCCATTTGCGGCTTCGAGAATCAATCCGGTTATATCAGTTCTACTACGATATTTCATTCGATAGTTAGTAAGTAAAATAGTATTTATTAATGACCATCATATCTTCTTAAGTCTTATTATCCAATAAAGTTATAGTACATCCTTAGTTTGAGGTCCTTACTCAGCTCATGGGACAATACAAGAGCTGACTAAACTTAACGTATTTCTGGCCAAGTATTGCTAGTCATTGGTAATCCAATTTGTCATCGTATGTATACTAAATAGAAATTATTATTGTGCCTGTCCTACTGTTGAACTTGTTTTTATTATTTTTCATCTCGAGGAAGATATCCCAGAAAATAGAACGCAGGATGACCTGATAGGCCCATCACCTTATCGGGTTTAACTTTTATAATTACCCTCTTGTCCTTTGGTTTCCTGTAATAATATTTTCCTATACCAAGAAATCTCTTAGCAAGTTTATGGAGGTGCTCGTCAGCTCCTTCGCTTGTCATTTCAACGACCCTTCCTTTGATTGTTACCATATTATATGGATTAAACTGATCAACTAAAGAGATTCCAACACGAGGGTCTTTTGATACGTGTCTAGTTTTTGCCGAAGATTCAGAGGTGTTTATTAAAATTAAATCACCTTCCATATCCGCCCAGACTGGAGTCACATGGGGAGAACCGTCTTCTGATAATGTAGCTACAAAGGCAAGATTCCTGCGACCGAAAAGTTCAGATATGTTTTCTGTTGTAATTGTAGTGATACCTGCCGATAATTCTGGTGACTGAACGTTTATACTATCGGAAGGGAGGTCATCAAGAATGTCTACGGCGGGTTTATTCCTTTGCATGATATATAGTCCATCTGTTAGAATATAAGTTGTTCTCGAGGTCTTTCGACAAAAGTACTAAAGGAAGGGTGACAATCTGTGACATTCATCAATGTCAATTTCTGGCATGTGTATATACCTTGGTGTCATAATTGTAACTATGAATCTAACGGCTTAAGTTGTCGGGATTGGCTTACTTTGAGTAACAAAAAAGAAGTGCTACAAATAGAAGATTTAATTCGAAAATTTCAAGAATTCCAAAGGGCTTGCAAGGCTACCCTTCAAGGAGTCATTGAAACACAATTCGAATTTTATTGTGAATTCCAATCATTTATTGATAATACTTATTATTGTTGCATCAATACCAATAGCGGCAGAAAATCACTTTGCATTAAGTAAAGGCAATACTAATGACTGCGTTTCACCAAGTGGTGATAAAATAACGGTAGATTTTGATGGAAATTGTGACACACTACGTGATGACGATCCTATTACTGTAGTTGCTTCGTTTGGACCAGTCTTCAAATTTGATTCGCATGGTAGAGATATACAATGTCAGGATGGTTCGATCTCAAGTGAACCCCCTAACGGTGCATGTACCATCGGGTACAGACAAGAATGATAATCTAATCGGTTCATCTGGCAATAATTGTATTGATGGTAAAGGCGGAAACGATCGGATAACCGGTTTAGCAGGTAACGATAAACTAACTGGCGGAGATGGAAAAGATTTGCTAAGCGGCGGAAATGGTGATGATGAGCTAACTGGTGGCAATGGTGCAGATAAATTCCAATGTGGTGCAGGTAATGATAGGATAACTGACTTTAGTGCATCACAAGGCGATAAGAAGACTAACGATTGCGAGCAGTTCTAGTGATGACCGATATGGCTACTATGCGGTAAACCAATAAACACAGTGCAATCCTTTGAAATCTAGAGTTACTCCAGTTTGGTAAAGCTTGATAGTTACTAATGTGCATGCCATCTTTTTCTTAGTCATTTCTATTTTTCTCGGTCATATCATAGATAGGTGTATATGCACGCCTATAAGTGTATCTACACTCATTAAATTCCGAGCTTATTTTACATTGAACAATAGCACAACAATAGCATAAACATTTTTATTTGTAATACGTGTTCTGTTCCCCATAATGGTAAACTGATAGTCAAATTCAGACAAGGCTCTTCGTTAGGTAAGCTATGAAATTTGCAATCAATCATAATATTCTTGATACTTTTTTGCAATTAAATAAACAAGAATTACATGTACTCGTATCTAGACCCCATCAACTTAAATAATTGGGGATTCTTTGATAGCTAAGTTGAACGCAAAGATGCTGTCAATGAAAAACGTGTACAAAATATGTTCCTCAAATGGGAAAGTAAACTTGGGAGAGCAGCGGAATTCATGTCGACCCATTGCTTTAGCATGGCCGAGGCTGGACGGGTTGATCCAACTGTTCAAGCATTACTTCAAAATAGTTCCTTTGTCTACAAATAAGTTAAGCAGTCTTAACTGTAAGGAACGGTATTCATGAGTGAAGCACGCAGAGGACTCCCTCTAACTAATTCTCGAATTGAGAAGATATTTCCGAAATTAACACCAGCTCAGATCGGTCGTATTGCGGCGCATGGACGTACTCGTTCAGTACAGCTCGGTGATGTGCTAATTCAGCAAGGAGATACTTCAGTGCCGTTCTTTGTTGTAATAACAGGCGAAGTTGAGATTGTGGGTCGTTATGGGGCCTCTGAGACAATTATCACGGTCCATGGTCCTGGTGAGTTCACAGGAGACGTCAACATGCTCTCCGGCCGCCGGATGGTAGTCCAGGCGCGTGTCGCTAAGGCGGGTAAGTTAATCGAACTGAATCATGAGCAGATGCTTAATCTAATACAGACTGATACTGAACTAAGCGATATACTGATGCGGGCTTTCATTCTCCGCAGGGTGGAGTTAATCGCAGCAGGTGTCGGTGATATTATTCTTATCGGGTCAATACATTCTGGAGGTACGCTTCGGATCAAAGAGTTTCTAATGCGCAATGGGCACCCCTATACCTCCATAGATTTAGAACGCGACTCTGATGTACAGAATTTGTTAGATAATTTCCAAATTTCTGCTAGTGAAATACCTGTGCTAATCTGTAGAGGTCAATTTGTGCTTAGAAATCCTAGTAATCAACAAATCGCAGACTGTCTTGGTTTTAATGAGTCTATTGATCAAACCAAGGTGCGCGATCTTGTTGTCATTGGTGCAGGCCCCTCAGGACTAGCTGCCGCAGTGTATGGTGCTTCGGAAGGACTTGATGTTCTGGTGCTGGAAGCAAGTTCGCCTGGTGGCCAGGCTGGTTCAAGCTCAAGAATAGAAAATTACTTGGGATTTCCAACAGGTATCTCTGGCCAGGATCTGGCAGGTAGGGCTTACATCCAGGCTCAGAAGTTCGGCGCTGAAGTGCTGATCGCCGACGCCAATCGACTTGTCTGTGAACGCAAACCATATATTATTGAAGTTGGAGGTGGAGTCGAATCTCTACTCGCACTGTAGTAATAGCGACCGGCGTGCAATATCGAAAGCTACCAATAGAAAATCTATCACGCTTTGAGGGTGCAGGCATCTACTATTCTGCAACTTTTGTGGAAGCGCAGTTATGTGGGGAAGAAGAGGAGGTGATTGTGGTCGGTGGAGGAAACTCGGCTGGCCAGGCTGCCGTGTTTCTGGCACAGACAACAAAAAGTGTGTACATGCTTGTCAGGTCTAGTAGTTTGGCTGCTAGTATGTCGCGCTATTTGATTCGCAGGATCGAAGAAAGTCCTAAGATCGTAGTCAGACCTCACGCAGAGATTGTGGCTTTAGAAGGAGGCGATCACCTTGAATCAGTTCGCTGGCAAAACAATCAAACTGGGCAAATTGATGAGCACAAGATCAGACACATATTCATTATGACTGGTGCCGATCCAAACACCAGCTGGCTCGAAGGATGCGTTATCCTGGATAGTAAAGGCTTCATAAAGACCGGCCCTGATCTGTCACAAGAAAATCTGAGTACCGCAGGCTGGCATCTTTCCCGCCAGCCATATTTACTCGAAACCAGTTTACCGGGAGTTTTCGCGGTGGGTGATGTACGTGGAGGCAGCATCAAACGTGTCGCATCCGCTGTAGGCGAAGGGTCAGTTGCGGTCTCACTTATTCATAAAGTCCTTCAGGAATAGGAATAAACAATTGGACATTGAGGACGAAAAAGTTAGCAACCTCCAACAGTTTCTTATTATATATTTTGAATATCGTCTCCAAGATCAATAAAATATTATTGCTATAGTATACTTGACCTTCTTTCTCAAGGCTGATGTAGGGAGGAAAGCCAGATACCATTTCAACTTCCTTGCATCAGTCTTTGATTCTCATTCATGAAAAATCTCTGTAAGTATAAATTAAATTCATGATTTGGAAAATTGACGTTCCACTACGTCAAAGAGGGACGTACTTTCTCCACCGGAATTTGCCTGACCTCTTTATCAGTATTTATTTTCAAATTAAATCCTTATTAGGGACTTGTTCGTATAAATTGGTCCGTATCCCGTCATGCAACTGGTGAGCCAAATCCTTCCGGTCTTCCCACACATGACTCACCAGTTTTCTCATTCTGAATTGCCTAACATTCATGGAGTGAATTTCCAATAAATGATAAATGGTAACACACAACCCTCAATTCAATGTAAAATAGTAGTCTTTTACAACCTAAATAGTTTGAATGATATTGTAAGGGATAGTGAATCAGGTTATGTTAAAATAGGCGGTGAATATAGGGATAGCGTATGAAAATTACGATAGTGATCCTATTCCTAACTGTAGCTATTCTTTTTGGACTTAATTACTCTTTGAATAATGTGGTTGCATCTAATCAGACGGTCAATGCAGGAGGTAATGGAACTTTATGGGATTCGTTTACACCTGAAAATGTAGAAGTCAAAGTAGGAGAGAGTGTAACATGGCGTAATCCCATGATGGTCTCTGAACCACACACTGTTACCTTCCTTAAAGATCCGAGCTTTTTTGCACCACCAGCAACAGCGTTCAGTATATCTAATATGACTGAGTTAAAGTCATTATCACCACCGAATCAAAACATAGATCCTCTTACGGTTGATCAAAATGGTTCAAAAGCGGTAATAGTAGATAATGCAAGAACCTATAACCCAGTGGCAATAGATTCAACTGGAAATAATGTAACTTACTTACCAGTAAATGCTAATTATAGTATGACTGGCACTGAGAAATTTGTAAATTCTGGCTGGATTTGGCCTGAAGGAATAGCACCGCCCGGCACGCCACCAATAAGTAATTTTACCATAACCTTTGAAAAATCAGGAACATATGATTACATTTGTGCTGTACATCCGTGGATGAGTGGCTCAGTAAAAGTTAGTTAAAGACAGACAATAATAGAAATACTCACGTTTAGTACGAACGTTTGTTTGGGCTGTAAAGTGCAGATGGTATTCTTTGCCTTTGTTCCGATTCGAATGGCAATCTATATACATTGACCACCATAATATGCAATTTGATTGCATAGTTGAGTTTAGAGGAAGATGCCGTAAACCTTCATCGAATGCTAAAAGGAAAGATCGAAATTCACAATAGAGTGTCCATAGACAGCTCACATAAAGAAGGCAAGTATGACACACTAGACCTAATCTATACTCCGGGTGTTGCATATGTCGCCAAAAAAATAAGTACTGATAAAGAATTGGCATATGACTATACATCAAAATGGAATAACGTCGCCATTGTATGTGACGGAACGCGAGTACTTGGATTGGGCGACATAGGTCCAGAAGGTGCACTACCTGTTATGGAAGGAAAATCTGTATTATTCAAAATTTTAGGAGGTATCAATGCCTTTCCATTATGTATAGATACTAAAGACAAAGAGGAGATAATTAGATTTGTAAAAGCGATACATCCAGTATTTGGTGCTGTGAATATAGAAGATATAGAATCACCAAAAGTACTAGAGATAGTAGAAAGGCTTCAAAAAGATCTCTCTATCCCCGTTTTCCACGACGACCAGCACGGCACTGCTCTAATCACCCTTGCAGGATTATTAAATGCCCTCAAGTTACTGCAAAAGAGAATAGATAGTATAAGAGTAGTCATAGCAGGAGCAGGTTCTGCGGGGTATGGTATATTCAGGATATTGAAAGAAGCAGGTTGTAGGAGTATCGTTGTAACGGATAGTCAGGGAGCAATATATCAAAACAGACCTACAGGTATAGACAACCCGTACAAGAAAGAGATAGCTGATGAAACTAATCCTATGAAATTGAAAGGCAGTCTTGCCGATGTCCTCAAAGGGGCTGACGTGTTTATTGGGGTATCAGGGAAGGCCCGACTAATAGGCAAAGAGGCGGTTCAATCCATGAACAATAACCCAATTGTATTCGCTCTAAGTAACCCCGACCCAGAAATACTTCCATCAGATGCGTTGGAAGCAGGGGCAAGCATTGTTGCTACAGGTCGATCAGACTTTGCAAACCAGATTAATAACGCAGTGGTATTTCCAGCCATATTGCGATCATTATTAGATCTTAGAGTCAAAACTCTGAGTGAAGAGATGCTTGTATCTGTTGCAACTGCAATTGCTGACATAATAGATAATAATCATTTGAAAAATGATTATATCATACCTAAAGTTGATGATCCTCGTATTGTTCAGATAGTTACTGATACATTGACCAATGCAATTCAAAGGCATCTGGATAAGAAAATACAATAACAATAAGAATAATGATTTGAAAAGGTTCAATTATGCTGCTAATGGTTTAAACTTCTGAAGCAGATCAGGTAATCAGCATAGTTATTATCTGCTATTACAAGTTCATGACAAACTGGGTTCTTATCTGCTTGGTCCCAACTGGTTAATGGTTTCACTGTCACTTCAAGAATTACTCTTCCTCCGTGACAAAAAATGCACTATAAAATTGAGTTCAAATACTAAGTTCTGTATTGTTATAACCTCAAAACTAACACGTCACAAAACTGCAGATAAATCACCCATGATATTAGCACAAAAAACAGTGAACCTTAAAATAGTAAATGTCCGATTATGTGATATTCATCTCTGATGTGATTGATAGCAAATTGGATCTTCGTAGTTCGATATCAGAATTGGAATCTCTTGGTTTAGAAACTCCGAATTTAAACGAATTAAATGATTCTTACGAGGTCGAAAATCTAGTGGAAAATCTCAAGCAGATGCTTTTCTAGGACTACAAATCCATGCCTGTATTCACAGACTGACAGTATCAAACTAACACGTCACAAAACTGCAGATAAATCACCCACAATTATGATATTAGTACATAAGACATTAAAAACAGTAATCCTGAAATACGAAATAGCCGAATACAAAATCCTCTTGATTAAATGAGGATGAAAAGGACACAACAAAAAAACTTAACAACACAAAATATTATAGACGCCATCAGATGGGGAAGCGATTTATTTGATTCTATAGCGGCAAATACATATCAGTATACCTCCATCAATAATGTCAACTCACGTTATTGTGTCAACTTAAGCCGTAAGCAGGTACTATGCCAGACTCTCTAAATTGATTAAAGCAGGTCTGGTTAAACGGGTAAATGGAAGGTACTCACTGACATTTTTTGGTATTCTGATTTATGATGTACAACTAGAATTTCGTAGAGCAGTCGATTCTCATTTGAAAACTAACGAACCTAAATCAAGTAATGTTATAGCCTTTCAAACTTAACCTCAGAGCGAGAAATAGTCCTCTCTACATGTGTGCTATGGGTCGAAGTGAATAATACTCCATTCCTAACTATAAGCGGTCATTAACTTTACTATCATAATCAAGATTCCGGCCAGATGTAGTTAATACCAACTAATAGGAACCGAATGTATCCACAGAATGAAAACAGGTTTTTCCCATTGTGCCGACTGATAGCGTAATTGAGATTCCTATTACTAGAAATGCTATGCATTTGGCAATGTTACAATGTTGATCATTACTAATTAATCAAGAGTTTTAATTCAAACTTGGCAACTAATATGATCTTTATCTTTTTTGTGTGATTTTAATAGGAATTATCTCTAATTGAATATTTATTGCAAGATTCCGATTAATAGAACTAATTATTATATTATATTGAGCATAGTTATATAATCCTATGCGTATTATCTTTCGTGTGGGGTACTTAGTCTGCAAGCTGTAATCAGAGGAATATATGGATCGCTTGCTTTGATTGGATCAGGAAACGAAAAGTATTATTCAAATCTGGCTAGTCCAATACTGAATATTGGTTCCAATTTTAACGCCAACAAGATTATGAGGCGTTTATTTTCTTGATTAGAAAAGAAATTTCAATAATAATTTCGGCTGTATTCATAATAACGCTGATGACCTCGTCACCCCTGTCGTCAGTGAACGTAGCGGGCGCTCCTGTACATGATGGACAGGACTTTCTTTATTCTGTTTCGGTTAGTTCGACTTTCGTAAGAGTGCAACAAGGCAACTTCGGAACGTATGATGTCCAGGTATTAAGGGGTTCAGATGCAGGACAGTTTTCTGTAGCTTTGTCGGTAGTTAGCGATTACTCTCTGCCAAAAGCTGCTGTATCATTTGATCCACCTATTCTCAATTTCGAGCAAGGACAAACTGCTGGAAACTCCACTTTGAAAATAAATAGCCAAGAGCTTGCGATTGGCACCACTGTCTTTAGAGTCCAAGCAAAGACGCAACCTCCAGCGACTTCAGATAAGGCTCTCAGCAATCCTGCCGCACTTATTATTAGAGCTGCGGATGCAAGACAGTCTGTCAGTCCTCTGACAGACTCAGATTCTCAATCTTCATCTTCCTCAGAGTCGTTACGACCTGATAACCCACAAAGGAGTATGCCAGAGCCTCTCCCGACTAAATTAAACAATCCGCCTATCGCTAAGGCAGGTCAAGATCTATTAAAAAATGAAGGCGAGAGAGTCGTCTTGGATGGCAGCGCCAGGTACCTGATCCAGATAAAGCTGCTCTATCGTTCTCATGGGAACAGATTAATCCTAGACAACCAACTATCAAACTGGACAGTTCTGAAACTTCAAACAAGGTTAGCTTCGTAATTCCAGATGTAGATAGGGATACGATCTTTAGATTTAAACTGGTGGTAAAAGACGGTGATGGTGGACAGGCTCAGATTTTATTAATATACTCGCAAAGAATGTAGTAGTCTCTCTTTCGCCTGAAGAATTTTTGGCTAAACAAGAAGAGCAACAAAATCAAATTCAAGACTCAGTCGCTACGTCTAATGAGGATCCAACCAGGGCAGAAAATCATTCACCTACGGCGGAGACGCAACAGATCCTATCAACAGAAGAGGGCAAATCATTACCTATTTCTTTAAAAGGTAATGATCCTGATAAGGATGACAAAATTTCATTTGTCATATTAACTAATCCATTACACGGAACAATAGCCGGATTTGATAAAACCAGCGGTTTAATGACCTACATACCGTCTTCGGCATTTACAGGACAAGATAAGATTGCATTCAATATCGTAGATAACAGTGGTGCAAAAAGCAATGATGGTGTGATTGTTATAAGGATATATGCCGCTGATAGCCAGCGTCCTACATCTCAATCATCACACTCTGGATCGTCACCTGACAACTCTTTACCAGATGATTCTTCATCTCT
The DNA here is from genome assembly GCA_963728595.1 of uncultured Nitrososphaeraceae archaeon. Classification (GTDB taxonomy): domain Archaea; phylum Thermoproteota; class Nitrososphaeria; order Nitrososphaerales; family Nitrososphaeraceae; genus TA-21. The sequence goes on from CAVSLF010000001.1 coordinate 24,856, forward strand.
TTCATCACCATCACCATCACCATCTACAGCATATGAAAATACCAGCGCTCCATTGACACAGAGTACAAACTCTTCTGCTGTTACAACAAGTGACAATAAATCAAGTATCATCGCTCCCTTGACTCAGAGTACAAACTCTTCTGTTGTTACTACAGGTGATAATAGTTCAAATGGTTTTACATCATCTCAAAATAATACTAAAGGCAAGACATTCAGTTCATTTGCGGCTTCATTGGTTCAAGCTGGCGAGGAATACCAATTTATAAAAAAATGGGGTTCACCTGGTTCGGGTAATGGCCAATTCAACAACCCTCATGGTATTGCTGTAACGCGACCTTCAGGAGATGTATACATCCTAGACAGTGCGAATAACCGCGTTCAAAAGTTTGATAGCAATGGCAATTTCATTTTGAAATGGGGTTCACCTGGTTCAGGTAATGGCCAATTCAACAATGCTCACGGGATTGCTGTAGACCAATCTTCTGGTGAAGTATACGTAGCGGATACAGGAAACAACCGTGTTCAGAAATTTAGTAGCACTGGAATATGGAGCCTAAGTTTTAACGGTAAGGCCCCTGGTAGTAGCCAGTTCAATCTGCCCGAGGGTATAGCTGTAGGTTCAGGCTTTGTCTACGTGTCTGATGTTAATAATCACAGGATCGTCAAATTCAATACTAACGGCCAGTTCGTCACCAAATGGGGAACAACTGGTGATGGCCAAGGCCAGTTTAAAGGTCCTCACGGTGTAGCCGTTGATAGTGGTAGCAATGTGTATGTGTCAGACTTTCTCAATAACAAGGTACAGAAATTTACAAGCACGGGCGGCTTTCTCACTGCATGGGGTTCTAGTGGTTCTGCCAATGGCCAATTTAATGCACCACATGGTATTGCAGTAGATTCTGATGGTAGTGTGTATGTTTCGGATCGTGGTAACAACAGAGTTCAAAAATTCAATAATGCAGGTGGATTTCTTACCAAATTTGGCTCTGCCTGCACTATTCAGCCGTGTCCTAAAGATGGCCAATTCAATGGTCCAGATGGAATCGGAGTAGGTTCTTCAGGCAGTGTATTTGTTACTGATATCGGAAATAATAGGGTGCAGGTATTTGCAATAGCTGGCACACCGCTTCCAACCGTACTTAGCACTCAACCTCAAAATGGTGCCGTAGATGTACCATTAGATTCGGTGATAAACGCAAATTTCAGTAATGAAATGGATATCACGACAATCAATACTAATAACTTCAAGTTGTTTACAGAAGATGGCGTCACTGCTGTGGGTGGAACCGTCTCTTTGAGCAGCGACAATAAGAACGCAACCTTTACTCCGACTTCGAGTTTGTCTACTTCACCTACATATAAAGGAACAATAAAGGGCGGTGCCGCTGGAGTAAAGGACATGGCAGGTAACCCACTTGCCACAGATTATTTATGGTCGTTTAGTATGCGTGCTTCCATTTCAATCACTAGCATAAACACAACCACGCCCAAGTGGGGTTCTGCAATAAATCTAACTGGAACGGTGAGCAATTTCGTCTCAACTGACAAGATAGTAGTAGATTGGGGCGACGGCACACCATCAACGGAAATATCACCTATTCTACCAGGAGGACATTTCTCGGTAATTCACACTTACGGCGTATCGGCTATAGGCGTACATAATGTGGTTGCAAAGCTTCAGACTATCGGCGGGGTGGTGAAGACTACATCTGAAGTAAAAGTGGTTACTGTGCAAAAGCACACATCGGTGTTGACAATAGACATGAAACCAACTGAGTCGCCGCAGTGTGCCAACTGTCCGTTCTACGTTATTGGAAAGCTTACAGACTCTGACTCGATACCACCAGATAAAGAAGTGGGCGGAAAGACAATAACCCTCAGTGGATCGGGTGCATCGAGCCTTACTAATCCCGTTCATACTGGCGGAGTGTTATTTTCGGGTACACCTTCTGAAAATCTGACACTAACCTCTAGTGTGTTGCAGATGCCCGTGGGGTCAGTGATTAATCTGCCAGCCGGGACCCATGGAGTTGCTTTCAAGTTCAAGGGGCCAGTCGGAATCATATTAACAAAAGGTAACGATCAAACAATCCAATTAAATGTCGCATCTGCCGAATACGACGCCCCTGAAGGTTTGAAAAGGATAACCATAAGCTCAGGGTTGGGTGAACTTGAGAATCTAAATACACGAGACTTTGCAGTTGATGGGACTGACGATCATCAAATAGCTGTAGACTTTAGTCAGAATGTTGCAGCGCCAGGATCTTATTCTACCTTAGCGGTTAGCCCTGGTACATATTTCACATCAGGCATAACGCAAACACAAGATGGGAGCGCATTGAAAATAGTTGCGTCATTCGATGGCGCTAGCGACCCAGCCTACCTCGGAGCGACAAGCCCTGAGATTAGCTATGATGTATCTCGTGCGGCTGGAGTTGGGGAAGGGACTGTTACTGCATATAGTGGAGTGGTATGGACGAAGCTAACTGTTGGAACTGCAATTGCAGGTGATGCATGTACAGTTAATGGTGTTGCAGGCACCGACAATGATAAAGATGGTATTTGCGACAGATGGGAGGATCCGTTGAATACAGCGGCAGGCAACGATGCTACTCACAGGTACATCGTCTGTCCTACAGTTGCTGGCCCTCTGGCGATAGACCCACTTTGTTCGAATATAAATGGTGCAATCAAATATAATCTATGCATAAGCGATGCCTTCGCTAGTGTGTGGGGTAACAAGGCTGATGGCAGCACGATCTGTCCCACTCCCGGTCACAAGGATATCTATGTGGAGATTGATTATATGGCAAATCACCTCCCGAGTTCAGTCGCTATAAAGAGAGTGATAACTGCATTTGGTAATGCTCCAGTATCAAACATAAACCCAGACGCATTTGGCCGAGGGGGAGGCATCACGTTGCACGTTGTGGTGAGCGACCAGTTTGGGCGTGTGGCTCCTTACAACGCCTGGACTGACACTACTCCTAGTTTGAATGACTTCCGTGGCGTCAAGGAAGTGAATTTTGGTACAGCGAGCCGAGCGTGCTGGGACATCGGGAATGCCAGGGATGACTGCGGCAGCATGGACTAGTATTGGTAAGATACAGAAGCATTATGTATTTCATTACGGACAGTGGGTAACATATTATGGTGGGACATGCACGTCTTCTGGGCTGTCTTCCGGACTTGCCGAACTTTTAGGTAACGACTTTATGGTAAGCCTTGGCTGCGGCTTTGGCGGTAGCGATCCTTCAGGAGGCTCAGTGGGAACAGTCGACGAACAAGCCGGGACATTTATGCATGAACTCGGACACAACCTCAATTTGGCCCACGGTGGACCTGCGGCACTTGCGATAGGCAGTAGTAACTACAATATGAATTGCAAGCCAAATTATCTTAGTGTAATGAGTATTCAAGACAGATGCCAAACGCGGTATTGGATGCTGCTTCTTGGGAAGCCGGATTTAACTACGCCGGAACCGGGACACTGACGGCATTAGATTATTCACGAAGCACCATTGCAGATGGTATATCTGAAGGAACTGCTTCAGAGACTACAAACGTTCTTAGCTCGGATGCGAAGCAAAATTGGGTTCTCTACGGAACACCTACAAAAGTCCCAGCAGTGAGAAAGGTAGCGATACCAGCAGGAGGTTCTACTGTTGACTGGGATGGAAGTGGCACGAAGACAGGGACCGTGAGTGTTAACCTTAACGCCCTTTCGCCTACTGTGGCAGGTTGCGGGCCTATCGCTAACCCTTCGGCTTTTCCTAACTCCCCAGATCTGCCTGAAACCCTCAAGAGTTATAGCGACTGGGATAAGATTAGTTTGGTATTTGTACCAGATGGGGACTCTCAGGATGGTGTGACTCAGCGAGTATCGCAGCCATTCATTAATAAAAATACGCAAGAACTCAAACCAGTCTTCCTACAATCAATTCAAGACGAAGTTTTACGAATACAATTTGTACCTCCTCCAAACCCAGACGGATCAAGTAAGTTCAATCCCGGCTCAACTGTGCCACTAAAGTTCAATCTTAAAGATAAGAATGGGATTTCAATACCCAATGCAGTAGTGACATTGGTCGCAGAGAAAGGTTCAACGACTATTATAGGCTCTACCCCATTTGTCTATTCCCCTGCAACAGCACAATACAAATACGAATGGATCACACCTCCGGGGGCATCGGGGATAGGAGAATGGACGCTAAAGTATATCGTAAACTACCACAGCACGAATCCAACCCTACCTGAATCAGTGTTACTCGGACCTTTCGCCACAGGACCATATACATTAAAGATAACGGGCACAAAATAGTAGGCAAATTGTAAAGGCAAGGACACCTCCGGTCAGGCCCTAGAACAATAGACACAAGCAATTAACCCTGCAGTAAAAACGGTTAATTTGGAAAAAACTCAGCTGAGGATATCCAGAATCCCCGGCTATATTTTTGATGGAACTATGAATCAGGGTACGAATACCATTTAGATTTCCCTAATTTTCGATAGTAACATATTCTTAATTTCAACGCTATTGGGCATTCATATGCATGGGGGATAACGATCACAATAGCTGAAAGGGGATCTCGTAGTCAAAAAGTGGAAGTCTCTTGGATCTAAAGTAACCTCTGCGACTAGGCTTATTATTTCTTAGCTCGTCATCCGAGTTGCTAATTACAAAATGTTAAGACACAACCTTAGGAAGTCAATTTCTTCAGTATTGATTTCTTCCATGATTCTCATCGTCATACCCCCGCAACATGAACTAATTTTGGTAGCGAAAGCAGATCAAAAAGGCTCTGATTTTAATTTTGTAGCTGCGGGCGACTTTGGGTGCAATGCTGACTCGGAGAAAATCTTCAATATGATGAAAAATATGGAACCTGAGTTGTATTTGATGTTAGGTGATCTTACCCATGAACCCACTCTAGACTGTTGGTATAACATGGTAAGATCAGCGGGATCTGCCGTAAAGGTGACAGTCGGAAATCACGATGTAGAGATCTCAGGGTTACAAGAGTTGATGAAAAATTTTAACCTGGCCAAACAGTACCTATTCTTTTGATTATCGTAACGCTCATTTGCTTTCACTTTCAAGTGAGCTGAGGCTCTGGTGAAGATCAAGGGCAGTTCGAGTTCGCAAGCGCGGACCTTGCCAAGGCAAAGTCAAATACAAATACTGCTTGGATAATCGTTTATTTCCACAGGCCTCTTTATTCTGGAAGTGGCTCAAAGAATGATGGAATGAGAGACATGTATCATCCGTTATTTCAAAAGTACAACGTTGACCTTGTGCTGAGCGGTCATGCACACAATTATCAGCGAACTTATCCATTGAATTACCATGAGGACAGACCGGGAAGACCCTTAATATTGGACCATCAACAGTCCCAGTACATCCATCAATCAGGAACAGTCTTTGCAATTGTTGGCACGGGAGGAATGTCAATTCATGGCGCGGATAAAAAACCGTACTTGGCAAGTCTATACGAAGGTTTTGGGTGCCTTCATGTGCAAATAAACGACAAATCGTTGAACGCTGAATTCTATACTGACAATGGTAAAACTATAGAATCACTTTACGATTGTCAAAAATCTAGAACCTGACTCCGGGAATGTCCTTCACCATGTCGGATATGATAGTCCTCTAGAGTAACATACTACGTTCATAATATGACACAAGTTAGAGGAAGCGAAACTGTCTTCTCTAGGTGTCGTTCAGAAAAGTGTTGAGCAATGGATTGCATTCGTTTACACGTCGTTCACAGACAGTAAAAGTACAATAGGTATTGTGTACTAATCTAATTAGAAGAGTTATTCCTGTCCCTATATACCCTTAATGTAATCTTTTTTTGACTCTGCTTTAACAGTTCCTTGCGACAGTGACCGCATAGAATTGAAGACAGAAAAAGAATAATCTTGTTTAGTAAGTTCATAATTTCTTAACACTAAACGACTATTTCATTTCTGGGTATATAGTTAAGTTAGCCCAATATAGGCTACTATTTATCATTACACTAGACTTTAATATTTTAAGATATGAGTAAGAGTACATCTTTCAAATAACCTGAGTAAGGGGTATATTTCTTCTGACCACAACCCCTTATTCAGTTTCTTATTCTCATTCCTGAAAATCATACCTAACATTTGTAGATATTCCCTCAGAAGTAACCCATTATCTACATCGTCGTTAACAGAGTCTATTCTCGGATCATGACATAACTTGATTGTCCAACATGCCATCAAAGGTACACGATACCTGAAGAAATGAAGAATCATGTAGAGCCAGTACATCAATTAAACAAAGTTTACTTGGACTGGATATTTCTTCTTGAAGATAAGATATCGCCTGTGGTATGTTAGGAACTCTTGCAACTATTGCGGTATTAGAAGAGCCAAACCCAATATCTACTCAGATACTATGAATGGTAAAGTTATTTACGGGGTGCTCCCTGTTAAATTTGCAACAGAACATAAACAGATGTTGGCACACTTGCACATGCTAGTTAACAAAGAATGTTTGGCGATTCCACAAGAGTTTGATAAATTGATAATAAGTCCTAGAACTGCATATGCGAATGAGTATTCACATGATAAAACACAATCTTCGTATTCAGATTCGTTAGATGCGTTAAGATTAGCATGCAAGATGTATAAAATGAATTAATAGAAAATGTTACGATTATGGCGTATTGGTATTTTCTAGGAATGTTTTTATTATATTGCTGAATTGTTCTGGATATTGGTACATCAACCCATGACCTCCTCCTTTAATCTGAACAAACCAAGATCCAGGAATAAGTTTTGCCATTCTTAAGGAATTTGCTGCCGGAGTAGCCGCATCGTCAGTTCCTACTATGACTAGCGTAGGTTGAGTTATGTTTTTTAGTCTATCGCAAGTACTTGGCGCATTGGCTGCCGCTTCTATCTGCTTGTTAAGTGTTTGATTAAGAATTGTGTCTGTAGTTTTCGGAATATTTTCAAGATAATTCGGATTTTCATTGCGCCATTCTTGGGGGAAGAATAATGGTACAAGTCTTGCTATTCTGTCTTCTGCAGTTCCCGTTCCATTAACAAACTCCTTACGAACTTCCTGACTCTGTGGTACAGATCCATTACCACCGCAACCTATTGCATAGAGAATAAGTTTTCCAACTCTATAAGGATAATTAAGTGTCAATTCCTGAGCAATTCTTCCGCCCATTGACCATGCCAGCACATCTGCTTTCTTGATGTTTAATGCTTCTAATAAGCCCGCGGTATCATTTGCAAATAGTGATATTGAGAACTTTTGTTCACTACCAGAGGTAGTATTTCCTATTCCTCGGTTATTAAAAACGATTACGGTATGATTGGTAGTAAGAGTTTCTAATAAAGTTGAGTCCCAACTGTCCATGGCGAAGGAGTAACCACTTATCAGTAAAATAGGATCACCTTTACCAAAGGTCTTGTATGCAATATCTATATCTCCCACGTGAACTTTTTTTGTTTGAATATCTTGAATATTTGGCGTATTTGCATTTGCAAAATTGGTCAATGGTGCAGCAATGATGACAAGTGAGAAAATACTAGCAATAAGCACGGGACCTTTTTTTATCCCTTTTGGAAAATTCATTTTAACATCTAACATCAAGTCTTTATTAAGGTTTATTGAGGTAGCCATAGAAGTAACTCAGAAAAATTACACTTTACGCTCTTTGTCTTCCTCTTTCTCTTCCCCAAGTTTCCTATGTATTATCTCATCGCGAAGGGTTACTATACCGTAGATTAATGGTGCCAGTCCCAAGCAGATGCCGACAGCGCCACCAATCGCAAAAGCCTCGGTACTATCAGGAGGAGGGTTGACTATGATGTCGAATGTATAGCGAAGACCACCAACAAATATTATGATTCCAAGAACTATTAACACTCCAGCGAGTATTGTATTTGATTTTATTCGCATCGATACTTTAGGGTAATTGGGGGCTTAGATATTTTAATATGTTCCATTTTTAGCTTCTGCTGCAATTTTGAAACATCTAATGTCTTTTCCCAGTATCGGGTTAATTGGATAGGGCACAACCATATTTTGGATACGAATCTTGTTACACCTGTTAAAACAAATGTTGCCCGATAAATGATGATGGACTATGAAAAATTTAGACTCACCATCACCTGTACAAGTCACTACAAGTGCTCTCTGATCGTACTTCTGTCGATATAATGAATGCTGTAGCGGAGGACGTCAGCGATTCAGGCAATATTAGAGAATTGCTAGGCCTCACTTCAAAACAGTACGATATGAGATATTCTAGGCTCCTGAAGACAGGGATAATTAAACGAAAGAACTCCAAATTGACTCTTACTGCTTTTGGACAACTGATATACCAGGCGTTACTAAAAATCGCTACAGCCTTCAGACATTCTCGTGAATTAATAATGATAGATGCAATAAAATCCATTGCTGGTATGCCACACAATGAACAAAAGGATCTTATAGACAATCTAATTCTTGACGATGAAATCAAAAAATTATTTTCTTAACGTAGGCGCTTTCTGTCAATTCTTGAAAGCATTCTAAAATGCTTTACTAGACCATCGGTTCCGTGGGGTCTGTAGAGGAATAGGCTAGCAGTACCGCACCAGACTTTAACTCATTCACTAATTCCTCATCCTTTATCTCCCACTTGTTACCCTTCAATCTAGGATTCAGTCCTCTACCTATTCGCTGCTTTGGTTTCTTCTCCACCTTGATCTTTCCTTTTGGACCCTTTGATGGTTCTTTGATTGGACTTAGTTCAGGCTCTACCTTTGTTTCATGCTTTTGTTTTTCTTCCATTAACTAAGCCATGCTTTCGGATCTTATAGCATTCAGATCGTGTTAGCGTGAGGGAGGGAGAAAAAGAGAAAGAATAAGATTAAGTTGATAGTAAATGCGATTGATGGAACGTTGAGCGACGTAGGAAGAATAGCAACTTGTAATCGATGCTTTAAACAAAAGGAGATAGAAATGCAGAGTACTGTACATGGAAAGAATAATTTTGAATGGACTGAACGGTTGTGTGGAGAATGCTCTGACAAGCAATATAGACGCTCATGTGAATTATGTGGCCAAATACTTGCCACCTGGGACTATAGGAAGCATCTAACGGACAATCATTCAAAAGAAGATACAGCGAAACTTTAGAAAAAATATGGTTTAGGTTTCATTCTCTCGACTCATTAATCTATCGCACAAGGTCATCTGTTATTTCACCCTGGTTTGTGCAAAATTTAATTTTAATAACAACCCATCATAATAACGATAATGTCAGTCCAAACGTTTTCTTGTTCCAATTGTAACGAGCCATTCAGCGTACACCTTCCAGAAGATGGGACAAGAGCAGACTCTAGTAAAAGTCAAGACATAGACACAACTGATCACAATTTAGAGCGCACAACACAATGTCAGAATTGTGAGCACAGCAACACAATTTACTATTGTACCGTAACTCATGCTATATTGGCTGACGCTTAGGTATTAGTGCTCTTTGATCTACCTATTGCCAGAAAATCTAATAATCATCGTACAACCAATGATTTGTCAGTCCGTGAAGACACCTGTGGATTTATAGTCCTGGTAGGACATCTGCTTAAGATTTACCACTAGATTTTCAACTTCGTAAGAATCATTTAATTCGTTTAATTTCGGGGTTTCTAGACCAAGGGACTCCAACTCTGACATTGAGCTAGCCAAATCCCATTCACCGTTCGTTATATCAGACATGTTATACATACTGGACACCAAAATATTAAAGACTTTTAATTTACTGTAGGGAGCTTAGCGTGTGCGATCCTACCACCTGCTCTCGGTTAACTTTGTTAAGGAATTATTAATACTTCTTTTCCCGCTGTAGGTAGTACGGTAAGTGAATTTGGGATGACGTCTTATTCATCTCATATGCGTGGAGTTGCTTTGAGTCTTCTTGTTATGGGATTATCAGTTGCAGCGATACTCATCGCCTACGAGTCTTTTGGCCACGTTGGTCCAAAATTTTCAGCAGATTTGCTCGTCAAGCAACAAGCAGCGCTAAGGAAGCAATATGGTTTACCTCCAACGCCTGTTATTACGAACGACTCCCTGTTACTTGTTCCTCCGTCGTTGAGGAATATTACCCAAAACAACAAGTGACTTTAGAGGCTACTTTATTATCAAAGTACTCTTTTTATGCAATGTTGATTCTTTTAATAGAGGACAATGATGAAATTTCAGAAGCAATGGCATTCTATTGTGGCGCTAAGAAAGATATAGACCGTAAAGTGACCAATAGTGGTCACGAAGGATCCGCAAGGAGAAATTTGATCTTGTTTAATGGGACATGAAATTAACAAAAAGTTAATGTCTCAATCAGGAAACAACGTTGCACAAATATCCTGTAGTCCTATATCTAATTAGTTACTAACTATTAGCAATACAATGAAAGCACAGATAACAGTTATTGCCATCGCTTTCATGGCTACAATGCTAATAGCAACTCCGACAATATTTAGCAATTCGTCGGTTAATACCGCATTTGCGAAGACAACCCATGACTATTGCTATGTAGCCATGCATTATTCCGGGAATTTTTTGGTAGGATCCCATAGCGATTGTTTTAAAACGTTAAGCGATTGTCAAGTAGCGCAAGCAACCGTACTCCGTGAGGGAGTGGGAAGTTTTTCAGCCAAAATAACCAAAGACTGTTTTAAATCTACAAACTCAGATAAATCTACAAATGACTATTGCTGGGATTCACGCCCCGCTAGCGATGGTAAACAATGTTTTGGAAGTAAAAAAGAATGTGAAAGCGCCAGAGAAAGAGCCAGCGGCAGGAAAGAATTATTATAGAGTAGGCTCAGAGTGCTACAAACTTTAGTAAAAAGATAGGCCCCTATTGAACTACGTGCCAGGAGCCATTGGATATAATACTCCGATGGGCCTTTTTGTTGCTAGACGCAATGGCCCACCAGAGAGTGCGGCACTCTTCTTGGAAAAGAGTACCAATTATGATAAGGTCACATAGTATTTACAACTGAGATGATAGCTAGGCTGATACCTAGGACATAGCTCAAAAAAATAGTTTAGTCGTGGCTCGCGATTATACTATTATGGTGTATTTGTCTTACAGAAGTCAAAATAAAAAGTAGGGGCACACCCCTCTAGAAACTTCTTGTTTCACAATTGCTTAAGGGCGGAGGGTTTGGATTGGGCGTGCACAGTGTCTCCACGAACTGGGGCTTAAGGTCTGGAGGAGTGAAATAAACGCCCTGCCAAAATCCGCCATCGGGGAAGTCGGCCTGACATAGTATATCGTGCTTGAGGAGTGTTTGGGTACATTCGATATCTCCTGATTTACACGTTGCCCCACTTACCTGTGCTGGACTACATGGAGATTCCCCTGACTCTGGGAAGCAATCTCCTAAAATGAGAGGATTGCAATTTGCTGGTTCCTCTGTCGGGGGAGGTGGTGTACAAGTTGGATCACCTGGATTGCAAACTGGTACGCTTTCTAGTGCTCGTCCAATTTCAATTAGCCTCTCTGCGTTGTCCAGTTGCTGCCTTAAGCACCCCAACATTGGCTTTAGTTGGGTCATTGCTAAAAGGCAGCAATACCAGCCTTAATTAGGGTTTTTGCCGGTTTAACTACATTATCATTAAATTCTTTTGCCTTGTTAATTTTTTCTTGAACATTCGCATCGATAGCGTTTGCAGCAGGAGGATTCGTTGCCGCTCCGTGATATCTGAATCAGTGGTAGACTCAGTGGTAGACTCAGTGGTAGACTCAGTGGTAGACTCAGTGGTAGAATCAGTGGTAGAATCAGTGGTAGAATCAGTGGTAGAATCAGTGGTAGTGCTTGCAGGTTCGCCTGCTGTGGTAGGAGTATCGGCGGTAATGGATTCAACTTCATTTATAATTTCCGTATTTTCGCTAGGCACAGGACCACTGCTACTCGAGCTATATCTCGAGGAAGGAGAGGCCCGGTCAGTCATACTAGCACTACTTCTATCATTAGTATTTCTTTCATCCACGCTGGCTTGTTCTTCATTACCCTTCAAAGTAACTTCACTTAAATTTCGATCACTTTGTGCATAGGCGTTAATTTGGTTTTCGCCTAAGATTAAAGTTGCAGACACATTTGTCATTCCTACAAATGCAACTGCAATAAACAGAATTGCTGGGTTCAACTCGACAATAATTCTTCAAGAATTATTTAAGTATTCTTGGGAATTTTACCAAATTTCGCAATAATTTGATTGCACTGTAATAATACAAGTGCAAATTGCAATATTGTTGCAAATATTAATTCCCAACTCTGGTAAACTTGTCAAGATTTGTCCCAAGAGTTTTACTTGCAATAGCAAAGGCAGAGATCATGAAAGCTAACAAACATGGACGCACTAGCTAATTTTTTCGGATTTTAAGGGCTTATTAAAGTTGCATCTTAGTCCAAACATAGTCAAGATATTTTTGGTTATCGAGATTATGGCATATACGTATCAATTTTTCGGCAAATCCATTTAAGTACTTCAAATGTGTTAGTTGGTAGAGATTATTATAATTGAGAGCAAACGATTTTGAAAATATATGTATTCCAGTTGAACCTGGCGAGTAATAGTGTTCCCAGGGAGTGCGCCATTATGAATATATGGCCATCTGGGTTAGAGATTCCGACGAATACACTTGAAAGCGGCTGTTTACAGAGAACACAGTAAAGACCCTAGACAAGTAGTTAAAATCGAGGATATTGATATACCAAAGCCCAAATCCAATGGCGTTTTGATAAAAGTCGAAGCGGCTTCGTACAACTATAATGACCTGTGGGGTATCTGGGGCGAACCAATCAAGATTCCAATGCCTCACATATCTGGAAGCGACGCAGCAGGGAGAGTTGTAGAAGTCGGGAAAAATATCACGGGAAACATCAAGATTGGAGATAGAGTTGTCGTATATCCAAACCTGACATGCAGAGTATGCCATCAATGCACATCTGGTAAGGAATATGATTGCAACAGCAGACAGGTGTGGGGTTTCCAGACAGGCCCGCTCTGGGGCGGCTTTGCGCAATATACGCATATGCCTGAAGTAAACGTAGTCAAGATTCCAGACAATGTGTCGTTCGACGACGCGGCAGCAATTGCAATGGTAGGTTTGACTTCGTGGCATATGCTTGTTACCCGAGCCAATATACGGCCCGGTCAGACGGTTCTAATAATGGGCGGAGGAAGTGGTATGGGAATAGCCGGAATACAGATCGCCAAATTATTCAACTGCGATGTTATAGCCACTGCTGGAAATAAGGAAAAGATGGGAAAGTGCTTGCAGCTAGGCGCTGATTTTGTAGTCAACCACCGTGAACCTGACTGGTACAACAAGGTGCGTGAAATAACGAAAAAGCAAGGAGTGGATGTCGTTTATGAGCATATTGGCAAAACTGTTTTTCCACAGGAACTGAGCCTATTGAAGATGGGCGGCACGCTTGTATCTACAGGCGCTACTACCGGATACGATTCGACAATTGATCTAAGGTACTTGTTTTTCAAAGGAACAAATCTATTGGGTGCAACGCAGGGAACCAGAGCCGGATTAGAAGAAGTAATACGATGGGTAAGCAAGGGAAAGATAAAGCCGGTGATTGATACCATCTTGCCGTTCAGCAACATGGTTGAAGGCCATGTCAAGATGGCAGACTCGCAGCTATTTGGTAAAATATTAACTACTCCGCAGAAACTCTAGTAGGTTATTTAGAAATGATGGATTTCAGATTTGGGACTGCAATAAATTGTATTGATGGAAGAACTCAGGAACCTGTAATAGACTTCATGAAGCAGAAGTATAACATCGATGGAGTTGATATGGTGACATTTCCAGGGGTAGATGGGGTTATTTCCAATGGGGAAAATTCAGACGAGATCGCGTTTATACGTAACGCAGTCTCTATATCAATCGAGAAACACCATTCGCGCATAATAGCAGTTGTAGGACATTTCGATTGCGCGGGTAATCCTGGAAACAGAGAACATCATTATGCAGATATACAAAGGGCAGTGCACCAAGTTTCCTCATGGAGTTTCCATGCACAAGTTGTTGGATTCTATGTCAATGATAAAAAACAGATAGAGGAAGTAAAATAATTCCGACATTTCTACTGAATCTTGTAGCACTCGGTCTTGTACATTGCCAATATCATTTAACTTTACTAACCATGCATAACCATTAGTAGAAAATCCCAACTAACCGCTGGCTATAATGACCATCATGGAAAGACAATATTTGCAATAGTAGTAATTGGAGGGGAGTTTCTATACTTGGATGATATATTTTATGGAAACAATATTACGGACATTCTGTTACCACTTTCGACATCCTGATAGAATATGTCAGATCCGGCCAAGATCTTACCAATATCTTTTTGTAACCATTATAGTGAATGTTATTTCCACGAGAGGAATAGATGAACACCATGTCCAATCTTGTGACCCGAGTGCAATTAGAGAACCACTAGAGGTTCGGGTTCAGTGGTTTGTGAATCAAATTTGACATTTGCCTAAACTCTGGAACCTGTCAGAATGACGGTATTGACACTAAGGTGTTATCGGTCAAATTGTCGAGTTGTAAGAATGATGATGCGTCTGGATCAACTACCATTTGTATAAATAATCGTATTATAACCCGACCTAATTCGTGAATTTCCTGGTTTACCAACCAACATATAGTAGTTAATTTATTATCCAAAGGGAGTGCGGGACAACGATTTATAGTCTGACTCAGATACATTGTTATTGTATAACCAATAGTGGCTTAAGTAATTCCTTTTTACCTGACCATCCTTAAGTGCTATCGTCGTCTAATTCTCTTGAATATGAACATTAAATACATGACAACAATTGCTGTACCTCGCCGCTATGGCTGCCGTTGTGTTCGTTCCAGGGAACGTACTTGCGGCAAATCCAAATACGGATAATCCTTCTGGATGGGGAAAACTCACTTCAGGTGCTGCCTCCACTGATGGAAACGCATTTGGTGAACATTCCAGTAGTCCTCCTGCTGTTGATCTAACTCCAGACAGACCGGGACGAGCAGGTATCGGAAATATTAATCCAATACTAACTGGCGATCCTGATTCCAGCAAGCATCCAAGTGCGTTAGGACAAAGTCTGTGCACAGCTTTCCCAGGTACATTCCCCTGTCCATAGGGACCACCCCTTCTTTTTTTTGGCATGAAGATTTAACTTGATACTTCGCAATTTTGAATATGTCTGAGAGTCCTAATCCTTATATCCACAGGTGGAGAGTCTTGCCGAGGTCCGGCATGTTTCTGAGCGATATATCGCCAAATCAGATCCTTGTATTGTGATGATATCAACACGACGGCCCAGTAAGAAATACTTATGACTAATCAACACTGCTGCTGACACTTTGTTATAATCTAGAGCCACCAATATCTCACTATGGAATTAATCGAAATGATTGGATGGATGGTATTGGGCTTTGTCCCCATGTTGGGGGGACTAAATCTTGCCAGCAGGAAACTTACACATAGTGGGAAAATAGTCCTAAGAACCGAAATGAAAGGAGGAGAATATCTAATTGGCATATGAAAGCGAAACAGACGCATTTAGGCAATTGCTCTTTCTGGGAAGCTACGGAGCAAAAATAACCAGGTCTCCAGAAAAAATAATTGCTCTACCGGGTGAATTATATTATTATGTGGAAGTCACTTCAAAAGAAGGGACCAGATTTGTCATCGAAGCATACGGGGAGGAAGCAAGAGAACTCGAACATGAGGTTTCCACAAGAAAAGGAAAGCAGGAATCGCTAATAACAACTTAATACATTTGGACATAGCAGCAGAGATGCTCCTAATCGAAGATTATGATAATTCATAATTGATTTGTATTAATCATCTGTTCTTCTTACAATAACTTATTGATATCATATAAATTCAGGAATGCTGTATTAGGAAAATTGTTTCCTGTAATACTAACAGAACAAAAATACGATTTAATAAATTGCAATGTAATAATTTGTAAATATGTTCTGAATTTAATTGCAAAATGAATTGATTTATGGATGGAATGCAATGTATAACAATGATATTTAGGTGCATCTCGTCAAATTATGTCCGTAGAGTTAGCGTTCCTAGAGAAGGGAGCGTATTTCAAAATTATTATTGTGTTAGTAATTAATAGCGCTATGGAAAGCTTTTTTTATTAGCCGATCTGATAGAGCACTGGATTCTATATTCTAATGGCATTAACTATCGATACCGGTGATACAACATGGATGCTGATCGCAACGGGCCTGGTCATGATGATGACACCGGCACTAGGATTTTTTGAAGCTGGTCTAATTCGGAGTAAAAACTCCATTTCAGTCCTCATTCAAACATTTTCCGGGCTAGCTATCTTGAGTATTCTTTGGATTGTGATTGGCTTTACTCTTGCTTTCGGACCTTCATCAAATGGGATTATAGGAGGTACTCAATACGTGGCAATTGAAAATGTTCCAATCAATGAACCCTTTCAGAATTATGCTACGAGTATTCCCGGAATCGGTTTTGTGGCGTTTAATATGATGGTTGCAGTCATCACTCCTCTCCTTATCACAGGCGCATTTGCCGAAAAAATGAAATGGACATCTTTTTGCATTTTCATGATAGCGTGGAGCGTTCTCATTTACTGTCCACTTGCTCATTGGGTTTGGGGAGGCGGTTGGCTGTCGCAGATTGGATTTTACGATTTTGGAGGGGGAATAGTTGTTCACGTCTCTGCCGGCATGGGATCCTTGGCAGCTCGCCCTCGTAATTGGACGGCGCAAATATTTCGGACCAGATATTACGCTTCCGCATAATGTTCCTCTTGCCGTCATAGGAGCATCGTTTCTATGGTTAGGTTGGTATGGATTTAACGCGGGCGGGGCGTATGCGGCGGGCGGTTTGACCTTCAATACACTCCTTGTAACTCACATGGCATCTGCCACTTCTTCGATCACTTGGATTTTACTTTCTTGGAAGACTGGTGGTAGGCCTTCAATCATTGCTGGGATAAACGGTGCTATAGCCGGTTTAGCGGGAGTTACGGCAGCCTCAGGATTTATCACGATAAATAGCGCGATGGTCCTTGGAGTAGTAATAGGTGTTGCATCATTTCTTGCTATTAAGCTTATTAAGGAGAGATTAAAGATTGACGATGTGCTGGATGTAAGCTCCGTTCATGGAATATCTGGCATTGTAGGAACACTAGCAGTAGGAGTATTAGCCGTGCAATCGATAAATCCAAACGGCCCTAACGGAATGCTGGCAGGCAATTTCAGTCAAATAGGTATACAAGCATTGGGAATTGGAGCGGCTATTTTGCTTTCTTTTGGTGGAACTTTTATCCTTTTGAAGATAATCGATAAAACTATTGGCTTACGCGTGAAAGAAATAGAGGAGGATGTAGGATTAGACATTTCAGGACATGCAGAGAGGGCCTATACTAAATGAATAAGGAAGCAGTAAATATTCGCCTTTATTTCATATCGAGAGTTATTGTGCACGAGTGATTCTTTTGAAGAAGATAGAAGCCATAGTGAGACCAGAAAAGATATCTCGCCTAAAAAGCGAGCTTTTAAAGTTAGGCATTGGTGGCATGACATTGACTGATGTATCAGGCTGGAGTAAGGGAAGAGAACTTCATTTGCAATGGAGAGGACAAAAAATTGCATACGATCTTGTCCCGAAAATAAAGATCGAAGTGATAAGCTCAGATAGCTTTGCAGACAAGATAGTCGAATGTATTGTAAAAGAAGGTAAGACAGGTAACGGACAAGAAGGCGACGGGGTCATTTTCATAAGTAACATAGATGAAGCGGTAAATATTGCAACCTCCGCTAAAGGGGAACAAGCAATATTCCATTCAAGTTGAGGATAGGAAGCATAGTTGTGACGCTGGAACGATTAGTCAGCAACCAATTCTAAACGGTTGACAAGTCAAGGGTGACTTTCAATAGTCACCGAATATGGACCAGCACAGGATCAGGCATAGCAAAACGTTGACACTATCAAAGTATAGGAACTTAGAATCTGTGTACAAATCTTCCAAGAGCTTTTATTATTTATTGTAAGTCGGATGCTGTCGTTGAAAAAAATGCTTAGTTTATTGATATTTCATTTCTATTTCAGAATTACAAGTAACTTATGACACTACACGGACACACTAGTCAACTTAAGTTCTCCCAACTTCACAACAAAAAGAGGGACGTGGTCATCCTTTTAGTAACTGTGTGACTCACAGTTATTAAAGGGTGGAGGGTTTGGGTTGGGCGTACATAATTGCTCTAGGAACTGGGGCTTAAGGTTTGGAGGTGTGAAATAGACGCCTTGCCAAAATCCGCCATCGGGGAAGTCAGCCTGACATAATATATCGTGCTTGAGGGGTGTCTGAGTACATAGTATCTCTCCTGACTTGCATGTTGCTCCACTTACCTGTGCAGGACTACAAGGTGAATTCCCTGATTCAGTTCAGATTCCGCATCTTCGAAATTGGGATTATCATCACATTACTGAAAGGGAATCTATAGTTACATTGGAAGACAATTTGGAAGAAGGATTTCATGTTGTACTTGTGCTAGCCAGATTATACTGATTAAAAACTCCGATTCTCGACATGATATACTATCTTTATGCACGACAGCGGACTGGAGAACTGGTCTCACGTTTATTAATCATTATGCCTTATAGAAGTTAGAATGGGAACTTCTGGAAATAAGGACATTGAAAACAAAGACAATGCGCAAGAAGAAAATGTCAGTCAATGGGCAGAACTAATAACACAAGTTGTCGATAAAATAACTGGCAAAGATGTTTCTATCACATATCGATTTGACAATTTGGAAATTAATGTGCCCAAGGCAACTGGTCCTAAGGGCCAGGATTTGGGTAGCGCCAAATGGAACATAAATGGTAAGGTTGTAATACATAGTCAGTTAAAAAATAAAGACAGTCGCAACTAACGTATAACATGTCCGACAAATTTCTAACTGAAGAGGACCCAATAATTAACAACCTAATAAATATGATAAAAGTACCTAAAGGAAGTGTCACCGTCAAGACAAATGATACGCCAGCATTCTCATTAGAATTCCAAGGTGATAAAGTATTACTTGATATTACTGACGCATCGTTTTTCAATTTTGGAGAGGAGAGTGACGATATCGGATTATTTTCGAAGCTTAAAAACAGCAAAGAAACTAGCTCAAGTCCTAACTGACAATCACCTGACACTTTCTATTCTCCGAAAAGGTAAAGAAGCCTTAAGTCTTGGATACGAAACGCATCCTACGCTCTCGCGATTGATAACCGGCAGTGGTGATATTCAAATAGATAGTGTGAAAGAAGTTGCCAAGCTAAAACATGATGTTGATAAAGACGAGAAGTACTAACTAATGACCGGTATTATTTCCACTATTATTAGTGATAACTGGAACAGAACCTGAATTCAATTCAAATCTTATTCTACTGCCCCTACATAGTGCTTATTTTCGTACGTCCTATACATCTTGTATATAGGCATACAATTATTCAATAACAACTTGCAAACAGCAGGTGAGGAACTGCATGATCTTTTGGCACAACATCCCTTTGTAGCCAGTCAGTTCAAACGAAATGGCTTTCTAGATGTTTATATTAGCAATAAGGGAACAAGATTAACAGGAGTATTTTTCGACAGCCTCAGTGAAACAGACGGAGATACGTCGTGAATTTAGATTTATTCTTAAACTAGTTGCTCACCGTCTTTAGGAATATAGCGCATGAAGGAAGGTACTCCATTGGTGTTGTATGGGTCCGATACTGCTGGACCCCCGAGTGTGTAAGGCAGCAAGAGGACCATTATCACGTTCGATATCTGAATGGGAACTTATCAAGTCAACTTTACGCTTGTTCTCCCTATCTTTCTTTTCTGCCATTGTAGGATAATTATCTATAATTCTATTTTAGTTTTCAATTATGGCGTAACTATGAAATAGTTTGTTAGACGGTGCGTTGTAGGACCTAAACCGGTTCATTTGTACAGGCTGGAGGTTGCAGACTTCACCAACGCGACCTCTAGCCTTCTGGATTCTATTTTACACTAGATGCCTCTAGTGGTTCTGAGGAACCATCTGTTTTCTTAATTTCTCCCACTTCATATACGACAAGTGCAGAACAATTGACGTGACTATGGCTCGGGACTGATTCGGCACTTGAAGCATACTTTATGTCTATTGGTCTAAATTTAGTATCCATTCCCTATGTATTACTCACCATCCATCTGTTGATTTCATCTGCTAGCGAACCTATACTTTGTGAAGATGCAAAACCTTGGGTTTGCCAGGGTGTGTTTTAGATTAAATTATGCTTCCTTCAGTGCGAGGTATGACTACTTCCCTGTTTTATCTAAAATCTGTGGTAGCGAACCATCGCCGCATGTACCATTGGCAACCGGGTGATTACCATTTGTGCACGTTAGATCTTCAATACTGAGCTGAAGCGGATCGGAACCATCATCACATTTACCGGTGGTAGAATTAGCCATAGTACCGTCAGTGCAGAGTGACATAATATCAGTAGTTGCTCGATTCATTTCGTTTACGGGCTTCCTAGTGATAGGAACGGGATTAGCATGGATAACCAAAGGATTAGACCCGTCGGCACAAATACCATCCGCATTGGGATGCATACCGTCATCACAAAGTAGGTCCTTAGTACGAATAGCTCTATTTTCTACTATCACCGAAGAATTTGAAACTTGACCGAATACATCATTGGCTTTAGCATTTGTGCTCAATGGAAACAATGATGTGGTCATTATGAACATCACGATACAACCCATAACTAATGCAATCTTGAAGTCTCTGTCTAATGCCAAGTATTGAACGAAGTTGTATACGTATTTATAAAGTTGTTTTTGGCTAGCCAAGATGCACACTACAAAACAAACACGAATTACAAATCAAGAACTTTGCGTAAATCAAAGTATTGTAGCTCTAGTATTCATCGTATATCACTAGTGCGAAACCTAGTCAATTTATTCACTCTGCCTCCATCATAGAAAATCCTCTTCAGTCTACTGTTATTATGAATAGAGAAATTCAGTTTCGTTCGCTAAATTCTTTTTTTTTAATCACGGATTTCAATAATTTTAGAGTGCAGGAAACTCCATCTCATTATCACCCAAACGGGAAGTTAAGACTATCACTTGTAAAAGTCGACAATGGAAGGAAATGCTTTTCCACCAGTAGTTGGACCTTCAGCAGCTGGTATAATCACACATTTGGTACCGACTACAGCTCCTGCAGCCGAATTGCTTGTTCCCAGATTTATCCCTATGATCTTTCCCAATTCGAGGAACCCCCTCTAAAAATTCCATAAAGTAAAAATAACTTTTCCAAGTGTATGACTTAGTATATAATATTATTTAATCATATACACTTTTGCACTGTGAAAGCAAACGGGAACTAAATTTCAATTTTATTTTCCCTTCATTTCAATCTTATCAATGCACTTTATGTGGTATTGGTATAGGTCATGACGAGTAACTATATTCGCGCCAGATTCAATTTGGACCCGTAATTACGTGATTTTGTTCTTAATTTAATGCCACAGCACGGACAGGTATCAGTAGCCCATATCATGAAAATTGAACATACCTGACAGCGTTTTCGACCATTCAGATATCGAAGTTGACCAACGGGCAACACCGCTTTGTGACGGATGCAAATTCCCTTACAAACCATGTTAGTTAATCTAGCTTATCTTTTATCTCTTAATACGGTTGCTAGACTGATATTATACACGTGTTCTAAAATCTAACCGCATAATCGCAATATCCGATAAATTCTCTTCCACGGGTAGAAAGAGTTTATGTTAACATTTTACAAGCGTCAGCCTTAATTAACACCTATAATGATCGAGAAGAATTTGAAAGCCAGGTAAAATTATTTCGATTTCTTTCTGCGCACAGCGGGAGTCATGGCTTGTACCAATCAGGTCGCGTGTCTTCCTCAGGTCGTCTTCTGTAATTCAACTGCTTTAACAGATATTTAATAAGAAGATGGTATTTGGCTATGAAGCCTAAGATTATAGAAATTATTCCACCAACTAGAAACCTTATGCCAATTATCTTGAACCCCTCGCCTTCCTCTTGAAGTGAAATGACGCTGGTCCCTATCCAAATGCACAATATACCAAACGCAACAAGTATTATTCCTGCAACTAAAAACGGCCTAAAGAGAGAAGTTGGCTCCCGGATTGCTCTTGACATCTAAGCAGTACTTGCCACTATCGTAATTATCAATTCTGTTGTTAGGACTGAATCTCCACATATTTCGTAGTCCGAACTCAAAGATTTGGGATTGAAAAGAACGGCAGGAGTCTATTTGGTGTTCAATGGACAGGCCTCTCTTAAGTAACAATACGGAGAGTCACGACTAAATTATACAATGAAACCCTTTTGTCTGATGTGTTCGTATGTTTGGCTAGTAGCGATGGCACATAACGAGAATATTAGTATGGAGAAGAAAGAAGTAATAAGGAATCTTTATCTTTCAGGCATAGCAGAAGAATTTATTGCTATGCAGCTTGATATCGAAATTCCTGATGTTATAAAAGTGCTGAAAGAACTTGATGTCTATAAATCTCCAGATTGATTTGATATTTGGTTCACGCACGCTTATCCTTAGTATAATCATTTCCAGACAAAGTTTCAAATACAAAGAGTGCTATAATTGACTATGGAATCCCAAATTAACGAACAGCTGATGCAAAAACTATGTGAAGCTTTTAAAGAAGCTCGGAATAATGGAAAAATGCACGTAGACTTCGATGAATTCCATAAACAACATAGTGAACTTGAACCGAATACAACATTAGAAATCCTGAAGAAAGAGGTACAAAATGGTATTATAGAAATTGACAACAAGTTAATTAGACCAACTCCTTTAGGTATTGAACGATGCAAGTTAGATAAGGCATTATATACGTAGAGAACGGAATATGTGACGCTTCTAAAAGCTTAACAGTTACTAGGAGTGAGTACAAAATTCCAGTGTCTAAGTAGGTATATTGTCTAAGCTGGAGTGTAGAATAAAAAAAGTCAGCGGGTATTGAAAATAGGTAGATAGTTAACCAACAGATTTGCATTACCCCGCCAGATTTGAGTAGTAATGTAATTTTAATTTGTAGAATTTGAACAACAATTAGATATTATGTTTCCCATTCTATCTCAAGATGGTCACAAATACATATGAGGTCAAGGCCCTACCAAATTCAATAAAATTTTACTTACCCCGAGTGGAGGGATACTTAGATGTTGTACGCGAAATAGCATCTCGATATGGGAGTATGTCGCTAATAGAATTCGATGGATATTTTGAAGGAAAATTCGAACCTATCAAGTATACACGAGTAGAGGTTCATACAACGCGCATAAATGAAAAAAACATTATAGAATATGCGAATGCAGTTCGTGTCAAATTGGAACAAAAATCATTGGGGTTGGAATTCAACAACAAATTAATCCTTGTAAATGAAACTGAGACAAGACCATAAATCCCATACTAATAATCGAGTCTAGAGCACATGATACTAAACGATTATCTAATCTTTGTTATTGGGATATTTGCCACATTTTTTACGTTGTGGAGTACAGTGCCTCAGATTAGGAAGTCTCTTCGAACTAGGAAGACAGATGATGTCTCAAAATGGCTCATTATTTCCTTAATCGCAGGACTCTCATTATGGGTACTGTATGGAGTTACGAAAGGAGATATGATAATTACTGGTGCTAACAGCATCGGGGTTTCTCTCAATGTCTTTCTTCTGATATTGAAGCAGAAATATAGTGACTAGTGATTTCTACGTTGATATTGGAATGCCTCTTGGAGGTTCGCAACAAAGATGACAACATTAAGTTAAATTAAAGTTAAACAGACAAGAAACGACGAATAGTTAATCTCGGATTTTAGTCACAGTATGTCTTACGTGATAATTTTTTATTTTCTGTGTGAAAGTCTCCATCAGTCTGGACATGTTACTAGCAATATGTCGATAATATAGGCTGTGTTGATGTTGCGACTGAATATAAGGCATGATACCATTATTAGTTTATGGGATTAGAAGGAGAAGAAGTTTATACCGGATGGGCTTATGCCGATGGAGACAATTTTTATTCAGAGTCTTGGTCGATTGACATGCCCCCGTCTGATGCGTTTGTGAAGACCAGCCTTTGCGACGTGGTTGGCATTGAGCAAGGAGCTGCAGTCGAAGTAGGCATTCTTAACATTAGATATTTACTTCCAGACAATAGTAACGGAAGAGCCAATCTAGACGGCATCGATTGGCCCAATACTATTAAGGCATGGTCTAGTCCAAAAATGACGCATTTTACTTTTGCAATAAAGACTCGACAATGTTATGCATCAATGTGTTGTACCGTGGGCTACTGGAGCTGAATAGCAAAGTTGGACTATAACGAACAAAATTCCTTTTCTCAAAAGGGTAAGGTTCCAAAGACAAAATCAATCCGTAGTGTTGCTCTATTCGATGGAAATGACGGAACTATTCTTCACATGCACCATGTTATGACGATGGAGGGTTGTGAGCCGAGGGACATGGAAGAAATTGAAAAAGACGCAGTACGCTTTGCAAAAAAACTAGGCCATTCTGTTCAAAATTTAAAAATTCTGCGCGCACCTAACACTATAAACCCATTTGCAAAGTATCGCATTGATGTTTCAAAGCTGGAGTTTATTGAGCTACCTGAACCAAGAAAAGTGGTCGTAAAATAAAAATTGCTTCAACTAGTCTGACTTTACACATGATAGAAAGAAAAAGGATATTTCACGGCAAGTTTGTGTCTGAAGGATTATGCGTGTATTTCTTTTTCTAAGACCTCTTTAAGATGTGCAAATGTCTTAACCTATCCTTTTTGATGGTTTGCCATGTTTCAACGAGCTCGGTTTTATTTGCGCTTTGTGCGTCTTTAATATAGTATTTTTCTTATCAACAGTGCTAACTCATTGTGTTTAATATTATTCTCCTGCAGGCAAGAGGCTTATTTCAGCCAGTCCCGTATTTGGCCTTTCCTCTCTACCGTAATAGTATTTCGGGGAACGGGACCGAAACCCGTGATACCATTTCTGCAGGAGACAGCATTAATTAGACAATATTACTTAATAAAATTTAGCACGAAATTGGCACGAACATGATGGTCTTATTGCGAGTCATATTGTTTTGTTCTAGACCCTTAGCACTCGTTTGTCGTACTTATTTTTCTTCACAAGCTTGACCATCTCTATCGCTCCCAAAATTGTCCGCATGATATCTTTTTTCATGGGAGACTCGCTAGAATTCATCATGCCGTTATAGTTATTCTCCGTATCTTCAGCATACCACCCTCTGCTCCATCCCACAAAAGGAAATTTACCGAAAACAAATCCCAATTGGGACCAAAACGATAACATCTCACCGGCAACATGTTGAATATTGTCCTGTCCTCCAGTAATTATGAACGCAGCGGCTTTATCTCTGATAAGATACTGATTATGAGTAACCGATTGATTCTGTACACAATTCATCCTTTGAATCATTTGATAATATAATGAACTGGCATTTCCCCACCTGATTGGTGTCGAAACTATCACTACATCTGACCAGAGTATCACCTTTTCGTAAATTTCTAACATCTGGTCTTCTTTATCCATTTCAGAAATTGAACAAGGAAAAATGCAAGCATTTGCATTCTTTGAATAGTAACCTTCACAGTGCTTAAAATTCAATTGTCTGAGCTTTATCAAGACGCATTCAGCACCCAGCTGATTCTTCGCATAATCTAATGCAAAGTTTAGTGCCCCTTCTGAGGTGCTTTTTCTTGGAGCAACATTGTCGGAGTTAGTAGTTGATATTCCCAAGACACGTACGTTGGTATCAACAGGAAGTTTTGAATCTTTGTCTAAATGTTTCAGATGATTTTTTACTGAATTTTCTAATTCCTTGTATTTCTTACGAGGAGTGTAAACTTTATTCCCTAGCGTTGACGGAACAGGATTTATGTAGATCTCGTTACCTATGAGTTTTGTTACAAAGGCATTCACACTATCTCCTCCTTTATGAGGCGACTTGCCCGTACGGACATTATATTTCCATCCGTGCCAAGGACACGTTACTATATCTTGTTTTAGATTCCCTTGACTTAGAGGACCTCCTTTATGCACACAGGTATCAGATATTGCATGATATTTTCCATTAATATTGAATACAGCAATATCTACTCTGAGGCCCTTTTCATCAGAGATTGAAAAACTCTTCGACTTACCCTCTAGTATTTCAGATGTTAAGCACAGATAACGAAGAACTGGATTGTTGTCATTATTTTCTAAATCTCGTTTCATTTCACATACCTCTACTCTGTAATCAAAAACCTACTAGTAAAGCTAATCTCTGAACACTACGCGATAGGCGACAATGTGTTGGAACCCCAGTATTCATCAAAAAACATAAATTGAAACTACTTAAATGGCATTTTGGTCATGCATTCCAATATTTTTGGCAAGTTAGGCATATGTAGTTCATGAATATGCCGGGATCGCAGGAAAGATTAGATTCACATTCACAAATTATACCGCATGTTTTGCACTGATGTCGATGCAAGGCAAAGATTTTTCCCACAGATAATTATACACATTATAACTTAAATAGACTATATCGTCATTTAATTGAATGATTGCGTTTGCAGTTTTCCATTCAAATTTAAGCCATCCCTTCTTCCCGGATATGGTAGATCGAACAAACAGAAATGATGAAAACAGTACAATTTCAAAATAAATTACAAATGGATATTTGAACGCATAGCGTCATCTTGTTTTTCGTTTGTTAGCTACCAAAAGAGGAATTGCCTGATGCTGATCTACGCTTTCTGAAACGGCATTAGTTTCTTAGCGAGTAATCATTTCTTTCACAGACGATTTACGAGCTCTTGAATATGTTGTGATGGCGATATTCTGCCCGGTGACTACGCACATTTCCTTGTATGACATTCCGCTTTTGCATAGTAGGCCATTAGTCTTAACATGCATTGTGGCAGGCCATTAGTCTAAAATTTATATTTATGAAATAGATTTCAGGTTTCATGCCTTCAGATATATCTGGTACCATAGAGATTGATTTGGCAAAAGAACACAATCTAATAATTCAATCAATGGCATCGCCTACCGGACAACTAATTCAATTTTCTGGCACCATACCACTACAAACACACCCTGGCAATCTGATAAAATTTCAAATACGTGGAGATAAAGGCATTATTAATGTAATTGGATCCTCTAATGAGGCGAATGTTCAGACAATGCGCACTCCAGAAACAAGTAATATATTCAATAGCTTGATCGAAAATATTCGTTCCTCACAAGAAATTGATAAAGAACAAATTGTAACATTGTTAGAAGTTCTTAGAGATAACCTGACTCCAGGAGAGGCTGACAATCAAGACCTTGTTGAAAAATTAAAACGAATTTCAGCTGATAAACAAAAGTTCGAAACTATATGGACCAAGACATCTCCCCTCATTCTAAAATCCATTAAGGAGCTTATCAACGCCGCTGTTATGAGGCCTTCACAATTAGACACAACATCACAAAATTGAAGTGGTACAATCTATGGAAGATAAATTAGACTTCAATGTGAGTTTTACTGTATAAGTGGTTGATTCTGTAATGCTACGCTACTAATTATGGAATTTGCTTGCTCTAGGAGTCCCAACCTATGGAGCCACTAATACCCATAATATACTCTCGACTTTAATCAGCTAAATAATTTGCAAACAACAGGCATTGCATGTTTGTGTTTGTTTTTTTCTATTAATCCTTTTACTTTAACAGCTTTTTTCCTTAACTTATAACTAGAGATTGGTATTCTTCTTTCAATGTGGTCTAAGACTAGATCGATGTCGTCATAGGCAAGGCCAAGCTCTCCCTCTGCGGTATGACCTTTCCATAATCGGGCGCTGCTCTCTTTACTGATAATTTCATCGGGAATTGATAAGTATCGAGCCAAAGCTCTCACTTCTGTTTTGTAGAGATCAGCTATCGGGAGTATGTCAGCTGCTCCATCACCATATTTAGTAAAGTATCCTAGAGACATCTCGCTCTTGTCGCCTGTTCCCAATACGATGCCATTTAAAATAGATGCGTAATAATATATGAGCGACATTCTAAGTCTCACTAGCAAGTTCCCTCTTGCCAATTTGTTATCAGGAAGTTTTTGTATCAAGTATTTTTTCATTGTCTTTAATTCGATTAATTTATATCTAATGTTTAGCCGGCTAGCTAGTTCTACTGCATGTATTGTATCCTTCTTCGGTGTTACCGAAGAGTCTGGAAGGATCAATCCGAATACCTTTTTAGGTTCTATGGCTTTGGTTGCCAAAGATACAGTCACTGCCGAGTCTATTCCGCCACTAATTCCTACAACAACTACTCGAGCGTTCCTCTTTTTCACTTCTTTTCTTATAAATCTGGTTATCGTAGAGCAAACTTGCTCATTGGAGATCTCCATTAACAATCAAAATTCATTATTGCAATAAATACTAAATAAAAAATTATGCAGGTTCTGCCGAATCTTCCTTTTCATCAACGGCTTCCGCTGCTTCTTCCCGTAAATTTTCTGCCGGACCTGTAGTTTCAGGATCTGATTCGGCTGCTCCCACACGCTTTTGATTCTTTTGTGCTTTATCTAAATTTTCAGTTGAATCACTCATCAATACGCTTTGAGCAATAAGGAATATCTGTATTATATAACCAACTTTGACGCTTGTACCTTCAAATTACATGATCAAAAAATTAAGAAAATAAAACAAAATAATTGAACATACTTTGCTCCTACGGGTTTCTTCATTTCGCCACTTATATTACCTAGAACAGTTGCAGCTCCACCAATTATTTTCTTGGCTACTTCTCCTGTTTGATTCAAAAGTGATGAGCCTTCAGTACTTGCGTTCTTGCCTACTTCGCTCACAGTTGTGTTCACCGCTTCACCTGTCTTATTCAGCACGCTTGATGGTGTTTTAGCGGCATCTCCAGCAGCGTTAGTTACGTTCTTCCCTACTTCAGACGCAGTAGCATTTGCAGAATTAGTCGCTGAACAATGAACGCGTTTCAAGGGGCGACAATATCGAGTATGTTTATACAGATTGGAAACACCAGAATCCACTCTCTAGAGTTGTGCCCGCACAATTTATTCGGAACAACGACAGGGAAAAAAAGTATAAGGAAATGCTGCTGGATGCTTCTGAGACTGTTTTGGGCATTTTTGGATTCGATAGGACACTGTTCGGTAAACCAAAGGACAAGAAGTGGTGGATGCATTTAAGAAGGAATAGAATATCCGATGTGAAAGCTGAAATTGACAGCTATTAGAGGCTAACCAGTACTGGCTGTCGTCGACTCAAATAATCGTAGACTCGCTAATGTAGTTTCAATCCGCCTTTTCTGTACTTGTAATTGGAGAGAACATTCCCTTAGATAACAAAGACGGAGAGACAAACTACAACAGCTATAAATATCTGCTACAACTTTCAACTAGTAGTATTGTCACTAGAGGCTGTTGCTCCAACGTTATTCACAATTGGGTCCGGCGGTCTTATTGGGTTTCTTGCTGGATTTGCGATTAAACGCGTATTTAAGATACTAGCCGTAATAGTGGGTATCTTCTTCGCAGCTCTTATGTATTTTCAGTCGCAGAACCTGATAAGTGTAAACTGGGATAAAATTCAATCAATGTCACAAGGAATGGTGTCAACGCTCGCCCATACATTGACAGACACTGGACAAATCTCTACTATTGCTGGAAATCTAGGCATTCCTCTCACGGGAGGACTTGCCGCCGGCTTTGCAATAGGTGTTATGAAGGGATAGCTTCGATTACATTTTGACATGTCACTTCTAGAAGGACAATAATGGGATTGATACCAGTATTAGGGTATGGCATTAGAGTGCCGCAAACTAACTAACGTCTATTCTTTTTCTCTATTTCATGTCAAGGACATGGGATAGGGTCACAGAAGGAACTTTTGAGATTCGTGACACCACACGAATTAAGATTTCCGTTTAATTACTGTCATGTGTTCATTTAAGGAATATGCAGTTGTAACAGTAGTTTCTGCAATTTTGATAGCGGGTGTTTTAACATTCCCGTTAGCTTTTAGCCATCAATCGGCTGATGCCAGCGAATGTCAAAGTAAAATCTGTGAAGAATACTATCAAGAATAAGATTCAAGCAATAACAAGAGCCGCAAGCACGGGAAATGATGGAACAAGTTCCGATGGTATCTCTGGCACCGGGTACTAATGGTAACCCAGGTTCTAGCACGAATGGTGTTCCAGGCACCGAAGGGAGCAGAGGCATCGTTATTGCTCTCCCCTGAGTTGACGGTATTAGTGATTCGACGGGAGCTGGTGGAGCTGCAGGAGCTGGAGGTGCTAGCGGAGCCCCCGGAATTGGATGTGTAGGCGCCGGCTGTAGTGGAGGTGCTGGTGGAGCTGGTGGAGCTGGTGGAGCTGGAGGAAGCAATTTTGGCTCAGCCGGTAGTGCTGCTGGCGGCTCGGCTTGTCAATCTAGTACCGGCGGAACCTCTGCTTGTATAACCGGAAACGGTGGTACTGCTACAGGAGGATTGGCTGGTCCTGGAGGAGTTGGCGGAACAGGCGTCGGTGGTGCTGGTGGTAAGGGTGGCTTGGCAACTGTAGGCTCTGACGGTGCTAGTGGATAAAGCGCAGCGAGTCTGATACCTATAATAATAAAGCCAGAACCACAATACAGTTAGCTGAAAATAATTTTAGATTTAACTACAGTAACGTTAACACTATAGTACTTGCTTGTTATATTGCTAGGGTTATCATAGGAAGTTATCTTTGAAGTCATCCGGATAATACGGTTAGAGCAGAATTTGCAAAATTGTCAGTGGGATATTTCGAAGAAACATAGAACCACAAGGCTGACAATAAAACCAAAGGTCCCTGAAATCAACAGGTTCTTGTTGAGATATATGGTGATCCTATATCTTATGTAAAATCTCGTAAAGAAATTTGTTATCACAACACGATCTTCGCTTTGTTTAGTTAAATAATAGCAAAATGCTCAGATCATTTTTTGGTGTTATAGAACAATAAAGTAAAGATTGTATTAAGTGGGTTAGCCTTCCGTGAGTTTTTCACTTGTCAGTTCTTCAGTTATAGTCTTGGTTTCTGTTATAGGCTTTTTAGTAACTTTTACTTCTTCCTTGACATAAGATTGTTTTGTTGTTTCGATTTCCTCTCTTTTTAGTGGTATCTTTATCTCAGTCCTTGACTCAACAGGTTCTTCATCAGTCATTTGCGGTTCTGACAGAGGTCTTCTCTCTAATACCAGCTCTTCGTGAGTCAGGCTAACATCCATATGCTTTGTTTCCTTAATTGGTTCTTTTACTATTGTTGCCTCTTCCATTATCTGTTTTGTTCTAGGCTCAAGTCTTTCCTCTACCAATGACACAGTTGTTTCGGAGTCTCCCTGATCTTCTTCCAATGGTGACTCATGTTTGACGTACAAATCTTTTGCTTCTTTTTCCGTTACTTTCAAAATAAGTTGATTTCCATTAAATTCCTGTGCCAGATGTTTTGGGATCTGAAACCACTTGGTGTTTACAATTCCTTTGTGGGTTATGACGTACTCTGAAGTTACTTGCCTGACTTCCCCAAGATTGTAATCGTCGATGCCCCGTGCCTCTTTCTTTATTACTTCGTCCCAAGGTATATTTCCATTATCGCTAGTTTCCATTATACAGTACTATCTTCAACATACGATTTAATGCTTCAGAGTCTCAGAATAATAGAATTGAATTAAGAGATATGATGTATTATAAAGTACTTGAAAGAGGAAAAGACAACTAAATCAAAAGAACAAGATAACATACAACCTTCCAAATCTGATAATGAAATTTTACCGTCAGAAAATCCCGAAAGTACCGTGAAGAGTAACTCAAAACTCCATCTTGAAGAAACGGTTGTCTCACCCGAAATGCCCAAGGCTACAATAACCGTAATTCGACCTACTATTATACAGAAAGAAGAATCCTTCACGGGAAGGGCTAGCGATTTAATGGAATCAATGAAAGATAGGACCGAGGAAGCCTTCGATTCAATAAAGTCAGCAACCGGGCAAGGAGTAAGCCGAACTATATCAAACCTAGATTCAGAACCCCTTGTGATTCCAATTATAGAACAAAAGAGCTCTTCTGAGACTAAGACCTATACGGAGGAAATAACGATTGAAAAGAGAAAGGTTGAGCGAAAAAAGAACATTGAAGTTAACGTCGCTTTCGATGAAATTTTTGTCAATGGTAAAGAAATAGGAAGCAGTATGGGTGACACTTTTAAAGAAATAAAAGACAAAATACTAGACATCGTTACTTTTGACCATGGTAGAGATGAGAAGCAACTAGAAAAAATCAAACATGACATGATCCCTCTGTTAGAAAATAGTAGTGAACAAGAAAAAGTTATTCCACTTTATGCCGAGCAGATAGTAATATCCAAAAGAACAGTCAAGATAGCAGATCTCATAATTCGTAAAAGAAAAGTGACTGACACACGCAAAGTGGGCATTGATCTGATAACTGAGCAATTGACAGTTCGAAATCCAACTGGCGGCGCGTTAACCTCGGATAATGATTAGGTTTTTGGGTTTCTTCTGTTCTAGTGTTGTATCTCATTAATACGAGTGGGAAGGTTTCATAAACCTACTCTACGTCTTCTTTTATTTTTTCTATTCGCGACGAGTTCGCTTTTATCAGTTAATCAGGTAAGGAATCTTAGATCTCATGTTTCGCAAGACAATTTGAAAAGCAGCCTCATGTTTTACAATTCCATTATCTTCATTAAGCAGAACCCAGACCATTAAGTCGGCTATTTCAGGAAAAATAGGTCATCTATGTCAATCACTTCAGTTATCTCTCCTGCAAGCCAAATAGAATCCCATCGTACAGATTCGTCTCTTTCGTTTCTTAAAATTTGTATAATTTTGTCAAGCCGCTCTCTCCGCGGCAGTTTTCTCATGTCATACTCAGATTCTTTAAGATAATTTCCATTCTTGGGCCAGTTATTATAGAAGAATCATCTAAGTTTTCTCGCTTGTTGGTTCTGGCAGTTTCCTGAGACATATACTTCAATGAGTTGTAGTCTTATAAAATGATACACTAGTGTATTGCATCCCACTGAACCCACACCTACGCTTTATCAATCTAAGGCCAAATACTAAAAAAAGGAGTGTGTTTTTTTTCTTACAGAGTATAGTCAGTCAATTCTTTACGAACTTTGCTGTAACTACTTGAGCCCTGATGAAGTATTCATCCTGCTTGCGTTCAATAAAATATTGATTGATCCCCCATAGGCGTTTTGGCCACTCTTGGTAGTGTTCATCAACAATAATTTACCACTGTTAGACTTAATCAAACCATCCGTGGAAGGGCCGGTAAAAATCATATCTCGTTCATTAGGTGTTTGAGGATTGCCGTGATTGCTATAAGGTGTTTTCATATGTATTTCTTCATTAAGAGAATCATCAAAATAAATTTGAGAAGTCCATTCCAAGTTGTCCTGCGATTCGTTACCCATCCGAACTTTATCATGAATATGAATAGCCCTGCCAGGATACCAACCAGGATAAATTGTTGAAAACTTAACAGTTCCATTATCGTCTGTTATTTGATTTCCGCGGAGAAAGTTGCTTCCAAGTGTGGCCATCTCCCCCACTGCCGAATAAACTCCTGTGGAATTAGCGTGCCAGACGTCCACCTTTGCACCCTTGATAGGAACACATGAGCCGTTATCTACTCCATAGACATGGATTGTTAGAGTAAGGTTGATCCCTTCTTGGGTTACACCGTTTGACGTGTCTGACGTAATGTCGGAACGATTAGGCATACCGTCCACGAAATATGGTCCCTCTGTCTGTTGTGGTAATCCTTGTAACTTCGAATTAGGTGTCAAGGTGCAAGTTTCGTTAATTGATGCAGCCTTCTCGGCTGCATAAAGCCCTTGAAACTCCGGCGGTTCAACAGGTGGTTTATTTTCAGGGGTTAAGAGTAGTACCTTGGGCAAAGCCTTTTAGATAAAAATTTGAAGTATATTGAAATATCAAGACCAAAGAGATAGTCAGTAGTAGCATTAGGAGGTTAGACTGTCGGCAGTAAAGTGATATCTTCATTTTAATTATCAAGTCACTTCATTTGTTATATCTGTTCATATTATTTTTGCTTCCGCTCGCTACAATGAATCGAGAATATTCGATGGTTGTGGTCTCTATTCTAGATACATACTAGTACCACGACCGTCAGCTTAACAATGCCTAGAAATCAACTTTCAATGCTTGACAGTCTTCCCATAAATTTGGACCGGTGAAAACAAAGACTTGGAAATAAAGGTGCGGCAGATAAGTAAAGCCCGCCCGTCATACCCACCTTAGCAATTTGTTCACCTGCGCTTACAATCCCCCCCACTTTAACTTTAGAGCTGCCAAATGCAAGGTGGTCATACCGGGTGTACTCTTCATTTTGATGTTTTATAGAGATAAAAATTGAACGGGCCCAAAAGTTTACCGACGGACATCCAATATAAGAGTCGTCTTTAACATACGTGATTGTCCCGTCAGCTGCAGCTGAGTACCTACAGTATTTTCATGAGCTAAAAAGTCAACTGCATTTTCTAGCTTGCCCGAGTGGGCAGGAGAAGAATGACTATCCATACTTATGAGTTGATCAAGTGATTAGGTAGTTGGTACTTGTTTCTCGCAACATAACTCATAAGAGGATTAATTTTTTGGCCATATTCGAAGTTTTACTCTACAGTTCCCTATTTTCAACCTACATCGATATTATTGCATGGCCGTCTATATCACCACAACTTTGGCATTCTAACATTTTGTCTTTAATGAACCTGTGTGTGCTCTTTGAGCTCTTGTCGAGTTGCAAACGTCTTTCCTCATTCTTCGCAACTATACGTAGCGGCTACATTCGTACTTGATTCATCTGATTTCTCTCCTGCATCTACTCTACTAGTATCCACTTGTAATTCCGCATCGCCCATTTCTGATTCCTGAGTTTGTACTGATGAATTTACATCGTTAACGTCTTCATTTCTGGTTCTCATCTTATAGCCTGCTGGGACAAAGTACTTTAACATTACAACTTTAAGGTGGACTTTTGTGTGTTAATAAACAATGAAGCCTACGCTACCAATGATTGTTAAATACTTCTTTTCTCTGCACGTTTCGTTTTCAGAAGAAAATATCTGATGAGATATTTTTGGTCGTTCAGTCCTGATGATTTCCATAAAAACCTATTAACCTCGTATGAGATACCCCACCAAATAATGCTGTTTACTATAATTGTAAACAGAAAACCGTAGTAGTAGGTCATTATGGCTCCTGTAATAGTACCACCTATTAGAAAAGGAATTTGTCGCTTTATTATTGACTTGAGAATCTTATCCAATGGTTGTATCCTTTTCTTTGCTGATCGAATGTTCCTTCTATTGTGTCTTCCATACCCCTAAGTATCCAACATACTACTTTAACCTGTGTTGGACAACAGGAGTCTAGCTTTCGCTAATTGTCGGATTGTTTATACTCCTGCTTTCTGTTTCAATTCCTTGTCCAATCCAGGAGAGTATTCTTGCGGAGCTTCTGGCATTTGTGGAATGTCGAATCCTTCTGGAAGACCATCCAATGTTTCTACCTCTCCGTCACCAAATGGAGATTCGCCATTAAATATTTCTCCAAGTCCTGATTTATCGTCAGTGAATGTCCATTGCTGATTGTGTAGATTTCTTTTTTCAAGCGCTTGAACTTCGGGCATTTTTGAACTGTCGGTCTTCGGAACTGGAAATGTCTTATCCCAGTTAACTCCCAGAGATTCTAATGCCTTCGCGAAGACCTTCTCATGGGCTAGATCTCTCACAATAAGATACGAAACTGTGGCACGGAATGCTTTATTATCGCTCATTGCATATAGACGACACTTTTGAAGCCTTCCAGTACACTCCAACATAAGGTTGTAGAGAAGATCAAGAACAAGATTTCCACTATTATATACATATGATCCAGACCAAGGATTTCCTACAGAGTCAAATGGCATGGCACTCTGTGCGCCTACGAGGAAGTGATGTATGTTAGCTGCATCCAAAGCAGGAGCCAATGGAAGTTGGTTTGGAGGAGCATTCTCTGTTGTGCCGTCCAACAGCATATTGATAGTTGTTGATATTAGCTCTACATGACCTATTTCTTCGCCTGCAACGCTCTTTATCAGATCTTGATATGGTTTGGCTTTCCCTCTAAAGTTAAAGTTTTGAAACAAGTATTGCATCATTGTACGCATTTCGCCAAACTGTCCTCCAAGACCTTCTTGGAGTGCGTTTGCTGCACGGTTATCAGGCTTGTCTTTTGGCAATTGGTTTGCTAGTTTATTTACTGACACGAACATGATATCTTTAGTACCACAAAGGATATTAACTTCTAAAGTCGGTGAAGAGTCCATCATTATGTTACGATCCTAGACGCTGGAAACGTTTGATAGTGTTATTAATAATGATGAATGATTACTAATGACATGGCAGATAAAGAAATGATAGAAGAAAAAATAGGCGAAGCTTTAGGATTAGAGAAGGCAGCACAGAAAGGAGTTAAAGAATTAGAATCTAGAGGATTACTAAAACCTGAACACTTGAAAAAATTGAATACTATGAAAGAGCAAGCTCGCAAGCAGGAGCGAGCGAATGGAAGAATTAATACAAGGATTAACGGAATCTGACAATTTGGATTCAGAAAAAATTGAAAGTACAGCGGATGAAACTGCTGAAAAAGTCTCAAAAATAATGGAGACTTATTTGGGTGAAGATCCTGATACACAAGAGGCGTTGGAATTCCTATGTTTAGCGGAAGGAGGCGAAGTTACTCACTACGAAGTATTGGCTTCAATAGCGAAAGATGTGACAAATAAGAAATTTGGAACTACAGTAAGAGCTATTCTGAAGGAAGAACAAGGACACTTAAAGATATGCACAAAGCTTGCAAAGAGCAATGCCGCAGCCGCATAATCTTTTCTTTTTTGTTAATTGAGGGCTTTAGGTTCAATTTATTAATATCACTTTATCTTTATGATATTCCATAAGCATGTTTGATTCGTCTTTCGTAAACATAGTTTCGTAGTCACGTTTATTGTACAAACAGAGCTCTTTCCATCGGTACTGCCTTGAGGTCTTTGTGCAGAGTTTTTTCATACTCCAAGATTTCCGAAGCCTTTCTTGTATGATTGAAAACTGACATGTCTGCAATTATGAATATTGTTTTGTCACCGAATTGTTTTTCAGTTTTCCTTGCAAGCTCTCTTAATTTTTCAATATCTGGAACTTGAAAATATGGGTTGTGAAGAACCTTCATGATATCTAAAATAATCATTGAACCGTTTTTCTCATGGTCTTTCACGCGAACACCCTTCGAGCTGAGAATACTTCTTACAGTGTCCGTTGTATCATAGGACGAGAGAATCAGAACAACAGAATCAGGTTGCTCTTCCAATTGCCTCTCTACATAACTGGCATAAACCTTTCGCATCGTTTCTATGTTAGGATATAATATCAGATAATGGTGACCTGTTGCAACATGCAAGGGAGAACTAAGAACCCCATGCCAGTTGAAGACGCGCCTTCGATACTATGTCAAGCGGAATGTTTTATTTGAGTTGCTAGCTTATTTTGTACAAATTCTCTGAAAGAGCATAGGATGATAATACACAATCCTTAAATGGTATCCTACCAAAATCAAGTCAATGAATAAGGAACTATCAGTTCTAGGAGTAACTATGTCGATCTTGTTGTTTGCGCTAACAACAAGCAGTGTGACAGCTCAAAACGCCACAACAAACGCAACAAATGCTGTCGGAAATGATAGTGCATCAGTCAATCAAACTGCTTCAGAAGTCGGACAGAATATGTCCACCGCTGTAGGTAATGCTGGACAAGCCGCAAATCAAACCGTGTCAGAACTTGGTGCTAACGCATCAAACGCAATGAACAAGACCGGTGAGGCGGTGAACGCAACTGCAAATGAATTGGGTGAAAATGCAACTGATATTGGTTCAACCGTTTTGAACAAGACAGGTGAGGTCGGAAAGAAAATAATTGGCGGGGCTGGAGATGTACTCGGTAATATAAGTGGCGAAATGAAGAAGCCCTAAGAGCAAAGTAGGTTAACCACAAGTTTTTCTTTTTTATTCTATTCATTTTCCTTAGTGTGTGATGAAAAAATTAGGCGGGTTCGGATGATTCTTCGTCCTCATCGACCGCTTTAGCTGCTTCTTCGCGTAAGTTCTCTGCTGGTCCAGTTTTAGTTTCAGGTTCTGATCCAGCCAAGCCTGTTTTCTTCTGATTCTTCTGTGCTTTCTCTAATTCTTCTGTTGAATCTGTCATCACTATATTGTATGTCCTTAAAGAATATCTGCATTGTATGAAATTTGGCTTTCGTTGCTTATGAAAATTACAAATATGTACTTCACATCAATCGAGGATAGAATATACGTTTATTCATTGTTATGCAGCATCCTATGCCGCTCACAACGACAAATAGTCAAAGTATGCAAAATCTGAACTTCAAGTTGCGATTAACCAACAGGTGGTAAACCTAAGGTTAAATAACCCTGTACCGCTCATGCAATTGGTTATATGTTGTGTTTACTGCATTGACCTAGAGAATAATTGTGCTAAGATGGCAGCCAGCAGATATTAGTTTTTAGTAAGAAATCTGAAGACATTTCATATACAATCGATATTAACTATAAAGTGAGATATTAGATACATATGGTCTTAAACACTCTGATCTACATAGCATTAGTAATAATCGTTATTATTGTAATTGTTGTTCTGCTTAGATTTCTATTCGGTGTCCTCTTTATGTTACCTGCAACTTTGGATCATCAGGCAGATATGCTGGTATTCACAAAAGGGATCTTTGATATTAGTTAGAAGAAAATAATTGAATCAGTTAATGTACCGACCAATTCTTTTTATTTGGTTCAATAAAGTGACTTTATGATTTCAATTAATGTATTTTCGTGATTTGAATCGATCCATGTAGTTCATGTACCGGATAGAATTCATCTAGTTGTAGGACAATATTAAGGAAGGTGAATCCAGCTGTGTTAGACTAATATCTGAAAGTGGTATGGATAAATAGAATGAATGCAAAGTAATATTTTATGACGAATGAACCTGAAGTCAAATCTAAAACGAAAGTAGATAACAAAGGTGATACTCAGAAAGAGTTAGAGACTACAGGAGAAAAGATTAAAGCTGGAGCAAAAGCAGTAGCTGACAAAATTAAAAACACGAACAGAGATCTCGAAACGGAGTAAGAGATAGAAAAAATAAAAGAAGACGTAGAGTAGGTTTATGAAACCTTCCCACTCGTATTAATGAGATACAACACTAGAACAGAAGAAACCCAAAAACCTAATCATTATCCGAGGTTAACGCGCCGCCAGTTGGATTTCGAACTGTCAATTG
>CAVSLF010000002.1:0-44909 GCA_963728595.1 uncultured Nitrososphaeraceae archaeon
AATGTAATGAACGACGTAGAACCAGAAGCTTGGTGCGAGATGATCGAGTCAACCAATCCGAGTTTGCATCCAACAAGTGATATTGTGGCATACACAAGGTAAAACGTATCTTTCTAAATTTGATGGACATGGAAAAGGAAAAACCATGACGAACTTCGGATATGCGAATTTAATGGTCAGAATTTTGAGTTGGTGTCAGGCCAGTTATTGAGTACCAGAAATGAATTAATAAATAAAACAAAAAGATGTGAAATAATTGAACCTACTTTGCTCCTACTCCTTCCTTAATTTCACCACTTATGTTACCAAGGACAGTTCCAGCTCCGCCAATTATTTTCTTGGCTACCTCACCTGTCTGGTTTAAAAGTGATGAGCCTGCGTCACTTGCGTTTTTACCTAATTCATTTGCAGTTGCATTCACCGATTCGCCTGTCTTATTCATTGCGTTTGAGGCATTTGTAGTGGCGTTTTGAGCTGCCACACTGCTTGTTGTTATCGCGAGCAGAAAAATTGACAAAGCTATTCCTATCACTGAGATTTCTTTCTTCATTGACATGATATGAGCAGGATACCATTTAACTCTTGTATACTAACCATTATTTTCATTTAATTCCTATCCCTATGGTCAGTGCGGAATACGTTAGCAAATGTAATAAAACATCGGATGCGACAGAATATCGAAGACGCGTCTTCAACGAGTTTGGAGTTTACAGTTCTCCCCACGCCAGTTTTAATTTTCATCAAAACCAAGTCTGGGAGGCAATAAGTCAACTCTTATTAGATAGAGCAAGTTCATAATTGATCTTCAGCACATTTGGTTATCGTCTAGTGATTGTCAAGCAATTTCGAATTTGTTACATACCTTCGGTGTCCTAAATGAGAGAATTGTTAGCGTTTGCTAGCACGGCATGGAAAGACAGGGAAAAAAGGTAAGGTCACGAGTTCATACCTTCCATCTTGGGACCAAATTAACGTATTAACTCATGTCCGATCCCTCTAACATTCATATTACATTGTGAATTATTAAAAAATCTTAGATATGTGCACTTGTTATCTTTTAGGCTTTCAGGTTTGACGGTTTTTCGAATAAAAGCTTTAGATGATGTGAGTTAAAATGGATCTAATTTCTGTGGAACATGTTTATAAGATCAATAATGTTTATAAAATTGTCTTGTTTTGAATGGAAAACTCATTATTGTGTCCAATCTGCAATAGTCCTTTAATATCAGATCTAGAGTGTGGGGAGGTCTTTTGCAGCACATGCGGCATAGTCACAGTGGATAGAACGGAACAAACAGGGCCTGAATGGCGTAATTTCAATTCTAGCGAAAATACTAATCGGCAACGAACAGGAACTCCCTTTTCGCTTGCTCGTCATGATAAAGGGCTATACACTGTTATAGGGAATGGCAAAGAAGCTGGTGGTCACGAAATAGACAACTATCTCTATCCTTCAGTGCGCAGGTTAAGAACGTTGGATAGCAGGACACAAATAGATGCATCAACTAGAAATCTCAAAGAGGCTTTTAACCAACTTGATAGGTTGAAGTACAAACTTGGATTATCAGATAGCGTTGTTGAAAAGGTTGCTTATATCTATAGGAAGGCGCATGAAAAAAAATTGGTACGGGGTAGAACGATTTCTGGAGTATTGGGTGGCAGCAGTATATATAGCATGCAGAGAAACTGGAAACCCCCGAACTATGAAAGACGTTGCTAAAGTAATAAATGTCACTCATAGGGAGC
Source organism: uncultured Nitrososphaeraceae archaeon (assembly GCA_963728595.1). Lineage (GTDB taxonomy): Archaea > Thermoproteota > Nitrososphaeria > Nitrososphaerales > Nitrososphaeraceae > TA-21. The sequence continues at coordinate 1,747 of CAVSLF010000002.1, forward strand.
TTAGAAAAAATTACGGGATCCTTGTGTTGGGCCTTGATTTGAAAATACCGTTAGTAGATCCAATGAATTGTATTAATCGGGTAGCGAATAAGATAGGGATAAGTGAGAAGACCCGACGCCACGCCATGGATCTAATGTCTGTTGTTACTGAAAGCAGAGAATCTAATGGTAAAAATCCAATGGGGCTCGCAGCAACGGTGCTTTATCTGTCATGTTTAGCCTTAGGAGAATATAGAACTCAGCTAATATTTGCAGAAGCGGGCGGTGTGACAGAGGTCACCATCAGGAACCTAGTCAAGGGTATACGAAAACAATGTATTATTTAAAAACTATTTGAAGTGCCCTGTGATTGAATGATAATTCCCAAGTCATTAGATGTGAGTAAGGAGAACGTCAGCAAGATGAGTATAAAGCTATTGAAAGTTAATTGGTTGTCTCAAACTGGAACTATATAACAAATTGATTGCGATGTAATCGCAACCGGATTTTTGTTGAATCCATAGATTACAGGCAAGCCAGGATTCTCTCAGGAATTGTATGGTCAGGTCACTTCGTCAATTCTTAGTTTGTGGATTTACCCTCATCAAATGCTTCAATTTTTGTGGGGAGGACAGAATTGGAAGTTGCATACGCCAGTTGAGAAACGACAGAAATATACCGACAGTAAATGTAGCTACAAGGAAATAAGCAAATGATTCATAAAAAGGATTTATTTTCGCATTTTTGGCTGTAAAGAAATAAGGTCATCGTCGGTTCGTATTATCCAATTTACCAAATGCTCATCGATTTTATGGTATTTAGACAGGTGTTCCTTCCGCATATGCAACGGTATTTCTAGCTTACAAACCCCACAGATCATTCAGGTCTTAACGAGAGGTTATCTGAGGTTCTACTTAAAGAAGCTTATATTAAAATAATATGGTTTTTAAGTAAGCAAAAATTTGACTTTCAAAGTATTTAAAGATTGATAAGAATTAGTGAGGGCTATGAAATTCAACTTAATCTGTTATGAAGATCAGTCAAATTTTATTTTTGGAGAGAAGAATATTTATCTCGAAGCATCTTTCCTTCTTTTTTGGAGCTGCGATCAAAGGCTGTCCATCATATTGAACTTCAGTATAGTCAATTTCCCAGTGTCCCAGGCGGAATTTTACCCCAACTTTTCAGATTTTACAATCCATCGTCCAGACTTCCTCCCCAGGTACTAAGATACCTGCAAATATTCCCTTTCTATAGACTTTGGCATGTTCCTTACTACTTCCAATCAATGACAGCAGGATATTGTCCTTCTGATGGTAACCAGCTTCTATCACCTTCATATTTAGCTTCCCACTTGCCTTCACGATAATTTTTCGGGCGTCAGACCAATTCCCCTTCCATGATAAGACTTCAAAATTTCCAAAATGAAAAGTCGAAATGGAATATCCCTCAAGCTCACAATTGAAACTATTGTTATTTTTTTTGGAAAATGAATTCATCCACTCTACCGCTTTGGTTCCCATACCTTCCTCAACGGCAAAGTTATCTGCATTTGGCAATGTCACATATCTTGCGGCTCTGTTATTTTAAGGAATTCGACCATGAAAGTTGTCGACAGACAGATGGGTGCGAGCTAGTTTGTATCATTCAAGATTGAAATAGTATTCTCTGGCTTTATTTGTAAAGTTTGTTTTGATGTTGAATGCGTTCCTTAATTAGATCATGTAATTCTACACGCAACAGATGTTTATAGTTCTGTCTGTTTGGTAAATTCAAATTTATCAAAACATGCTCGTATTCCTGTCCCAGTTCATTTAAGTTCACATACCAAACAGCCAATGTAATCTAAAAAATGCCGCCGTCCGTGATTCGATCTTATGCATCTTATAAAATCCTAAATTTAGGCACAGTAATACCACAGACAGAGCAAGTTTTAACACCTGCTCATCATAGTGATTATTAGGACTATTGACCGATCATTTGTTATACATATTTTCATACAGATGAAATTAAATAAATTTTTCATGGTATTTTACATTGTCGAGTTTGTACCTATTAACAGCATCTCATTAAATTCTTCTAGGATATGAGAGTGAGCCATTAAAAGACCAAATCAATTCCAATGCCCATTATTGATGATTAGGCTTTTTGGCAACTGCATCGACGGTATATGTGACTGTAAAAGGTTCCCCACTTGTTTTATGAAACACCAATGCGCTTCCAGTGAACGCCAATGAACCAGTGCTAATAGGCGTATCAGTTACCCTCACAGGTGTATCCGTAAACATGGTCATTGTAGAAAGTGCGATCGTCTGATTAGTTGGAAGTGTTGCATGATAGGGTTCGCCATGTTGTGCATCGGGTAGAATATTGGGATCATAATTATGAAGCACCTCTATCTCAATAGGCTTACTTGCTGTAAAGGTAACAACGCCTGTCCATATCTTACCATCATCTCTAAGGGGAAGAGCGAACACCGTCTGGTGTGGGAGTTTACCCGGTGGGGTAACCATTGGAGATGCTGGAACAGACATCTCTGTTTTCTGTGAAATATAAGTATCGTTACTCGGTGTGTTATCAGACGTAATTTCCATAGACGTCTGCGCAGATGCGGAAAACGAAGTGTTGGTACAAACGAATCCACCAAGAACTAGTATCGCGCCAACTATTATCAGAATATTTATTTTACAAACAAACATGGCTGTAGATAATCTCTGGGGTAAATAAACTATTCATGTCTGAATCCATTTATTATCTAGTTAAGATCTCAGGGTAATATGTGAGCAGAACGTTGCACGTTTCCCAATGCCCAAAAGCTTTCGTGCGGAAAGCTGCCGCAGAGAAAAGTCAAAGGGTAATACAGATTTATCGCCAAACAAGAATCTGGATGATTTTGGAGCGCCTATTTTTTTTCAATTGATATAGCCGGCTCTATTGTCAGAAAAATCTTTATGCAACCAAGTTAGTCCAAAATCATCTGTCAATCGGCAAGCAGATAGACCACAAAACAACACTGAGGTATATGACTTTGTTTATGGTTGCCTCAGTAGTGATTGCTAATTCCATAATAGTTTTTTCGGATCCGATTTATAGATATCCTACCATTCTGTGGATTTTAAACATAACTGGATCAGTTGCTTCGGGTCTGGGTTTGGTTGCTGTATACCGACATGGACTTCTTGGACCTCATGGAAAATCCTACTTATTTCTTACTATTGGCCTCGTTAGTTGGTTGTCAGCTCACTTAACCCTCACATACTATTATTATGCCTTAGGGATAGAAGAGGGAAGATTAATTTCTTTTGCAGACATGTTCTGGATAAGCGGTTATGTCTTTCTCGCCTTACATCTGATTATAACACTCAAATCCTTGAAGAATAAAATCAACCTTGGAATTATAATTATAGCATCCAGCGCTACTTTGTTACTAATTGCTTATGACATAATTAATTTAACTCCATCATTTTTTCTTACAGATGAAGACCTGGCAGCGTTTGTCCTAACTATTGCTTATCCTATTTTGGATTTGTCATTAATAATTCCGTCTGCAACAATCCTTGTAAACTTGAGAAAAGATTATCAGCAGGCGATTCCATGGTTTCTCTCTTCATTATCCTTATTAGTTAACGCTATCGCAGATGACGGATACGTACATGACTTTGTAAACCACAATTCCGATAATCTTTGGTTCTGGGATCTTTTCTATGTTACAGATTTTATTATTATGGCAGGTGCTCTTTTTTGGTATAACAAATTTCACATTTCAAATCAGTTGGTGAAAGCGAGAAATTAATTTACTTCGTGACTAAATTTAAAACAAGGTAGTTTTGAATTTAAGGATTATATCGGGGGGAACTCCTGAAGTTTATGGATCCCTTATGAGTACGGCATGCGAATAGAATTATTATGAAATTTTACCTCGTACGAAGATTTTGATGTTCGGTCCTCCGTAGTCTGATGGAATAAAGGGTCAATGATATCACAGTATTCAGGGGACCAGAGCATTAATATGCCTTCTTCACGTTGATATTAATCAGAATGATGAAGGCAAAGTGTGGCCATATAGTTGAAAAAAGATATGCAGATGCTCATGATGGCCTATGCAGAAGATGTCATTCTAATTTTTCATTTATAATAGATTTAGAATCCAAGTACGGAGAAGATGCAGTAGTACAATACTGGTATGCAATGATCCTTACTCAGCTATCATCAGGGGAAGACAGACAGAGGTACTGACTGCCTGATTGAGCACTTGATTGCCTTTTATCAAAGAGAATTAATCTTGGTTCCATCGAAGGACAGGTATATCAAAAGGATGTTATACATGCTGACTTCATTACTGCACCCATTTGATATGAAATCTTTAGAATGATAATTGAACTGAAAAACGAGTATAGTTATCAAATGTCAAACCAAAAGGTTTCAAACAGACAGTTGCAGTTTTTATCATAACAATAATTTCGAATACAGGAATTTCCATACTTAATTATTTTCCTAATCCATTGGCCAAGCTTTCAATGAATCCAAAAATGGATAATTTGTTCTGGTTCAAAATATGACATATCCGCCAGATTATGAGTACATTCACAATGCATTAGTAAATCATTAAAGTATGAGGCAGGCAGACATAAGCAATTTAGAAATTATCTTGTGCCAGGCAATAAGACGGAAGATATCATCTCAACAGATCTGTTATCGTCTGGTTTCCTTATTCCAAATTCCTTTCAATGCCTTGAACATTGTTATTTATAGCAGTAACGTGATATATTAATGACTTAGCTAAAATATTAGTTCTAACAACTGCGTGCATAATCAATTCCTATTTGGAGTGAATTGTCTGATTTATAACAATTAACGATTCAAGTATCTGATCCTCAACATGGTCCTTTAATCCAGCTACAATCTAGCCAACGATTATAGTGAATCGTCAAATTATATTGACTGAGTAATAGGTTATCATTATATCGTCTTGTTTAAACCTGACTTTCAACTTTTTTTTATAATTCTTTAAGAATTTAATCGTTTCATCCGATTTGTCGGCTATCACTTCAAAGCCTGCAGATGGTTCCTCGTTCAACCGACCCATTTCATCCTTCCAACTTCCCGTGGTAGGTACTAGTTCAGTTTTTCCGCCGAAGGTGTCATGCAATTCCTCTTTGGTCTTGAGAAATAATGATCGTTCGATGCGAGATTTATCGTTATACAACAAGGGTAAAATAATTCTTATTGAAATCTTCACTTTTTTAGAATTCAAGTATCAGAATATTCCTACATGGAGACATACATTCCAAGGAAAATCAGTAAGTGTACCAATTGTGTCCAACGAATGCATTACTCCTCTGAAAAGTATTTTGCGATTATGTTTTGCATTTTCAATTTCACGACATCCTTGTCACTTAAAGTTTCAGGATGTTTTTCATTTAAATGTCTTACCACAAATCTAACTTTGTCTCCACATAGCCTACATTTTGATTTTCCAAACATTCATTTGAAATTTGCATATTGGGATAGTAAAGTGTTGCTGTTTAGCGTGTTTTAAGACCGAGATGTCTCGAATTGGATGCTCACAAGGAAAAGCCTAGTGAATCTCTTTTTTTAGAGATATATTTCAACTTTGAAATTTTCTGTAAATTACTTTTTAAACCGACTATCTTTCATTTGATAGTGTATTTATTTTTTTGATAAATGGATCTGCGATTCTATTACGGCCTACAACTCGAAATTTGTACTGCTTTCCATATAAATTGGCATAGAACTGTGAATAACTCTTAGCAGCCTCATATGTGGTAAAACTATGTCTTAAGCTATCAATATTAACCCTTTCGCCAAATACATCTACTATTTCTATGATGTAGGACTTTGGCAGTTTTTTCACGTGGTTGACTATTATGTACACTGTGATTAGTAAAAAGGCAACTGCGACAAACATGACTAGTACATGCTCAAAACCCCTGACAAAGTTTAGTACATAGTTTATTACATTTTGTTCCAGCCATCTGTACGCTATGCCGAAAAGCGCAACAAATGTATTCACAATCAAATCAAATATCACATTAGCCACCTTGCCTCACTATACAAATATTATTCACTGGATATTATATAAAGAACCTTAAATGTCTTTTAGCCGTCCTAATGATAATTTATGATGAAAATAACCATTTTTGTAAGCGTAGGTTAACTAATATACTGAATTATTGATATACTCCATATGTCTCTGGCCTTAGAAGAGGATACAATATACTCAAATTTCATTAATAGTTTGAGGTCTGTAAGAACAAAGAAAGTTTATGATATGACGTTAAAGCAGTTTATGAAATTCCATGATATCGGGACATTTTCCTCTTTATTACTAACTAGGGATATTGAAGAAAAAATAAAAGAGTATATTTTAGATATGGTCAACCGGGAAATTTCAACATCATATATGAATCTCTCCCTGGCATCTTTGAGGAATTTCTTTCAAATGAACGATATTGAAAATATAAAGTGGCACAAATTGAAAAGGTTCATGGGAGAAAAAACTCCTAATCATGAAGATAGACGGTATACTCATGAAGAGATTCAAACTTTGCTAAATGCATCTGACTTGAGACTCAAAGTGGCAATGCTGCTAATGTCCTCTTCTGGCCTACGGTTGGGGGCCTTACCCACACTTTTAATGAAACATTTACAAAAAATAAATTCTATACCCGTCTATAAAATCAGTGTTTACAAAGGTTTGAAAGGCAAGGGCCAATACTATACCTTTTGTACACCTGAATGTGCCAGTGCCATTGACACCTATTTACAGTTTAGGGAGAGGTGTGGTGAGAAAATAACAGGTGATTCCCCGTTACTAAGAAAGGATTTCGATTCTTCATTTCATGAAAGTGCAAGGAATATGGTTTACGCTGCAACATATGACAGTATTAGAATAGACGTCTATACCTGCTTAATTAATACTGGATTGCGAACTGTTGACCATGTGAACTCTTCCAGAACTAGGAAGGATGTCAAAATGACACATGGTTTCAGAAAATTCTATGAATCCATGTTGGTGAACACTGGTATTCATGAAACCATAATACGCAAGTTAACAGGACATTCAAATACCAGCAATCTCACTCAATTGTACTCAAAACAAACTGAAGAGGAAATGCTTGCAGAATACTCAAAGGCAATTAACAATCTAACAATTAATCCCGAAAATAGATTAAAGCGTAAAATTGAAACTCTAGAAACCAGACAAGATGAAATCTTACTTATGAAATTAAATCATGATAAGGAGATTAAATCCCTACGAGAAGACGTACAAAGTGAGATGAAGCAGCAGATATCTGAACTCATTTCTAAATTGAAACCAGAGATGGTTCTTAAGGCATTGTCGTAACGCCCAATTACTGACTAGTTTTTTGCGGTGCAGTAGTATAAGATAACATTGGCATAATATACTTGTCCCAAAATGCATGGAAGAAAGTTTTTCCCACTGGACTCAGTAAATGAATGTCTCCATTATCGATATGTTCTTTATCTTCTTCACTAAAAACATATCCAAATATTTCCTTGCAAAAAAATTCCATATGTGGACAAAGTGCTTCGAGCAATTCTGGCTGCCACATTCGGCTGTACACTAATCCTGAGTACTCCAACACTATCTTGAATGACTTGGTCGTATCAGATAATGAAATAAGCCTGGTGGCTTCAATCATGTGTTTTAGGGCAATTTTGTCAGTGATTTCGAATGCGTTACCTTTTAGCGAACTTCCATAAAAGCTATAAAGCTTGGGTGCCATTGCAGTCATAATATCTACTACGGCATTTTTCGCTATGGCTATGATATTAGAGTCGCAAATTTCTTCGGGATACAAAAAATTATTCCATTTATTTTGGTCCAAATTAGTGCGTACCGTTTCTTTAATTACGTCCTGTAATATCGGTACTTCAATTTCGTCTTCCTCAAGTTGATGTCGGATGCCGGGAAAAATCGAGTAAAAATTGTTTTGGCTTATGAGATTTTTAATCTTTGGAATAATTAGTTGAAATTCAGTTAATTTGTGAGCCTTATCTTTCTTGGCAATTAACGCACCGTTGAACTCCAAGTATGAAATTATTCTCGCAAAGGTCTCGCGGCCCATTTCAGTCTGCGCGTTTTCTGTAGTTTTCGCAACCTCGTCATCTACAAGTTGTAGTAGGTCGGCCCTTCTAATGTATAAGCTTTGAGTTTCTATATAATATTTAAGCAAAACTTGTAAAACTAATAATTTATTTTCCATTTTTTTGGTCTATCGTCTCGCACGATATTAGACTAAAAGGTTACGGTCTTTATAACTATACCCTATGGAACCTAAAAGAACCGGAGTAACCATAGCCAGTAAAATTCCAGAGAGCCTGATGACATTTGTTCAGAAAGCAGTGAACATTGGTGATTTTCTCACGTTGTCAGACTTCGTTCGACATGCAGTTAAGGAAAAACTCGAACGTGATGGGTACCGCTCCGCCCAATAAAGGTGATGTCCACGGCATCAAATAAACCTCTTGATAATCCCATCTGTGCGTACAAAGATTGTTCTACTAAATCCGACGTACTTCTCTTCCTTCCATTTGGATTCTCAATGCGATTTTGTAAGGATTGTGCAAACAAGTTGCTTGAATCTACGCTTGTTTGGGAGGGCGCTCAACAAGGTATGGAACAATGAGTGACTGGGTAACCATGGCTGAGGAGAAGGCTCGCTTGTTATTCGTAAAAGATAAAATTGAAAAACAAAACTACTCGTGAACACTCTGGAGGAGGTTGGTGCCCGCTCCCAGAGTCTGATATTTGCTCACAAGCCACAGGAGGATTGTGTACATGATTACTAGCGATACTATCGAGGATAAACCTTTTGGTTCTAACTTGACCGCTTCTGATTTAGAGTTGCTAACTCTACTCCCGCATAGTATTGGTAATGAATACTATCTACTATTGTTAAATGGTAGCGAAGTTGACCGTATCAACTTTGAAAGTCATAGTACAAATATAGTTGTTGCAGTTCTGGAAATAATCAATCACCATCTGAAAAGTTTCAAGCTACGATTGGCGATAGAAGAACCTGTGTCTATCCGTGACCCATTAATGAGGTTCTTTGAATCATGATTACGTCTATCAAAGAGACAGACAAGGACTCTCAATCTGATGCTACAGATATTGCTGAAAATAATTCGATTAAAAAGTTAAGAAAAAGGCAAGTTTCTGCTAAACCAAAGTTCAAAAAATTAACAAAGGACCAGGAGGATTTTCTGAACAGAACAGGACGCTATGCGCCTTATCGGCCTGTGCGTACTGAAGCACAAGAGGAGGATTTCAGCAATTGAGTAACTTTAAATCTGATTCTAAATCAAAGGAAAAACCAAAAATATGTTCTGTTGAGGAGGCTCTAAGACTTCATGAAGGTTATGTTACGGTATCTGGCGCGATAGCCGGAATAAGTGGAACATACAAGATGATAGGGTCTGCTAGCAAGAGATGTAATTGTAGAGACGGACGCAATCATCTTGTATCATACGAACCTGCAATAAATCAGTGGCAATTCAAAAATATGATAAAATGTGCAGGTTGCGAAAGCGCAGCCTATCTGGAAGCGCGATACACTAATGCAATCTCTATAATACTTCGTAACCCTAGTGCCTCTAACAGCTTAGAGACAATTGAAGTCATATTATTTGATAAATATACTCGGAACATAGTCATAGGCGAAAATGCTAGAGTATACGGAAAAATCTACATTCCGACCACCAAACACGAGAAAAAACCTGTTGCTGTTCTTTATGCCAGTAAAATAGAATATCATGATAGGGAAGATGTAAAGCCAACCCTAGATGAAATATTAGGATTTGAGAGATTCGCTGAGGAGTGGCGTGACAAGAAGAATAAGGATAATGGTTCAATTTTAATTGATAAACTTGTTGAACAAATGCTTCCCTCGGTAATAGGCTGTAACCTACTGAAGAGGGGCATCTTATTATCCGCTGTGATGTCGGCTATTGACAACTATAAGAAGGGAAAATCAGCATATCAATCTCAATCAAAATCAAAATCAAACCGTAAGACTAGAATTGATATTTTGACAATTGGCCCCTATGGGCTGGGCAAGACTGAAGCCATTAGCAAAGCAACAAAATTACTTCCAGGGAGTACACAAGCAAGCGGCCAGGCCTCGACAGGTTTGAGCCTTACAGCAATAGTGGAGCGCTTGGAATCCGGCATGACTATACTCAAGGAAGGACCGCTTCCGGCGGCACGGGGTAAAGCCTTCTTCTTAAATGAAGCAAACCGTCTGCGTGACCAGAATCAACTTTTAGATTTTCAGCAAGAAGGAGGTTCGTACATTAACAAACATGGAGTCTCTGCGTATATTGACTGCGCAACCTCCGTATGGGCTGCCGCCAATCCAATAAATGGACAATTTGAATATCTCCCTGATGGTAAAATTGACCGGAATTGTGTGAATATCTCACCGCCTTGGATGGACCGGTTTGATTTAGTCTTCATCATTTCAGACAAAAATAGCGATGCTAACTTGAGTGACTATATCCACAGGAAGAGTTTGATGATACAAAATGGAGAACAATTAGAGACCCCCGAATGGATTATCAAATACATTGCACACGTCAAAAATCCTAACTATATTCCTAAAATCAGCGATGAAGCTCGTTCAATCGTTGAACAGTTCACCGAGGCTTTGATGAAAAATAACAAGGATGTTTCACCTAGGCGATTAGAAACCATATTTAATTTAACAATATCGCATGCAAAAGTGAAACTCAAAGATGTTGCCGATGCGCAGGACGCTAAAGAAGCGATTGAATTCTTTAAGCAGGTCAATGAGGAACTTCTCACACAAATTGACGTTCAAGTAATTGACCCGATGGACATGAGTGTCTTAAAACTAGGAGAATTGCTCGAAGCATCAAGTAACTTTGGACCTTTGGGCTTTATCGATTTAGCCAAATCCGCCCGTGACCAAGACAGACAAATAGCGTCGTACATCGGTCCCAATTTTTCGATGGCGTCTAATCACAAATTGCGCCAGCTGGCCCAACTGTTAGAACAAAGACCTCACGTCAAGAGAGTCAGCAAGAAGCCCCTAACGTTTCAATGGATTCCGGATACTCCCACAGTACCGACTTCAGCAGAACCGAATTCCAATGTTGGTAGATGAGTGAATGAATGAATATGACCTATATGACGTATATGATATTTCTGTACGCGGGGTACCCCAGATTTTATTGTGACGATTTGTCACCCATACCTCGCGGGACAGGTACATCACATACGTCACATACGTCATATAGCAAGTAGTGGCAACAAAGTGGTAGAGCCTTCTCGTGGCGTTGCTGAAAGGTCATATTGCCAGACTGTTGTATTTTCTGGCCATTCGTATAAAATGACAACCAATCTACCACCAACTAATAAAATCATGACAGGAGGTGAATAAGAAAAATTGAGTAACAGTTCCAGTACATTATCAGAAAAGACCGAGAATCTATTTCAGCAAATAGAAGAAGAAAGACAAAGACAATCCAAATTCGTTAAATTACAAAGTGGTGAAACAAGAGCATTCCAGTTCAATCCAGAGAAATTCCAATTAACCGAAATGGAATTTGAAGGAAAATTAAGTAAACGAGTACACTATTCAGTAATAGACCCTAAACAGCCAAGGGAAGGAGAGAAGATATTGGCTATGTCTTTGGCCAATGCCATAAGTATTAACGCACTACTAAAGAAAGGTCTAAATTTGTTGGAGGTAAAAAGAATAGGAGTAGACAGGAATACAAAGTATACTTTTGCACCTGTCTAAACTATTTTTTCATTTTTTTTATAGGCTGATGCTAAATCGCTGACGGTGTATTCTAATGCGTAACTTATCATCGTCGTCGGGATAAATACATTGGATTTATTCTGTTTGCTAAATCTTCATTAACGCATAGTCATAGGATAATCAGTCATAGTCACGTTCGGCTGTTAATCGAGAAGAAAATACAGCGAATCAAGCATCGAAGTCATTCGTTAGGTCTACACATGGACTAACTTTATATTTGCTGGAGTTGCACGTGGCTACGTATACTTCGTTTTCACGATTAACTTCAGGTACCGTCATAGAATCACGTATGGGCTAAATTGGTCATAATAACGGGTTATTTTATTAAGGTGTTTCTTTAGCAGATTAGCATTACTGTAAACCTGTTCCAAATAAATTATAGACGAATTTAGAATAGCAGGTCTACAATTTTAGTTACCATTATAACTAATAAAAAATATAATGTGGCTTATTTGATTTTGGTATACAATAATTTCTGACATATCTTGTTTGACCGTATTATCATGTTGTTTTAACTGTGCATGGTTACTACAACTAGTCTACTTGCAATTATTCCACTTAAGTAGACGTTCTGCTGCACCAGTTTACGTTACCTAAAGTAGACCTTGAGCGGTATACTTTATTTAGAGCAGATGAGAATTAATTACTATGTCTACCACTATACATAAGAGAGTAAAAAGAACAAGAGTGCTTTCAACTAAGGTGACAGAAAGAGATAATCGCTACATGCAAGCAATGGTGAAGAGATATTATGAAGAAGGACATATCCACCAAGCCAAAACATCTACTCTTCTTAGACAAATCGTGAAAAACTTTTTACGTAATAGATGTCCCGAGTACCAACAAAAGACATCAACCAATTACCAGCAAGAAATGAATAGGTTGTATTCAGCACGAAAAGGTGATAGTAGTTTTCCTCACTCTTTACAAGAGACAAATTACACTCCAGAACAACAACAAACACTACTTCTGTGAGACGACGTGGTTTTAACTTCAAGAAGAATAAGGAAATCGAGGTTTCAAATGCAAGCATAGCGAGATGAAATTTCAGAACAAAGAAAAATTGGATAAACATTCTAAGAAGGCGCATACGGGACGGGAAAAACCCGACCAAGCCCACTAAGGCTGAAATCAACTTATTGTCTTTAGATACTCACGAACCTCTTACCATGTATTAAATAAAATGTTGCACTTGATTGTAGTGAATCTGATGTATCCAATACGATGTATAATATTCTGCGTGCGATGGGTAAAGATGCGGGCTTCTCGTATGAAACCGCAGATACTTTACATTAAAGATGCACAAAGCGCAAATAAAACCGAGCTCGTTGAAACATGGCAAACCATCAAAAAGGATAGGTTAAGGCATTTGCATATGTTAAAAGAGGCCTTAGAGAAGGAAATACATGCATAACCCTTCAAGCACAAACTTACATTTTTAACAAAAATAGTTATAGCAATATCAGCGCAAGAAAAATTAATATTTCGTAAATCTCATTAAGACGGGAAAGGGATAGTCTTGTCTAAATACGAACAAGAGGGAATTCCAATTCAACTTTTAAAGGAAGGTGCAACTGAAACAAAAGGTAAAGACGCTCGGAAAAATAGCTTTGCTGCTGTAAAATTAATTACGCAAATTGTCCGTTCGAGCTTAGGTCCAAGAGGTATGGACAAAATGTTGGTGAGCTCCACTGGCGATGTAACAATCACGAATGATGGGACAACAATCCTGAAGGAAATAGATGTTGAACATCCTATAGCGAAAACTTTCTAAAGCTACTGGGGCGAGAATAGTTACTAACACAGATGAGCTATCTAAAGATGATATTGGCCTTGCAGAGCTAGTAGAGGAGCGTAAAATAGAAACTGACAAATGGGTATTCATCGAAGGATGCAAGAATCCAAAATCAGTTACTATTCTAATACGTGGCGGTTCTCAAAGACTTGTAGACGAGGCTGACCGGTCTATCCATGTTGCACTGATGGCGCTCAAATGTGTTGTAGAATATCCTTTCGTTGTTGTAGGTGGAGGCGCATCGGAAGCAATTGTTTCTCGAAAGTTAAGAGAATGGTCAGCGTCCCTTGCAAGCCGTCAGCAGCTGGCAGCTGAAAAATATGCTGATGCGGTAGAATCTATTCCATTAGCCTTGGCAGAAAATGCTGGAATGTCTGTAATAGATACACAAGCTGAATTGCGAACTAAAAGTAAGGAGGCTGGGAAAGCAAGTTATGGTATAGATGTTTTCAATGGAAAAGTTGCGGACTTATCGACTAGAGATATATACGAACCACTTACAGTCAAAAATCAAGTCATAAACTCTGCAACAGAGGGCAGCGTGTATGATATTACGTATAGACAATATAATATCTGCGTCCGCGCCCAAAAGTGGGGGCCCACCACCAGGAAGTCCCTATGGCGGCATGCCGGATTACTAGATGACTTAGACTTCCGAAAATCAACTTCAAAACTTTACAGACAACGTTCCTCTAAACTAAAGAAAACATTCCTTTTTTTCTGGACAAATCAAATTGTGAATGCAATGATAACGAAAAATGTCTACCGTAGTCAAACCATTCTAGAGGCTGTTATTTCATAACTAATGCTAACTTATTTTGGATTCAAGCCGAGTTATTACTGAAAATTTGGTTTGTGGATTTTCCTCATATGTTCGTCTAATTATTTAATCGATTTGAATTTAGACTCGCAATCCTTACAGTTATAATTTGCATCTTCAGGTGACGACATACTTGTTGATAGCATACATTTCATTTATCAATTTTACATAGCTTTTGGCTGGCTACTGCTTATATCATAGCAATCTTTTACAACTCTCATGCATACAAAAATGACTTTAGGAGTTATCCTAATGATAGCTCTTGTAGGAGCAATTATCGGAACTACAATGCTTCAAGTATCATGGGCCATAGTGCATACAGAGCCATGGGGTAAGGCTAACGCCCCTGTAGCTATTACGGGAGATAATATCTACGTGGCATGGTGGACCAATCAATCCGGTAACGAGGAATTAATGTTCAGAGCATCCAACGACAAAGGACAGACATTCGGAGATAAAATTAATTTAAGTAACACAACTGATGCCAACTCCACGAGACTGGAGATTGATTCAGATGCGAACAGCGTAGTTGTTACTTGGTGGGAAACAAACGAAACGAGTGATACTCCAGTAATGAAAGTAAGTAATGACTTTGGTAAAACGTTCGGACCACTGTTGAAACTAGCCGGCA
The DNA here is from genome assembly GCA_963728595.1 of uncultured Nitrososphaeraceae archaeon. GTDB lineage: Archaea > Thermoproteota > Nitrososphaeria > Nitrososphaerales > Nitrososphaeraceae > TA-21. The sequence continues at coordinate 16,809 of CAVSLF010000002.1, forward strand.
ATCGATACCATAGCCAGCGGAGAAGTTAAACCGGTATTATAGACGCCTACGTAAGTCCGAGACAGTTTTCTTTTTACCTTCTTTCTTTGATTGTTGGCAAGAGTTTATTTGTCCTAAAGTTTAATCTGACTGGACGGGAAGATAAACATCCATAAACATGGCATAATGATTTTGATAGCATATATTGAATCCTAAAGCACAAGGACAACAACAAAAAAAACCGAGTTGGAAAGTTCATGCTTATTTTATAGATGCGTGTAATTGTGACTGGGGATGTCCCTGTCAGTTTAATGCAAAACCAACTCACGGTAATTGCGAAGGAGTTGCCGGATACCATATAATAACTGGTAGTTATGGAACTGAAGTTAAACTAGACGGACTTAATATGGCATTGATAGCTTCCTGGCCTGGTCCATTGCATGAAGGGCGTGGGAAAGCGTCATACTATATAGACAATAGGGCAGATGAAAGACAGTTTGAGGCCTTATCAAACATTATTACAGGTAGGGCAGATGGAGGACCTTTCGCTGTGTATGCAAGCATTATAGAAGAAATCCAGGAACCCAAGAAAGCAAGTGTAAAGTTTCAAACTAAGGATATTAGAAGTCGTGTCAGTGTCAGAGGAGAGGAGTCTAAAAATATCATTGCCGAAGCATGGCTTGAACCTATTCGAAATCCTGTAACTGGTAAAGCCCATAGAGCAATAATTGAAATCCCTGAAGGTTTTGAATCTACTAGAATGCACCAAGCATCTATGAAAACACTTGTTGCAAATGACGGCCTATCTTAGCTTTCGATATGAAGGAACATATGGTAGTTTTTCAGAAAACACTTGGAAAGGACCATAAGGTTAGACCACTGATTCAAATAATTGGCAATAAACTACTACAATAGAAACGGAACTTTGAATCCCTTCAAGTCAAAGTATCTGAAAACTTAGACGTTAAAGTAACCAGAGCTGATGACAGATTGTCAAGCACCAATAGTAGTAACTCTTCCTCATTTACTATAATATGCTAAAAGACGCTTCCTAGTCTCTTTTCGTAATTATTTCGTGATGGGTTTTGAACCAGTGTATGGAGGTTCCCCTACTGATTCTTTTACTACGTACGTAGTTGGCAATGCTGAATCAAAAATATTCCCAAGACATATCTAAATTTAGAACTGGCTAGTCCAATCAGCACTGATTACAATATAGAAGACTGTAGAAAGCATTTGGAAGAATAATATTTCATACGGAAGATAGATAAACTATATTCCTATTTGAAGAATAATCAAGACTTATCGAAAGCAATATTGTTTGATGATGAGCCTAGAGATGCTGCATGGGGTGAAAGATATTTTCATATACCTGACCCAGACGGATATCAGACTATCATTTGCAAAGTCATTAAAGAAACGGGAAAGTCCCAACCTTCTTCCGATTGAAGGAACGTACTTTAGCATCGATATCGGAACTAATTTGACCGACCTAAATAAACGGTCTTTTAAGGTGGGCATTGCCGTTAGATATAGGCCACCTTATAGACAATAACAGACTTCAATAAATTAGACGACTACTATAATCACTGAAAAAACTGGTAATATACGATAGTAATCCATCACGCAATTCAATGGCTTTAATCCTATTATCCCCATCCAAATTGTTTTGTAAAAACACATCTAGACCCTGAACCATGTATTGGATATTGGGAAGCGTCAATAACGACCTAATTTTTTCAGGTGGAATGGATTCTCGTTTAGGATACATGAAGTATTGATGAGACATCCGGTTGTTAAGTTTATGGTCTAAATACTAGCCCCTTACATCCTAATCGCAAGAATTCTAGAACTTTCTAAATCAAAGCTCGGGGTATTAACCACTAGTCAGTTCAGTGAATGTAACTTAGGTTTATAGTAATCGTTTACAACCTAGCGAACAGCTAGGACCAAAAAAATACAAGAATCCCAATGTTGGCGTTTAACTTTTTTCAATTAACGTGGATTAATATTGTAAACAGACAGTTTAAAATAAACACTTGGTCTGAATACTAATTAGATATCTGAATGAATAACTTAGATGTCTGCGTTTGTCGACACTTTAGAATTGACCACACTATAACATTAGCTCCGGATATTTATCTATCATGTAAAAAGTGCAAATGTTGGAGATTCTGTCAGGTTACATAGTTATTTCTGGATTAGATATAACCTGAACGTTCAATAGATTACACTTTACTTTTCGGTGGTATCTAGACGCTTTATGAAAAGAAAAAAGGAGGATTGTCTAGATTGCTAGTTTATTGTTTAGCGTAGTTTGCCGCACTTCCGAACTCTATTCCAACATAGGGTTCATTTCCGATTACCCACGTATTGTGTCCAGGAGGAATATAAGCTACATCTCCAGGCCCGTATTCTTCTTCACTCCCATCATTCATCTTCACTCTAATTCTTCCTGATTCCACGTATTGTGTGTGAGAAGCTTCACAGCTTTCTGTTTTAGCGATAGGCTTGATACATTTTTCCCATGTCCATCCTGGTTCTAAGGTCATTTTAGCTATGCTGGTATTGCCCAAATAAGTGAGAACGAGTTTTCCTTTTTCAAAATTGCGTGTTTCGTCTGGAGAGTTCATACTTTTTTTCTGCATTTTTGTTGTTCCGCTCATACGTCGCTACTCATTGCCAGGTCATATATCTTTTTATCAATTTGGTCTCCGCCAAAATTCAAATTCGTCACTGGAAATTAAAAATGTGTAAAATAGCTTCATTATATTGCACTGCATATTACCCAATTTATAATTTTTTTTAGTATAAATAATTAATCAACCGGTGAATCCTCAAAAGTCTACAAGAACATGGTAGAATAGAATAGATATAATCTATATTGCATTGTTGATTTCGATGAACAACATCAAACAAATTACCGGCTTTAGTTTAGTAGCTGGAATGTTCCTCATAGCAGCACTAGCAACTTCTAGCCTAAGTACTACCAGAACAGCATTTGCTCAAAATATGTCAACAGCAATGAACCAAACGGCTGCACAGCAGTTATGTCAGAACTACATATAACATGTCACAACTAAAGCATGTTATATGTCCAGTCTGTGAGAAAGGAATTCTAACTGTTGTAGCCGAAGTCGGAGTTGAAGCAGAGGGAAGTACAGTAAAGTTTCAGTCTTTGTCAGCAGCTCAAGGTAGGGTTTGCCACAATGTGATAATTGTGGCAAGTCATTTATCAAGGTCGATAATGGATTCTTGAAATTTAATCTACTCAAAGAACCATTTAGTGGAGGAAAGCTGAGCACGGCTATCCAACGAATACTTTTAGTACTTATTCTGTGATTAGCTCTAGGCTATTGGGCGCGAGCGAGAGAACAACAGAAGTAAATGTGCTGTCTGATATATCGCTTTTAATAGAACAGCGGTTTAAAACAAACGTTACTATTATTTCTCGGGCGAGAATAGAAAGAAATGAACAAGGGAATGACCCTCCAACACAGATACTAAGAAACGGACAAATCATCGTCTTCCAATTTATGAAGCCATATTCGTACACTTCCAACAGAAATGACAATTATACAAAGTTTGTAATCAAGACAGAACAGCATTACAATTTAATAAAAACCTTCAGGCCTAAACAAGCCTATTATATTTTTGTAGCATTAAATAATGTCTCTGAAATTATAACTAACAGGAATGACTTCATAAAATATTGCATCGCTTTAGATATTCATAAAATTCCTACCGATATCACACTAAATCAGAGAAGTAGAGTTGTTCGTATGGTAAAGTCTTCATTGGCTCCAAAATTGGAAATAGCTGGCAAAAGGAAATTTGTAGCCATATCCAACCTAGTGACACTTGACGAACTATGTAATCAGTTTGTTAAAGGACTTGCAGGAATTACTGCAGGGCCAAGTCTAGTACCACTTAGGAGCTTTATGAAAAATATTAATTCACAGCATACATACATTATTCATCTAAATGCGGATTCTACAGCCGCAGGTTAATCTGAATAAAAAATAAAACAAACTATGGTAAAAAAATGTCTTTCACTCAAACAGCCTTACGCAGAACTTCTAGTTTCTGGTAAGAAGACGATTGAAGTTAGGAAATGGAACACCAAATTCAGAGGTCAGTTTTTTGTACATGCGTCCAAAAACATTAACGAAGAGGCGTGTAAGAGACTTAAAATAGACCAAGCAAAACTTGTAACCGGTGCCATTGTTGGAGAGGCTAATCTTTATAATGTAATCTCCTATAGGACCAAAAATTCATTCTTAAAGGATATAAATAAACATTTTGCAAGTTCAAATTACGATAACCCAAAATATGGATTTATGGTCAACCAGGCAAAAAGATTAGTTACCCCTATTCCTATTCGTGGTAAATTAGGTTTTTTTAACGTAGACATGACTATATTTTGAGTTTGCCTTCAAATTTAGATTTCTTCCTTCTGTAGACAATAGCTACTCCAACCCTTACCGACTAACCTTTCTAACCAACGTCCAGTCAATATCAGCATAATCCGGGTGCCTGACAATCGAAACTCGTATTAGCATAATTTCTTATCCTTGGATAGCTTCACGCTTCAGAATAATGGAATCGATGTCCTTAGTCCAAATTCAAAACAAGTTGCTATAGATTTCATTAACGGTCTGGCGATATATGGCGTGTTCGTAGTGCCAGTTGGTCAGCTAGAGCGATGGCTTTTATATCTCAATGTAACGCCCGCAAAAGTAAATGGTTAGCCGCGATTTTAAAAGAGATTGAGATGACTGAAGTGCAATCTTATAAAGAAGACGTGTGGAAATTTATACTCGATATCGATAGTTGGATTTCAAATCCTGAGCGACGTGGCATGATTGTTTAGAATTAGTAGGAGATGCGAGTTTGCACATTAATATAATGCGGCTCTGGAAGTGTCTACTATGCAACCTTAGCGTAAGTTAAAATCTGACCTTTTGAATCCAAATAGCGTCTATCATGTCAGATGGTTGTTATGCTAGACAAGAATTATTAGCCAGTATCGTTAGAGTGTGTATTCATTATTGATAACTAGCTGAGGTAGTAAATCTTCATGTAGATACAGGAGGTAATTAACTTTGCAAATCGCCGAGAGAACCACATATTGCAAAATTATTTGCGGCAACATAGGGAGATTTTACCAACTCTACCAGCCAAAGCAAACTTGATAGTAACCTCTCCACCTTATGCAGATGCCCGCAAATCTCATTATGATGGTATTCATCCCGATTCTTATGCCGATTGGTTCCTCACATTTCACAAGTCCTTGTGGGCAGCATTAGCTCCTGATGGCAGTTTCGTACTGAACCTTAAAGAGAAAGTAGTAAATGGAACCAGGCACAGATTTGTATGGGAAACAATTATGAAATTCGTTACCGCAGAATGGAAATCAATTGATGATTATGTTTGGCATAAGACTAATCCTATGCCTGGCTATTGGCCAAACCCTCAAAGTGTTAAACATGAGGGAGTTAAAATCAGTTAACTATGCCTCCTCTGAACTATTAGAAAAGCAATGGACGACATACGACAGAACTTTCAAGTGTTACATTCAATGAAGTTCTCGGTGAGGAAGATTCGAGGGCTGTAGGGGATGATTCAGTCTTATTCATACAGCATCCAAATAACGCAAATCTGACTTATTAACGAAGGCACTAAGCATATTTAATCCCTATAGTTTAATATTGTTATGATTATCAGTCTGTCCATAGGCCTCTTTATTTAATTTGTTTGGGAGTTCTTTTGTACACATAGAACTGGGGTGGCTCTTTCCCATAATGTGTGAAGGATGTCCGATGAACGGGTGATGATTATTCTTCGTTGAAATATTTTAATCTTATAGTGATACGGCTCATTAGAATGGTCGTATGAGCAATCAAATACTTCCATTTGTATTTATATATTTGTGGCTTTCAGACGATTATATTGAAGGGTTCACCTGGATTTATATTGCTAATTCTAATAGTTTTATCAAGTTTTTTTCCCACTTTTTTTCTTGATGGAAAATCATATGAGACTTTAGCTCAACATCAAGCCATCTATTCTCCTACTGAAGGCGAATTGTTACTTTCTACTATATTCCTAAACCAAGTAAAGGAGTTTTCGCCCGACATATCAATGGTAATAGGAATTATTAGTCCAAATGGAACGCAAGTATATAGTTATGGAAATATTTCTAAAGAGAATAGTACAAATGTAAACGGGGATTCAATTTTTGAAATTGGCTCTATTACAAAGACATTCACTACAGCGCTTTTGGTTGATATGGTGAAGCAAGGATTAGTTGACCTAGATGCCCCAATTGAAGAGTATCTTCCTGATAATGTTAAAGTACCAGCGTACAATGGACACTTCATTACGATTGAGAATTTAGCCACACATTCTTCGGGCCTACCAGACTTTCCTACAGGCTGGAAGAGAAACGTAAGTTATACTAATGAACAAGTATATAGTTTCCTTTCAAACACCACACTTCAGAGGGAACCAGGTGTGTTCGCTAATTATTCTGATTTTGGCATGGGTCTTTTAGGTCATATTTTAAGCATAAAGTCAGGTATCTCGTATGAAAACTTAGTTGAGGACAGGATTCTAAGTGTGCTAGGAATGAATAGTACAGGAATGGCAATGAATAATACAGCTGTAATGTATCCTGACATATTCAATTCAAGATTGGCTAGGGGGCATAGTGGTGGCAAGGAGGTCGGACTTGAGTTCATTCCTGAAGCCCTTCAACCTGCAGGAGCGTTGTACTCGACTGCAAATGACTTGATGAAATATTTGTCTGCTAACCAGGGTTTAATTAAAACTAAAATAAATGATATACTAGAAGAAACCCATTTAATAAGAATTGAATATCAGCAACCACCAGCAACTAGGGCTACGGGCGAATTTTTTTCTCCCAACAAGACTATGGGCACAAGTTATGTTGGATTAGGATGGTTTATCGATACTAATCTAGGTGCTGAAATTATACAACATAGTGGTGAAATCGAAGGCTATAGTAGTTTCATTGGATTTAATCCAGACAGCCAAGTAGGATTCGTAGAATTATGTAGCTGTGATGGAACTGATTTTCCTATGGAAGCAAGAAAATCTCTAGCAGCATGGATAACCGCAACATTGAACTAAAATTCTCAATGAAGTAATTCTGTTTGGCAGGTCTACAATTCAAGTTATCCTTATAACTGACGCAAAGGAATGTGATGTCTCCCGTTTTTAGTATACAATAATCTCGGCATGTCTTGTTTATCCGCATTAGGCCGGAAATAATGTTAGAAACTACTTCGAACTGTCGCTTCCGAACAAACTCTATCTGAAATCAAGATGGATAATCTTTTTTATATTCGTGTGAAATCAAAGAGGTTCATGAAGGTATCTCCGATTGTGGGTGCAAGTATCGGATTATTTGCAGATTTCCATGACAGCTACTCAGATGACAAATTCTACATCAAAAAGAATATTCATTTAAGCTAGAAAATTTGGTTAAAGGACTTCCCGTAAGAGAGAACGAGATTAATGGCATATTCTTGAGGGAAAATAAGGACGTTCTACTCTCTAAGGTAAAAGAAGAGAAATCAGGCCAAAAAATCATTTTACATGAATTAGACAGAGAATTTTTATTTACATTCGCTCTTTCAAGTTTGTCTCGCTATAAAATAGTGGAATGGAGCAATCTTCTCAGAGGATTAAAAAATGATTTCATTGTAGATGTGCAAAGATATATGCAGTCCATACAAGTGTTTTTTCCACTTATCATATGTAGTTACATCTTTGGCAAAAAACTTATCCCCGAATTTTACCCTGCTGAAATATCTGACCTAGACATATAGGTACTTGAAGCGACCGGCCTGATGTTTATCGATATTTTCACTTCTCTACGCCGTCAATGTCGGGTAACCAAATAATCTCCGTTAATCCAAGTTATATCCGTCAGTGATATTTTGGTTTAGTTTCTCCAACCTCGTTTGAGTTTTCTGTTCAAATTTTTTTAAGAGATGTTCATCTGCTTGGTAATCGTCTACATTATCAGGAATAAACCAAATTTGGGGTTTATTATTTGGACCCGCTAGATTGTCAACTCCGACAGTTAAATCCAATTCAAATCTTTGAATATATTTAATAATGAAATAGCCCAGTTCTCCGACCTCTTCCATATTCATGTGCTCATGCCAAATTTTCTTGAGGAATACTAACCCATGTGATGAACCAGTACCAATTGCCCTGTACTTTGGAACGGGCTCTGGTATGCCGTTCGAATACATGTACTTCAGGATTGAGCTGGTGTCAGGACGTTTTATCCCAATTAATACATCAAGACCATATATACTAGAATATCTGTGACCTAAATCGTAGGTGATATCTGTTAATTTTAACATGAGTTTATCTAGAGTGGCACCGTTGGAGTCTATAATGTAATCTCTTATACGAGTTCTAAATATTTCAAAAGTACCCTCTTGAACCCGAATATCCAACTATAATACCACCCAAATCTCCAATCAACTTATCATCGTATTCATGCCATATTCCACCCTCGTATGTCACCATACGGTCAGCAATTAGTACTACTCCATCTTCGCATCTGGAGCCCAAGATATATGTCATAGGCATTTTTTAAGATAATTGTTCCCGTATATGCTTATCTGGCAACATGTGACTGCAATACGGATTTAAAAAGAGCCTACTCAGCAGTTTTACGGTCCACTATATGTAGTATAATAGAAGATGTCTATAGGAATATCTGCGGTTCGAGTTCTAAGATAATGGGGAGTCAGATGCGTGCCTGACTGTCTAATCCTATACAGGTTTCAATCTCCCCCGCAGCAGTACATATAGCAAAAGTGTGCTGGATTGGCGCATATATTTGTCCATAGACAATAAGCATTACATTTCTGGACTAGGGGTAATCCTTTCTAATATCAGTTACAAACAATTTCATAAGGTCAAGAAACTTATTACATACAGAAATTACGTTATCAATTTTGAAATCGGTAAAGAACCATTCGACACTATAAGAGGGTTGTGGAATTGGTTTGTTTTCTCGTGCATGACTATTTTGTGATACCGATTTTTCGGGTTTCGTCGGTTCACTTCTTGTCTTTAAATTTCCGTTCTTATCTCTTACTTCTATGCTCACACTGTCGGTAATGCTTATAGTTTCACTTAGCACTCGACTAAAGTTGGCTTGAACCGGCACATCGGTCCTATGAATCTCTATATTTCTTTTACTCATTAATAGGCCTCCTACAGCATCATTGTATAATTTTCTTAATTCAATATCATCGTGGTCAATGAATTTTTCGGCCATTCGGTTGTGTTGATTTTTGGCCTCTCTCCTAAAGTCCTTCAGATATAATGTTTTAGTTAGAGGAATATTCAGACCCAATTTCGTGTTATAATCCTCTAAAAGGTAATCTGGAATACTTCTCGTAGACTGACATAAATGCACTCAGATTTGGAACAAAATCTCTTCTAGATACCGCTTGTTTAATCTTTTCCAGAAAGTATTCGGCTTCTTCAGTCTTCTGTTCAGCTACCACGATATTGTATTGATACTATATGCTAATTAAGGCTGGCCTCTACCATTACCATGTTGGTAGAATTAGCGATTTCAGAATGATAATGGAGATAGCCTTTAACGCTACGTGCCCAAACGGTAATTATGGAAATTCGGGCTAGGTTTCGGCTCTCTGAAGATGTCATTATAGAAAATCTAAATGAGATAAGCAAGGCCCATGGAATAAGATTCACTAGAAATAAAGAGATAGAGTGGACTACGCTATCCAGAATACTTTCTAGCGAAAAAATAGACAGCAAATTGCGAGCCGAAATCAAGACCGGAAACGAGCCAGTGAATATCTTATTTGGTATGGTTGAGAGAGAGATAGAAATATTCAACCGAACCCGAGCTATCAACGAAGTAGAGTTAGCAGTAAAAGCTAATACCCTTAGAGATGGCATAGAATTCGCGACAACAAGAGCGAAGTTGATTTGTAATCTAATAACTTTGAAAACTTTAAAGCCAATTTTACCGATTTACACAGGATGTTCTATAATAGAAGCCGAAGACAAAACTCAAGTCATTGCAAAAGCAAGATTTAGAGTAATTGAAGAACTTAAGGTCGATTTGCATGAAGAGGGAAATATCAAACACCGAAGCCGGATTTGGAGAATCATTGGAGCATTATTCGAAAGGGCTTATAGCAAACAGAAATGATTTTAACCCAGCTCTGGCCATTAGGGAATTTCATCAAATAATCGAAGACCATAAGTCTGAAGAGTGTTTCAAACACTTGGTAAAATATGGGCCTTTGCGGAATGTTTTAAGTCATGGAGAACCTATACACAAGTCTACATTGGAAAACCTAAGGAAATTATTTCCTGATGATAACTTTGAATTTACTAAGAATAGGAAATTTGATTATAATTCTGAACAAAATACACAACATCTTAGTCACCACGTTAACTTTCTCGAAAGGGAACTCCAGAGTCTCCTAAGGCTTAACACACGCACTTCGCCAGAGTTCCCAGATGAGGCTCCGCTCGGATAGAAAGAGCAGTTTCTAATAAAGCCAAAATGACAAGGGATTACTCACGAAGCAGTCAGTAGGCAGTAAGATAAGGTAAAGAGTTGATATATCTGATTGTATTCGCTACTGTAGTTACGGCGCCCGATGAATCAACTTCTAAGGCTGCCTGTCCTCGATGAACTACCTTATTCCTCTTTTCATACACGTGGTTTTTCCAGTTATTGTACTCTGGCGTTCCAAAAAAATTAGTGCCTGTAAGTATCCGTATGTGGTCACGAAGCAAGTTCTTAAAGCCCGTTTCAAAGATTCAGATTTTGAAATACCTAATACAAATACCAATCGCAAGACCAACGGCGAACAAGCCAGGAGTGAAGACGAACCACATAGATAGTAATTTGGTGTCTTTATTAGTGGTACTACCTAGTGCAATACTATCGGTTGAATCTTCTACTGCAAACTTGATATAATGTTGGAAGCGGCTAACATTAATCGTCAGAATAAAATCTATTACTAATGTTTTTGCTTGTGAGCCTTCAAGTTCTTAGAGTGAGCCCCTTCATGTTTTTCATTGCCTTTGTCTTTTTTCTGATTGTTATCGTTATGCTTTTTTTCATGGTTATCGTGTTGTTCCTTGTTTTCGTCGTCTCCGGAATGACTCCTGGTATTACTATGCTCATTTCCATCGTCGTTCGCTTCGCTTGAACTGGTCCTGTCGTTTTTCACATCCTCGGAATGGCTATCATTTTGACTTTGCGAATCATCATTCTTTGTGTTATCATTATTAGTACCATCACTATCGTCATTATTATCATTGTTATTATCATCCTTAGAATCATCATCATTATCATCGGGGCTATTATTAGTTGATGAATCCTGCACGGGGCTCTCATCCCTAATAATCGGCTGAAAGATATCATGATAGAAACCATCGTACTGTGGAAGATAACCCAAATTATGATATCCAAAAGTTATATTACTACTACTGCTGGGCAATGTGGGTGATACAGTATTATTTTTCAATCCTGTAATATTGATACTGTAGTACTTGCTAGTTATATTGTTAGGATTATCAAAGCATGTTATCTTGGAGGTCAGTTCGTTGATTCCGGGGGCGATAGTATGATATTTTTCAGTATACGTATATGTCCAATTTGAATAATCATTTTCTCCGCTGAGGCCTTTAGCAGTCACATTCTTCATAGGTTTAAGGTCATTCCAATCTACGTACACCCTGCAATTTGTTTTACTAGTGTCTGAAGATATTCCATAAATTGTAAGTGGTCCCGAGGGAACTGTAACACTGCCTGAGGGAGACATTATCTTTACTCCTATTTTATCAGAGCTGGGAACATTGGCAGGACTTTCGACTTGCGCTCCAATCAAAACAGGAGTGGATATAACAGCCGAAAATAAAATTGCAAAAGTAAACAAGACTGTAATCACAATGTCAGGTCGTGTGGGACTTCTCATTGACAGTGTTTGGATTACTTAGTTTATAACAACTTTAGGCATAGAACGTACAAAAACAACGTAGGGGAAAAGAAAATTACACTTTCGCAGGGCCAGGTAATTACGACGAACTTGGAGTAGAACAAGAATAAGCAGTGAAAAAAAGAAAACAAATAAGGATTAGATTCGTATTACTAGATGGTGCAAGCAGCCACATTTTCGTGCAATAGCTGTAAGATAAAATTTCAATTGATAGGTATATCTGCGAACAATAATCCAACTTATTGTCCATACTGTCGCAACAAGTCCATCGAACGAGTTAACCTAATCTTTGGATAGAATGGATTTTCCGACAGGAGATAGAAAAGAATTTGATAGCATAATAAAAGCGAGCGGTGAACTTTCTTGTGAATCATTTTTTCACTCGTCCCCTGCTACGTTTATTAGCACCGCATTTTATCTCTAGAGTAATGTCTTCAGTCAGTCAATACCACTGTGATAAATGCGGTGAGGAATTTCCTAACTTGGCTGAATTAAACTATCATAAGATTAGTAAACACACTGGACAGCTCAGTGGCAGTTAATGTAAATTCGATTTATATCCTTGAGTCTTTATTAGCTCATTTTGCAATCAATTTGAAATTTTGACCCTCAAATTCATACACTTCAATATCTTCAGGATTTTCAGATTCAATATTCATTATTGGAATGAATATTCTTTTTACCCTATGATAAGCTGACGTACTCAACTTCAGTCTTCATTCTTCTTTACTATAATATTCATCGTCTCACTTAATACAATTAGAGTCCATAGGCATCGTTATTGTCAGCAGTTACTCCATTCAACTCATTTTCTGTCAGGGACACCCTTTTCATTTTACTATTATTATAAACTGACAGATTTAGTTTCGTTTCGTCAAATTCCTTCTTGGCACGAACTTCGATAAGTCTGGGAAATGTGGGAACTACCATTTTTTCTTCTTGAATACGCGAGGATATTATTAACAATACATCCTTTATTCGACGTAATGCTGATACAGTTTGAGATATTAAGCTTGCAAATTCGTTGGCGTGAATATATGGTTCCTGAATGAATTGGTCCAGTAAGCCAGAAATCACTATTACTGATGGTCTGTGAAGATGTACTCTTTTTGGCAAGTCGTAGAGTATAGTATGGGTCAGTTGATATATCGTAAACTGTCTGGTAACAAGTACCTTATTTAATACCGTGCGAGGATGCATTCGGTACTGTCTTCCAAAATCAACGCAAAGATAGGGATTTGATGAGTTATCAGCATCTATAACCATAACCTTTTTCGCATCCATTCCACCGTGTCTGTGTGGCAACAATGACCTAACAATAAGTCTAGTTACCAAGGCATTCGTATATCTGGTCTCACCTACTATCCCGATTATATCATCCAGATGCAATTGTAGTATTGAATCTAATTTATCAATGCCAAAAGTTAGTCGACGTCTATAATCTAATGCTGTCCTGAATTGCGGTACCTCTAGTGCGTGTTGAAATTGAGACTTCAAATTGGTTCGTTATGATTCATGGTTCAGGCAATAATTCTACTTGTTACCATTTGGTATACAGACAAAAATTGCAGTCGTCACAGCTGTAATAAGGTGTTTCAGAAACAGAATACAAGGCCATAGTGTTTTGGCATGATGGACATTCGATTTCGGTTTCTAATTCACTGTTATCTGTCTCTTCATGAATTGTTTCAGTGACCTTGAAATCGAATTGTGGTCTCTGAAGTTGCTGACCGCTTTTTTGCTTCTTTGTCATTATTAGCGATGCTGACTTACAGGATTTAAAACATGGAACACTGTAGTATGAGGGAGGGAGTAGGCCTAATCAATTCTTTTACAGTCATACTTAGTTTGGACAGTTTTAGCTCCCCCTAACTGACAATTCTCGAAAATAATAGCTTAATTACCTCGAAACGACAATTATTATAATAACCACCACGTTTGGAGATGCTTAGCCAAGGCTACGTACAAAATTATGTCAGACGTAAAAGCTGAAATTAACAGTTGATGGAAAGTTATTTCATCTGAATTAATGATAGCACTAGGCAAAAACACAATCTTTTCAGCTCTGCTTTCGATAACCCTTTAGATTGTAATAGTTTAACACCTTTGAACTAATTTACGAGTGATTCTATTAACTAGTTGAGACTATATCGTTTCTCCAAGGACAGATAGAGACAAACTATTGCCAAGAAGTCCCCATCAGGTCCTTGAAGATATTATATTATAACAATTAAAATTAATTAAAGTTAAACTGGTGAGCCATGTCTGGAACAACTGGAAGGATTTCGACTCACCAGTTACATGACGACGTTATAGTATTATACGCTAAGGTCTCTTTTAAGGATTAAAGTAGAATTTTCCTGATTCTTGCAGTGAAAATATTCTGACCTAAAGGATTTAGTGAGTAAGTGAAGTAAGAATTAGTGCGTCAGGCAATCATATGTACTTGGTATTAGTCTTTCAACTTCATTTATCAATTCAGGAATAGTAATAGGTTTTTGCAATATCTTATCAACACACTTACACTCTTCAAAAAGTTTGTCGTCTATATCAAAAGCACTGATTAGAATTGTCTTAACTGAGGAATTGATTGCTTTTACTTTTTTTAATAATTCAATTCCATCCATTGTTGGCATCCGGTAATCACTTATAATCAAACTATAGTCTAACTGATGTAGCTTGAAATGCTCCAATGCCAAGGTAGAATCTATGAACCCAAATACACTAGTATCTTCTATTTCGGATAAAGCATCCGAAAACAGTGACATTATGTCATGTTCATCGTCTACTACACTCATTAATTTGGTGTTATTGGTCATTATCAAACTAACCTCCAGAAAAGGGAGCTATCAAAACCCCTCTCTGGAATGTTGAATTTAGGACGTAAATAGTATACGTAATCATGATTAAAATAAGTTGAGGAGATAAGTAGTCTAAGAGAATCTTATCTTCTATGATATGACCGCCACATAGGTATTCCCAAGATTCTCTGTAAGAATAATTGCAATTTAGACATTTGATTATTTGGACTATGCTGGCATCAAAAATTGAGGGATATGACGTTAATGACTTGTATTTGTAGCCACATTTAGTGCAATAATAATTTGAGAATGATACACGTTGAGGTTTAACTTCAATTTGAAAACTCATTTAAGATTTTTTTTCCACATGTGTTATTACGCTTAAGCAAAAGTTTTCAAAACAACTATACTAGTAGATATATAGAGTACGGCTGTGAGACAGAAATTTTAGCGAATCTAAATCACATCAAATAACTTTAGAGCAACTAGGGCTGGAACTATTACAATTACTATAACCGAAATTAGGTCTCTTGATTGCTATTTTTCTCAATTCATATCACTCCGTCCAATACATTGAACTAATCCCCTTTCTTAAATATACTGAAGTGGTCTTCATTCTTAACATCTAAATTATCATGAAATGTTGATGTCAGATTATGTCCATCATCGGTTACATCAACATTGACAAAACCATGACGTTCGAACTGCTCTACAACGAACGGCTTTTGGTCATTAAAACTGTATAGGTCTTCACCGGCTGTTCCAACAGTCAGAAATATGGGACCTTTCTCATTTTTGTAGTCCGTAGTGTCATTATCTGTAATTACGGGGTTAGAGGGCATAATCTGATTGTATGAGAGTGGATATGTTCTCTGGTAGTTATGATTGTGACCATGTAACACAATGTCCACTCCATACTTCTCAAACAATGGATGATAGATATCCTGCAGTTTATCTAAGCCTGGATGAGTTGTATTGGAAGAATATAGAGGTCTAAATGTATCTACAATTATCCAATTTATCTCCCTATTCCTGTGAGCTTTTTTGAGGTCACTTTTTACAAAATCGTATTGCTCTGAATCATTCAAGTAAGGAACCACCGAATTCTTAGCTGTCGCCATCACCAAGAAATGGACATTCTGATAATCAAATGAGTAATATGGTTTGGTCAGATTAAAGTGCTGTAAGTAGTTATTATATTTAGTAAGGTTACTGTCTATGTCATGTTCTCCAAACGCTATTTTGAGTTTACCGGGGATATCTAAAGGAGTGCACTGTACCGAACCAACAAGCTGCATATTTTTGGTAAGAAAGGTCTCCTGTTAAGATGACGAGTTCAGGGTTCTTCGCTTTTATGTTGTTCACTGTTCTTTTAGCTTCATCACCACATCCAAAATCACCAGCGGTTGCAAAATTAAAGTCAGGATAGTCATCCTCGTCATCATTATCGTAAGGACCTGCATTTTCCTCTTCTTCAGGCTCAGCAAAAGCCATGTCTTGAGCAAACGCAGGTTTCACAATATCATAATTCATGACGGGCAGTATTGACACTAAGATGAAAACCAACAATATGCGGAATATGAATGGCAAAATATTCAACGACCTTATCCATGTATATCCCCATATTTATTTCAGAATAAAATTTTCAGTAAAAGCTCATGGATAAGTGGATAAGTGGATAAGTGGATAAAGACCAGACAGGGAGAAACTATAGAAAAACCCTCGTCAATAATTAAAATATTAATTTCTTCATAAATAATGCTGTAGTCGTTCGTATGCCGCGTTGGTTTGTTAGAAAAATAATAAAACGCTACATTGGCAGGACGGATATCCTGTCACATTGCAACAATTGATTAATTTAGATAATGTCAACCTGGTGAAGAGTTATTATCCCATTATCGTCTATCATTCTCTTAATCTGTGGCAATAAAGGTTCAAGTTTGTTCTGTTCGTCAATAACTTCTATAATCATAGGCATGTTATACATTGACGGAGTTAGCCGATACTTGTTTATATTTATATACGTCTTGTTCGGCTTACATGTAAGTGTCTGCTTTAGTATCTACTACGTAAGATAGGGTTTTTTTGACGAAGGGTAGCACTTGCTGTATTCTACCGACAATTTATCCATGTTTCATGTCCTCGTGCTACTCTTAGACGCCCAACATAGTGGATTGTAAACAGCGCTGGAGAGATAAACAAGTGGTAAGGAAAAAAAATGAAATAAAAATAGTACGGGAGGGCGAAATTAATTACACTTTCCTAGATACAGACTCAGTTAATATTAAGCAAGAGTCGGAAGACGATAATGTAAATAAATTAAGTTCCAACATTGAAAAAGACATTATTAAGACACGCTCTATAGATTCAAAAAAATCGAAAGTTCGACGCAAGAACAGAATAACAGGTGGACACAATCAACAAGGTCATTCCTCGGTGTATGAATAAACTATGGTGGGGGTTATTGTTTGAGTGTTGCGCTTTAAGAAATTAACTTAAATATAGTCACAGCAACGTCTAATCAGCTGCAGCTACAACTTGTCCTTTACTATACTCTCTCTTTAGCCATATTGGAGTGATTAATGTGGTTATTGCAACCATTATGATTATTGTAGTGTAGATATTAGGCGACAGAGCCCCAGAAGTTACACCGATGCCAGCTACTATTAGACCCACTTCGCCTCTTGAAATCATACCTATACCTACTTTCATTGCTTTTGATTTGTTCCTCAAATACAACATTGCGGGTAATCCACACCCTATCAATTTAGTAAAAATGGCAACAGCAATTACAATTGAGGATAGTAGTAGCACATTCAGATTGATACCAGTAAGGTTTACCTGAGCTCCGATAATTGCGAAAAACAAAGGAGCAAATATTATCTCTAATTTATCGACATATTCTTCAACTCGTCGGATTATCTTAGTACTTGCGACTGCCATTCCAACAGCAAAGGCTCCTACTATCGGAGACAATCCCACTGCCGCAGCAATTCCTGATGCACCAAAGAATGACGCAGTAACGATACCTTCAATACTGCCTCTCGACTTCCATAGTCTTTCTGCGTGTAATATTTTTGGTACAATGAAAATTGCTCCAATAAGCAAAGGCAGCGAATATTCCCAATATCTTCAGTATTAGGAACGTAATATCAACAAGATTAGGTGTCATATTGCCTGTTTGTACCATGGTAGTAACTACTGAGAGAACAGCAATTGCGAGTATATCATCTACTATGGCTGCTCCCAAAATTAATTTAGCCTCTTTTGTTTGCATCTTGCCTAATTCAGTTAATACTCGAACCGATATCGCAATACTAGTTGCAGTAAGTGCTGTGGCCACGAGGACAGATTGCAATGCACCTACTCCAAAAGCTGTGAATGCGTAATAACCGACAAAAAATGGAACAATGACTCCACATGCACCTACCGTAAACGATGCAGCACCTCCTTTCAAGAACTCTCTTGGTGTAATCTCAAGACCAGCTATGAACAAAATAACTATGCCAGAAATTTCACCTATCTGCCGGACTGTTTCATCTAATATAACAAGTGGTTTCCCATCGAAAATTGGTAATGAACCCAATGCGAAAGGTCCTAGGATTATTCCAGCTAGTAGTTCACCCAAAACAGCCGGGAGTTTTAACTTATTGAAGAGTTCAGCGAATATTTTCGCAGCAAAAAGTAGTATTGCAAGTGAGATTAATACATGGATGAATGCTTCTTGCTCTACTGCCAATCCTTATTTCACATGCATACTACAATATATGTATAAAATATCACATTAGTTATAGGAGCCAACCTCCTTGGGATTAATTTTTCCACCTCATTGTGGAGATGATGAGGCAAGCTGAGCGCTACCAAACAATACTGTAAAGGCTTTACACCAAATAAGAACAGTGTTGTATTTAGTAAAGTCAGTTCCAGCGGGTATAGGATAATTTTGATTTCCAATGTTGCCCTTAAGTCGACCCAAATTAACAGTATCAGAGGCACTTTTGTCTGTGGCTAGATAAACGTAAAGGTCTGGACCGTTTGTAGCTTTGAAATTTTCCAACCTTAGTATAGAGGTTCCATCATCTAAAGCAATAACTTTGGCAACACCCTCGGCGTTGTGTATACCATCATTTACCCCTACAAAATTTCCGGACACATTTGTCCTAGTTTTTCCTGCGACTTCGCTACCGACGTCGTTCACAGTGCTATTTTCTTTAGCGGCCATTATCATTATAGAATCTTTTTCTTGCTGACTCATGTTGGATGCTGCCTGAATTCTACCGTCTTCGGTCAAATTCATAAACCTCTGAAATTCAGCGTTTGCCAAAGGAGGGAGAGGCTCATTTACTTCAGTGCTTATGAATAGAGGTGAAACTGTGTAAACCGCTAGAGGTATTACAATAATCGCAATTACTACTCCAATAATGATTTTTGTTCTTGTCATCATATCAATTTGAAACCTCCTGCTGACTTAAGAAATTGCACACCAACTTGAGTTCGAGTCGCTTAATATTCTGGCGTATATTTGATAATTCTAAGTACATCAATTAATCCTATTGCTAGAAGCACTATTCATTCTTTTATATGAAATTGAGAGCAGTATTACTCACTCAAACTTCGTTATATATTTAATTATAATGCGTTCGCAAATTAATGACCGTTTGAAATTACTATTCAGTTATGGTATTAACCGACTTGTTCTCTGCAAAATTTAATTGAATAAAATTGTCAGAAGAGTTTACGGCAATAATTAAAAAACAAGTAGATTGACTGTACTTCAACTAAGCGAGGTAGAAAGTGACTAATAGTCCACCACCATATTCCAGAATAATAAGAGGAATAAGAAACATTAGACATAACAAGTGGAATTACCTTGACTTTAGTTACTTTAGAAAGTGGATTCTAATTGGATTTGTCCTAGGTGTAGTGGCAGGTTTGGGTTCAATAGCCCTATATTTGTCGGTAGCCTTTTTTACCAGTCTGCTCCTCGTATCTGGGACTGGATATATACCACCACTCCCCGGAAGTTTTCATCCTGAATCAAATTACGTATTAGATATTGGGAAGACATGGATGATTCCAGTAATTGCCGGACTAGGAGGTCTTATAGTGGGGATAATTACGACCAAATTCTCTCCAGAATCCGAAGGACATGGAACAGATGCTGTGATAGATGCATACCATCATAAAGGTGGTAAGATTAGAGCTAGAGTGCCCCTTGTCAAGGGCATTGTGTCATCGATTACATTAGGAAGTGGAGGTAGTGGAGGAACAGAAGGACCTGCAGGACAAATTGCTGCAGGTTTTGGGTCTATTATCGGCAAATTATTCAAACTGGATGAAGATGAAAGAAGAATTGCAGTTGCTGCAGGGCTTGGCGCCGGGATAGGAAGTATATTCAAAGTACCATTAGGGGGAGCTATATTTAGCGCAGAAGTTTTTTACAGAAGGGATTTTGAAATACGGGCTCTAATTCCTGGATTGGTAGCTTCCGTAACTGGATATACAATATTTGGCTTCGTATTTGGATGGGATAGGCTTTTCAATATTCCGTTTGATTTGGTAAAGTACACACGTCCTGAATCATTAGCCCTGTATGCACTAGTTGGCCTAATATCCGCTGGTGTTAGCGTTGCATACGTTAAGACCTTCTATGCCGTCACAGATTACTTCAGTAAACTTCGTATTCGAAAGTTCTTGAAACCTACTATTGGTGGAGTTCTAGTAGGAATAATTGGAATGTTCCTTCCACAAATACTGGGAACCTCCTATGGATGGTTGCAAATTGCAATATACAAAGACTACACGCTATTGCCACTATATTTGATTGGTCTTGTAATAATCTTCAAGATTATAGCCACATCACTAACAATAGGTTCTGGAGGAAGTGCAGGTGTTTTTGGTCCTTCTATGGTGATAGGAGGTCTGTTGGGAGCATTCATTGGTACTGTTGTCCACAGCTTAGGCCTATTTCTGTGGGTCGATGTATCATCCGTAATAATAGTCTCGATGGTATCTTTTTTTGGCGCTACAGCAAAAACACCTATATCCTCAATAATTATGGGAAGTGAACTGACAGGAGGTTATGCCCTCTTGGCTCCGATGATGCTCGCAACTTTTGTTGCTTATATAATGTCAGGGCAACATAGCTCGATATTTCGAAACCAGGTACTAAATAGGTCTGATTCGCCTGCTCACAAGAGGGAGTATCAGCGTCCAATCCTCAGAGATTTGTATGTAAAGGATATATTTAGAAAATCACTCACGAAACTATCTCCGAACAATTCCATCGACGAAGCCCTCCAGTATATGAATCGTGACAAAACCAAGACTGCTCGCTGTAGTCAACGAAAATGATAGGCTGCTGGGAGTTGTGAATAGACACAAGTTTTTTGAAATCCCAGAAGAGTATCGTAAGACAGTCAAACTGGACAGTGTTATGATAAAAGACCCATTCTTTGTTTACATGACAGACTCCCTTCATAATGCCCTTGTTAGACTCTCGTCTAATGACCTACAAGAAATGCCAGTCTTGTCCAATGATGACGACAAAGTAATTGGAATCGTTACAATTTCAGACCTAGTAAAACTCTATGACAATGAGGTCCAAAAGATAGTGAAAGTTAGAAAAGATAGCGGTTCTATGAAATCGGAATCGTCTGACTCTAATCCCAAGTAAAATCCAAAGAAAATGTAGTTAGGAGCCCGGCTACTCGTAATAGTCACGTAATGGGATGCCACGGACATAGGGATTTACGGGAATCTCCAAATCAACGTTTTGAATAGGTGTTGGTCCAGCTCAAAATAATTCCTATCAGAGAAGCAACTTCAACGAAGCTAGAATTACTGCCAAAATTGCTACTATAATTATTATTTCTAAATATTTGTTCATCCAATTAAAACCATTCTTTTCTGTAATCTATCTCTATGCCCTTAAGACACAGAGTGAATCACAGATTGTAATAGTTTAACACTCTTGAACTGATTTACAATTCTCGATTTCTTCCCGTCTCTTTCCGAAGTCTAATCTTTAATTATTGTATTGTATTGCTATTAGCGACGAACTTAAGTCCTGACGGGACCTTATCTTTCTTCAGAATGCAGTACGTTATTTTACACAGTTTAACCCGTTTTCATCTTTGTTTTCTGACTAGTATATTATTATCTTGAATCTTCACTTCATATGATGAAACTGCTTGCCTTGCAGGAGGCTTTGTCGGTTCACCAGTCCTAACATCAAATTTGGAACCATGCCAAGGACATTGAACTTCAAATCCTTCGATTGTTCCTTCATTTAAGGGTCCACCCATATGGGTACAGACATTTCCAATTGCATAATAACTTCCTTCGATATTAATGATACAAACTTTTTCGCCTGCTACATCAACTGCTTTCATACTTGAAGGTCCAATGTCTTTTGACTCAGCTACCTTAACAAAATCTTCACTCAATTCTGACGCCTCACGTTTTAGGTACAGACCCCGAGCGCTATATCTTTTCTGCCTTACAAATTAGATAATTTAACTTCTTAGCTGTGGCTGAAATCCTGGAGCTCTATTGAAGTTCACTGTTTGAAATGTTTGCAGTAACTACACTTGCATCAATGTTGGGAAAATATTTCACTTTATGCTGTGATGTTACCATCAAAGAGTATTTATGTTTAAACTGTTCAATGTCAGTGTCTTTACCAATAAATATGATAGGTACTATCGCGTCGTTTGATTCGACCTTGCTTAAATGCAGCCTCAAAGTTTCTATATCCCTACTTGCAGCAAGATTGACATATTGTTTATGGGCAGCATCGAGTAACTCGTAAAACCTGCCATCCACAGTAACATTTTCATGCTTTTCAGGATAGAAGTTATATGCAAGAAAAAAACTGATTACTCCACCAACTGCGAGTATCAATATAGCAGGTATTGCAAGTCTTCCATTGTCTACCATGACTAATGCTGAACAGGCACTATGGAATGGGAAGAGGGTAATATTTTTTTCAATCTGCCGCGGCGCATGAGGCCAGCATAAGTCGTCTCACACATGTACTCTTCATTTTCTGTAGGACAGCTATCTATTCTGGTCTACCTGATTTTGTGAGGTCTTCTACTTTAAGACTACTTCCACAATTACGACATGCGTATGTTCTTGTACTTTCCTCAGTTTCGGAAACAATTACTGTGTTAGGACTCAGTTCAGTTTCACAATTGGGACATTTGGCTGACACAGTCATCATTAGTTAATACCAAATAAGTATTCACTGCTCCTGAACAAAAAACGCTCACGTACAGCAAATTAATAAATAGCTATTCACTTCTCATGAAGTTATGACAACAAAATTGTTAACGTCGTTTGCCGTCATTGCAGTTGCAAGTGGCTCTTAGCGCTGCCTTCATTAGTTCGACATACGCACAACAGAATCAATCCGGTTCTACCAACAATACCAATATGTCAGAGTTTCCAACTAGGACCACACCAGGTAATATTACGAATACAACTGCTTCAAAGAATATAACTCTCACGCCCGCAAAATAGTTAGGTAATTCTGAAATCGGCGGACTATTACGAAAAGTCCAAGGATTAATTTAATCGCCAATTCTCTCACATTTAATGAGTGAACCACTGGTGCGAGAGGGAGTGGTAAATCAACCTAAGCCAACGCATGTGGAACAAGTCGCATTTGCAGTTCCACTACACATTGAGCATGTCCTATAACTTCCGCTATCAGGTAATTGACCAATTCCTTTGCATTTCGGACACTTGACTTTTCCAACACCATTATAAATTAGGACATTTTTCCTTGGACATCAAATTTACTCGAGTAATCCCGATGGGACAAATGATTCTCAAGTCGTTACAGGCAGAAAACGATTCCTAAAACAATAATACCTAGTTCTCTGTGCTGGCTTGACAACTGTAGCGGTCTGTGTTAATCGATTATCAAATTTGGCGCATAAGGTCAGCATAAGAAGTACGTTGTCTCACAGAAGTACTGTTAGCTGTTGATGGCCCTGGAGTGTGATTTGTCTCTTGGGGTAGATAAGAAATACTAGTATCATCTTTTGGGCCTGAATACAATTTACTAATTTCTTGCTGATACCCAGTAGATGTCTTTTGTTCGTACTCGGGACATCTTTTGCGTAAAAAGTTTCTCACAATTAGTCTGAGTAGTGTGGATGGTTTGGCTTGGTGGATATGTCCTTCCTCATAATACCTCTTTACCATTTCTTGCATGTAACGATTATCTCTTTCAGACACCTTAGTCGAAAGTACTCTTGTTCTCTTTACTCGCTTAGGTATAGTAGTAGACATAACAATTGATTCTCATGTGTCGTAAATAAAGTATACCGCCAAGGTCTACTTCGGGTAACGTAAACTGTTGCAGGTGAACGTCTACTTAGAGTGGATAACAAGTAGACCAGTTCTAGTAACTATGCACTATCAAAGCCAATATGATAATACTGTTAAACAAAGATGTCAGGATTGTTGTATACTAAAATCGGATACATTCCCATTACTTTGCGTTATATTATAAGGATAACTTGAATTGTAGACCTGCCAAATTTAAGTTTGCTTGGACAAGTTTATAGCAGCTAATCTGCTAAAGAGATACCTTAACCATTTTAGCCAATACATGATTGTATCACAGTACTGAAGTTAATGGTGAAAACGAAGTATACGTAGCCACGTGCAACTCCAGCAAATATAAAGTTAGTCCAGATTGTAGACTTAAACTGTCATTTACTAGTAATATAAGAGATTGACTGCACCTCTAGACAGTTTGCAATCGGATAAATAATTCAGTTCATGAATATTACTAGAGATTGGTTTATTTTTATCAAAGTTTCACACTGTTGTATATGCTCAAGCAGAAACAGACCTAAATTACAGTCATCAGCCTATACGCATTATTATCTCACAACTCTTCTTCTGCATCTGTAACACCTGATTCATCTATTTGCAATCGGCAGTCGGCAATAGGGTAATAAGCACTCTTAACAAGTCTGGCAAATATCACTGGTCCATATTCTAAGAGCGATATTCTGTGGGTAACAGAATGACCAAGAACATTTCCACCCGTAGGCTTGTATTTACCACGTGATTCTGGTCTGTCACTAACCTGGTTGGTAATGACAACTGCAATATCGTGGTTAAAGGCTAATGTGTTGAGAGCGTGCATAAATTTGAGTAATCTTTGTTGTCTTTCGACAAGATTAGACCTGCCTATAAATTCTGCTCTATAGTTCTTGATGACGGAATCGATTATTACTAATTTAATATTATTCGATTTTATTAAGTCTGGTATTTGTTCCAAGGTTTGCTCCTGTTTAGCCACGCTATCAGCTTTTCGAATGGTGATATTATCGAATACTTGCCCTACGTCCAGCTGACGAAGTAAAGCAATTTTCCCAATCCTGATAGGATTGTATGTGAGCTCTGTGTCGATATAGAGAACCATGGAACCAGTTATTTTTCGACCATCGAGTTGTGCTGCGACAGCCAAACTATCGAGTTGTGCTCCGACAGCCAAACTATCGAGTTGTGCTGCAACAGCCAAACTATGGCACATCTGAGTCTTGCCGCAGCCGGGAGGTCCACAAAATTCTGTAATACAACGAGTATTGATTCCATCGTACAACATTTTATTAAGCCAAAAAGAGAAAGTTGGAATTTTTCGACGTCTGAATTCTTCAAGAAATTCTGAGGTGGAATAGAAAGGTTCTATAGTGCTTTTAGCTTTTTCGCTCTGTGTCCCTAAGGTTTGTTGTGTCTTTGCATTCTGTTCAGTATTGGTATCTACATCATCATGTTTATCAAATAAGTTTAATCGTTGACTACTAACACTTTGATTAGTCAATGGTGATGCCAACTGACTCTTGTATCATTCTTACCTTCATCATCCATGAGCAATATCACCACCAACCTGCTTCTCTTCTAACAATCGTAAAATCTTGTCAAATTTGCATACTAATTCTGGAATACGCTTCATTGCACTTAGATAAGACCTAGCCAATCGCCTAAATCTTTCCACTCCTTCTTGTACGTCCTGTCTGGATGAGCTGGAATTTCTTCAGGTTTTTTTCCAGATTTACAATACTCATCCCACTGTTCCTTACCCTTTAGCTTCAGAGCTCGAACATGAGCTCTAGCGGTCTCAAAATCAAGGAATTTTCTATTGATATTTGCGATTTTACCTGTACCTAGCCAATCGCCTAAATCTTTCCACTCCTTCTTGTACGTCCTGTCTGGATGAGCTGGAATTTCTTCACGCTTCGTTCCAGATTTACAATACCTATCCCACTCTTCTTGGCCTTTTAGATTCAGAGCTCTAACCTGCGCTCTGGCTGTTTCAAAATCAAGGAATTTTCTATTGAATGTTGCAATTGTACCTGTACCCAACCAGTCACCAAGGCCCTTCCAGTGTTGCTTGTATGTTCTGTCTGGATGATAGGGTATCTCTGGAGGTTTGCGCCCTGATTTACAATATTCGTTCCATTCTTGAGAAGATTTTAGTCCCAATTTATGAACAAACTCTCTTGCATCTTCAAATGGAAGGTGGTTCAATTGATACTGTGAGAAATAAATACTGACTACTAAAAAGTTTTAACCAGACATTCTACTCTAATATGATATGGCCTCTATTTCAGCCGAGTGTATTGAACTCACCGAACCATTGGATATTCCAGGTCTTAGTCCTGGTGAATGACAAAATCAGAAACTTTTTTGTGATATCTTGAAGGAATTTAATATCTCAACTACATCATCATAATAGGAATCAAAAAGAACAGGGTTTGAAGCGTTATATGATATTTCATAAGCTACTTCATTTACCACCAACCAAATCTTCATTAATTTATCAATCAAACTTCTGAATCTAGAAATGTATACAATTTTGCGTGCAGAATATCCGTTAATTATCAAGTCCATCTCTTCTAGTATAGTCTCGGTATCCAAATCTAGCATTCCAATTTGAAATTTCACAACCTCTGCAAGTGATTTAGTAGGATAAACAGAAGGGTTAGAAATATCAAGATTTTTTACTGTTAAACTTACACTTCCCACAACCCCTGAAACAGGATGTGCTGTTACCACAGTTTTTTCTAGCCTTTGTATTTTTTTTATTTTTTCTGGTATTGAGTCAGTAGTCCAATTAACCGGAAATTCTAATGTCAAACCCCATTCACTGTTCTTGAATTGTTTAGGTTTTAGATTTGCAATATACCGTTCATACTGTTCAAATAAAGTTTCACCCCCTAAGAACCTAGCCAGTCTGTGATTCGTAAAAAATGATTTTTTCGTCCCTACGAAAGTTTTCTTTATTATTAACATAAAATCTTGTTGCATCATAAATAACTCCCTCCTCTATGTTCTTCATCCTATCCAAGGTACAGTCGTTCGCTCCGGAAACGTGATTTTTGTGAAACTTGATTGTATTGCTCTAATGATTCAAATTTACTCATACCAACCAATTTTATGTAATTAAATACGTTCTTCAAGTGTTCATGCTTTTCCGTATCGTCTAACGATAATGAAACCAGAATTTCCTTTAGCATTATTAATCTTAGTACCGGTTTATACCTAGCAGCTTTCACCAGTGCGTATGTATACTGTACGTTTCTAAGAAAGTAACTTAGAATAACATAGCAAATTATTCCTAGGATTACTACGGCCATAATCAATATTATCATAGTTTCTTTCAGTATGTTGAGAGAAGCTAACCCTAGGAAAATGGTTGTTGCTAGACCTATGGTAGTTAGAAATTTATCTTTGAAGCCATTTATTGTCGATTTGATTTCCTGTTCACGATATTCAAGTTCTCGTTTGTCAGCATCGTTAAGTTCTAGCATACTTTGGATATAATATTGCATTTGACTAAAGAGCCATTGGTTGTTATGGGCTTCTTTCATATTAGTGCCATTTTGATATCTACTACTCCTTATGCTTTAAACTCCTGCGGCCAGCCCCAAGTTAATATTGCCTCTATATTTAGCCCGTTATCCAGCCCCATGTCAGCTCGCTAATTGGAATTTGACTTCATAATCTTTATTAATTACAGTTAATTCCTGTGTTTAGGAACCACTTTTTAGGACCTGTAGCGTTCCGGATACCACCGAACCCGGACCTACATGTCTAATTTATTTTCAGATTAATATCTTAATGTAAATTTGGGCCCAAAGGCGTCACTCATCGTCTATATAAGGCATCCCAAGATTTCCTACCTTAGTCCATCGGGATGTTGGGTTTAATGTCACTCACTCATAAAATACGTAAGCATAACTTTGTCC
>CAVSLF010000003.1:0-47611 GCA_963728595.1 uncultured Nitrososphaeraceae archaeon
TGTTTTTCTCTTTAATTTCCTTACTCGTTGTAATTCTCCTCCCCTGATAGCCTATCATGCCTTTGACATTATATTTGAGCCCATCCACCATCAACGGATAACTCCGTGCCAGTGACGTAGCTGCTGTCATTCGAAGCAAGGAATACTACTGCCTTGGCGATTTCGTCAGGAGTCCCTGGTCGACCTAGTGGCGTCACCCCGGCGAACTGAGACTTCGTCTCCTCGATCTGCTTCTCGCTCCCAAGCCCATTCCAGATGGGTGTGATGACCATCCCAGGGCTGATCACGTTGACTCTTATCTTGCGATCCTTCAGGTCAACTGACCAACTACGAGCGAATGACCGCAAGGCCGCTTTGGTGGCGGCGTAAACGCTAAAAGCCGGTAAACCCTTGAATGATGCTACAGATGCGTTAACCACTATCGAAGCGCCGTCCGGCATTAGCGGTAACACCTTTTGAACTGTGAAGAGTGTACCTTTGACGTTGATGTCGAATGTCTTATCGAAGTGGGCTTCCGTGATCTTCCCCAGAGGACTGACTTCGGCGACCCCCGCGTTTGCGAATAGGATATCTATTTGGTCTTTCCGTTGTTTGATAGTGTCGTACAAACGATCAAGATCTGCGAGATTTGACACGTCTCCTTGAACACCTATGGCATTATCACCGATCTCCGTTACTGCTTCATCGAGTTCACTTTGCCGGCGACCGGTGACGTAAACATGTGCACCCTCTGAGGTGAACCTCTTTGCGGTAGCAAGGCCTATCCCGGTGCTTCCACCTGTTATAACAGCAACTTTTCCTTCAAGTTTTTTCATGATTTCATTCCTTTGCTGTAGTAATTTTGTTTGATTCATATTCAATAGGTGTATATGCACACATTAATAAGTGTATCTACACATATTGAATTTATGAACATTATATGGGAAGATATCGGGGTAAACCTTTTATTAGTAATGCGTGTATATCAACATAATCAGAAATGAAGGAACGCAATACTAGTGCAATACTGGAACAAGGAATGTCTGGAGGATCATGTACATGTGGTGAATTGAGGAAGGCAGCTAGAGCAATAACACTACTTTATGACAATGCATTCAAGTCAAGTGGACTGCTGTCCACGCAACTTTTTGTACTAGATTTCATCTGTAACAATGACTCAATAAGGATTTCAGATCTTGCTAAGAAGCTAGGTCTAGATAGAACGACTCTAACCCGAAATCTATCTATTTTGGAGAGACAGGGTTTTATCAAAATCTCATCGGGAAAAGACCACCGAACGAAAATCGTGACAGCTACTCAAAAAGGACGTAGCGCTGTAGCCAAAGCTCTTCCTCTCTGGAATGAAGTTCAAGACAAAGTAAAACAACAAATGGGTGAAAACTCATGGCGTGAATTAATGCAAAATTTGGGTCATTTTGTAACAGTAGCTGATCAATTAATTGACCAAAACTAAGAAAAATGTTTAACCTAATAGTAACTCCTAGTTTGCGACAGTACATCCGCGACTTCGACCGGATAGCCGAAATGACGGCAACCGCGCAGGAGCTTTACGACAAGATGCTGGATCTCTATCCAAATCGGGTCAATCCGGGGTGGGCACTCTGGAGTTCGGCGCGCTCAGCCAAACAGTAAATTAGCAATTGCTATGTATGAACTTCAATCTAAATGGCCCTTGGACATCTTATTATGCTATACGATGTCGCTCGATGGGCAAGAGCAAGAGAATCAAAACCCGCGTCTATAATATCTGGAAAAGTTTCTCGTACAAAGTCTCGACAGACTTGAAGCACTCTTTACAATAGAAAAATTTTGGATCTTATTCTACTTGAGGAAATTCTGAGATGCTAGTCCTAAAAAAGACCTCTTGACTGGGTTGGAGAAATCGCTAATTCGTCATTTAGCTGATTGCAAATCTGTAGCATCCTCAACCCCTTTTCTGTTGTTCTATAGGTTGCTCTGCCTTCTTCATATTCTATTAATCCTTTTTCGACAAGCATGGACAAGTATTCTCTCAATTGAGCAAAGGAAAGATATGCCTTGTACATGATCTTAGTTTTTGTTGTTCCCCCATTTGCGGCTTCGAGAATCAATCCGGTTATATCAGTTCTACTACGATATTTCATTCGATAGTTAGTAAGTAAAATAGTATTTATTAATGACCATCATATCTTCTTAGATCTTATTATCCAATAAAGTTATAGTACATCCTTAGTTTGAGGTCCTTACTCAGCTCATGGGACAATACAAGAGCTAGCTAAACTTAACGTATTTCTGGCCAAGTATTGCTAGTCATTGGTAATCCAATTTGTCATCGTATGCATACTAAATAGCAATTATTATTGTGCCTGTCCTACTGTTGAACTTATTTTTATTATTTTTCATCTCGAGGAAGATATCCCAGAAAATAGAAAGCAGGATGACCTGATAGACCCATCACCTTATCGGGTTTAACTTTTATAATTACCCTCTTGTCCTTTGGTTTCCTGTAATAATATTTTCCTATACCAAGATATCTCTTAGCAAGTTTATGGAGGTGCTCGTCAGCTCCTTCGCTTGTCATTTCAACGACCCTTCCTTTGATTGTTACCATATTATATGGATTAAACTGATCAACTAAAGAGATTCCAACACGAGGGTCTTTTGATACGTGCCTAGTTTTTGCCGAAGCTTCAGAGGTGTTTATCAAAATTAAATCACCTTCCATATCCGCCCAGACTGGAGTGACATGAGGAGAACCGTCTTCTGATAATGTAGCTACAAAGGCAAGATTCCTGCGACCGAAAAGTTCAGATATGTTTTCTGTTGTAATTGTAGTGATACCTGCCGATAATTCTGGTGACTGAACGTTTATACTATCTGAAGGGAGGTCATCAAGAATGTCTACGGCGGGTTTATTCCTTTGCATGATATGTACTCCATCTGTTAGAATATAAGTTGTTCTCGAGGTCTTTCGACAAAAGTACTAAAGGAAGGGTGACAATCTGTGACATTCATCAATGTCAATTTCTGGCATGTGTATATACCTTGGTGTCATAATTGTAACTATGAATCTAATGGCTTAAGTTGTCGGGATTGGCTTACTTTGATTAACAAAAAAGAAGTGCTACAAATAGAAGATTTAATTCGAAAATTTCAAGAATTCCAAAGGGCTTGCAAGGCTACCCTTCAAGGAGTCATTGAAACACAATTCGGATTTTATTGTGAATTCCAATCATTTATTGATAATACTTATTATTGTTGCATCAATACGAATAGCGGCAGAAAATCTCTTTGCATTAAGTAAAGGCAATACTAATGACTGCGTTTCACCAAGTGGTGATTTTAAAATAACGGTAGATTTTGATGGAAATTGTGACACACTACGTGATGACGATCCTATTACTGTAGTTGCTTCGTTTGGACCAGTCTTCAAATTTGATTCGCATGGTAGAGATATACAATGTCAGGATGGTTCGATCTCAAGTGAACCCCCTAACGGTGCATGTACATCGGGTACAGACAAGAATGATAATCTAATCGGTTCATCTGGCAATAATTGTATTGATGGTAAAGGCGGAAACGATCGGATAACCGGTTTAGCAGGTAACGATAAACTAACTGGCGGAGATGGAAAAGATTTGCTAAGCGGCGGAAATGGTGATGATGAGCTAACTGGTGGCAATGGTGCAGATAAATTCCAATGTGGTGCAGGTAATGATAGGATAACTGACTTTAGTGCATCACAAGGCGATAAGAAGACTAACGATTGCGAGCAGTTCTAGTGATGACCGATATGGCTACTATGCGGTAAACCAATAAACACAGTGCAATCCTTTGAAATCTAGAGTTACTCCAGTTTGGTAAAGCTT
This sequence comes from uncultured Nitrososphaeraceae archaeon, assembly GCA_963728595.1. Lineage (GTDB taxonomy): Archaea > Thermoproteota > Nitrososphaeria > Nitrososphaerales > Nitrososphaeraceae > TA-21. The sequence goes on from CAVSLF010000003.1 coordinate 3,849, forward strand.
GATAGTTACTAATGTGCATGCCATCTTTTTCTTAGTCATTTCTATTTTTCTCGGTCATATCATAGATAGGTGTATATGCACGCCTATAAGTGTATCTACACTCATTAAATTCCGAGCTTATTTTACATTGAACAATAGCACAACAATAGCATAAACATTTTTATTTGTAATACGTGCTCTGTTCCCCATAATGGTAAACTAATAGTCAAATTCAGACAAGGCTCTTCGTTAGGTAAGCTATGAAATTTGCAATCAATCTTAAAATTCTTGATACTTTTTTGCAATTAAATAAACAAGAATTACATGTACTCGTATCTAGACCCCATCAACTTAAATAATTGGGGATTCTTTTGATCGCTAAGTTGAACGCAAAGATACTGTCAATGAAAAATGTGTACAAAATATGTTCCTCAAATGGGAAAGTAAACTTAGGGGAGCAGCGGAATTCATGTCGACCCATTGCTTTGGCATGGCCAACGCTGGTCGGGGCGACCCAACTGTTCAAGCATTACTTCAAAATAGTACCTTTGTCTACAAATAAGTTAAGCAGTCTTACCTGTAAGGAACGGTATTCATGAGTGAAGCACGCAGAGGACTCCCTCTAACTAATTCTCGAATTGAGAAGATATTTCCGAAATTAACACCAGCTCAGATCGGTCGTATTGCGGCGCATGGACGTACTCGTTCAGTACAGCTCGGTGATGTGCTAATTCAGCAAGGAGATACTTCAGTGCCGTTCTTTGTTGTAATAACAGGCGAAGTTGAGATTGTGGGTCGTTATGGGGCCTCTGAGACAATTATCACGGTCCATGGTCCTGGTGAGTTCACAGGAGACGTCAACATGCTCTCCGGCCGCCGGATGGTAGTCCAGGCGCGTGTCGCTAAGGCGGGTAAGTTAATCGAACTGAATCATGAGCAGATGCTTAATCTAATACAGACTGATACTGAACTAAGCGATATACTGATGCGGGCTTTCATTCTCCGCAGGGTGGAGTTAATCGCAGCAGGTGTCGGTGATATTATTCTTATCGGGTCAATACATTCTGGAGGTACGCTTCGGATCAAAGAGTTTCTAATGCGCAATGGGCACCCCTATACCTCCATAGATTTAGAACGCGACTCTGATGTACAGAATTTGTTAGATAATTTCCAAATTTCTGCTAATGAAATACCTGTGCTAATCTGTAGAGGTCAATTTGTGCTTAGAAATCCTAGTAATCAACAAATCGCAGACTGTCTTGGTTTTAATGAGTCTATTGATCAAACCAAGGTGCGCGATCTTGTTGTCATTGGTGCAGGCCCCTCAGGACTAGCTGCCGCAGTGTATGGTGCTTCGGAAGGACTTGATGTTCTGGTGCTGGAAGCAAGTTCGCCTGGTGGCCAGGCTGGTTCAAGCTCAAGAATAGAAAATTACTTGGGATTTCCAACAGGTATCTCTGGCCAGGACCTGGCAGGTAGAGCTTACATCCAGGCTCAGAAGTTCGGCGCTGAAGTGCTTATCGCCGACGCCAATCGGCTTGTCTGTGAACGCAAACCCTATATTATTGAAGTTGGAGGTGGAGCTCGAATCTCTACTCGCACTGTAGTAATAGCGACCGGCGTGCAATATCGAAAGCTACCAATAGAAAAACTATCACGCTTTGAGGGTGCAGGCATCTACTATTCTGCAACTTTTGTGGAAGCGCAGTTATGTGGGGAAGAAGAGGAGGTGATTGTGGTCGGTGGAGGAAACTCGGCTGGCCAGGCTGCCGTGTTTCTGGCGCAGACGACAAAAAGTGTGTACATGCTTGTCAGGTCTAGTAGTTTGGCTGCTAGCATGTCGCGCTATTTGATTCGCAGGATCGAAGAAAGTCCTAAGATCGTAGTCAGATCTCACGCAGAGATTGTGGCTTTAGAAGGAGGCGATCACCTTGAATCAGTTCGCTGGCAAAACAATCAAACTGGGCAAATTGATGACCACAAGATCAGACACATATTCATTATGACTGGTGCCGATCCAAACACCAGCTGGCTCGAAGGCTGCGTTATCCTGGATAGTAAAGGCTTCATAAAGACCGGTCCTGATCTGTCGCCAGAAAATCTGAGTACCGCAGGCTGGCATCTTTCCCGCCAGCCATATTTGCTCGAAACAAGTTTACCAAGAGTTTTCGCGGTGGGTGATGTACGTGGCGGCAGCATCAAACGTGTCGCATCCGCTGTAGGCGAAGGGTCAGTTGCGGTCTCACTTATTCATAAAGTCCTTCAGGAATAGGAATAAATAATTGGACATTGAGGACGAAAAAGTTAGCAACCTCCAACAGCGTCTTATTATCTATTTTGAAAATCGTCTCCAAGATCAATAAAATATTGTTGCTATAGTATACTTGACCTCCTTTCTCAAGGCTGATGTTGGGAGGGAGCCAGATGCCATTTCAACTTCATTGCATTAGTATTTGATTCTCTATCTTGAAAAATCTCCGTACGTTTAAATTAAATTTATGAATTTGGAAAATTGACGTTCAATTACGTCAAAGAGGGACGTACTTTCTCCACCAGAATTTACCTGACCCTCTTTATCAGTTTTTGATTCAAATTAAATCCTTAATAGAGACTTGTCCGTATATAGTTATCCGTCGTCGTCATGTAACTGGCGAGCCACATCCTTCCAGCAGTCCACACACACGACTTACCAGTTTTCTCATTCTGAATTGCCTAACATTCATGGAGTGAATTTCCAATGAATGATAAATGGTAACACACAATCCTCAATTCAATGTAAAATAGTAGTCTTTTACAACCTAAATCGTTTGAATGATATTGTAGGGGATAGTGAATCAGGTTATGTTAAAATAGGCGGTGAATATAGGGATAGCGTATGAAAATTACGATAGTGATCCTATCCCTAACTGTAGCTACTCTTTTTGGACTTAATTACTCTTTGAATAATGTGGTTGCATCTAATCAGACGGTCAATGCAGGAGGCAATGGAACTTTATGGGATTCGTTTACACCTAAAAATGTAGAAGTCAAAGTAGGAGAGAGTGTAACATGGCGTAATCCCATGTTGGTCTCCGAACCACACACTGTTACCTTCCTTAAAGATCCGACCTTTTTTGCACCACCAGCAACAGCGTTCAGTATATCTAATATGACTGAGTTAAAGTCATTATCACCACCGAATCAAAACATAGATCCTCTTACGGTTGATCAAAATGGTTCAAAAGCAGTAATAGTAGATAATGCAAGAACCTATAACCCAGTGGCAATAGATTCAACTGGAAATAATGTAACTTACTTCCCAGTAAATGCTAATTATAGTTTGACTGGCACTGAGAAATTTGTAAATTCTGGCTGGATGTGGCCTGAAGGAATAGCACCGCCCGGCTCGCCACCAATAAGTAATTTTACCATAACCTTTGAAAAATCAGGAACATATGATTACATTTGTGCTGTACATCCATGGATGGGTGGCTCAGTAAAAGTTAGTTAAAGACAGACAATAATAGAAATACACACGTTTAGTACGATACTAAGTTTGTTTGGTGTAAAGTGCAGATGATATTCTTTGTCTTTGTTCCGATTCGAATGGCAATCTATATACATTGACCACCATAATATGCAATTTGATTGCATAGTTGAGTTTAGAAGAAGATGCCGTAAACCTTCATAGAATGCTAAAAGGAAAGATCGAAATTCACAATAGAGTGTCCATAGACAGCACACATAAGGAAGGCAAGTATGACACACTAGACCTAATCTATACTCCGGGTGTTGCATATGTAGCCAAAAAAATAGGTACTGATAAAGAATTGGCATACGACTATACATCAAAATGGAATAACGTCGCCATTGTATGTGACGGAACACGAGTACTTGGATTGGGCGACATTGGTCCAGAAGGTGCACTTCCTGTTATGGAAGGAAAATCTGTATTATTCAAAATTTTAGGAGGTATCAATGCCTTTCCATTATGTATAGATACTAAAGACAAAGAGGAGATAATTAGATTTGTAAAAGCGATACATCCAGTATTTGGTGCTGTGAATATAGAAGATATAGAATCACCAAAAGTACTAGAGATAGTAGAAAGGCTTCAAAAAGATCTCCCTATTCCTGTTTTCCACGACGACCAGCACGGCACCGCTCTAATCACCCTTGCAGGATTATTAAATGCCCTCAAGTTACTACAAAAGAGAATAGATAGTATAAGAGTAGTCATAGCAGGAGCAGGTTCTGCGGGGTATGGTATATTCAGAATATTGAAAGAAGCAGATTGTAGGTGTATCGTGGTAACGGATAGTCAGGGAGCAATATATCAAAACAGACCTACAGGTATAGACAACCCGTACAAGAAAGAGATAGACTGATGAAACCAATCCTATGAAATTGAATGGCAGTCTTGCCGATGTCCTCAAAGGAGCTGACGTGTTTATTGGAGTATCAGGCAAGGCCCGACTAATAGGCAAAGAGACGGTTCAATCCATGAACAATAACCCAATTGTATTCGCTCTAAGTAACCCTGACCCAGAAATACTTCCATCAGATGCGTTGGAAGCAGGGGCAAGCATCGTTGCTACAGGTCGATCCGACTTTGCAAACCAGATTAATAACGCAGTGGTATTTCCAGCCATATTGCGATCATTATTAGATCTTAGAGTCAAAACTCTGAGTGAAGAGATGCTTGTATCTGTAGCAACTGCAATTGCTGATATAATAGATATTAATGATTTGAAATATGATTATATCATACCTAAAGTTGATGATCCTCGTATTATTCAGATAGTTACTGATACATTGACCAATGCAATTCAAAGGCACCTGGATAAGAAAATACAATAATAATAAGAATAATGATTTGAAATGGTTCAATTATGCTGCTAATGGTTTAAACTTCTGAAGCAGATCAAGCCAAGGTAAGTCCAGGTAATCAGCATAGTTATTATCTGCTATTACAAGTTCATGATATGAATTCGGCATGCTGGCATAATATCGTATTATACTTACCTGTATCCGCGAGAAGCAATGATATTACATAATTTCATTTAACGGGAACAAGAATTTCTACGCTCTTTGTCTTCCTCTTTCTCTTCCCCAAGTTTCCTATGTAGTATCTCATCGCGAAGGGTTACTATACCGTAGATTAACGGTGCCAGTCCCAAGCAGATGCCGACAGCGCCACCAATCGCAAAAGCCTCGGTACTATCAGGAGGAGGGTTGACTATGATGTCGAATGTATAGCGAAGACCACCAACAAATATTATGATTCCAAGAACTATTAACACTCCAGCGAGTATTGTATTTGATTTTATTCGCATCGATACTTTTGGTAATTGGGGGCTTAGATATTTTAATATGTTCCATTTTTTGCTTCTGCTGCAATTTTGATACATCTAATGTCTTTTCCCAGTATCGGGTTAATTGAATAGGGCACAAGCCTATTTTGGATACGAATCTTGTTACACCTGTTAAAACAGATGTTGTCCGATAAATGATGATGGGCTATGAAAAATTTAGACTCACCATCACCTGTACAAGTACTACAAGTGCTCTCTGATCGGTACTTCTGTCGATATAATGAATGCTGTAGCGGAGGACGTCAGCGATTCAGGCAATATTAGAGAATTGCTTGGCCTCACTTCAAAACAGTACTATATGAGATATTCCAGGCTCCTGAAGACAGGGATAATTAAACGAAAGAACTCCAAATTGACTCTTACTGCTTTTGGACAACTGATATACCAGGCGTTACTAAAAATCGCTACAGCCTTCAGACATTCTCGTGAATTAATAATGATAGATGCAATAAAATCCATTGCTGGTATGCCACACAATGAACAAAAGGATCTTATAGACAATCTAATTCTTGACGATGAAATCAAAAAATTATTTTCTTAACGTAGGCGCTTTCTGTCAATTCTTGAAAGCATTCTAAAATGCTTTACTAGACCATCGGTTCCGTGGGGTCTGTAGAGGAATAGGCCAGTAGCAACGATGCCAAAAACTACAGCCTGACTTAACCAGAGAGGCCATTAATGTACGGCAAAAGTAAATCCAATTAGAAAAGGTATGTGATTATTCCAGGACTACTTGAAATAAAAAAAAGGTTGAAAGTTGATCTCACTTTATTGTCGTTGTCGTTGTTGTATTTGTAGTCGTTGTTGTATTCGTTGAAGTAGTGCCCGAAATCTGTCCTCTTATTTCCCCATCTGGGAATGCCACGGTGTGAACATTCGTGTATGTTTCTCCATTCTGCATTGCTCTCACTAAATCAGATATACCCTTACCTTGCATTGGACCCTGTAGGTCTGCCGCAGTGAAGTTTTCTTGCGCAAATGTTCCTTCAATAGGTCCTGTCGCGTTATCTAACTGGTCGAACAAAACTACAACCACACTTCCATTCTCTCCTACTTTTCCAAGATGTATGTGAGCCGCGGTTACCTTGTCCAATCCAGTTGCGTTAACTTGGTAAGCTACTGAATCATTTGTTGGCTTGAACCAAGCCGAGCCTTTCGCAGTAGAATTATTTGGTGGGACTTCGTTCTCCCCACCGAGACTGGCATTATAAGCCTGTTCCTGTGCATAAGTTGAACTAAGTAGAGTAGTCATTATTCCGATTGAAGTGACTGCCCCCATCAACAAAGTCATTGATAGAATACGCTGTTTAGACATCATTGAGTGTGTATCCACTCAATGTTATATAAGACTTTACTATAATAATGGATATTAGTGCACACTAAACTGTCGGTTCCGTCGGATCATTAGACGAATAGGCTAGCAGTACCGCACCAGACTTTAACACATTCACTAATTCCTCATCCTTTATCTCCCAATTGATCTTTCCTTTTGGACCCGTTGATGGTTCTTTGATTGGACTTAGTTCAGGCTCTACCTTTGTTTCATGCTTTTGTTTTTCTTCCATTAACTAAGCCATGCTTTCGGATCTTATAGCATTCAGATCGTGTTAGCGTGAGGGAGGGAGAATAAGAAAAAGAATAAGATTAAGTTGATAGTAAATGCGATTGATGGAACGTTGAGCGACGTAGGAAAAATAGCAACTTGTAATCGATGCTTTAAACAAAAGGAGATAGAAATGCAGAGTACGACTGTACATGGAAAGAATAATTTTGAATGGACTGAACGGTTGTGTGGAGAATGCTCTGACAAGCAATATAGACGCTCATGTGAATTATGTGGCCAAATACTTGCCACCTGGGACTATAGGAAGCATCTAATGGACAATCATTCAAAAGAAGATACAGCGAAACTTTAGAAAAAAATATGGTTTAGGTTTCATTCTCTCGCCTCATTAATCTATCGCACAAGGTCATCTGTTATTTCACCCTGGTTTGTGCAAAATTTAATTTTAATAACAACCCATCATAATAACGACAATGTCAGTCCAAACGTTTTCTTGTTCCAATTGTAACGAGCCATTCAGCGTACACCTTCCAGAAGATGTGACAAGAGCAGACTCTAATAAATGTCAAGACATAGACACAACTGATCACAATTTAGAGCGCACAACACAATGTCAGAATTGTGAGCACAGCAACACAATTTACTATTGTACGGTAACTCATGCTATATTGGCTGACGATTAGGTATTAGTGCTCTTTGATCTACCTATTGGCCAGAAAATCTAATAATCATCTGTACAACCAATGATTTGTCAGTCCGTGAAGACACCTCTGGATTTATAGTCCTGGTAGAACATCTGCTTAAGATTTACCACTAGATTTTCGACTTCGTAAGAATCATTTAATCCGTTTAATTTCGGGGTTTCTAGACCAAGGGACTCCAACTCTGACATTGAACTAGCCAAATCCCATTCCCCGTTCGTTATATCAGACATGTTATACATACTGGACATCAAAATATTAAAGACTTTTACTTTACTGTTGGGAGCTTAACGTGTGCGATCCTACCACCTGCTCTCGGTTAACTTTGTTAAGGAATTATTAATACTTCTTTTCCGGCTGTAGATAGTATGGTAAGTGAATCTGGGATGACAAGAGAGAGAGGAAGATCGTCTTATTCAACTCATATGCATGGAGTTGCTTTGAGTCTTCTTGTTATGGGATTATCACTTGCAGCGATACTCATCGCCTACGAGTCTTTTGGCCACGTTGGTCCAAAATTTTCAGCAGATTTGCTCGTCAAGCAACAAGCAGCGCTAAGGAAGCAATATGGTTTACCTCCAACGCCTGTTATTACGAACGACTCCCTGTTACTTGTTCCTCCGTCGTTGAGGAATATTACCCAAAACAACAAGTGACATTAGAGGCTCCTTTTTATTATCAAAGTACTCTTTTTATGCATTGTTGATTCTTTTAATAGAGGACAATGATGAAATTTCAGAAGCAATGGCATTCTATTGTGGCGCTAAGAAAGATATAGACTGTAAAGTGACCAATAGTGGACACGAAGGATCCGCAAGGAGAAATTTGATCTTGTTTAATGGGACATGAAGTAACAAAAAGTTAATGTCTCAATCAGGAAACTACTTGCACAAATATCCCTGTAGTCCTCTATCAAATTAGTTACTAACAACTAGCAATAGAATGAAAGCACAGATAACAGTTATAACCATCGCTATTTTGGCTACGATGTTGATAGCAACTCCGACAATATTTAGCAATTCGTCGGTTAATACCGCATTTGCGAAGACGACACATAATTATTGTTTTGTTGGTCGGACGGCATCAAACGATCTTGTAGATTGTTTTAACACCTTGACAGAATGCCAGAAAGGTCAAGCCGCTGCGGTTCAAAAAGGATTTGGAGTGCGGGACAACGGTCAATAATCTGACTCAGATACATTGTTATTGTATAACCAATAGTGGCTTAAGTTAAGTAGTTTAAGAACTACTGATAAATTAAATAATCTGCCAACAAAGTCAACCATATATCGTTGGTCTGGGTTCTGTGGGATGCAACTCACAAGTGTATGTAATCCATCATTCAAAATTGGTATTCAGTTTACCCCACTAGCAACGATTCGCAGGTTTGTTATATCATGACCCAGTTGAACCTGGCGAGTATAAGTGTTCCCAGGGAGTGCGCCATTATGAATATATGGCCATCTAGGTTACAGATTCCGGCGAATACACTTGAAAGCGGCTGTTTACAGAGAACACAGTAAAGATCCTAGACAAGTAGTTAAAATCGAGGATATTGATATCCCAAAGCCCAAATCCAATGGCGTTTTGATAAAAGTCGAAGCGGCTTCGTACAACTATAATGATCTTTGGGGTATCTGGGGTGAACCAATAAAGATTCCAATGCCTCACATATCGGGAAGCGACGCAGCAGGGAGAGTTGTCGAAGTCGGGGAAAATATCACGGCAAACATCAAGATTGGAGATAGGGTTGTTGTGTATCCAAACCTGACATGTAGAGTATGCCATCAATGCACATCTGGTAAGGAATATGATTGCAACAGCAGACAGGTGTGGGGTTTCCAGACAGGCCCGCTCTGGGGCGGCTTTGCGCAGTATACACATATGCCTGAAGTAAACGTAGTCAGGATTCCAGACAATGTGTCTTTCGACGACGCGACAGCAATTGCAATGGTAGGTTTGACTTCGTGGCATATGCTTGTTACCCGAGCCAATATACGGCCCGGTCAGACGGTTCTAATAATGGGCGGAGGAAGTGGTATGGGAATAGCCGGAATACAGATCGCCAAATTATTCAACTGCGATGTTATAGCCACTGCTGGAAATAAGGAGAAGATGGGAAAGTGCTTGCAGCTAGGCGCTGATTTTGTAGTCAACCACCGTGAATCTGACTGGCACAACAAGGTGCGTGAAATAACGAAAAAGCAAGGAGTAGATGTTGTTTATGAGCATATTGGCAAAACTGTTTTTCCACAGGAACTGAGCCTATTGAAGATGGGCGGCACGCTTGTGTCTACAGGCGCTACTACCGGATACGATTCGACAATTGATCTAAGGTACTTGTTTTTCAAAGGAACAAATCTATTGGGTGCAACGCAGGGAACCAGAGCAGGATTAGAAGAAGTAATACGATGGGTAAGCAAGGGAAAGATAAAGCCGGTGATTGACACCATCTTACCGTTCAGCAACATGGTTGAAGGCCATGTCAAGATGGCAGACTCGCAGCTATTTGGAAAATTATTAACTACTCCGCAGAAACTCTAATAGGTGATTTAGAAATGATGGATTTCAGATTTGGGACTGCAATAAATTGTATTGATGGAAGAACTCAGGAACCTGTAATAGACTTCATGAAGCAGAAGTATAACATCGATGGAGTTGATATGGTGACATTTCCAGGGGTAGATGGGGTTATTTCCAATGGGGAAAATTCAGACGAGATCGCGTTTATACGTAACGCAGTCTCTATATCAATCGAGAAACACCATTCGCGCACAATAGCAGTTGTAGGACATTTCGATTGCGCGGGTAATCCTGGAAACAGAGAACATCATTATGCAGATATACAAAGGGCAGTGCATGAAGTTTCCTCGTGGAGTTTCCGTGCACAAGTTGTTGGATTCTATGTCAATGAGAAAAAACAGATAGAGGAAGTAAAATAATTACTTATGATTAATCAGAACCGCTGCTGACGCTCTGTTATAATCTAGAGCCACCAATATCTCACTATGGAATTAATCGAAATGATTGGATGGATTGTATTGGGCTTTGTCCCCATGTTGGGAGGACTAAATCTTGCCAGCAGGAAACTTACACGTAGTGGGAAAATAGTCCTAAGAACCGAAATGAAAGGAGGAGAATATCTAATTGGCGTATGAAAGCGAAACAGACGCATTTAGGCAATTGCTCATTCTGGGAAGCTACGGAGCAAAAATAACCAGGTCTCCAGAAAAAATAATTGCTCTACCGGGTGAATTATATTATTATGTGGAAGTCACTTCAAAAGAAGGGACCAGATTTGTCATCGAAGCATACGGGGAGGAAGCAAGAGAACTTGAACATGAGGTTTCCACAAGAAAAGGAAAGCAGGAATCGCTAATAACAACTTAATACATTTGGACATAGCAACAGAGATGCTCCTAATCGAAGATTATGATAATTCATAATTGATTTGTATTAATCATCTGTTCTTCTTACAATAACTTATTTTTGTGGGAATACAAATCGATGGCCATACTCCATAATATAGATACTAGGGACGAACCAGCTAATCAATTATATCCTAGGGGGTACTATTCTTAGGAACACGATACAGGTATGGTCAATTACATCTTTAAATAACTTTACCAATGTATATCATCATGTATGATAATTACAGATTTATTATCTATAAAGTCATGCTGTAATTCTGTAGGATAAGAGAAAGTTTTAAATATAATATTTTCTATAAATTTATTGACTGTGGTGGATACAGAGAGTCTTCTCGGGAAATTTTTGATTCTATAGCGAATAACCCAAACGTACGAAGTCGGACTTTGCGAGGGAAGTACGGATTTACCATGAAACAATATTATTCAAGAATCCAAAAACTATTAGCATATGGACTAGTAAAAAGAAAACTGGGGGTGTACACATTAAGTACATTTGGTACTGTGGTTTATCAAAACACACTAAGGATGGATGCTGCCATAAAGGAATACGACAACTTGAAAGCGATAGACACTATTAAAGCATCAAACGAGTTGTCTGAGAATATCAGGCAAAAAATAATAAGCGATATTGTTACCGACAATGATATCAAGTTGACTTTACTAACGTTTCCGGAATCAAACGGTTAGAATGGGCCGTCACTAAATATCACTTTGATCAACAATTATTAAAAAAACCCTTAGGTATGGTATCTCCTCCGAGCAGCCGTTGCTATCATGACCGTGCAACGGATCTACATCCTTACTGAATTGGCCATAAAATTCAATTCGGCTATAATAGTCAAACATACGACAGTCCAAGTTTAAAGATTTAGATAGGCTATGAATGTCGTTATTAGTTCTTGTTTGGTGTAATACATTTAATATTTATAAGATCAAACAATAGTTATGGAAAATCTTCAACCAAATCAATTTGGGGATCTATCTTCACAAGAAAAATCATTGGTGATGTTCTATGCCGATTGGTGTCCTTTTTGTCGTAAGTTTAAACCAATTTTTGAATCTTCCGCAAATTCTGCTACCAACAGTAAACTGAAATTCTACGAGTCAAGTATAGATGACGACGACAACCCGCTATGGGAAAGATTCTCTATAGAGGCCGTTCCTACAATTATTGCATTCGAGAAAGGTAAGATTGTTTCAAGAAGAGACGCTAAAAAGGGCATCGGCTTGATTAAGTCCGACCTAGATTCTATAATAAAAGAAACAGATTCAATTCCGTGAATCCGGCTATTTCGAACCACCTATCTGAGAGTCGTATTCGTTTAACTACACGTTACTTGTTCTCAACATCGTGTAATTGTCGCTTATATAGGCGGTAAGTGCTATGCATATTTTAGTAGTTCAAAATTCATTAATACACCTAAACCAGATGCCTCATAAATTCAGGAATGCTGTATTAGGATAATTGTTTCCTGTAATACCAACAGAACAGAAATACGATTTAATAAATTGCAATGTAATAATTTGTAAATATGTTCTGAATTTAATTGCAAAATGAATTGATTTATGGATGGAATGCAATGTATAACAATGATAGTTAGGTGCATCTCGTCAAATTATGTCCGTAGAGTTAGCGTTCCTAGAGAAGGGAGCGTATTTTAAAATTAATATTGTGTTAGTAATTAATAGCGCTATGGAAACCTTTTTTTATTAGCCGATCTGATAGAGCACTGGATTCTATATTCTAATGGCATTAACTATCGATACCGGTGATACAACATGGATGCTGATCGCAACGGGCCTGGTCATGATGATGACACCGGCACTAGGATTTTTTGAAGCTGGTCTAATTCGGAGTAAAAACTCTATCTCAGTCCTCATACAAACATTTTCCGGGCTAGCTATCTTGAGTATTCTTTGGATTGTGATTGGCTTTACTCTTGCTTTCGGACCTTCATCAAATGGGATTATAGGAGGTACTCAATACGTGGCAATTGAAAATGTTCCAATCAATGAGCCATTTCAGAATTATGCTACGAGTATTCCCGGAATCGGTTTTGTGGCGTTTAATATGATGGTTGCAGTCATCACTCCTCTCCTTATCACAGGCGCATTTGCCGAAAAAATGAAATGGACATCTTTTTGCATTTTCATGATAGCATGGAGCGTTCTTATTTACTGTCCACTTGCTCATTGGGTTTGGGGAGGCGGTTGGCTGTCGCAGATTGGATTTTACGATTTTGGAGGGGGAATTGTTGTCCACGTCTCTGCCGGCATGGGATCCCTGGCAGCTGCCCTCATAATTGGACGACGCAAATATTTCGGACCCGATATTACGCTTCCGCATAATGTTCCTCTTGCCGTCATAGGAGCATCGTTTCTATGGTTAGGTTGGTATGGATTTAACGCCGGTGGGGCGTATGCGGCGGGCGGTTTGACCTTCAATACACTCCTTGTAACTCACATGGCATCTGCCACTTCTTCGATCACTTGGATTTTACTTTCTTGGAAGACTGGTGGTAGGCCTTCAATCATTGCTGGGATAAACGGTGCTATAGCCGGTTTAGCGGGAGTTACGGCAGCCTCAGGATTTATCACGATAAATAGCGCGATGGTCCTTGGTGTAGTAATAGGTGTTGCATCATTTCTTGCTATTAAGCTTATAAAGGAGAAATTAAAGATTGACGATGTGCTAGATGTAAGCTCCGTTCATGGGATATCTGGCATCGTAGGAACACTAGCAGTAGGAGTTTTAGCGCTGCAATCGATAAATCCAAACGGCCCTAACGGAATGCTGGCAGGCAATTTCAGTCAGATAGGTATACAAGCAGTGGGAATTGGAGCGGCTATTTTGCTTTCTTTTGGTGGAACTTTTATCATTTTGAAGATAATCGATAAAACTATTGGCTTACGAGTGAAAGAAATAGAGGAGGATGTAGGATTAGACATTTCAGGACATGCAGAGAGGGCCTATACTAAATGAATAAGGAAGCGGTAAATATTCGATTTTATTTCATATCGAGAGTTATTGTGCACGAGTGATTCTTTTGAAGAAGATAGAAGCCATAGTGAGACCAGAAAAGATATCTCGCCTAAAAAGCGAGCTTTTAAAGTTAGGCATTGGTGGCATGACATTGACTGATGTATCAGGCTGGAGTAAGGGAAGAGAACTTCATTTGCAATGGAGAGGACAAAAAATTGCATACGATCTTGTCCCGAAAATAAAGATCGAAGTGATAAGCTCAGATAGACTTTGCAGACAAGATAGTCGAATGTATTGTAAAAGAAGGTAAGACAGGTAACGGACAAGAAGGCGACGGGGTCATTTTCATAAGTAACATAGATGAAGCGGTAAATATTGCAACCTCCGCTAAAGGGGAACAAGCAATATTCCATTCAAGTTGAGGCTAGGAGGCATCAGTTGTAGCTGGCAGAAAATACATTAGTGCAACTGTCTTATAGCCAATCTGACAGCGGATCATCAATCCGAACATCATGTATTCCTCGCTTTTTCCCTGTGCAAAATTCGGACCCTCTCATTCCTTACTAACCGCAAGGTTAAGGGGAACTCGATTTTTTTTTGGGAAGAAGACTAAACTTGTCTGCGGAACATAGAGAAAGGGAAACTTCCCTACATTAACCGGCTTCCAGACTATTTGTGATTCACGTGAAAATGTATCTTAATTTCTATTTCAGTATCAAATTTGCTATGGCAATTGGGACAAACCACATGTTCGCAATCTACTTCGTATGTCTGGTTCCACATACTACCCTATCAATGACATTTGTATTAAAGCTGCGTAAAGTCAGTTCGGGATACAGACAGACTATATAACAAGTGTTTGTCAAGATTGATATTTTATGCGGTGTATTGATATTTATTGCAAGGCCAAGAGACAATTGAAGCGAAGATAAGAGAATATGAACACGTTCTAAATAATGCCGCGGGGCTTTACCTGGAAATACATCAATTAGTCGCAACCGAGAGTAACGATTACAACCTAGATGTGACGAAAAGACTTACAACTGTTACTATTAATTTTAAAAATATGACAGAAAAAGCCGGTGAATAATGATGCTAGCCTACAATAACGTTATCTAATTGTTTCACTTCGTTCATTGCTTATAAGGTCTCGGGCTATGCAGGTTACGCAATACTAATTTTTTAGTATTCTTCTCCCAAACTGCAGAAGTCAAATCTTCACAGCAATTAACAGATACACAAGAATTTGTAAAGAAAAAGTTCGCTCAGGTGGAAGATATCAGTATCTTGAGTTCGCCAATTAGTCCATTTTAAGATACTTATCTTCATGCCGGCGGAATCAGGTAACCATCATAGTCACTCGAATCTTATCTAAACAAGAAAGAAAAATACGAAAGTACTGATCCCCCCACCTGCCGCATCTTCGAAATTGCGATTATCATCACATTACTGAAAGGGAATCTCTTGTTACATTAGAAGCCAATTTAGAAGAAGGATTTCACGTCGTACTTGTGCTAGCCAGATTATTCTGATTAAAAACTCCGATTCTCGACATGGTATACTATCTTTAGGCGCACTGGCGGACTGGCGGACTGGAGAATTGGTCACAGACGTTTATTAATCATTATGCCTTATAGAAGTTAGAATGGGAACTTCTGGAAATAAGGACATTGAGAACAAAGACAATGCGCAAGAAGAAAATGTCAGTCAATGGGCAGAACTGATAACACAAGTTGTCGATAAAATAACTGGCAAAGATGTTTCTATCACATATCGGTTTGACAATTTGGAAATTAATGTGCCCAAGGCAACTGGTCCTAAGGGCCAGAATCTGGGTAGCGCCAAATGGAACATAAATGGTAAAGTTGTAATACATAGTCAGTTGGAAAATAAAGACAGTCGCAAATAACGTATAAGATGTCCGACAAATTTCTAACTGAAGAGGACCCAATAATTAACAACCTAATAAATTTGATAAAAGTACCTAAAGGAAGTGTCACCGTCAAGACAAATGATACGCCAGCATTCTCATTAGAATTCCAAGGTGATAAAGTATTACTTGATATTACTGATGCCTCGTTTTTCAATTTTGGAGAGGAGAGTGACGATATCGGATTATTTTCGAAGCTAAAAACAGCAAAGAAACTAGCTCAAGTCCTAACTGACAATCACCTGACACTTTCTATTCTCCGAAAAGGTAAAGAAGCCTTAAGTCTTGGATACGAAACGCATCCTACGCTCTCGCGATTGATAACCGGCAGTGGTGATATTCAAATAGATAGTGTGAAAGAAGTTGCCAAGCTAAAACATGATGTTGATAAAGACGAGAAGTAGCTTACTAATGACCGGTATTATTTCCACTATTATTAGTGATAACGAACAGAACCTGAATTAAATTCAAATCTTATTCTACAGCCCCTACATAGTGCTTATTTTCGTACGTCCAATACATCTTGTATAAAGGCATACAATTATGCAATAACAAAACTTGCCAACAATTATTTCTCCCTACATATCATGTTTTTCTTTTTGATGCTCTCCCAATTCATCTAGGCTCTTGAACTTCATTTTGCACAAATCACATACCAACGGATTCAAATTGGAATCGTCGTAGTCTACTCCAGGTTCACCTTGCATATAATAGACAGTACGTCATTTCTAATAAATATAGCAATCATATTATCGAGTCACGGTGCTGAAGATGACGATATTAAATAAACAGATAAGGGGGAATCGATGACACTTATGCTCATATATGATTAAATTCTCGGTAAATGTACCTAAATGTATTGAACAGTGGGCTCAAGTTGCAGTCGATTGTAAGGGTGACCCCAAGTGTATAGGCATCGCTTGCAAACAATTGCGCGAATGTCTTGATGCAATATTTCCACCATCAGGAAATATTGAAGCTGAAAAAGACAAAATCAATTATATCTTCTCTTCTGTTTTTCTACTTAGCAACAGGCTTGCGAAAGCAACCATAGCTTTGGCTGAATTGGATGTTGCTTTCACGAGTAATTTACAAGAAACAGAAAAAACTGAGAATATGAAGAAGATAATTGACGAAATAATTTCTAAGTATTTTTAAAGTCAAGAACTGGTCATGTTGAATTGACCGGCATTAGTTATTTGCAAAACCGCACAGTTGAAATTGGGAGGAGCCAACCAACGAATTAGTATTTTTAATAATGTCCCAAGCGGCATTAGATTTGGCAGAGCCTATAATTTGAAAGCTAAGTGAGATAAGCAATATTGTAGAATAACCTTTGAGCATAGAGTGAAGGGATACCAAAAACTTACGCTGATTACCGCAATACTCGGATTAGTTGTTCTAGTACCTATCATAGTTGGTTACGTGTATTTCAATAGTCTAATCGGATTTCCCATATTAGGGCTTTTTCTTGGTGGAATTTTACTTCACGTGTTTGTTCTACTTCTTGTTAATGCTGCCAGTCTCTATGTTGCCTTCAGAATAAAGAATACGAAGTTGGCAGGTATCTTGTTGATAGTATGCGGAGTGGTCATACTGGCAGCGGCTACTTACTTGGGAATTCAGTCTTTCGTTTTATTCTGTATTGCTGGAGTACTTGCCTTAAAAGAGAAACAGACATTTTCCGCCTTAATCCACAACAAGGATTAGTAGGAAGGGACATTTCGGGTTTGATTGACAATATTTCGAATGAATTCCGACCAATCGATATTCAGTCAGATTACTTGTATAATAGGAAACTGCAAGGAAAGTTTTCGTTTTAAAATATCAACTTGTAAGGGAGAAAAGATATAGCACTCGGGGTCTATACCTAAAACCTGAGGCGTCAGAATTGAGTGAAGATTTTGTTAAGGTTGCTGAGTCAAAAGACATTGGACCTTCAACTATGAAAGCAGTTAGTGTAGCAGACGAAAAAGTTTGTATCATTAATATCGAAGGAAATTATTATGCAATTGGAAATGTCTGTACCCATATGGGAGGACCCTTAAATGAAGGAACACTCGAAGGATTTGAAGTTCAATGTCCTTGGCATGGTTCCAAATTTGATGTTAGGACTGGCGAACCGACAAAGCCTCCCGCAAGGCAAGCAGTTTCATCATATGAAGTGAGGATTCAAGATAATAATATACTAGTCAGAAAACAAAAATGAAGACGGGTTAAACTTTGTAAAAACGATGTCGAATCCATATCAACAACAAAGCCTTTCCTGTATAACCTACTGAATTCTAAAGACTTTTTTAAAGTATCTTTCAATTAGAGGTTTTTCTACAAGAGAGAGGGAATTGGAGGGGCGTGTCCTTTGTTATTATAGAGACGTCATGGTATTCAAAAGATTGGAGTCTCCCTCAGTTTAGTTAGTATTTTATTTATAGTGTTTTGTGATGATGTGATTTATGACTGAGGAGAAGGAATATTTGGAATCTGTTAGGAGGGATAATCAAGAGGCCGCCGAGGCTCAGGAGAAAAAAGAAAGAAGGAAGAAACGTAATAAAAATAAAACTTGATTGCTATCACTACTAAGCACGGAGTTGAGAAACAAGAAGTTCTTGACTTTTTAGAATTAGTTAAAACAGACGAGTCATACAGTGGGCTCAGGAAAGCAAAGTGGCTCCAAGGATAGACAGACGCAAACTATTGCCAATCAATAGTCAGGTAGGATGAATAAAAGACTAAAGTCGTAAGGAAGTCTTTATAGAGTATGTCACAAGCTCAATCCTTAGGGAAAACACCAAGGCAGTCTCAATACGACATTAATCCCTTATTACTCCACAGATGGTCACCCAGGGCCATGTCGGGGGAGGAAATTTCGGATACTGAGTTGATGCGTTTATTTGAAGCGGCTAGGTGGGCTCCCTCATCATACAACGGCCAACCTTGGAGATTTATTTATGCGAAAAGAACCTCTGAACCCTGGGATAAACTGTTTAATCTGCTGGTTGATTTCAATAAATCCTGGGCAAAAAATGCTGCAGTCCTGGTGGTTATAATATCAAGAAAAAATTTTGAACATGACGAGAAACCATCTGTAACCCACCAATTTGATGCTGGTGCTGCTTGGGAAAATTTGGCATTACAAGGAGAAACGCAAGGTCTAGTAACACATGGGATGCAGGGATTTGATTACGAAAAAGCCAGGCGGGACCTTTCAATTCCAGCTACATTCGATGTTCTGACGATGGTAGCAATAGGCAAACCAGCCCCAAAAGAAATCCTACCTACTGACATTCAGCAAAGAGAACAGGCTTCTGATAGAAAGCCATTATCAGAAATAATAATGGAAGGGCAGTTTAAAGAACTATCCGGTATTTAGCTGCACGGCCAATTCGGGTTGGGAATGAAAAGATAGTAGTAATCTCAGCAGTTATTTAATTAACTACTACTTAGAATTCGAGATTTATCATCATATACACAATTAACTATGGTTAGCTATCCAGTGTGTTTACTAATCTTGCTTGAAATATGTTTTTGAAACAAAATTACATATAATTTAAGAAATACAGTATTCGAGAAAGTTTGTTTAGTTTTTACATTAGTCAATCAACTTTACCGATTATCCTTCACCGAACAAATTCGAATTAGGAGTGGTGGGTAGTTAACCTGTACCGATGTCAATCATCAGACATCATGGCGTTGTTGGCTTGCGTTGTATTGTAAACTCCCCTGATATTCTGGCTGACGTTTCCATTAGCCGAAGTATCGGTCAAATCTGTCAAATTATTTAATACAGAGGTTTTATTCATTTCGGTCGAGTTTGTCATATTCATTGGTGAACTCGAATTTTGTGCCGTTACGGTGCTCGACATAGAAAATACACCGCAGAAAAATATTGCTGTAAGGTAAGCAAGAGTCAACTCCTTTCTCATTATTTGTTAGTAGCTACTATTAATAATAATGGTTATAATAATTTTCTGCTGGACGACGCTGAATTATTATCATTTGATTAACCGTGTTTAGAAATAATAGCTTTAAGAAAAAATAGAAATTAGTATTTCGATTTGGTTGGCTGCTCTATTGCAAAGCCTGAAGGTATTAACAAACATCGTGTAAAATCCCTCACGGATGGAGCCTTTGCCATAGTGATGACTCTGTTAGTGTTGGAGATTCCTGTACCGAAGTGCATTTCAATAACTGAAGGTTAAAACTACAGAAATGTCAGTTTATTAATTTCGAGAGGCCAAGTAGTTAATGTGTACGCTTCATACAGTTAAATTCTATGTTGTCTATATGATTTTGTTCTTCCAAGAACAACCATACAACTGGTGGAGGTTCTATAAATGGTAGCTCCCTCCAACAGCTTGTTGCTAAGAAATTGAAACTCCTTTTTGAATTTGCATATAATTTATTTAAAAGGTAATCTTGCAGACTGCACGCTGATAAAATATACGCAGGTTTAAAAAAGTTTAGGAAAAATGATTTGATATGATTTGAAAATAAAAACTACTAAAAAGGGTCTGGTAAATTCCAGTGGAGAAATTGTACAGGAACGTCAATTTTTCCAAATTATAAATTTAATTTAAACCTATGGGATTTTTTCAAGATAGAGTTAAAAACGGGTTGAGGGGTCGATATGGAATAGGAGCTTCACCTCACGAACTGATTTTGGACTCAATCCACACAAGTCCCTGAGACTGCTACCTTCTTGAATAAATGCGGTAACATTACAGTATTTGGGAGAACGTCAGCCATGCTCGAACGAAATTCTTGTCTATTGAATGCTTGTTTAAAATGCTTTGCAGACTCCCAAACGACGTAATTAAAGAATGTATTACTCCCTCCAATACCATGATGCAACTGAGCAGAGATAAACCCCGGCTGTTTTTTGAACATTTCAGTTGTAAGAGAAAATACTTTCAAGAACTCATCAGTATCTTCCGGTTTTACAGTAAACTTGTTTAATAGGATAACTGGACCTACATCTTCTTCAAGTTGGGTTTTTAAGGTAACACTCTCATCCATTTCAACAATTGTTACCATCACAGTTCTATGCTGACTTTGTTATTTGAGCCTTCGGATACTATAAGATTTAAGATTTCATGAACATTTCAAAAGAGGTTAACAAAGATAAGGAACTAAGAACTAATAATATAGTCTATTAAGTTACTCCTAACGGATTGGAAGGTTATTTTGAACATATTTCCTCTTCCTCTCCGTTAATTCAGATTGACTTGTATCTTAACTAAATATAAGTAGACCCAGAAAGACAGAAACAAAAGTTGGTGGGCCTAAGAATATTTAGGATGGTTACGAGACCTACCAACTATTTGTTATTGGATACCCCCTTATCCTGAAAAATACTACAGTCTGTTGTAACGGAAGATGGTAGTCTATGTGGAGCTAACTTAACTAAATACCCACAAATGATATAGTCGTTTGATGATAAATAATTATGAACATATTAGACAAAATTCTGCTTTTTCTATCAGCTATATTATGTGGTCACTGTCGTAAAGAATTGTTAGAGCAAAGGCAAGAAAGGATTACGTAGAGGGTAAATAGGAACAAAGAATACGGGAACTCTTAACCACTTTACTCATGGTTTTCGATGTGAAGTATATAGCCATAGTTACCAGTATTCTTTTTTTCTACAACAATTAGAATTCCTTCCTCGCAGACTGGGCATATAACATGCTTTAACTGTGACATGATTTTACAACCCCTGTCACCCAAATTTCAGTTATCACGGAAACTAAAGCAGAGACAACAAACAACTAGGAATAAGTGGTCTGTGGTGACCAATTGTATTATACGTTAATGAATAAGGTAGTTCAATGTCACCGGATGAAAAAAAGCAGTACCGATGTGAGCAATGTGGAATCAATTTTGATTCACTCGAGGAATTCACTCTCCACGATAAAGAAAAACATTTAGAATAGATTTCAAAAGTTTCACGTTGTTTGTGAAGTTTTGAAGTCGGATTTCGAAAGGTTAGGTATGAGTACCTTTTGGCGGTGCCGTCGTCTGGAGTACTACTGACGTCGATGGTGCGATAAGTCCTCTCATCTACATCCATCTGCCGTAGTTCTACTTTCTGTTGTGGAGTCATATAATCAGCGTTGAATAGATAGTCAAGAGGTTAGTCTCGACTGCGACTAATGTGCTTCAAATCAAACTACAAATTAAAAAGTGATTGGTTTTGTTCTTATCCACAGGATGCCGCAGCCACCACCGCCCTTACCACAATCTATCAGACTCCTGTTGAATTCTTATCAGACAAAATAGTATGTAATTGTATATTAAAACCAATTCGAAATTTATATCTGGTATACTTGTTCACGGGTACCGTGAAACCTAAGCCCAAATCAAAATCAAAATCAAAATCTAAACCAATGAAAAAGCCAAAGACAAAGAAGGGGAAGCCTCTTAAAAGTAAATCTAGTCCTACAGTCAGGCCTATATTTAGAACAGTAACTGAAACATTGAGCAAAGGAGGTACACGTTTTCTGAAAAGGAAGAAAAGGGTTCGAGTCGATAAAAATGATGAACACAACCAGACTAGTCACTCAACTACGTCGTGAATTTAGATTTATTCTTAAACTAGTTGCTCACCGTCTTTAGCAATATAGCGCATGAAGGAAGGTACTCTATCGGTGGTGTATGGGTCCGATACTGCTGAACCCTCGAGTGTGTAAGCACCAAGAGGACCATTATCACGTTCAATATCTTAATGGGAACTTATCAGGTCATTTTTACGCTAAGTCTTGCTATCTTTCTTTTCTGCCATTGTAGGATAATTATCTATAATTCTATTTTAGTTTTCAATTATGGCGTAACTATGAAATAGTTTGTTAGACGGTGCGTTGTAGGACCTAAACCGGTTCATTTGTACTGGCTGGAGGTTGCAGACTTCACCAACGCAACCTCTAGCCTTCTGGATTCTATTTTACTCCAGAAGCGTCTAGTGGTTCTGAGGAATCATCTGTTTTCTTAATTTCTCCCACTTCATATATGACAAGTGCAGAATAATTGACGTGACTATGGCTCGGGACTGATTCGGCACATGAAGCATATTTTATGTCTATTAGTCTAATTTAGTATCCATTCCCTGTGTATTACTCACCATCCATCTGTTGATTTCGTCTGTCAGTGAACCTATACTTTGTGAAGATGTATAACCTTCGGTTTGTATCATAAACAGACAATAAGAACCGTATGATAAAACAGTTGGTATTAATATTCAATCAATGGTCAGCATATAGAACCGTGTCGCTTCTTTCTCCTTGAGTTTGAACATCTGTGATGACAATCTAAAGGCGTCTAATACATTATAGTATGATGTATTAAATATGGCGATTAGAATGATATACATCAATAATACAACCATTTAACTCTAGTACTGTCTCCTTGTTACCAAAGAATTTCCCTAAGATTCCCTTCAAACGCTTTATTAGTTTAGTGGCAATATCGATATTAGGTCCTGTTACTATACACATCTGACTATTCCCTATGCTACCGGAATGGTTTGTTTGTTTGTTGTGCATAGCCAGGCCATTAATCTTAACATACATTCAGTGACGCCTCATCCAGTGACTTGTGAACCGCATGGAATCGACCCGATCACCCAGTTTAGACATTAACGCACTTCCGTATGCTTCAACAGTGCGGAGATATTGCCATATTCATTATAAAAATTTTTTAAAATAAAATAGGCTTAGGTAACCCAATTTACACGTGGTCAATCGCTTGTTCATTTCTCAATATTAACGCGGGCGAAATAATTGTGACGTCTTTCGGAGATGTGATTACTTCAGTGCAAGGTATGACTACTTCCTTGTTTTATTTAAAATCTGTGGTAGCGAACCATCGCCGCATGTACCATTGGAAACTGGGTGATTACCATTGGTGCACGTTAGGTCTTCAATACTGAGCTGAAGCGGATCGGTACCATCATGACATTTACCGGTGGTAGAATTAGCCATAGTACCGTCAGCGCAGAGTGACACAATATTAGTAGTTGCCGGATTCATTTCATTTACGGGCTCACTAGTGGTAGGAACGGGATTAGCATGGATAACCAAAGGATGAGACCTGTCGGCACAAATACCATCCGCATTAGGATGCATACCGTTATCACAAAGTAGGTCCTTAGTACCTAATAGCTCTATTTTCTACTATCACCGAAGAATTTGAAACTTGACCGAATACATCATTGGCTTTACCATTTGTGCTCAATGGAAACACTGAGGTGGTCATTGCGAACATCACGACACAAACCATAACTAATGCAATCTTGAAGTCTCTGTCTAATGCCAAGTATTGAACGAAGTTGTATACGCATTTATAAAGTTGTTTTTGGCTAGCCAAGATGCACACTACAAAATAAACACGAATTACAAATCAAGAACTTTGCGTAAATCAAAGTATTGTATCTCTAGTATTTCATCGTATATCACTAGTGCGAAACCTAGTCAATTTGTTCGCTCTGCCTCCATCATAGAAAATCCTCTTCAGTCTACTGTTATTACGAATAGAGAAATTCGTTTGTTCGCTAAATTCTTTTTTTTTATCACGGATTTCAATAATTTTAGAGTGCAGGAAACTCCATCTCATTATCACCCACACGTGAAGTTAAGACTATCAGTACGTTCTTAATTTTATGTAAGGCTGTTACTATTTGCAATACTTATCCATTATTAACATAAAATAGTATTCTCATCATATTTATCAACTAGTAATATTGTCTAGAGGGTCTTGCCCCAATAAAATCCTCCTTGGAAAATGGAATCAATGGAAAGAACTATAGATAATGCGTAAGCCTTAATGCAAAACATGCAATATACATATCACATCTTTAAAATTAGTAACGTTAGCAGATTAGCCCAATCAGTCTAAATCATAATAATTTTCCGATGAACTCAGCATGCTGACACGTGCAGGGCTATTTGAGCCGCTACTTATAAGGACTTGGCAACAGCACTTTTCAATCTTTCGATCTTTGTTTTAATGTTAGATACGTCCCGGCTATTGATCGAGTCATTGAGCTCCTTGACAAAATTTGTAATATTTCTCAATTGATCTCGCTTCTTACCACTTAGTTCGCCCTTTATCCGTCTGGTTACCTTATTGATCAGGTCCAGTGCTTCATTTTTAATTTCAGCTTCTTCTTTTTTTCTTCTAGTTATAGTTTCAAACTCTTCTGCAACTTCTCGTGCCCTCTTAATTTCTTCTTTTGTTGTCTTATTACTTCCTGTAATTGTGATCTTTTGTTCCTTGGAGGTATCTAGATCTTTAGCAGTAACGTTAAGAATACCATCTGCATTAATATCAAATGTAACGTCAATTTTTGGCACATCTTTTGGGGCGCTAGGTATCCCTGAAAGGATAAAAGTCCCAAGCGAAACACAGGAAGACGCGGTGCTACCTTCGCCTTGTATAACGTGGATTTTGATTTCAGTCACATTATCAGCATCAGTCGTAAATAACTTGCTCCGTTTTGTAGGAATTGTAGTATTACGATATATTATGGTGTGTGCCATACCCCCGACTTCTTCGATGCCTAGATTATGTGGAATGACGTCTTCGGGAGCAATGTATTCAATTTCACCCGCGAACCTGGCGGCCTGAATGGTCGATCCTATTGCAACTGCCTCCATCGGGTCGGTACTGAAATCTGGTTCCTTGCCCATGACCGCGGTAACAAGTTGTCGGATGATAGGCATTCTTGTCGGTCCTCCTACCAATATTATCTTGTCAATATCATCGGGTTTTTGCTTTGCCTCCCAGAGCGCGTCATTAAGTGGTCGTTTACATCTTTCGATTATTGGAGATACTATTTCTTCAAGTTTCGCTCTAGTCATGGATAATACAAGGTTTTGTGGACCTTTCGTAGGATGGATTGCAAGAAATGGCAGAGTAATATCAGTTACAATCATATTCGAAAGTTCGACCTTCGCTCTTTCTACCGCCTCTCTTACTCTGACCATGGCAGTTTTATCATCCTTGACGTCCAATCCGGATTGCAGTTTGAATTCCTTTATCACGTAATCGACTAGGGCGTCATCCATATCTGTTCCACCAAGACTGGTATCGCCACTGATGCTTTTCACAACTAATTTTTGACCGTGTATTTCCCCCACTGTCACATCAAGCGTTCCGCCTCCCATATCAAACACTAACACTTTAAGATCATCTTGTTGGAGTCTTTCCAGTCCATATCCAACCGACGCTGCCACAGGTTCACTAATAATGCTGATGACTTCAAGTCCAGCTATTTCTCCCGCCTCTTTTGTTGCTTGTCTTTGATTAATATCAAAATAAGCTGGAACGCTTATGACAGCCTTATCAACTTGTTCGCCTAGGTACTTTTCAGCATCATTCTTTATCTTTCGTAAAACAAACGCAGAAATCTGCTGAGGTGAATAATCTTTATCAAGTATGTGAAATTTAAAATCAGTTCCTATTTTGCGCTTCGCTGCACTTATAGTCCCCTCTGGATTTAATATCATTTGACGTCTTGCAGGTTCGCCTACAAGTAGGTCCCCTTGCTTTGTTAAAGCTACAATGGAAGGAAATGCTTTTCCACCGGTAGTTGGACCTTCAGCAGCCGGTATAATCACACATTTGGTACCGACTACAGCTCCTGCAGCCGAATTGCTTGTTCCCAGATCTATCCCTATAATCTTTCCCAATTCGAGGAACCCCCTTTAAATATTCCATAAAGTAAAAATAACTTTTCCAAGTGTATGACTTAGTAGATAATATTATTTAATCATATACACTTTTGCTCTATGAAAGCGAACCAAATTTCAAATTTATTCATTTTATTTCAATCTTATCAATGCACTTTATGTGGTATTGATATAGGTCATGATGAGTAACTATATTCGCGCGAGATTCAATTTGGACCCGTAATTACGTGATTTTGTTCTCAATTTAATACCACAGCACGGACAGGTATCAGTAGCCCATATCATGAAAATTGAACATACCTGACAGCGTTTTCGACCATTCAGATATCGTAGTTGGCCAACGGGCAACACCGCTTTGTGACGAATGCAGATTCCTTTACAAGCCATGTTAGTTAATTTAGCTTATCTTTTATCTTTTATTACAGTTGCTAGACTGATATTATGCACGCGTTCTAAAATTCTCACCGCATAATCGCAATATCCAATAAATTCTCTTGCACGGGTAAAAAGAATTTCTATTAACATTTTACAAGCGTCAGCCTTAATTAACAACCATAATGATCGAGAGAATTTGAAAACCAGGTAAAATTATTTCGATTTCCTTCTGCGCACAGCGGGAGTCATGGCTTGTACCAATCAGGTCGCGTGTCTTCCTCAGGTCGTCTTCTGTAATTCAACTGCTTTAAGAGATATTTAATAAGAAGATGGTATTTGGCTATGAAGCCTAAGATTATAGAAATTATTCCACCAACTAGAAACCTTATGCCGATTATCTTGAACCCCTCGCCCTCCTCTTGAAGTGAGATGACGCTGGTCCCTATCCAAATGCAAAATATACCAAACGCAACAAGTATTATTCCTGCAACTAAAAACGGCCTAAAGAGAGAGGTTGGCTCCCGGATTGCTCTTGACATCTAAGCAGTACTTGACACTATCGTAATTATCAATTCTGCTACTTGTTAGGACCGAATCTCCACGTATTTCGTAACCCGAAAACTCAAAGATTTGGGATTGAAAAGAAAGGCAGGAGTCTATTTGGTGTTCAATGGATAGGCCTCTCTCTACAAGCATTTTATTCGAGTACAGTTTCTTTATCTTGAAAATTTATGCATAATTTTGTTTCAAAAATGTTTTCCGTTCTCTCTATGAATTTAGTTGCAACGTCGATATCAGGTCAATTGACTGTGAATAACCACGTTGATATTGTAAATTTGCAATCGTCATTCTAACTTACAACTAATCAGTGCTTGATTTGTGGGCCCGCTAGGTATAGTGATATTATCTCTCTTGGGAAAACTTGAACATATGTTACCAATAGAGTGAGATATGAGCCATACACTGCATATAATTCGTATATGAGTAAAGTAAGAAAAGTATTGTGCTATTTCTCTGAATTAGTATTAACGATAGCTGGAGTTCCATTCATAACGGAATTCATCTTTGAATCTCAAGGGGACAACAAGTACAATACATAACAGTAAATCCATGGTCGCCCATTATGCTTTTCGTTTGAATGGCTTGAAAAATCAACATGTTTAAGTGTAGGTAATTCAAAGAAGCGTCGGGATAGTTTGATTTGCGACTCGGGATAACCCGGATATCGCTGCTAATTGCTGCTCTGGCCATTGTGGCCATAGTTATCATTTTGACATTTACCGAAATCCAAAGTCAAATAATTTCTGCAAATATTATCGAAAAGAAGGTTAGCGAAGTAAACGTGTTGGCCTCCAGGACCACTCTTAGATTGATAGATGCTGCTACCATTTTGGCGATTACCAGCAACTTATCTCATGTTACTACTATACCGAACATGAGTCTAATAAGTGAGGATTCACATGGTGTGCCAAAAAATGAAGAGATAGATAAAAGAATGATAGCACGAAACATTATGTTGCATTATCCCAATTTTGAAACAATAAGTTTTCTTCTCCCCAACGGTGACATATATTTTTTAGAGCCGTATGAAAGCCAAAAAAATCTAACGCTAAAAAATTTTGCATTTAGAGATTATTACAAAGGAGTTATCGCCACTGGCAAACCCTATCTAAGTCAAGCTATTCGGTCCAACGCAACGGGTCATATTGTATCGGCAGTAGCGGTTCCTGTTCACGATGCGATGAATGGATCTCTGAGTGGCATTTGGATTGGAGCTTTGAATTTGAAGGATATAAGTCAGGTCCTTCACGATCAAGTCCCCAATACAGAAATTGTTACCTACGTTGATCAAAAAGGCCAAAAAGTAGTTAGCAGTGATGAAAATAAGTACTCTTCTCTTTTCAATAACAACGAATCATTGGCATCACTTCTTGGATTCAAGGTTGGGATCGCTGGAAAATCAGGGTACAGTATAGAAACCATTAATGGTGTCAAGATGTTCTTAGCTTATTCGCCTATGCACGCGATTTCCTCAAATTGGCTGGTATTATCTTTCGAACCTTACGACCAAGTATTTTTATCTTCAAACTCCCTCAGATTGGAAGGAATCATTTTGAGTATCGTCCTTGCATCGGCAGCAACTTTTATCGCGCTGCTTCTTCAGAGGTCATTTCGCTCTTTAAATAGACTAACCACAGAGCTCCATGAGTCTAATGAGGAACTGATTTCCAAAGAAAATGAGCTCCAGATTGCGAAACAGTCATTGGAAGAGAAAAATAAAGAGCTTGAAGAGGCGAACGAACAACTATTACAAAGAGAAAAAACACAGAAGGACTTCATCAATGTCGCTGCCCACGAACTTCGAACGCCAATTGTGCCAATTCTCAATCTGGCAGAATTATTGCATTCGAAATTAAAAAAACAAAATATTGACTTGATCAGTATAGAGGATGGGAGAAAAAATGAAAGAGGAAAAATTGAGGAAATAGTACAAGTTATTGTTAGAAATGCGTATAGACTATACCAGCTCACAGAAGATATACTAGATGTTACTAAAATCGAGACTCAGTCACTTAAGCTTCGTATTGAGCATCTGGATCTCAATCAGATCGTAAGTTCTGTCGTCAGCGATTTTAGGAAAAATAATGAAACCAGGAATAATTTGGAAATAAATTTTGAGAATTTGGCAAATGGGATATCAATAAGGGGCGATAAAGGAAGACTTATTCAGGTGATTACAAATTTACTGGGAAATGCTTTAAAATTTACAAAGGAAGGTCAAATTACGGTGACTCTCACACGTGATAATAACAACCAGGTGATGGTAATAGTTAAGGATTCTGGTACGGGTATCGACGAAGAGATTTATCCAAGATTATTCTCAAAATTTGCCACCAAGTCCGAAGAAGGAACTGGACTCGGATTGTATATATCTAAGAAGATCGTGGAAGCACATGGCGGTAAGATTTGGGCTCAGAACAATCCGGACGGGAAAGGAACTACTTTTTATTTTACTTTGCCTTTACAATCGCCAGAGAGCCTAACATAAATTGAGTAGTGATAAACCAACGCAGGAAAAGAAGATTTTGCTGGTAGATAACGAGCCAGATGTAACATACGCCATAGAGAGTGTTTTAGAAGATAATGGATTTGAAGTAGAATCTTTTAATGATCCAGTTCTAGCGTCTACCACGTATAAGCAGAATTACTATGATTTGATATTGTTGGATATCAAGATGCCAAAGATGGATGGCTTTGAGCTATACGATAGCATTCGGGAAAAGGACAAAATAACAAAAATATGTTTTTTGACAGCCAGTGAAATGTTTTATGAATCCTTAAGGAAGGCGCGAAATTTATTTGGTGACACTTTGGGTGAGAAATATTTTATTCAAAAACCAGCAAAGTCAGACCAATTGATACGACAACTTAACGATATCATCAATTCTCCCCAGAAAGAACCATCTACTTGAGTATATACAAAATTAGCAGGCCGCTAAGCACTGAAATGTTGCACTAGTCCTTACCTGAGGACAATATTGGGATGCACATTTGTTGATTGTATCCACCTTGCGGGTTATAATCAACAAACATCCTACTTTTGATTTTTAAGCTTGATCCTAAGCCGCGTTACGAGTTCCTCTCTCAAGACTGGTTTTTTGATAATGTCGTCGTAGCTTATTCCCGGAAGTATGCTTACGAGTTCTTCCGCCGCGTCTAGTGCAGATAGAAAAATAATCTTAACATTTGAAGTTATAGATTTTAATCTGTAGAAAAGCTGTATACCATTGAGTTTGGGCATCCTGATATCCAATATCACTAGATCGTAACGGCATGGATAAATTTCGGCATAATGTTTCAATGCTTCCTCTGAATCTGTAAAGAATTTCACCTTCCATCCCTCTTCAGTCAATATGGAGTTGTAAGTGAAAGCCAAATCAGGCTGATCTTCTACAATCATTATATTAGGACAATTTGGTGAAAGCATGTTTGAGGATCTATCCAATGAAAAGGGATCTATCAAACTAGGAACAAGTTTGCTTTTCATCTCGTAGACAGGGTAAGACTTGTTCAATCCGCTCGAATATTCGCCTTTTTCCTTAAAGGAATATGCATCCGATATGTCTGGAAACGATCGTTTTAAGACACGGTATAGATCACTCCCTATTATTACTCCATTTGGAGCAGCTATTGCATTTATCTTAGAGCACATGTTAATTGTAGCACCGAACAAATCCTCTGTCATAGATGAAGATGACATGGCGATTTCGACTCTACCGTAATCAGCACTGATCCTATAGTCAACCAATGGTAACTTTTCTTCAGAAAGTTTTGCATTGATGATCTTATGAGCCGTTATCATTGTTATTGCAGATTCTAAGACACCTTTGAAGCCAGGCCATTTAGATACATCTGATGTTTCTGGAAAATAGTAAATTAGACTATCCCCCACATTTTTAATGATTCTAGCGCCGTAGCCCCTAGCGATCGCTGCCATCGAGTTTAGAAAAATAGAGTAATATCGCATGATTCCCTTTGGATCACTGATTCTGGAAGTAATTCGAGTTGAATCTACTATGTCGACAATACATACACAGTAGCTTTCCGATCTAGTTTCAAAGGATATCTCTTCATCTGAAATTATGAGTTTATGGTTTTGGTCAGTAGAGTGTGGCCCAGTCAATCAACCAAACAACTCCTGCCTGACGCACAATTAAACATATTAGTCACATAATCACTGCTTTTCGAGTACTTATGTAGTTTTATTCATAATATATAGCAGACATAAGCCGCAGATATTATTTCTCATATTCTAAGCTGATTTTCACTTGCTTAAAAAGCTCACTTCTAACTAACAACTCTGCAAGGTCTGTTATTCGGTGTGTTTTCAATTTCAATATCAGAATAAAGACATTAAGTAACAATACGGAAAGT
Organism: uncultured Nitrososphaeraceae archaeon; assembly: GCA_963728595.1. Classification (GTDB taxonomy): domain Archaea; phylum Thermoproteota; class Nitrososphaeria; order Nitrososphaerales; family Nitrososphaeraceae; genus TA-21. Next base: position 35,786 of record CAVSLF010000003.1, read on the forward strand.
CACGGCTAAATTATACCATGAAACCCTTTTGTCTGATGTGTTCGTATGTTTGGCTAGTAGCGATGGCACATAACGAGAATATTAGTATGGAGAAGAAAGAAGTAATAAGGAATCTTTATCTTTCAGGCATAGCAGAAGAATTTATTGCTTTGCAGCTTGATATCGAAATTCCCGATGTTATAAAAGTGCTGAAAGAACTTGATGTCTATAAATCTCCAGATTGATATTTGGTTCACGCACGCTTATCCTTAGTATAATCATTTCCAGACAAAGTTTCAAATACAAAGAGTGCTATAACTGACTATGGAATCCCAAATTGACGAACAGCTGATGCAAAAACTATGTGAAGCTTTTAAAGAAGCTCGGAATAATGGAAAAATGCACGTAGACTTCGATGAATTCCATAAACAACATAGTGAACTTGAACCGAATACAACATTAGAAATCCTGAAGAAAGAGGTACAAAACGGTATTATAGAAATTGACAACAAGTTAATTAGACCAACTCCTTTAGGTATTGAACGATGTAAGTTAGATAAGTCATTATATACGTAGTGAACGGGATATGTTACGCTTCTAAAAGCTTAACAGTTACTAGGAGTACGTGCAAAATTCAAGTGTCTAAGTAGGTGTATTGTCTAACCTGGAGTGTAGAATAAAAAGTCAGCGGGTATTGAAAATAGGTAGATAGTTAACCAACAGATTTGCATTGCCCCGCCAGATTTGAGTAGCAATGTAAGTTTAACTTGAATTTGAACAACAATTAGATATTATGTTTCCCATTCTATCTCAAGATGGTCACAAATACATATGAGGTCAAGGCCTTACCAAATTCAATAAAATTTTACTTACCCCGAGTGGAGGGATACTTAGATGTTGTACGCGAAATAGCATCTCGGTATGGGAGTATGTCGCTAATAGAATTCGATGGATACTTTGAAGGAAAATTCGAACCTATCAAGTATACACGAGTAGAGGTTCATACAACGCGCATAAATGAAAAAAACATTATAGAATATGCGAATGCAGTTCGTGTCAAATTGGAACAAAAATCATTGGGGTTGGAATTCAACAACAAATTAATCCTTGTAAATGAAACTGAGACAAGACCATAAATGCCATACTAATAATCGAGTTTAGAGCACATGATACTAAACGATTATCTAATCTTTGTTATTGGAATATTTGCCACTTTTTTTACGTTGTGGAGTACAGTGCCTCAGATTAGGAAGTCTCTTCGAACTAGGAAGACAGATGATGTCTCAAAATGGCTCATTATTTCCTTAATCGCAGGACTCTCATTATGGGTACTGTATGGAGTTACGAAAGGAGATATGATAATTACTGGTGCCAACAGTATCGGGGTTTCTCTCAATGTCTTTCTTCTGATATTGAAGCTGAAATATAGTGACTAGTGATTTCCACCTTGATATTGGAATACCTCTTGGAGGTTCGCAACAAAGATGACATTAAATTAAATTTAAGTTAAACAGACAAAAAACGACGAATAGGTAAATCGGATTTTAGTCACCGTATGTCTCATAGGATAATTTGTTATTTTCTGTGTGAAAGTCTCCATCAGTCTGGACATGTTACTAGCAAAATGTCGATAATATAGGCTGTGTTGATGTTGCGACTGAATATAAGGCATGATACCATTATTAGTTTATGGGATTAGAAGGAGAGGAAGTTTATACCGGATGGGCATATGCCGATGGAAACAATTTTTATTCAGAGTCTTGGTCGATTGACATGCCCCCGTCTGATGCGTTTGTGAAGACTAGCCTTTGCGACATGGTTGGCATTGAGCAAGGAGCTGCAGTCGAAGTAGGCATTCTTAACATTAGATATTTACTTCCAGACAATAGTAACGGAAGAGCCAATCTAGACGGCATCGATTGGCCCAATACTATTAAAGCATGGTCTAGTCCAAAAATGACGCATTTTACTTTTGCAATAAAGACTCGACAATGTTATGCATCAATGTGTTGTACCGTGGGCTACTGGAGCTGAATAGCAAAGTTGGACTATAACGAACAAAATTCCTTTTCTCAAAAGGGTAAGGTTCCAAAGACAAAATCAATCCGTAGTGTTGCTCTATTCGATGGAAATGACGGAACTATTCTTCATATGCACCATGTTATGACGATGGAGGGTTGTGAGCCGAGGGACATGGAAGAAATTGAAAAAGACGCAGTACGCTTTGCACAAAAGCTAGGCCATTCTGTTAAAAATTTAAAAATTCTGCGCGCACCTAACACTATAAACCCATTTACAAAGTATCGCATTGATGTTTCAAAGCTGGAGTTTATTGAGCTACCTGAACCGAGAAAAGTGGTCGTAAAATAAAAATTGCTTCAGCTAGTCTGACTTTACACATGATAGAAAGAAAAAGGATATTTCACAGCAAGTTTGTGTCTGAAGGATTATGCGTGTATTTCTTTTTCTAAGACCTCTTTAAGAAGCGCAAATGCCTTAACCAATCCTTTTTTGATGGTTTGCCACGTTTCAACGAGCTCGGTTTTATTTGCGCTTTGTGCGTCTTTAATATAGGTATTTTCTTATCAACAGTGCTTACTCATTGTGTTTAATATTATTCTCCTGCAGGCAAGAGGCTTATTTCGGCCAGTCCCGTATTTGGCCTTTCCTCTCTACCGTAATAGTATTTCGGGGAACGGGACCGAAACCCGTGATACCATTTCTGCAGGAGACAGCATTAATTAGACAATATTACTTAATAAAATTTAGCACGAACATGATGGTCTTATTGCGAGTCATAATGTTTTGTTCTAGACCCTTAGCACTCGGTTGTCGTACTTATTTTTCTTCACAAGCTTGACCATCTCTATCGCTCCCAAAATTGTCCGCATGATATCTTTTTTCATAGGTGACTCGCTAGAATTCATCATGCCGTTATAGTTATTCTCCGTATCTTCGGCATACCACCCTCTGCTCCATCCCACAAACGGAAATTTACCGAAAACAAATCCCAATTGGGACCAAAACGATAACATCTCACCGGCAACATGTTGAATATTGTCCTGTCCTCCAGTAATAATGAATGCAGCGGCTTTATCTCTGATAAGATACTGATTATGAGTAACCGATTGATTCTGTACACAATTCATCCTTTGAATCATTTGATAATATAATGAACTGGCATTTCCCCACCTGATTGGTGTCGAAACTATCACTACATCTGACCAGAGTATCACCTTTTCGTAAATTTCTAACATCTGGTCTTCCTTATCCATTTCAGAAATTGAACAAGGAAAAATGCAAGCATTTGCATTCTTTGAATAGTAACCTTCACAGTGCTTAAAATTCAATTGTCTGAGCTTTATCAAGACGCATTCAGCACCCATCTGATTCTTCGCATAATCTAATGCAAAGTTTAGCGCCCCTTCTGAGGTGCTTTTTCTTGGAGCAACATTGTCGGAGTTAGTAGTTGATATTCCCAAGACACGTACGTTGGTGTCAACAGGAAGTTTTGAATCTTTGTCTAAATGTTTCAGATAATTTTTTACTGAATTCTCTAAATCCTTGTATTTCTTATGAGGATTGTAAACTTTATTCCCTAGCGTTGACGGAACAGGATTTATGTAGAGCTCGTTACCTATCAGTTTTGTTACAAAGGTATCCACACTATCTCCTCCTTTATGAGGCGACTTGCCCGTACGTACATTATATTTCCATCCGTGCCAAGGACACGTAACTACATCTTGTTTTAGATTCCCTTGACTTAGAGGACCTCCTTTATGCACACAGGTATCAGATATTGCATGATAGTTTCCATTAATATTGAATACAGCAATATCTACTCTGAGGCCCTTTTCATCAGAGATTGAAAAACTCTTCGACTTACCCTCTAGTATTTCAGATGTTAAGCACAGATAACGAAGAACTGGATTGGTGTCATTATTTTCTAAATCTCGTTTCATTTCACATACCTCTACTCTGTAATCAAAAACCTACTAGTAAAGCTAATCTCTAAACACTACGCGATAGGCGACAATGTGTTGGAACCCAATTCATCAAAAAACATAAATTGAAACTACTTGGATGGCATTTTGGTCTTATGCATTCCAATATTTTTGGCAAGTTAAGCATATGTAGTTCATGAATATGCCGGGATCGCAGGAAAGATTAGATTCACATTCACAAATTATACCGCATGTTTTGCACTGATGTCGATGCAAGGTAAAGATTTTTCCCACAGATAATTATACACATTATAACTTAAATAGACGATATTGTCATTTATTGAATGATTGCGCTTGCAGTTTTCCATTCAAATTTAAGCCATCCCTTCTTCCCGGATCTGGTAGATCGAACAAACAGAAATGATGAAAACAGTACAAAATATACTTCAAATGGATATTTGAACGCATAACGTTATTTTGTTTTTCGTTTGTTAGCTACCAAAAGAGGAATTGCCTGATGCTGATCTACGCTTTCTGAAACGGCATTAGTTTCTTACCGAGTAATCATTTCTTTCACAGACGATTTACGAGTCTCTTGAATATGTTGTGATGGCGATATTCTGCCCTGTGACTACGCACATTTCCTTGTATGACATTCCGCTTGTGCATAGCAGGCCATTAGTCTAAAATTTATATTTATGAAATAGATTTCAAGTTTCATGCCTTCAGATATATCTGGTACCATAGAGATTGATCTGGCAAAAGAACACAACCTAATAATTCAATCAATGGCATCGCCTACCGGACAATTAATTCAATTTTCTGGCACCGTACCACTACAAACACACCCTGGCAATTTGATAAAATTTCAAATACGTGGAGATAAAGGTATTATTAATGTAATAGGATCTTCTAATGAGGCGAATGTTCAGACAATGCGCACTCCAGAAACAAGTAATATATTTAATAGCTTGATCGAAAATATTCGTTCCTCACAAGAAATTGATAAAGAACAAATTGTAACATTGTTAGAAGTTCTTAGAGATAACCTGACTCCAGGAGAGGCTGACAATCAAGACCTTGTTGAAAAATTAAAACGAATTTCAGCTGATAAACAAAAGTTCGAAACTATATGGACCAAGACATCTCCCCTCATTCTAAAATCCATTAAGGAGCTTATCAACGCCGCTGTTATGAGGCCTTCACAATTAGACACAACATCACAAAATTGAAGTGGTAATATCGAAGATAAATTAGACTTCAATGTGAGTTTAACTATATAAGGGGTTGATTCTGTAACGCTACGCTACTAATTATGGAATTTGCTTGCTCTAGGAGTCCCAACCTATGGAGCCACTAATACCCATAATATACTCTCGACTTTAATCAGCTAAATAATTTGCAAACAACAGGCATTGCATGTTTGTGTTTGTTTTTTTCTATTAATCCTTTTACTTTAACAGCTTTTTTCCTTAACTTATAACTAGAGATTGGTATTCTTCTTTCAATGTGGTCTAAGATTAAATCGATGTCGTCATAGGCAAGGCCAAGCTCTCCCTCTGCGGTATGACCTTTCCATAATCGGGCGCTGCTCTCTTTACTTATAATTTCATCGGGAATTGATAAGTATCGAGCCAAAGCTCTCACTTCTGTTTTGTAGAGATCAGCTATCGGGAGTATGTCAGCTGCTCCATCACCATATTTGGTAAAGTATCCTAGAGACATCTCGCTCTTGTCGCCTGTTCCCAATACGATGCCGTTTAAAATAGATGCGTAATAATATATGAGCGACATTCTAAGTCTCACTAGCAAGTTCCCTCTTGCCAATTTGTTATCAGGAAGTTTTTTCAGCAAGTATTTTTTCATTGTCTTTAATTCGATTAATTTATATCGAATGTTTAGCCGGCTAGCTAGTTCTACTGCATGTATTGTATCCTTCTTCGGTGTTACCGAAGAGTCTGGAAGGATCAATCCGAATACCTTTTTAGGTTCTATGGCTTTGGTTGCCAAAGACACAGTCACTGCCGAGTCTATTCCGCCACTAATTCCTACAACAACTACTCGAGCGTTCCTCTTTTTCACTTCTTTTCTTATAAATCTGGTTATCGTAGAGCAAACTTGCTCATTGGAGATCTCCATTAACAATCAAAATTCAGTGCAATAAATACTAAATAAAAAATTATGCACGTTCTGCCGAATCTTCCTTTTCATCAACGGCTTCTGCTGCTTCTTCCCGTAAATTTTCTGCCGGACCTGTAGTTTCAGGATCTGATTCGGCTGCGCCCACACGCTTTTGATTCTTTTGTGCTTTATCTAAATTTTCAGTTGAATCACTCATCAATACGCTTTGAGCATTAAGGAATATCTATATTATATAACGAACTTTGACGCGTGTACCTTCGAATTACATGATTAAAAAATAAAGAAAATAAATACAAAATAATTGAACATACTTTGCTCTTAGGACTTCTTCATTTCGCCACTTATATTACCGAGGACAGTTGCAGCTCCACCAATTATTTTCTTGCCTACCTCAACTGTCTTGTTCAATATTGTTGAACCTACTTCACTTGCGTTTTTACCTAATTCATCTGCAGTTGCGTTCACCACCTCTCCGGTCTTGTTCATTGCGCTTGATGCGTTACTACCAATTTCTATCATGGTTTCGTTTGCAACTTGACCAGCATTTCCTACAGCATTCGACATATTCTGTCCAAGTTCTGAAGCATTTGGATTAACTGAAGCACTCGCATTTCCAACCGAGTTTGACGCATGCTTAGAGTAGTTTTGAGCTGTTACACCGCTTGCTAGTGTAGCAACCAGTAAAATTGACAAAGCTATTCCAATGAGGGAGAATTCCTTCTTCATTGACCTGATTTGAGTTCATCACCGTTTAACGCTTGTGTATTTATATTCTAGGTGAAAGACTTGCTAAATTTAGGTTTAATTTGTATGGATTCTCTCGTTAACCACTCAAATAAAACATTGGTTGATACAATTATAGAAGACATCTCTCCAACTGTTTGGGGTTTTTCGGTTCTATACCCATCCATTTTCATCTTGCTTGTCGATCTATGTTGATCTATTTGGAATATTGGATCTGCAATGTAGATCTTCCAAGCACTAAGTTAAGATGGAGTTCCGCCAGGCAACAAGGTATAATGATCAGGTTTTGGAATATTTACAAGACTTACCGTAAAAGGCGAGGTCAATGTGGGAGTTAATGCAGGGACATTCACTACACCACCTTCCGTAGTTATGAGTTTATTATCTTTATCATACATTGCTGCGTATATCCTAACGGATGAAAGGTCCTTCGTTGAGTTATTCACAATAGTTCCCGTTATAATATCAGAGTCTTTTTGATTTACGTACTTGTGATATGTTATAGCTAAATATTTGGAATTGATAACATCGCCGCTTACTATATTATCTTCATTATCTGTAGATGCAGATGCTCCGTTAGGCTGTATTGCTGACACCCAGATCGCTGATGCGAGTAAGACAACGAAAATCGTTAAACCCCTCGAATTTTCGATTTGCACTATATCCTATTTCTGTATATTTTAATAAATTCCCATGTGAATATCATCTAATCCCGAAGACAATTATTTTTGTAGGAATCGGGTCTTAACACATGAAACAAGTGTTAAATGGTTTCGTATTGAACTCATTCTACTATCTTAATATCAAGAGTTTTTTGGAACAGCAATGTGGTAAATGTGGCAACTCTGTATGGGGCAGAGACAAACTACAACAGCTATAAATATCTGCTACAACTTTCAACTAGTAGTATTGTCACTAGAGGCTGTTGCTCCAACGTTATTCACAATTGGGTCCGGCGGTCTTATTGGGTTTCTTGCTGGATTTGCGATTAAACGCGTATTTAAGATACTAGCCGTAATAGTGGGTATCTTCTTCGCAGCTCTTATGTATTTTCAGTCGCAGAACCTGATAAGTGTAAACTGGGATAAAATTCAATCAATGTCACAAGGAATGGTGTCAACGCTCGCCCATACATTGACAGACACTGGACAAATCTCTACTATTGCTGGAAATCTAGGCATTCCTCTCACGGGAGGACTTGCCGCCGGCTTTGCAATAGGTGTTATGAAGGGATAGCTTCGATTACATTTTGACATGTCACTTCTAGAAGGACAATAATGGGATTGATACCATTGCAAAGTATTAGGGTATGGCATTAGAGTGCCGCAAACTAACTAACGTCTATTCTTTTTCTCTATTTCATGTCAAGGACATGGGATAGGGTCACAGAAGGAACTTTTGAGATTCGTGACACCACACGAATTAAGATTTCCGTTTAATTACTGTCATGTGTTCATTTAAGGAATATGCAGTTGTAACAGTAGTTTCTGCAATTTTGATAGCGGGTGTTTTAACATTCCCGTTAGCTTTTAGCCATCAATCGGCTGATGCCAGCGAATGTCAAAGTAAAATCTGTGAAGAATACTATCAAGAATAAGATTCAAGCAATAACAAGAGCCGCAAGCACGGGAAATGATGGAATAAGTTCCGATGGTATCTCTGGCACCGGTACTAATGGTAACCCAGGTTCTAGCACGAATGGTGTTCCAGGCACCGAAGGGAGCAGAGGCATCGTTATTGCTCTCCCCTGAGTTGACGGTATTAGTGATTCGACGGGAGCTGGTGGAGCTGCAGGAGCTGGAGGTGCTAGCGGAGCCCCCGGAATTGGATGTGTAGGCGCCGGCTGTAGTGGAGGTGCTGGTGGAGCTGGTGGAGCTGGTGGAGCTGGAGGAAGCAATTTTGGCTCAGCCGGTAGTGCTGCTGGCGGCTCGGCTTGTCAATCTAGTACCGGCGGAACCTCTGCTTGTATAACCGGAAACGGTGGTACTGCTACAGGAGGATTGGCTGGTCCTGGAGGAGTTGGCGGAACAGGCGTCGGTGGTGCTGGTGGTAAGGGTGGCTTGGCAACTGCAGGCTCTGACGGTGCTAGTGGATAAAGCGCAGCGAGTCTGATACCTATAATAATAAAGCCAGAACCACAATACAGTTAGCTGAAAATAATTTTAGATTTAACTACAGTAACGTTAACACTATAGTACTTGCTTGTTATATTGCTAGGGTTATCATAGGAAGTTATCTTTGAAGTCATCCGGATAATACGGTTAGAGCAGAATTTGCAAAATTGTCAGTGGGATATTTCGAAGAAACATATGCAACCACAAGGCTGACAATAAAACCAAAGGTCCCTGAAATCAACAGGTTCTTGTTGAGATATATGGTGATCCTATATCTTATGTAAAATCTCGTAAAGAAATTTGTTATCACAACACGATCTTCGCTTTGTTTAGTTAAATAATAGCAAAATGCTCAGATCATTTTTTGGTGTTATAGAACAATAAAGTAAAGATTGTATTAAGTGGGTTAGCCTTCCGTGAGTTTTTCACTTGTCAGTTCTTCAGTTATAGTCTTGGTTTCTGTTATAGGCTTTTTAGTAACTTTTACTTCTTCCTTGACATAAGATTGTTTTGTTGTTTCGATTTCCTCTCTTTTTAGTGGTATCTTTATCTCAGTCCTTGACTCAACAGGTTCTTCATCAGTCATTTGCGGTTCTGACAGAGGTCTTCTCTCTAATACCAGCTCTTCGTGGGTCAGGCTAACATCCATATGCTTTGTTTCCTTAATTGGTTCTTTTACTATTGTTGCCTCTTCCATTATCTGTTTTGTTCTAGGCTCAAGTCTTTCCTCTACCAATGACACAGTTGTTTCGGAGTCTCCCTGATCTTCTTCCAATGGTGACTCATGTTTGACGTACAAATCTTTTGCTTCTTTTTCCGTTACTTTCAAAATAAGTTGATTTCCATTAAATTCCTGTGCCAGATGTTTTGGGATCTGAAACCACTTGGTGTTTACAATTCCTTTGTGGGTTATGACGTACTCTGAAGTTACTTGCCTGACTTCCCCAAGATTGTAATCGTCGATGCCCCGTGCCTCTTTCTTTATTACTTCGTCCCAAGGTATATTTCCATTATCGCTAGTTTCCATTATACAGTACTATCTTCAACATACGATTTAATGCTTAGAGTCTCAGAATAATAGAATTGAATTAAGAGATATGATGTATTATAAAGTACTTGAAAGAGGAAAAGACAACTAAATCAAAAGAACAAGATAACATACAGCCTTCCAAATCTGATAATGAAATTTTACCGTCAGAAAATCCCGAAAGTACCGTGAAGAGTAACTCAAAACTCCATCTTGAAGAAACGGTTGTCTCACCCGAAATGCCCAAGGCTACAATAACCGTAATTCGACCTACTATTATACAGAAAGAAGAATCCTTCACGGGAAGAGCTACGCGATTTGATGGAATCAATGAAAGATAGGACCGAGGAAGCCTTCGATTCAATAAAGTCAGCAACCGGACAAGGAGTAAGCCGAACTATGTCAAACCTAGATTCAGAACCCCTTGTGATTCCAATTATAGAACAAAAGAGCTCTTCTGAGACTAAGACCTATACGGAGGAAATAACGATTGAAAAGAGAAAGGTTGAGCGAAAAAAGAACATTGAAGTTAAGGTCGCTTACGATGAAATTTTTGTCAATGGTAAAGAAATAGGAAGCAGTATGGGTGACACTTTTAAAGAAATAAAAGACAAAATACTAGACATCGTTACTTTTGACCACGATAGAGATGAGAAGCAACTAGAAAAAATCAAACATGACATGATCCCTCTGTTAGAAAATAGTAGTGAACAAGAAAAAGTTATTCCACTTTATGCCGAGCAGATAGTAATATCCAAAAGAACAGTCAAGATAGCAGATCTCATAATTCGTAAAAGAAAAGTGACTGACACACGCAAAATGGGCATTGATCTGATAACTGAGCAATTGACAGTTCGAAATCCAACTGGCGGCGCGTTAACCTCGGATAATGATTAGGTTTTTGGGTTTCTTCTGTTCTAGTGTTGTATCTCATTAATACGAGTGGGAAGGTTTCATAAACCTACTCTACGTCTTCTTTTATTTTTTCTATCTCTTACTCCGTTTCGAGATCTCTGTTCGTGTTTTTAATTTTGTCAGCTACTGCTTTTGCTCCAGCTTTAATCTTTTCTCCTGTAGTCTCTAACTCTTTCTGAGTATCACCTTTGTTATCTACTTTCGTTTTAGATTTGACTTCAGGTTCATTCGTCATAAAATATTACTTTGCATTCATTCTATTTATCCATACCACTTTCAGATATTAGTCTAACACAGCTGGATTCACCTTCCTTAATATTGTCCTACAACTAGATGAATTCTATCCGGTACATGAACTACATGGATCGATTCAAATCACGAAAATACATTAATTGAAATCATAAAGTCACTTTATTGAACCAAATAAAAAGAATTGGTCGGTACATTAACTGATTCAATTATTTTCTTCTAACTAATATCAAAGATCCCTTTTGTGAATACCAGCATATCTGCCTGATGATCCAAAGTTGCAGGTAACATAAAGAGGACACCGAATAGAAATCTAAGCAGAACAACAATTACAATAATAACGATTATTACTAATGCTATGTAGATCAGAGTGTTTAAGACCATATGTATCTAATATCTCACTTTATAGTTAATATCGATTGTATATGAAATGTCTTCAGATTTCTTACTAAAAACTAATATCTGCTGGCTGCCATCTTAGCACAATTATTCTCTAGGTCAATGCAGTAAACACAACATATAACCAATTGCATGAGCGGTACAGGGTTATTTAACCTTAGGTTTACCACCTGTTGGTTAATCGCAACTTGAAGTTCAGATTTTGCATACTTTGACTATTTGTCGTTGTGAGCGGCATAGGATGCTGCATAACAATGAATAAACGTATATTCTATCCTCGATTGATGTGAAGTACATATTTGTAATTTTCATA
>CAVSLF010000004.1:0-98013 GCA_963728595.1 uncultured Nitrososphaeraceae archaeon
GGAATTAGGTATAATTCCGCACCGAGGGCCATCTGTCGAACGAAGAGTCATGCTGATCTAGGCTTTAAAATTACGAACTTAAAGACATGTAAATATTATTACTTCAACAAAGGTTAGTGTAAGCGTAGATTAACTAATATATCAACTCAGTATGAAGATAATACATGCAGGTCCTGAGAGAAGATGAAATATATTCAAACTTTTACCACAGTTTAAGATCTGCAAGGACTAAACAAGTGTTGTACTGTTTGAAAACAGTGTTCACTAATAAGGGTTTACCCAATTAACCGGATATGTCCAAGTTAATCAAAATAAGTGACGGCACTTATACAAAATTGGGCCAGTATGGCCCGTGGACCGATACAATGGACTCCATAATTTCCCGGCTGTTGGAAGGCGTGGAGAGCCCTAGTAAAAAATAGGCATGTCAGCGACCGAAGAATTAATTCAAACAGTTTACGAGTTTAAAGGTTTGCTAAAGTATCTTGGCGAACGGTATCCAAAGATACTAAAAGAGTGGAAATTAGCCATAATGAGGCGTTCGATTTATTATACAAAGAGGCCTGGCGTCAGGAAGAAGCAGCGATGGGTAATTCCACGTTACCAACAGTTCTTGATAAACTCAGCATGGTTGCAAATATTAACACAAGAAAATTAATAGAACTTAAGAAAGCAGAAATTAAAATTAAGGATGCGAAAATTCAGGCACTTCAAGAAATCATCGATTCACTCGAAGTGAAGATAAACGATCAAGCACGCCGCTTAGATGTTTTATATTCAAATAAAGAATAACGTTATCTTTAGCCCGAGGCTTGTGTTAGCGGGAGGGAGGGACATAAAAAAAAACCGAATTGTCTCCTTCTGTAGGTGGAATAGGTTATTTCTGAAATAAACAGGAATTTAAAAGTATTATAGCACCTCTAACTCTTACGATTTGTAGATAATATTTGCCTGAACATGGAGAACATGACCAGAAATTAAACAAATGGTTTTGTAGTTATTGGATGACCGAGGACAAATGGATCGATATACATGGCTATTCTCCTAAGTCAAGAGCCGAGAAAGAAAAAGATAGTGATGACATTTTAGAGGAGCAAAAGTAACAAGTTCAATTTTTGGTAAATCTGAACAGCGACATGCTCTACGAAGAGAAAGTATCGTGAAAAAGGAATCATAGCGGGCATAGTACCCGACTAGAGACGGGGAGTTATCTTAGGTTATCACATTATTCCGAATTATGATACGTATAATTACAAGCAAAGCGATTTTTGTTAGTTTACATTAATGAGTAAAGTGTGGCCAAACTGTCAAAACCTCAGTAAATTGATAATGGTCACATGTAGCGTCCTTCTCTTCTTAATTATAATCCCGCCAAATACCCATGCTCAAGAGAATCCAGCAGAAGACATAATCAAAAAGTCCCAAGAAAATTTGCAAAAATTTGAAAACAAATCTGCCAATACGGTTCAACCTTCGGCTCAGAAATCTGTTGATACTCATAATAAGACTAAAGAAAAGAGCCCTTCACAATCACTACAAACGGATTCGCTGGAACCCACGCCTCAACAGACTCAAGTATTATCTCAAACAGGAAATAGTTACGTTAACGAATATTGCGGGGTATCGATTGAATTACCTAACGGTTGGACTGCAACAGAGTCTGACTTCACGTATCAAGATAAGTCCAAGACTTTGGCGTATATACATTCCGAAAATGATGATGTTTTCCAATTAGAATTTGCCTTAGAGAATTACGGAATTGCAAAATATTCTCCCAAGGAAATAGTAACCTCTGAAAGGGACTATGCGAATCTGTCACCAAATGCGCATATTTTAAAGTCTGAGAGCGGCAAAATCAATGGCTTCCCTAGTTACAAAATAGCATATAGTACGGGTTCCCCGGGAGAATATGAATTCTATATGATGGACGTTCTAATAGTGGCATATGATCGAGAATATAGAATACTTTATCAGGCAGCAAATAAAGCCGAATTCGATATATACGGATCGAAAATCGAAGATATGGCTAAGACTATAAAAATAATTAAGTCAGAGTATGAAGGAATAAATTGTTAGGCGTTCCGTAAAACGTGAGCTAGTCGACACGATGTTTTCCTCAGATTGGAAAAATTTGCTGAGAAATGAAAATTTTCATTCGATTAGTATAAAATGAAAGATTTTCCAGATGTTTTTTCCAAATATCTTATTATAAAGCGCACTTTATCAAAAATTGTGAATATTAGGGAAGACGAACGAACCAAAGCGCGAACTATTTTATCTCTTTTGACCGTATCATTGTTGATAGTCTTAGTTTCCTCGGTAGGAATTATCCAAAATAACACGGCCATTGCTGCTTCGAACACAATCTTCAAACAGAAGTTTAAAGACAGTTTTGCTCGTGCAGTAAAAATAACCACAGAGGGAAACATCATTACGCAACTTAGTGCAGAGGCCCACAAGGACCTCTCCGGAAATACAGTAGTCACTCTTTTCCTTCAGAGAACTGACAAAAATACAGGTACGCCTCTTACCATATTTTTCGGCTCCGGGCCAGGCCAACTAACGATAGGCGGTGGCCTCAGTTCAGCAACATTTTCCGGCACTGTTACAGGTCCCGACTTTGTTACTGGCGAAGATAAGACCGCAACGGTAAACTCCCAATTGTCTGCAACAGGAAAAGTGCGAACATCTACATTTGGGTCCCATGAGAGTACCCGGGACTTAACTCAAGTAATCAAAATCCAGGGGAGTTTTAGACCTGCTAGCGGTTCCGTTACTATCGCCGGCGACTTAACTTTTAGTTCTGATGGGGGGGGAGGCGGCTTAATAGGAATTGCGAAACAAGGGTTAATAACAGTTAATAAACACTAGTTGGGTCTTTGCTAAAGTAGATCTGTCTGACTTGTCCCATCCGCAAGGACCAAATCAAATTCGTCTGGCCTTAACCATAACTCTTGTAATCCATAAACTAATCGTTCGCTTGCAACATATAGCATTCAGCTCGTGCTAGTGAGGGAGGGATATTCAACTTTGTTATAGGTTTGCAATACTTTCTACTGCAACTATAACTAATATCAGGGACAAACCGATTACAGAGGGAGAGGATTCGGTTATGTCCGAATTTGTAATACTATTAGTTCCGTTCATTATTGTACTTCTTGCGAGCACTGGGATTGAAAGGCATGATAAACGACCGAAAAGCAGTCGCAGATAAATAATAATTCTAAGTGTGTAAAGATATCAACGTACTTTAGAAATGATTAGCGACGAAATCAGGGAGTTATACAACAAGGGAGGTAAACATGAGTATCTTGTTTGTAAAAGATGTGCTCAGGAGTGTACTGGAACATGGAAAGGGCTATGTATAGATTGTATGAGAAAACTCCCCGAAGAATAGAAGGTTTATTTTCTTAAAGACTGCATATACAAGCACGTCCAAATTCACCCGTAATCAAAGAGATCTAATTAAGAACATAATCGCCATGCTATCTATTAAGAGGATACCAGAACAAGAAATCATCAAGGCCGTATTTGACCAGACAAACGAGACCATATCTGAAAGGTATCTATATGCTGTTAAACAACAAATCAAACGCGAATCGTATCAGTGGTACAAAACTATGAGAGAGGGCGAATATGAGTATATTTACGAATTCAGGGAACGTGTAAGTGAAATAATGTCATTGTCTACAGGCCAGCAAGCAGTACTTACCCTGTGAAGACTCTTCAGACGGATGTCAACGATTGATGCATTAGGCCCTTCAGAGTTAGAGTATTCGTTAGTTTGTGGGGGATTAGGTGTATCCATTATTCAGACCTGCAACTAATAGCGGGGATAGTACCGGCCAGAGAAGTGGAGTTATCTTTGGTAGTGGAGTTATCTTTGGTAGTGGAGTTATCTTTGGTAGTGGCATTATACCGAAACAAGATATCTATAATTACAAACAAAATAATTATTGTTAGGTTACATTACATGAGTAAAAAATCCATAAAAAAAGAAAAAAGAAAGAGTTTTTCCTAGAATGTTTCGCAATCAGAAGTCTTGATGTCCTCGCTAGGATTAAAATCGATTATCTTGTCGTTTCCAGAACCGCATACAAAGGAATCCTTACCTGCTCCGCCCGATAAGGTATCATCTCCATCTTCGCCCTTTAACTGATCGTTCCCTGTATCACAACCACCGACACAACCTTCACCATGAATTTCATCGTTGCCACTACCACCTATGATAACATCAACTCCATTATCACCGAACAGCAAATCATCTCCACCTTCGCCAAATATTTTGTCAATTCCGTCATGACCTCCAATGAAATCCTTGTCAGGGCCTCCGTATAATACGTCGTTTCCGCTTCTCCCCGATATTCCGTCTTCTCCAGGTCCTCCTTGCACGGTATCATCTCCACCATTTGCTTCTACAATGTCGTTACCTGCAAACGCTAGGATTGTATCCTTGTCGTTTGTTCCGCCAAGCTTGTCATTTCCTGGGGTACCTTGGATGGTCTCACCCATTACACTCGTCACTGGTACCGTCAGTCCGAAGATCAGCGCACCGAGTATCACCGTAACACTTAACATTTTTGTCATTAATGATCTGCCCAATTGTGTTGTTAATTAATTTTATGGTACGGAAGATTATTTTGTAAATATATAATTGCAGTGCAATTTTTGTTACTGTAAACAATGACGGCCTTAGACCTGGCGATGCTGTTGTTAATGAACCAAAAATCAATGACTGGTACGTTGGGTGGATATGTGGCAGTAGTAGTAGCATTTCTGATTGCCCGCAGTGTACCGGTATCAATTGTCTTTCTTCATTCCTAGTTCTTTCGACTGATTATGCCTGTTTTCAATAGCCTAGAACTTCTAGTGTAGAACTGCTCCTTGGTTATGTAAGTTATGCAAGCACCCGTTTCAACCTGAGATCTATCTGGCCCAGCGTTAACGGCTGCTGATGTTGCGGTTCTTGCTTCTTACATTTGTGAATCGCCCCCGAGCTAACTATTACGATTTAGCCAGGCTAGGAGTGACGCGTTGCTCATGTTACCGGTCACGTTTCCGACCATTGTTCCATTAGTCAACTTACATGATTCAGGTATGTTCGAAGATTCTTGCGAAGATTGTGTAAGTGGACAGTGAGGTATAAGGGGCTCAGTGGAAGGGGGCCTTCCTATACTGAAATGGTACTGTTGAGCATCAACATTTCCTGATTCAGATAGACCAAAGAGAACGAAGCATCCAAACATCGCTATTAAAATTGAGAGACAGTACCTTCTCATAAGAGAACCTGTGGGAAAGAACAAGTTAAAGTTTGTGTCGAATTAGGGCTAATTCAAATGCTACGAATATCGAGAATAGTACCGGCTGGAGAGAGAGTGGACTGGCAATTTTCCTGAGATCCGGCGAATTTCTACACTGGATCGTTATTGTCCGGGCATAGTACCGGCCAGAGAGGGGGCGGGAGTAAACAAACTTTATCTTCCTAAAAGGTGAATACACAAGCGTGTACAAGTTCACAAATGGGGAGAGAGCATCAGTCAAGTCCCTTATCGCTTCTCTAACTATAAAGAGAATCCCGGAGCCAGATATCATTAAGGCCATATTCAACCAGACAGGTAAGACGATAAGTGACAGATACCTGTACTCGCTAAAGGCGCAAATAGAAAAAGAAAGTTATGGATGGTATAAGGCAATGCAGCAGAGCCAGTACACCTATGTGCACGAGTTCAAAGAACGTATTAACGAGATCTTATGGCTACAGCGAAAACACCACGAGATCATAGACAATAATCCTAATCCAACAATCCAACAAGCATCACTTGCAGAACTTCACAGATTGAACATAACACTTTCAAATTACTTTGCCGTAGCACCTACTATAGTTAATGACTTTACCATACCAGCCATTACAGCCGAAGAGACAACACCAAGAGCAACAACAGAGATCATCGTCTAACCTCTCCATCATTCGAGGTCTTCCTTTCTGGATCTGGGATAAAGAGGTCCATAGGCAACGAGCATTTAGTACAAAGGGTAATTGTTGTTTTAACCACGTGTGTGGACTCCCAACCAAAGACAGGAAGGAATACCCATTATTTGATTATGAGAAACTTTTGTATGATACATTAATGCTACCCTCGGAAGATTCTTCCAAAGGTTCGTTTAAGGATAAGCATCTCTGGTGTCTTAAATCCACAGGGTTAGGAGTCAGTGAATTCTTTCTAAGATTGATGGCATGGCTTTGCACTTCCACTAATGAGTACAAGAATACTCAAATGTGCATTGTAACAGGTCCCAATATTGACCTTGCAACCAAGTTAATCAAACGTTTGAAGGCAATCTTTTCTAATAAACTAGGAATATACTTTACCAATAAAGAGACTGTCCTAGAATTAAACGGTTGTATGATAGAAGCATATCCATCCAACCACTTGGACTCATTTAGATCATTAACCAATCCCAAGTTCATATTTCTGGATGAGGCCGATATGTTCAGGAAGGGAGAACAGGAAGATGTTAGACATGTTAGTGAGCGATATATCGGTAAATCAGATCCATACATTGTAATGGTATCAACTCCAAACGCTCCTGGAGGACTATTCTATAATATTGAAAATGAACCAGAAGATACCTGTTTATACAAGCGTCTAAAGTTGGATTGGACCGTAGGTCTTCACAAGATCTACACAGAAGAGGAGATAGAGAATGCCAAACACTCTCCATCATTTGACAGGGAATATGGATTACAGTATCTTGGAAAGGTGGGTAACGTGTTCAGTCCATCACAGATTGATAAGGCAATACAACTAGGTGAATTATACAAAGGCATTCCGGACAACAATTATACTCTTTATAGTGCGGGTTTGGATTTTGGCTTCGGATCAAGTAATACTGCAATTGTCGTCACTCAATTTTTGAAGGAAGAAAGGAAGATCCGTGTACTGCATAGTCAAGAATGGGAGCATGCCAACTCACAGGACATTGTAGATTTCTGTTTTGACTTGTATCGAAAGCATTGGAACCTATTTTTTTGGGTGGACGGGTCGAATAGAGCAGCGACGAACCTACTAAAAGTGGCATTCAACGAATCTCTAAAATGGGAAACAAGCAAAGAAGGCCCTAATCCAGAAACTATGCGGGTCCTGCCAGTATCGTTTGCCACGGAACACAAACAAATGTTAGCCCACTTGCACATGCTGATAAACAAGGAATATTTGGCGATACCCGAACAGTTCGACAAGTTGATTATTTCACTCAGGACAGCATATACAAAATCAGAATATTCATTAGACAAAGAACAAACTTCATACTCCGATAGCATTGACGCTTTACGATTGGCGTGCAAAATGTATAAAATGAAATAGGCGAATGGACTAATAGTACGGTACATTTCTTCACTAAAACTTTAAATCGTTATTCTCGTGTCTCGTTATTAAATGGGTAGCAAAAGTGTTTTCTTTCTCTGTGCCGTATTCGTCTTTGGCAGTTTGATGTTAGTAGCCGTAACTTCTCATGGATTAACTAATACATTCAATGTATATGCGGCAAATAATTGTGATGCTACTTCTACTTGCAACAACACTGAATTACTTACCCCGAATAATCAAAATAACAATTGTAGAACTTCAATTTGTGATAATTTTGCAAATGGCTTTTTGAATACTCAAAATAACAATTGTAGAGGTTCTAGTTGTTTTAATTTCGCACAAGATACTTCTAATACTCAAAATACCAATTGTGCAGATTCCGGTTGTTCCAATGTAGTGGCTGCGGGCAGTCGGAATACTGTTAATTTGGCTTGTAGTACAGGTTCTGGCTGCCTGGCTTCTGTTGGCGGTGATTCGAATACTGTTAATTTGGCCTGTAGAGGTACATCCTTTTGCTTTAGTTCCGCTTTTGGTGGCTCGAATACTCAAAATACCGCGTGTACAGGGACATCTCTTTGCTCCGTTGATAGTTCTAGTGGTTCGAATACTCAAAACACTGCATGTCAGTCATCGGCGTGCACGAACTTTGGTGGGGTAGATACAAATGTAGTAGCAAATTCGGCGCCTTTCTGTGCTGCCTCCGGAGATGATACGACGACGGTGTGCCAGAAAAATCGCACATTCGTATTTCCCAATCACTAGTAAATCTAGTAAGTCATAAGATGGAGCACAAAATCACTATCTTACCTCTCCACATACGAAACTAACTTTGCTCCTTTCCTTAATGCGTCTTTAATGTCTTCTTCCTTATACTGTTCCAAGTCCTGTTTGAATCTCTTTATTCTCTGAGTTCTTCCTGACCTGTCAAACTTGCGGGATTCCCCGGTTTCAACTTCACCACTATTATACTTGAACGGATTACTCCTAGGTTCTGTTATAGTGCTTAGGTCTGCTTCCTGTTTTACTTCATATTTTCCATAGATTGAACCACATAAATGACATTGACGCCATAGGTCATAATCGGGAGGAATATTCGTATGTCCTGACAAATCAGGCATATATACTCTGTTCCCTAATTTAGAATGTATGTTAAACATCTCTAAACATCGTTGACAATATGTAACTTTTTCACTCTTTCCAGAATATATGGCTCGCTATTCCAGACTCTCTTAATCTTCTTATTCCTGGCATACCTCTTCTTTTCTATTTATCTCTCCGATTTAGTATACTCCAAAGTTTAAACCGTTCTTCTTCGCTCATATTTTGAATCCGCAATTGTTCGTCAGTGTATGAATAAGTGTATATTCCCTCGAATTCATAATCATAATAGCAGTTTTCACAAACTCTCCGTCTGAGATTAGGTGAACCTGGCCTAATTGGAATATAACATGTTGCTGGCATGCCACCAGCCTGAGGACAGCGGTAATCGTTACTACTGCATTGGGGAAACTCTGTAATTATTTCTACATCCTTATTTTTCATGATATCAATAATCTTGGCCATTATTTTTAATCAGTCCTAGAGTTAGTTTCAATAACGTTATCTATTACTACCAAGTATTTATTACTAAGTTTCTCCCATTCATTTACTTATCTATGACAAAAAAAACTGCAGAATCAAGTCAAGAAATACAACCACAGCCGGAATTCGAGTATAATAACAAAACATGGAAATCATATCAAGACCTGATAGAAAAATACAAAATAGATCTTACCATTCCACATGGTGTTAGAGCGCCTGAGGAAAGGAAAAGGGAATTCCTAGCAAGAGTCGACTTGGAGAAAGGTCCTATTGAACGAAAGGTTACTAGCATGGTTCTATTTATAGCGAAAAATCGTGAGGACAAACAGCCAAGGGAGTACATAAAGTATTACGAAGATTGGCAAGGCAAAGATTGGATGGATAGAAAATTAAGGAATAGTGAGAATCTTGAAGGAGTCTACATGGAGCAAGAGGCTGAGAAAATTGTAAGATATAATGAAACGAAAGGTCCTGAAGTAGCAGGTTATAAACGGTCAGGTGAGCATACTGTATATACAATCCCATATAGCAAGGAGATAGTTGACAAAATCATTGGAGACCAGGATAAATCCGATATCATATTCACGGTAAGAACATCAGAAAGACGACAACAATTTCTATATGACGAGTTTGTAAACTACTCATGGGGACAACTCGAACAGATCTTGTTACTAGATGGTGGAGCAGATCAAGCGAGAGCAGAGAGAGCACTTCAAAGCGGTAAAGTATTAACTTCTAATAACCTGGAATTCAAACCCCAATAGGCCTTTGCAAAAATTATTGTAAACCACTAATATGTGGTAATTTCTTTTTCTTTTGTTTTTTGAATTTACTCAATCAAAGCCTTCCGTTTGACATTATGAAATTATGAATCTCTCTTAGTTTATTGATACCTGGGACAGAAGCGAGCCTTTGATTCATTTTTCGTTTGGGTTTCACTAATGTATTCAATCTTCTTTGCTGGTCTAGTTACTATGATACCATCATGCACTTCGGTTATCATTGTATCCTCTTTCGCTTCCGTTGCCACTGCTCTTGAATTCGCTTTTAGTCTAGTCACCATTTGATAAAATTGTTCACTTAAAGGATCGAGTCCTAACATTTGTTTCTACGGTAATTAAGAGCGTCAGAGTACTTAAATATTAAAAACACGGTAGGAAACTACGAACGTCCATCGATAGCATCCTATACTGTCTGGTTATAGATTACGACGAAAGTGATTTCGATACTTATTTTCCTACAATTCAAAAAATGATTAATTCGATTCAAATACAGGGAGCGAATGAAAGTTCAAATAACGCATCGATTGTTGCCGAGACAACCGCGCCTACCGATGATGTTGTCTTGTTAAGTCACAGAACCTAATCAAAAATCTTCCTTTGATATAATTTCAACTAAAGATAATTTCGATGGGCGGTAATAAACTCGTTGAACCTATAAGTTGTGATAAATATATGATTAGTGGACTAAAAGCGTGTTCATTTTTGTACTCTGGTACCGACAAAGACGGCAAACGCTATGGAGTTCTCACGGCCGTCGTAG
Organism: uncultured Nitrososphaeraceae archaeon; assembly: GCA_963728595.1. Classification (GTDB taxonomy): domain Archaea; phylum Thermoproteota; class Nitrososphaeria; order Nitrososphaerales; family Nitrososphaeraceae; genus TA-21. Next base: position 10,491 of record CAVSLF010000004.1, read on the forward strand.
TTGATAATGACAAATCCAACCATATGATAAGTTATAGGGCTGATCCTTCGAATTTCGACAATGAACAAGTAACAATGGATCACATAATAAACACATACTTGCTACTAAGCAATTAGACCGTGAATATGTCATAGCGATCTACTTCAGAAATTCTTTACTCAAACCAGACAGGGACACTCTGGAAATTGATTGCAGTTATTTACGCTAATAAGCCATTAGAGACGAGCAAAATTTATCTTTACAAATGAGTACAAGGGAGCATGGACAACATAACAGTGAGCCTTTTGTGATTTGAGGCTCCTACTGGTAGATGACAGCCATGAGATTGCTGAGGTAGTGAGTTTCTACTGTAGCACGAAGAATATAGACTGTCGCGCGATCGAGGATGGACATGAAGGGTTAGAGCGAATCCGAAAAGACAAATTTGATCTTATCTTGCTGGATATAGCCATGCCGGAGTTTACTGGGATGGATATAATCAAATCAATCAAACAAGAGGGATCCATAGAATCAAAGAACCTTGTTGTGTTTACGGCTTCATCCAATCAAAGAATGTTGGAGGAAATAAAGAACAGTGGCGTCAAAGAGATTTTCAAAAAACCCTGTTCCTTAGACGAATTAACAGAATTGATAGAAAAATATCGTCCCACCAACATGAATCAGACGTTAAGTTATACGAACGGTATTGACCCCGTGACACGTATTTTGGTGGTAGACGATGATAAAGACCATCTCAATTTGTTTAAAATGATTCTAGAACTTGAGGGATATTCTGTGGATGCGTATACTGACCCTGTTACTGCTTTGTTGAAATTTAAGCCTGACTATTATGACCTAGCAATGCTAGACTACCTTATGCCTCATTTAAATGGTCTAGAATTGTATAGACGAATTAGGGAGTTAGATTCAAGAATGAAGGGATTTATAATCACGGCAACCCACGAACAATTAACTGACACAGAAGATTCACGCAGACCACATGACTTGACGGTGATAAGAAAACCCATTAGCAATGAAGACTTACTGACTAAGATCACTTCCATATTAAACTAGGCATCTAGCATGTGGCCGTCCTGCAACGTTCGCAATCGACTGGAATAACACGCAACACGTTGTCTACCGCGGAAACGACAATCACATCTATGAATTGTCATGGTAGACTGGGGTCGAGCGACTACAAACCTCTACCGTATTTGCTTCATAGCCAATCTCTGTACTGGCTGCTTCCGGCCCATTAAGCAGCCAGTCAGTCCAACTAACTAGATTCGTTCTGATTTCAGCACTACTCTACCCAATTTGTGATAAGGCTACATAATATTTACAACTTGGTTCTATGTGTACGCCGTATTACCAAGTACCAGGACCAAACGACTGCCACATTTCAGCGATCTTGCCGTCGGCAATCCTGAAGAGATCGAAACCTACGACACTAGTGGGCTTATCGCTTGCAGGTATTCCAAAAAGTTCTTTCTTTGGTGTACCAGTCATTGTCCATCGAATCAAAACTTCGTCGCCTTTGGACATTGTAGAGTCATGTGTAATATTAAGATCGGGCATAGCGTCTCTAGCGGCAGAAGCGATTTTCTTTACACCCTCCGGACCGTGCGCTAAATCTGAAGGAACATTTGGATTTCTCCAAACAAAATTTTCTGCAAGAATCTGGTCTGCTGCTGATAAATCTCCCTTTTGAAATATATCCGTGTGAAAACGATTGGCGATAACTACGTTTTTTTCTTCTTGTCCCTGTGGATCTGACATAAAACTGGCTTTATGGGATGGTAATTAAATCTTACTTTGTACCCTTTGTCTTGGTGTGTGCGTCAACTCTAATGAAAGTTTATTTTCTTAGAAGCGGAATATAGTAGCACGTCCAAGTTTCCTCAACGAGAAAGAAATCAAATCCAGAATATAGTCGCCAGCCTAACGTTTAAACGGATAGCAGACAATGATATTATCAAAGTCATATACGGCCAGAAAGGTAAACGTGTCTAAGTCTAGTCTAGACTAGTTAAGACTAGTCTAAATCAACAATTATATTATTTACACACGGTATAGGTACCATCTGGAAACTTAAGGCAGCCCGAGCGGATAAAGAAATTAAAATTCTTATTAGTAGATGCGACATCTGCAATAACCATATAACAGGCGCACCGGACAATCTGGAATCTCAGATAGAAATGTCAAATGATACAGACGATAATCCAAGGTTGTTACTATGTTCCTCTTGCAGTCGGCAGTACATGATACCCAGTTATTCCCAAGTGCCTCTGTAACTTTAATCTAATTTGATGTATTCATAATTATTGCAAGCCTCGCGTGTCCTCCAAATCTGTCGGGGTTCGTAACTGCTGGGGGAATCATGTAAGACCAACTTCACCCTCAGCGGTTTGTCATTATCAACCTAATAAAATCGGTTACCTGCGTAAAATCTTATAACCAACTTTTACTCATAAAGCATGAACGAAGGTTTATTCAATCTGTACTCGCTGCGACCTTCGGCCCATATAGCCAGTCAGTTAATTTAGTCGGTAAGTTAGCAGATCTACTGTATCTATATCTGATGGACTTCACGCTCGTGTTTTTTTAATTCTTCTGATGTTTCAAAGGAAAGTCCGACACATTCTTCACATGCAAAAGTCCTTTTAACCCCAGTTGGTTTAGGATCCTGGTCAGGCATTGAGGACATGATATGCACTAGATACACAAATATTTAATCATTTTTTATCAGTTATATACCGGCCCAAACACAAGCAGCCAGTCAGTTTTCTCTCAAAAATTAAGAATCATTTAGTATAATCCTAACTTTGCCTCAACAAAGGTTAGTTATACCTATCTCATCACAACTTGTATCATCTTTAGAGGCTTGATTTTGTGTCTTCAATCCTTTTACATTGATATTCACTGTATCGCTGGCACTCAGTTTGTCATTGTCTACAACTGTCAATCTAAAACTTAATTTGCTATCCGAATTAACATCAGGAATTTCAAAAGTTGAAACCGGAGAATCAGCATTTCGTAATGCAACAGATGGATTTCCTGAAAACTGAATCCATGAATAGGAGACAATAGTACCGTCGGAATCTTTACTTTGTGCAGCATTGAGATTGACTATAGACTGTGCTTTTACGATTTGATCTTGTCCTGCGTCGGCAACAGGAGAATTAGTATCCCTCACAACGGGCGATGTCTTTTCTGTTGAAATTTCGGGTTGTGAAACTGTTCGATCGATTGTTGTCGCTTGAGGTAGTATCTTGTTTGAATTTAGCAATGCCGGAGAGCTAAAGCCACTGGAATTGCTACCTGAGGGATACAAATCTCTTACTCCGGTAACGTTGACGCTAAACCACTTAGTGGAATTAAGCGTACTACCTGAATTGCTGAAACAGGATATTTTGGACGTAAGTTTGTTGGAGCCTTCGATGAGGTCTGTATAATTAGAACTTAGTGTGAAACTCCAATTAGAATAATCGCCTTTGCCACCACTACCTGCTGCGTCTGCATTTTGATAGGGCTTTGCATTATTCACGATAACTGAAACTTTACAATCTGTTAATTCGTTATCACTTGAAATACCTGAAATATTGAGAGGTCCGCTTAAACTGACATTATCAAAATGATGAGGAAAAGTTATTCTAACTGCTGGCGCGTTTGATATCGAGGGGAGAGGCATTGTTATTTGCGCCCCTATTTTGTGTAATATATCCACACTAATAAAAAACGAAATAAACAGCAACATTGCTACCAATAATATGAATCGATTCAAAATATCTCTATTAAAATTGAAGTAGGCAACATCCCGTATAAGAGTATAAAGGAAACTAATAATATGAGATAACACCACAATATTCAAACCAAACGGGCCATAAAGATGTCTAATTTTAAGTAAATTGTAGCAGCGGACTCTCTTTCAATACGTGTAGATTGTTATTATCCCGATTATGTCGAATATTTGCGGTATTTAATTACAAATCGTGCAGTGACAATAGTATTTTACCAGAGTAATCATATGAAAGCAGTCGTCAAATATAGTGGGGAAAAAGCATTTTTGGAGCGCTAAGTGCAAAACAGGCTCCGATCGATGGAACGATTGACGAAGAATTATACAGCAGACACAATAGACTGAATTATAGAGACTTTATAGAATATGCCTCTAGAAAGAGAACGCTAAACACTAATAAGGTTTGTTAGCACTGTAATTAACAGTTTGATTCAAAAAAATAAATTAGTGCTAGCAATGATAACGACAGTTTTTGTTTTGGGGTTTATTACGAATTCTCAATTAAATTCATTTTTCGTGGTCGAAGCTCAGGACAAATCCGACAATGGCCAAAGTGAAGACTTAGAATCTGTGCTTCCAGATAAGGGCCTTGACAGCTCGGTCAATTCCACCCTGTCAAACTTCACCTTGCCAACTATATCTTCCTCAGAAGATGACGTTTCTGACAACAGTAACTTTACTCAAAATAATACAGCTGAAGAACCACCTGTCAGCGATGAAAATGTAACACCACCTGAAGAAAATACCACTGTATCAGAAGAACCACCTGTCAGCGATGAAAATGTAACACCACCTGAAGAAAATACCACTGTATCAGAAGAACCACCTGTCAGCGATGAAAATGTAACACCACCTGAAGAAAATACCACTGTATCAGAAGAACCACCTGTCAGCGATGAAAATGTAACACCACCTGAAGAAAATACCACTGTATCAGAAGAACCACCTGTCAGCGATGAAAATGTAACACCACCTGAAGAAAATACCACTGTATCAGAAGAAAACATCACCATCTCTGAGCCGCCGAACAACACCAATACCAATAATTCAGTCTCAAACATAACAACTACAAGTGTTGCCCCTGTTGGAGGCGTGGACATCATAAACTCTGTATCTAACTCATCAGCGGACCAGGCACTCCCAGCCGAGGAGCAATCTGCAGATAATACAACTTCTGCCAACATAACAGCAACTAAGGAAGCTACTTCTGACACGTTAGATCAGACTACCTCTCCTGAAGACACACTTGGTGCTCAAATATCTAATCAAACAGAATCCGCTCGCCTCAGCCGTAGCGGGTTTGTCTAGCAGTAACGCAAAGGTGGAAAATAATCAAATTACTAATATTCAGAACGTCATTAACAATATAGCGATTAGTGCTGCACAAAGTGGAGCAAATTCTCAAAAAGTTGCCCAACAAATTTCTAAGGAAGTTATCGCAAACCCCAAGGGTGAAGTAGCGAACTCTATCAAACAATTAGCGAATGAATTTGTGCGAGGTAACCCAGACGAGGTAGATATAGCAGCAAACCAAATAGGAAGCTTGATTGCAAAGGGCAACAATATACAGCAGACGCTAGTACAAGTAACGAATAATGTAGTTAATAATATAAAAAATATCAAGGCAACAGAAAACAATTTTAATGAAGTAATTATACATCCATCACTTTCCACACAACAGAAAAAAGAAATTACCCAAACTGTAGACGTGATAAAGAAAGCAAAACAAGAAGTTGACGTTCCTCGAGTTCATATCAAATTCGATTCACACGAGCGTAACTTGGTTCTTCGGATTCTGACTACAAATAATTTCAGATACGAAATGCCATTTAGTAAGTTTAACGGTGCATTTACCTTAGATGACAATCAATTTAGAGTTAAGATACTTAGCGGAGATGGATCAGTTAAAGCAGCATCGGTTGCCCCGATGTTTAAGAGTGGCAAAGTTGGCGAAAGAAACTTCTTGGATAAGGATGTAAATAATGGAAAGGTATTTTTCTCTCTGAAGGACATAGATTCTGGCAGATACTTACTGGAAGTTTACGTCAAGTTAAGCAATGGTGCGATAGCGACATTTGCCCGAGGATCTGTAAGCATAAGATAGTCCTTCTAGTTAAGGCTCGGGAACTGTCTCATAATTAAATAGATAAATTTGTTTGTCTGACTTTTATAATGAAGGATCTAGTAAAGAAACCTAAAGACAGTACATAAACAATCGATATAACTCATTAACCATAATAATAAATATGATCATAAACGCATCCATATCGAATTAGTAATTATAGTCATAATCATAATTGTTGTCCTCTGCTTTGGTTTCAATTCGATGTCCTCTTTATTTTACCTACAAAATTAGATCTTCCTGCAGATTTGCAGTATTCACAAGAGGGGATTTTTAGTATCTGATCAAGCCGGAGTAAAACTAATTTCCGTTGATGTAATTCCTAACACCGTGTATTTCTTGAGGAATCTTATATCACACAATTTAGTAGATTCAGTATGATAAATCTATCCGAATATAGATAAAATGGACAATTAATACGTGCTTGTGAGAGAACCAACGGTTCCACATTACCACAGAATGATAAAATCCGCAGTAATATTTGCAGTCTTGCCTGCCTTATTTTACTACGCGACAATACCTTTTCTCGTAAATAATGGCTTTGCCGAAACTGGAGTGGGCAAAAATATATTCAAAGTAGTTGTTTCAATATTTGGTTTCACAAAAGAAACTGGTGACATTGTAGCTATTGTCAATGTTGATGGAAATTCTAGAGTAAAAACTTTTGACTTTAATCCGGCGAATCCATCTACATATAGTTCAATCAACGGAGATGTCTTCAAGTTTGTTGCTACATTTCCCAACGTCGTAGTAGAGTCGGGAGAGATATACAGGGCATGCGTAGTAAAATTAAAAGACATGCATCAGGTACTGTCAAGAACGTAAAAATTCGTCTGCGAAAGGGTCAGAAGTTGTCGAAATAGTACTGGATAAAACAATCAAGAGAGCAGAAATAGAAAAAATGAATGAAGTAAAGAATGAAGTAAAGAATGAAGTAAAGAATGAAGTAAAGAATGAAGTAAAGATTGAGGCCAAGAATATATTGCCTAATTACTCCGCTAAGTAAAGAAAATTTATCAGTAACTTACAATACTGCCATATGGCTTCTTTTATGTCAAGTATGATCCATGAAACTATTCAAGCGTACTAATTAATATGTATGGAACTAAAGAAAGATGGTAACATCATGTTAGATCTTGACTCTTACTCATGCCAAGTCAAAAAATCTGAAATATATTTCGTTCATAGTCCTGTGACAATTCTAGAATTGTATTCGGACCACCCGGGAATATTCGCTTAACTCTCATGGGGTTCTTTAGGCTTAGGTCTGGTTAACTACAGTTATATTCGATAAAAAAAATTATCTTATAATGGCACATATGACTAAAAGCGAAATTAAAAAGTTTCTTATGAAAGATACATTTACAGGAAAGCTTGCAACAGTTAAGAAAAATGGGAGTCCACATGTTGTTCCAATTTGGTTTGTTGTCGAAGTAAACAGCAGAAATAGAAATAAAGTAAGAAACATCTATTTTACAACCGGCCGAGAGTCAGTCAAGGCAAAAAACATTCAACGTGATAGTAGAGTAAGCATTTGTGTGGACGATCAGACGCAGCCTTTTTCCTTTGTTTCAATATGTGGTATTGCAAAGTTAATTCCATACAGACAAAAAGAGATCTTGAAATGGGCAACCAAAATTGCAGAACGCTATATGGGAAAGAAAAATGCGAGGGCGTATGGTGAAAGAAACAGTGGCGAAGACGAGATGTTAGTAAGGATAATACCAACTAAAATAATTGCAGAAAAAGATGTTGCTATCTGAGGCTGTATCCATTCTTAATAAGCAAATATACCCAAGGAGAACAGATCTCTCTCGCAGCTAAATAGGTCATACTAGGCCCAGGAAAGTTTGATAACGTCCATATCGAATATGGACGTCAAATTTCATCATCGACCAATTGGTAGAAGGTAATATCTCCTCAGACTTCGAGACGTTCCTTTCCTTTGACATCATAAATAAAGAATCTATTGTGCCAAAATAACCCAGCACTGGTGACAAAATAACTAGTGACAAAAAACAAATTCCACATCCAATTCATTTTTTGGAGAGCAGTAACATTGGAACTATAAGCAAAAGCACTGTCTCCTACACTCATTATCAATACAGCCAAAAAAATCCAAGGAATAGATGTCAATTCACCTTTGATAGGATTTAAAACAATTAGTGCTGCTGGTATCAACAGAGCAGTATCTAATAAGGGATAAGAAATAGAAATTATGAATGACGTAATGCCCCCTTGAGTTGTAAAATCAGCTGTTTGTGAGATCCCGCTGATTAAGTATATGAGAAAGACAGCTCCTGCAACAAATGCCAATAACTGGTGGGTTTTGGAATTTGATGCACCAAAAAATCGGTACAGTTTAAATACAAAATACAATAATGGTCCATAACCAATTAGCCAAAGGGCGTCTGCTATTGAAGGAAATGGATTTTCTATCTCTAACACGACCTCATAGTAACTCCAAATTATTTCTGCAATTAAAAACAGCGCTAGCCCTACACCAAGAAAAGTATATGTTTTGCCCATAAGACCGTCTGTTTTTTGTCTATAAATGACTAGAATTGAAAGACCCACCGCGATAGCGGCGGCAAGTGGTTCAATGATATCGCAGATAATAACCTTCTTGTCATCCGGTGAAAATATGATGAGGACACTGGTAAAGCCAACGCAGCCAATCAAAACGTAGATAATATTATTGCGGACTGACTTGGTGTCAAAATGTAGTTTCTGAGAGTGTTTTTTTATTTTCGATACCTTATCGTTTGACATGAGCTAATTTTGTCTATTCATATCTGAAGATTGGTTTACCATATTTGTAAACTGCATGAGAAGGTTCTTCGATAATGACGTAATCATGAGATCCAATTACAGACTTCATTGCGCCAAGTTGTTTTGGTTTAAGTTTAGAAATATCAAATGCGCACAAAATAGACGTTTTTTCGGGAAGTTCCTTGCATAATGATTCTTCAAGCAAAGCGAGACCTCGGGTATAACCATTTCTTATCCACCATGTTGCATCGTCTTCTGCAATTCTAGTCGAGCTATCCGACTTATTGTTGGCACGTATTCCATCTATCCACTTTCGCATCTTGGCAATCGCATCTTCCTTTATGGGGGCATTGATGGGACCAAAAAGTTGTTTGTATGAAATGGTGCTGGAGAGATCAAAAAGAACGTAATCCATTGGATTTTCTGATAGAAGAGCCTTTGGAGCATCACGTGGACTAAAATATTCTGATAATATTTTGCTTAAGGAAACCTTGTTTGAGTAAAGATATGCAATGTGGTTGTACGATGACATTTTGTGAACAAAATCTAAGGCTTCGATGCTACGGATCTCTTTCAAGACATCATTAATTGTAAGTGAAGGGTCAAGTATTTGAGGTACGGTGAGGTTTGATTTCTGTTCCGTAAGAGAATATCGTAATGCCACAACTTTGACTTTATCTATAACAGATTGCGCACCACGACCAAACAAGCGGTACATCGAATCCTCAAACAGCTCACAGTTGGTCAGGATTTCCCTCTCAGACAATCGATTGATATGACAAATGTGGTCTATAACTGCTTTAGCATACGTTTTTCCTACAGCCTCCAATGTTACTTTTATTGACCGATAGAGGATATCGTCTGAAATGGAATCAAGAGCAAAGTACCTCTAGATCATCTAAAAGGGTCAAGCACTGAGAGCTATTTTTCATCTCAGTTGAAGCCCTCCTACAGTGTTTCTAGATCTTTGTGGCTTTACTGGAATAGCGTTAATGCAAATCGGAGACTCAATATTTGCTTTTAATTGTCGTACTAAGATCTTCTCAATCACACAATCACCTAGAAGTGAGTTGGATATTTTATTATACTCTCTTGTTGGAAGTGCATCAATCATACCGAGCGAGTCCAACGCGCTAAGTCTCCAGTAATTGTTCAAAGCTGTAGGTATAAGATCTTGAGCGTGATGCACAATTTTACCAAATGAAGTAAGAGAATACTTACCACTCTTTCTAGTTATAACGCCAATTTTCAATAAGCGAGACATACGAGAGTAGAATGCCTTAGCAGATAGTCTTGTTTCTGATAAAAGAAATTGGCTGTCAGCTTCTGCAAAGGCAATTTTGGACAGAAGATAAAAAGATTTCGTGTCAGAGAGTGCCACCATCACCTGTGCAGTGGACATACAGACTATATTTCTCCATTAATAGTAATAGTTTCTATATCTGGAACTATTATTATTAGCTGGGTAATATGGTATAACTATCTCCAATAAAGGGAATGTATATTGTTTATTGCCAATTTGAGTCCCCATTTTATTTGATTTCTGACAGTCCATAATTACTAGCTTTCTACAATGTAGCGAACTTAAAGATGGTGAGCACACACTCATCCCAATTTAATGTTAATAGTTGTTGGATACAATTCGTTTACGAATTCCTCTGTGAGAGGAACGGGATTGGCGCGGATAATTAAAGGAAAGGAACCATCAGCACAAATCCCCGTTGCTTCAAGTTGGCTACCGTCATTACAAAGCGGATCCTTTAGGCTATCGCCCCATTTTCGACCAATACCGAAGAATTAGTATTTGGAGCGAATACATTGTTGGTGTCGTCATTCTCCCCCGAAGGAAAAAATGATGTAATAGATTATAGGAGATTAACATTTTTTAACACTACCAACTCTTCCTTTACCGGTGGCGGAAAACTGGCTTTCCTTAACAATATGGTGGCTTTATTGCTAACCCAGGTTAACGTAAGTAGTCCCAACAGGGAGCCGGATACCCCGATGTTGGAGTGGGAATAATATAATAAACTCGTTCTCTTTTCCAAAGATCTATATTCTATGAAGTTAAATACCAGTTGGTGTAACTAGCATCTATGTCACATTATATCTTACTAATAAAATGGACGGACCAAGGGATAAGCAAGATTAAGGATTCACCAGATCGTTACAATTCATTTAAAGCATCCGTTGAAAAAGCAGGTGGCAAACTAGTTGGGGGATACTATACTTTCGGAAAATATGATGTAGTAATCATAATAGAAGCTCCGAGCGATGAAGTAGTTATGTCGCTAATGCTTAAAGTAGGTTCATCTGGAAATGTGAAAAGCCAGACCTTGAAAGCGTTTACCGCCGAAGAGGGAATAAGGATAATCAAGGAGTTATCATAAATCAACCTAAAAAGTTAGTTCCTGGGAACTAATTTTATCCTTCAATCAAGTAAACTCTGAGGTAATTGAGATCTGACGATGAATCATTTGTGTCCTAAACGGACTTCTCGGATAACTCAAAACATTGATACTATCTGAAAAGTTTCATAGAGTTTAGCTAATCTAGCCAAGGATTACAGACAAATTTGATCGAAGATATGGAGTTACTTCAAGTGAATACTGATACGATTATTGGCAACTCGGTCAGTTTCTTTATCGCTAGCTTATCAGTAGTATAACTTGAACAAAAAACATATGGATGAAATTTCTTGTTTTTGTAAGTGCTATTCTTCTATTGTCATTTGGAAACTCCATTAGACTGTGACCAATGAAGTTAGAACTCTCATGACAAATAGAATTTCTAAACAAACCATAGCTCAGATTTGATTCGATTTTTAGATCGACCCGTTGTCTAATACTTTACTAGGTATTGACTATAATTTAGCCATTTTTCCTATGCGCTGCTGCTAGCACTACGATTCTTACTTTTTGTGTGGGTGTTCTGTTCCCCAGTTTTCCTATAAATCTCTTTTTCGCTTCCAGCGTGTAGTCCAACTAAAATCCATTGCTTTTTAATAAAGAACAAAAGTAACCCTATTGCCGTACTTGCCATCAAAATAATCACTATGAAAAAGCCAGTCGATACCGACTCAAGATTACTCAAGTCAACACCATTCATCCCATATATTCCAGCAATGAGAGTAAGAGGCAATAGGATTACAGTAAAAATGGTGAGAACCCTCATGGTATCGTTAATTTGAAGGGATACTTTGGCAACATACAGCTCACGTATTGAATTAATTGTTCCCTCATATGACTCTACGAAATCAATTAGCTGCGATATATCATCATACACCATTTCGATATATTTTACATCTTCTTTATCGTGTTCATTGTGAACAAGGAAATTTATAATATTTCTAGCACGCCAGAAATGCCTTCTTAATGCTATTGTCTGTCTGGACAGGATATCGATATTGTCAAATATTTCAGGCGACGGTCTGATAAAGGATCTTCGTTGGTACTCATTTACTGATAACTCCAAGGCGGTCAGCAGTTGCTCGTATTTGGTAACTATCTCCGCCAATACGTTATAATACAATGCATCAATTTGTGCTTCTTTGATTTTCTTATTTTTTACTTTCAAAAGCCTTTCAACCACTTCATTAATTTTGACTTCTGGTGTATGTATAGTAAGTAGCCAGTGTTTTCCAAGAAACAAGTAAATTCCCTCTGTTTCAAGCGTTTTTGGATCCTTGTTTTTCATATCCAACATTACAGTAAATGTGTGATCATCTAACACACGGATTTCAGGTTTCTTTGATTTGTTAAAATATGTTTCCAATGCGTCAGCATCCAGGTTGAGTATTTTCCCTAATTCCAATAATTCCTCATGGTCGGGATCTACAAGGTCTATCCAGACATTATAGCCATTTTCCAAATCGTCAAGTGATCCATCTGTCTTGACTTCATGTTCATTGTAGGAAATTATAGTCTTCAACTAAGTATTGGTCAGGTCCTATCAAGTACTGGATCGAAAAAAGCCAAAATCACTCACTTGATTTTGCATGGAATGATTATCTCTGAATGGTCTATCTCAGAATCTAATCTTCCATCATAGTTTGTGTCATAGCCAAAATATATTTTGTAATGACCTTTTTCCACATCTTCTATTACCGTCTGGTCGTTAACATTACCATTGATATCTGTGTGGAAATAACCATTTAACCGTGTCTTTCCATCAGAATCCTTCAACTCCCAAGAGGCAATATCGTCGATTACTAACCCCTTTGCCTTTATCGATAAATTGAGAACCGATTTTGGCCCACATGAGGGAGAAATTGATACTTCGGATTTGGCAAACACGTGCATATCAAGTGCATTGGTAACGAGAAAAATGCCAATAATCAGCCCGCAAACACATTTAATAACAGATGAGACATTCATTTTTGTGATTCGTTTCATAAAATGATTATTAAGCAGTTTGCAACTAAATTACGGAAATAGTATAATTCAAATAGTATATTTATCATTGAAGAATGTTAGTTTGCTTTGTGTCAATTCTGTTCCTAGCAAGTAATAGTTTTATACTGTTTTTACTTTTAGTTTACTAAAATAAAATAATAAACTAAAACATCCGATATGTTAAATGATTACCATTGATAATTACACAATGACAATATCTTGATCAATTTCCATATAATCTAACTATCAAATACATATATTGCAAGTTTGATATGATTCAAAAAATGTCAGGCTTACAATATCGCGAGGGCCTATACTTTTTGACATTTTCACTAATACTTTTAATTACTTTAGTAAGTTTTTTTCCAAATGTACTTACTTCTGTGTACGCAATACCTCATTTGACGGGAGTTGGAGATTGGGGCTGCAGGCAGCAATACTAAAAATACCGTAAAGAATATTGTCAATCATGCTGCTCCTACGACTTTGGGGTTAGGAGACAATTCTTATCAAAGTACGGGAACATGTTGGTATAATATAGTAAAACCCCTCGACGGTGACGCAGATGCAAACAATCCAAAAAGGCTTAAAATTACAATCGGCAACCATGATGATACCCCAAGCTCATTACTAAATTCGTATAAAAAACATTTTCACTTGAATAAATTATACTCCAACCAATGTGTCAAAATCATACTTGTCTAAGGCAATATCATGTGCCTTGATAAAACCAGCAGTGTCTTTTGCTATGGCTAGGTATGGAAAAGGAACCCACCCTGGAAATACAATATCCACCAACATGAGCACCTTTTGTTTGGGAGCATAGATAAAGATGTTACCTGGTAGATGGTTGGTACCATAGTAATCTAGTTTAAGGGTTTGATTTCCAATTTCTATTGTATAATTCCTGGAAAAAGTTATAGTCGGTATTGGGGGCACCATGGTAACATTCTTGGTTACAGCTTGGGCACTTTGTAATTCACGAGCAGTTTCATCCTGCGCTATGATAGTAACATTCTTCGGGAACAGTCCCGCAGCGCCGATATGGTCTATGTGGGCATGACTATAAATTAAATAATTAACTGGTTTGTCAGTTACCTCTGCGATAGCTCTAAGATATTTTTGGCCCAGTGAGGGAGGTGCATCAACTGCCACAACACCTTTGTCTGTTACCAAGAACATGGTGTTATATGAACCATCAGTGACCCAATACAAACGATCATGTATTTCTTCAACCAGATATCCCTTCGGAGGAATTGCAGGGCCTTTGGCTGCTACAGGTAATTGTACTGCATTAGTATTGTTATCATTACTATTTGATTTATTCATTTTAGAAACTATAAATTTGTAATATCCCTCCTCGTCAAACGCCAATCCTTTTAGAGGCGTTAACAATGGTATTACTGAACCGCTTGATAACAGAATGAGGACTACTAGCGCCGTTACGCAAAATATCCCTATCCTTCGTATACTCTCATTTATCATTCAATTGAATTGCTTGCAGTAATACTATTTAAAAGTTAAATCGTATGTTCTCGATTATTATATTAGTCAACCCACAAGATGTAAGTAGGTTGAAAATCTCATAAATAAAGACAAAACGAGGTTACACATCCAATAAAATATCAGTAGATCTAAAGAGAGTTGTTTTCTACTATCATTAGTAGATATCCCACAGAATTTGAATAGTGGGTATTACAAAAAATGGTGCTCTTCTGGAATCAAATGTCCTTCTTTTCGCAACTAGTGAGTTGAATTAACTTAATCTGAATCAGATATTTCTTACAATTTTATAACTTTAATAACTTACTTGTGATTTTTTGGAATCTATCATCCGCTGAGAAAATATTGCCGCCATTTCTTCTTTGGTATGACTGTCGAGCAAATGGTTGTTATAACTTGATAGATCTAATTTCTGGGCACAGAGCTCACAGATACAAGTATTCATTGCCTCAAAGCAATCTTCACAGTAAAAAATATTTTTATCAGAAGAGCCAAATGCTGAAAATTCAGCCTTTATTATTTTTTCTTGATAACATCTACTACACTTTCCTTTTTCTCCTATGTGGCTCAATAATTAAGGTCGTTCATTAATGATATAAGACGAGGGGAGAATAAAAAATGACAATCATATGAGTGATTAATAGTGCAATCACATTGATAGATATACTAATAGTAACGAAATCTGATTTAGGAATTGTGCAAAAGGAATTATTATACAAGTACTTTAAAGCATTTGCTTTTGTTATTAAGTGCCTTTCTTCCTCCATGACTAACTTAGATATGCGATTTATTCCAGTCAGGAATGAGAAGATAGTTTGGCGGATTCGATATGGCAGAAATAGAAATTTAATAGTCTGAGAAAGATAAGGAATGATTTGCTTTTGAATCAACATTTAGTAGACTTGCTTCTAAGCTGTACAATCTATAAGCAAAGCCACTTGTATTCCGGAGCTCAAAATATGACTGATCTGTTTTAATCAATGCCAAAAATGCAACAACTTCTTGTCGCTCTACGCCATGCTTGAGATCATATTGAATTCTTTTCGTTACTTGCGTCAAATTCCCATACTTTTTATTTAGCTTTTTTTGCCACCGTGATGCATTTTCCGGCAAGCCAGTTAGATATTTTACGATGGTCTCCTGCATATGCTTGACATGCCATTCTCTCATAGGGAAGAGATTGATATTTTGTGTCAGAATCTCGTATTTTGTACGACACATATATAATTATATAACAAACATCTTTAATCTAGCCTGTAGGAGATTTATGTTCGTAGGTTTCGCAAGAGTAAATAGTTTCCTTTCTAACACTATGTTTACTTCCCGACACCAGGTTTCTCAAAGTCTCCTTGACAACTTGAATAGTTTCTTTTGTAAACAATATTATTGATTCAAGACACCAGTGTGCACTGTTTGATGTGCTTGAGTCATGCGACGTGGAAATCCATTCTTCTATAATTGTAGCGGAGAACGAACGAACAAAGGGTAAGAAGGAAAGAACGATGTTTGAGTGCCTATACAAATGAGAAATCTTACATGGTTCAGGGTTAGGTCCTCAACTGTTCCATCAATGAAGTCATGTCTACCAGATTCCAACGTTCCATGCATTTTGAATCACGAAAAGAAAATACAGTCATACCATTGACTCTGAATTGTTTATTCGTTGGTCCAAGATCTACAAATTCACCTTTGTGTGTGCCGGTTAGGTTGTACCTGCATGCAACCTTATTCCTTTCAATAATGATATCTTCAAAAGTAATTCTTATATCAGGAAATGCTTTCCACAAGAGATAAATGAACTGTTTAAAACCTCCCTTGTTGGCTGGAAGATTTGGAGGGAAACCATGAATTGTCAAGGAATCATCATAAAAATCAAAGTAATTTGATTCCCTATTCTGCGGATCGTTAAACGTATGCGCCAATCGTTGCACAACTTCTCTTAGTGGCTCAACTGATGACATCGTCGACATAAGTAAGGCTTTTTTAATAAGTTTTTCCCCTGGCTTCTAGAACAAACACTATTTGCATTTGGGGATCATGATCTTAAGCATAAAACAAATCTCTCCAGGTGGGCATTTTACCGTATACTGTTTAGTATCTCCTTAATGAATCAAATCCGCCAATACATGACAAGCACCTAGATTGCAATAATGGCATATGCTTGGCCGCAACAAGTCTTAGCAGTATTACTATTTAACCAGTGAATTTTTTTGCTCAAGTGCTACTTATGTTCTTTGTCAGCTTTTGATTTTCAAGCTACCTTTTAATACAATTAATTGCGTTGTATTCATCTTGAAAATTGGACTTACGCTACCTCAGCTTGGGAAACAAGCTACTAGACAAAATTTAATTAAGTTTTCTAGAAAAGCTGAAGAATATGGCTTTGACTCACTTTGGGTGCTTGAAAGGCTTCTTTCACCAATTAATCCAAAGACCCCTTATCCTGCAACTCCAGACGGTAGTCTTCCTTCTGAATATCAAACAGTTCTTGATCCGCTAGAAACTCTGTCATTTGTTGCGGCGAACACAGAGAAAATATCATTGGGGACATCTGTTATAGATATGCTATTTCACAATCCTGTTGTGCTTGGGAGACGATTTGCTACCTTGGACGTTCTTTCAGAAGGAAGGACGATTTGCGGTCTTGCCATCGGCTGGTCTAAAGATGAATATCAAGCCTCTAACATACCTTTTAAGAATAGAGGTAAAAGAGCAGATGAATTTCTTGATGCTCTAAAAAGTGTATGGTCCGATGACGTTGTAGAATTTAAAGGTGAATTCTACAATATTCCTGCATCAAAGATAGGTCCGAAACCGATACAAAAACCTCATATTCCGATTTATCTTGGTGGCTTTAGTCCAAATACTTTTTCTAGAATTGTAAATTATGATGCTGACGGCTGGTTGGGCGTACCATTTGGGCCTCTGGAACAACTTAAAAGTACAGTAAGTACAATAAGAAATCTTGCTATTGAAGCAAATAAAGATCCAAATGCTTTCAAGATCATTCTTTTAACTTATCTCAATATTTCTGATGCGAAAAACTCAGGCGGAAAGCAACGGTTTCCAATGTCAGGAACCATTGAAGAGATAGGTAACGATATAAGAGAAATAAAAGATATGGGCATAGAGCATGTTGTATTCAGTCACTTTTTCACTCCACTATATGGAAATATGGATCAAACTATCGAAACCTCAAAACAGCTGCTTCAATTCGCTAGATAGCACAGAATTCAATTATCTATCATCCTACTAGTTTTATTGTTTTGAAGTATTGTAATGCCAATAGAAACCCTTTAGCGAACTTATCTTTATGAATATTGTTCCAATTTCTACTTTAGAGTACTGAACATATTTTTCCATAAACAGATCGTGAACTTTGCGAATATATTTATCTTGATCTCCACCCATTTCTTTTTGTTCGACCAATTCTGCATACCCTATTAACATGATGAACCACAACCTTTGCCAATCATCTTCGTAATTGTCTATTTGAAAAGCAACTTTAGGGTTTTTCTGTATATTTTTTACCCTTTTCAGCTGGTTAATAGGAACGGTCTTTGGCTTATGGTCTAAGGGAATATAGATTTTGTTATTCTCTATCACAAACACAACTGGTGTAATATAGGGTTGAAGACTTGAATCAGCAGTCGCTAGATGAGCAACCTTTGCAGGTCTTAGTAGTTTTAAGATGCTCACAATATTCAATAACTTTCAATAGGGCTGGTAAGTTAATAACTGATGGTCTGCATCAATATGTCTTCTATACTATGCCACAATGCGGCGCTACTGAAAGTAATTAGGTAGTAAAGCCTTATTTTCGAGTCAATAACATACGCATGCCGTGCTTGGGACGCAAAGCAATCAGTGGTTTCAACGCTACTTCATGAGCAGATTCTAAAGACTACTTCCACTGTAAGCAAATAGAGGAAACTAAGAGGATCGCTTCCAACCAGACAAATGCCCTATACAGCCTCCTATGCCTTCGAATGTGTAACCTTTTTTTGAACTAGAGAACTTAACAAGTCAAAACAAATTAAGATTGCCTGTATCATGAATGGTAAAGTTGCGATCACCAACTTTTCCATTCGCAAATGGATAAATAGTTTAAATTAATAGATGTATGAGCCCCAGATAATTTTTGAATGTCTGAGGATATCTTGATTTGAGCACGCGAATTCTGATGTCAATATCTCCAAGCCAGGCTTTTGAATAATACCATTTGCCTACCTTGAGTTCAACTCGCGACCTAGTTGTACAGACGTCATTTCAACTCGGTAACATAGACGATCTGTTATGAAATTGATGTTACTCTGGTGCATGCAATGCATTATGATACTAGAATCAAAGAAATGAAATAAGGTTACAAATTTTCTGTTTCACAACAATTATTCCGTAGTTTTCCCATCATATTCTGCATCATTATCTTCTGCTTCCTTTTTAGTGGCCCGTACAATCCCGTCCTTATGATGAGGCGGAGCGTAAAGCGTATACATTTTCAGATCTGTTTGGTTGTCAATATTTAGGATATTGTGCTTAGCGCCGCTTGGGATGACGATTGCATCACCATCCTTAATTTCGTAATCAATTCCATCTATTATGCATTTTCCATGACCACCTTCAATGCGAAAGAATTGATCATTTTCAGTGTGAACTTCTTCCCCAATTTCTTCGCCTGGTCGTAAACTCATAAGTACAAGTTGAATATGTTTGGAAGTGTACAATACTTTCCTAAATTTATTGTTACCCAGCGTGTCTTTTTCGATGTTTGTGTTATAGCCTTTCATTGTTTCTGTTTATTTAGAAATAATTAATAAACTATTAGAATAATTTATCTATCAACTACATTGAAATTGGCACTGATAGTCATGATGCTATGTTGATATAATAGATGAGTTGACTAAAAAACCTACTATGTACAAAATGGCTCGTTACTACTAAAAAAATAAGTTGACGACTGTAACCTACTATTTACCCATTCCTATTGCCTACCTTGTCCCCTTCTGCTAATTTTGTTAGCGGGTTAGTTCGATTGCCTGTTTGATTGGCTACACCCTGTGATCATATTTCATTAGTCTGGTTAGCTGTTGTATTAGATTCGGCAGACATCTTCTCAGCAAGAGATGCATTAGGATTTCTGATCGAGGTGTTATTTGCTTTTATCTCACTGTTGTTTCTCAAAACTTATGTTCTTGTGCACTTCCGATACCTTGAGATGAGGTATTGCCGCTTGTGCTTTAGTTACCTGCTACTGAATTGTTACTCGCTGATTGACTATATACAGACGTGAATAACAAACCAGACATCACTCCTGACACCAGGAATAGAGCAATGATGTAGTCTTTTCAATTACTACTAATTAATGAGTACTTAGTTCATAAAATATAAAAAACTTATAGAATTGGTAGCTAGTACCTCTCAGCTGTGTGATCATTATTTCTAAATAAATCCTAGATTTCCGTACATTCAATCCCCTGCTATCCGGCTTTAGGTCGAACGAAAATATGCGTTCTTTCAGTTTTTGTTCATCCGGTTGTTATTACGAACCACAGATCTTGAGTTTAATTTTTGTTTTATGACCTGTTATGCACTGACATGGTTGGTATTGCGTGGTCCACCCAATATCATAAATGTTTATATAGCTACCTGTTCTTATACAAGGTAGACTAATGTCATCAACCGTAACCATACAACAAAATCTAGGATCAGAGAAATCCAGATATTCAAGTCAGTCAGACAAATCGCCTCTAATTTCCGATCTTATCAAGGCGATATCTGATGATAAAGCATTGACAATTTTCAACGCCGTGGCCTTAAATGCTGGTAAAACTGATTTGCTAATTAGTACACTTGGTTTAACTCGCAAGCAGTTTTATTCAAAAATGGAACGGCTCATTAAACAAGGATTGCTGGTCCGGAGAATTGGCAGATACTATCTCACTAGTCTCGGCAAGATCCTATATGAATTGCAAAGTACTTTAGGAATAGCTCTTAATAATTACTGGAAGCTCAAGGCGATTGATTCTTTGCAAACTCCCGGCGGTTTACCTGAATTTGAGGTCAACAAATTAATAGATTCACTACTGGAAAACTCAATTTTGAAAAACATAATCCTCGCAAAGGTAAAGTAGCATTAGACATTGCATTTCTATTCAACATCTGCACCCTCCCACTTATCAGATCAATTGCTCAATTACAAAGTTACTGCTATGATATGACTGTGAAGTGTCAATACTGTAAGAAAGGTCTATCTCGTATAGGCTATATTGTGGGGGGTGCTCGTAAAGGACGAATTATGAAACTTTGGTGCATATTCTGCGGTATTGAATCCCACGTATGCGAATGAAAATATTCAATTAAATAGCGTATACTAGACTGTCTCTAAAATGATCACGAGAGAAAGTGTGATGAGGAAAATTATGTTTCAGATGTAGATTAATAAGCCGTTATCTCGTGTGAATGTATTATGTTATCGGTTTTATCACAATGTCCACAAGTCCAAGAAATATGTTCAGTGCAAACATCGCAAACTGATATAGCAATCAAGAAAGTACCGCATATTCTACAAGATCCTTTGTTATACATACATTTCATCTTGTGACATAGTCTATTAGCCTTCCTATGGCCAATTCTGTCAAAGTTGGCACATTTGATAGTCATCTTTCAACTATTTTACAAAATGTTATTGGTTATGATGGGAATATCAAAATTTAATGCATTTTTGATACCATTATTTAATACCATTTCCATAATAAATATCAACTTTAATCCAAATGATTCGGTATATCCTCATTTAAAGACCAAGGATTCCATCAAGTTGGATCATTCTTTTACCCATACCTTTAGATAGTTAGTTGACGTTATACTAGTATGACTGTTTGTGTCTTGTGTCAAAAAACTTTCATCGCAGGGGATACGATTATTGAACAACGATTAATCGCTGACACCGAATTTTGCAGCATATGCTTCACTGAATTTATGACAGAGCAGGGGGATACTAACATTTTTTCAACACAAACATCATTCTAAAATAGGATAATTTTTTCTAACATTATTAAGCCATGAGTCCTTGAAATACAAGGATGGGTACTTCATATTGTAACAGCTGAACAGAAATCGCAAAGAACTTAGCCATTTTGTAAAGAAGGATCTGGTATTACGCATTATTGAAAGAACCAATAGTCACGTAGTACTAGTAACAGTTAAGGAGGACTTTAGGCTTGTGTAGATAGTTATGATCGTCCAATAAAGTCATCTTTTCGAGAGAAAAGTTTGTGTCTTACCTACAGCTACAGCGTTCTTTGCTCCTTCGAAATAGTAATCGTCCTCCCTACTAAATGACTTTGATATCCCGATCCGGTATCTTTTTTGTCCAGCCGTCCATGAACCTTAGGATATCCATAATGCCTTCTAACACTGGCTTTTCATCATAACTGCAATCATAACTATTGGTATTAGTCATATCACGAATTACTATTATTATATTACTATATACTGGTATTAACGCTAGCTGTCCAAAATGACTCGCCATAATAGAGAATAAATTCTGTAATTACCATCAGAATGAGAGAATAGCCCAGTAAAAGAAGAAAAAGGACGCTAAATGCTCCTCATATGTGAGTACGGCAATCATTGTCTGGCCTGTAGAATTTAAGTCACTTATATTCCCAATCCTCTTTGGAGGTGATACATCATGCATATCGATGCAAATGAAGCAGTCGAAACATTGCTCAAGCAATCCACTTCTAGTCTGATTAGCTAGAATCTACTTTTCAATATGATGGTGGTTGTGTTGGTATTAGCTGAAATATAGTCGAAATTCATTAGTTTCTGAATGTTGAGCGAACTCGCATTGTGCTCCTCTGTATTAGTTTACTTACTAGTACCCCGAATTTAATCTTCAAGGTTTACTCGTCTACACGACAGCACAGATATACTTGATGCCACAAAGAGTCTATAATATAAAAATGAATGTCAAGAACGCAAGGCATTCATCAGAAGGTTACACATCGTGTTTTAGGATCTGCAAAGCAACTGTAATTACATCTGAAGATCAAGAATTAACGAAAGTAAAATACATCCGAATCTGTGAAGTATTCGATGAATGTTACGCCGTTTATTGAGTTGGCTCAGATATACTTCTTTCTGAAGGGCCAGTCGTCATTGGACGATGAGGCTCAAATAGAAGCGTCGTCCCCCCGGATATACGTGTAAAGGGTGAAAACCATCCATAAATGAAATTAATATCTTGTGTTGTACTTTCGAGAGAGGGGACCACTCAAGCAAAAGCAAAACTGACAGAAAATCTATACCTCCAGCCCTAGTTGAACTCCTTCTCCTGTCAACGAGTTCCATAGTCAGAACTTCTTCCACGATGATTCTATCACTGCTTAGTGACTGACGCATGGCAGTTTCATTTTCATTTTTCTTAAGACTTGAAGTCAGTAATGATAACCTGGAAACGTCCAAAAATAGTCTCCACTTTCGTGATGGGAATATTATTTTTACCCGTTACAATTATGTTTAGATTTTCAAAAAATGAATAGAAGGTCAAGATTAAGCATTATTGTAACTCGATTATCTCGTCCCAAGTTCCAGTTGCCGAGAGCATGTAGTATTTGCTATGATTGGAGGATTGCAAATGTATGATATCTCCTGTTGTTATTTGAATCTGAAATAATTTGTTCAAGAATTGAAGGAAACTGGGTCCTGCGACTATACTCTTGGCTTCCTTTTCAAATGGTTTCGTGTAGTATTTTTGCAGGGTATCAATTAGTCCCAACTCTCCAAGTTCCTCTACAAGTTCAGAGCAGTCTTTAAACTGCGAGTTTCTTTTGTAAACAGAAATTTTTGCCATTATATAGTTTTCCGTATACTTATGGAACGATCTGCAATTTATCGTTATCCATGTGTAGATCATAGCGGCATAAATAAAACACAATAGCTATATGCTAAGGGGGTCATTCCATTGTTCTCTTCTCCTGGCCAGAGTTGAAGAAGTTAATTATTTTTTCTATCGTGTATCTAGTCCGTGATCTTAGTACTTTCTGCAGATAATTGGTCAACAGATATTTTTTAATAGGTAACCGCTACAATATTAGATATGGTGGATTTGATATATGGCCGTGGAATAACTGATATTGCACGAGAAATTCCTTTATACTTTAATTTATTCCATAAGATGATAGGCATCAAACTTTTTCACGAAAAACCGGCACTATATGGTTCTGCGGATATAATCAATGTTTGTAATCTTCACTGCTCTCATTGTTACTGGTGGTTAAACAGAAAGGAGGAAAAGAATGATTTAAGCGTACAAGAATGGAGACAAAGAATTAGAGAGACGTTCAAGAAACAGCATCTCTTTGTTATCACCTTGGTTGGTGGTGAACCGACCATGAGGCCCGAAATAATAGATCTATTTTGCGAAGAAATGCCTAGAAGAGTCTGTGTAGTCACAAACGGATATTTTCCTCTCAAGAGATTTGAAAAACTTTATTTTTATTGGATATCTTTGGATGGTACTCAAAAGGCTCATGATAGCATCAGGGGAGAAGGTACCTACGCCAAAACTAAGCAGAACATCCTAGAGTATATTAAAGGCCCTTCCAGGAATGGAAAGCCTGCCTGGAAAGATATATGGATTACAATGACTATTAATTCTATCAATTGCAGTACAGTGAATGATTTGGTCGACGAATGGAAAGGAATAGTAAACAAGATAGGCTTCCAATTTCATACTCCCTTTGTCAAAGGAGACCCGTTATGGTTAAAATTTGGAGAGGAACGAAATGGCATTGTAGACGGTCTTATACAACTTAAAAGAGACTATCCGGATTTTGTGATAAATAGCGAGAAGCAGTTGTCACTAATGAAAGGAAATTGGGGCGGCACTGGTACCACTCCTATTCAATGTCCCACATGGGCAATACTCTCTTTAGATCATATGGGGAGAATTAAACAGCCTTGTTGTATTGGAAGTGCCGATACGAAGGCACTAAAGCCAATTTGTGAGGAATGTGGCCTCGGATGTTATTCTGTATTAGTTGCAAACGGCATTTCCGGTGCATAAAAAACCGACAAGATTTTCAGTCTGCTTGACTCCACTAGCGATGGAATGCGTCTCGGAATTCAGTGAAATACAAAAGGAAGTAACATCCAGAGGCCGTAATATTTTTCATGAGGCCGTAATATTTTTCATGAGGCCGTATCCCACGTGGCAGAGTTCGTCGCGCATGAGAAGACGCTTCAGATAGATCAGTGACTATAATGTTGCTTTCAAGTTGAAATTTCGTCATCTCTGCAGGATGGGTCTGTTCATTAGCCAGAGTCGAAAGTGTTTCCAATCGAGGTTGCCCAGCTTTGATTTTAGGTTAGAGTATTTTTAATCCTAGTGAAGCAATTATCGTGTAAACAAACTTACTGAACTCCCGTCGGGACCCCTTTTATCATTTTCCTAATGGCTCCATCTTCTATCATTGCATCAATTAACGAATTGATTTCTCTTCTGCTATTTCCTCCAGATAGTACAAAAGTATCTATCGCCTTCAATTGGATATGAATTCTCAATGCATTATGTATCAGCCTCATAGCATTCAATATTGAATTGCCAAGAATTGTAGTGCTGATCATATCGTTTTGTCTCTTTACAAGTCCTGTTTTCGCTAATTTTCTAATTCTAAAGTATAATTGTTTTTTTGTCAACTTTAACCCCTTACTTAATTGCGCGATGGTATAACCATCCCGTTTCATACTTACAAGTTTCAAAATCTCAAACGTATTATGGTCGGAGATCACTTTCAAAACTTCTATGCTTCGAGTATCTCCTGTGTCCATGCCGGATTTAGTGAAAAAGTATAATTAAGTTTGGTTAGAGAATTCAACAGGAATTGTCCCTGCCGCTGAACTTTTCATTTAATTAACCAATAAATCCGAATTGACAACTATTAGACCCTGCCATAATAGCCAGTTCACAATGAAACTAGATTACAATAAAGACACGATTCACACGGATCTGCGGAAGGCATGGTATGTGGATGATTTTGGACGGGAATTCTCAGATCATTCATTCATTAGAACGACATGATCAGAAAAACTCATCATAAAAGATATGCTTTCAATAGAATTCAAACTTTCGTATGATCACTATTGTCCTTTGGTTATTATTTTTTCTTTGGGGAGGAAATCTCTTGAAGTTTTCTGGACTGCGCGATACCTATAATTGGTAAATTTGTACAGTCTAAAAGACCTATCTGTGCAAGTACGGAAGCCTGATCCCAGTAAATGTGTTCATGAACAATCCTGTTTCTTTTAAATTTCATCACAACGACGTGTGGAATCTCCACATATTTTCCTGTAGGAGCAATTCCTGCAAGCATATACGGAATTTCGGTATCATGTGTAAAACATAAAATAAGCTCATCAACGACTTGATCTTTTCCAATTGTGCGAGAGATACGCTTTAATTTTGTGTCATTAGGCATTTTGCCAACAAATTCAGTCTTATAGAAATTATAAACTTGATCAAAACCAATGCCTCCTGTCATTGTGGCTACATGATGTACAATAGGTTCCTTTACCATGGTCTTCATTGTTGCGTCAACATCATGATCAACAAATTCATGCTTTACATGCCTATCGAATATATTTCCCAGGTTTACCCGTTTTCGCTGCTCACGCTTAGTCATCTCACTTTCTCCACACATCAACCTGCTGTGGTAAACTTCCTAATTTCTTTTTCCCTAGATCTACATTGAATTCTAATGTAAACGGTTTCACGTTTTATTTCCACATAATATTGTAGTCAACATTGTAAAAAAGGATCAAACACGAGCATGTCGAAATCAATCTCTTTGCTACTGACAAAGAAAAATAGCAAGACGACAACGCGAGCTAAACACAACTGCAGCGAGATCCAGCAGGATAAATTATAAGCGTCATTGTGCATTCTTCACTAGTGATTACAGCCATTCCATCTTTGAGCTCCTTGTTTACTTATTGTGCTACTCTTTTGGAACAGAAACACTTTGACAAGGTGAGGAAGGTGCTATCTTCCTTCGATAATGTTTTTTAATATATGGCGATGACAGTGTGGGTTTCTCTCTGCTTCATAACATATTAGCGTGATAAAACTTGGATTAGGATTTGTAATTGATCTGGATATTTCACGAAGCGTCTCTAAATGGGCTTGGGCCTTATCACTGCGGGACATCTCTTTTCTGTATTCTGATTCGAAAACCTCCCAAGTAATTTCTCGGTTTTTCCATTTCTGAAGTAAATATTGGGACGGTGCTAACGCTGGATACCATAAATCGTAATGTGTTCTTTTTACACGTCTGGGATACCTGGCGACCAACAACCTAACCCCATCTGTATCTTTCTTAGGATCACGAATTGATTTTGTCTTAATTATCATTTGGAGTGTTGTTTGTTGTTAATTCATTCCCACGAAATAAGGGTAACCATTAAAGAAAGAAAGTCTAGGAGTGAGGAAATCAAATCAATAATGCGAATGAACAATTATCAAATATGGCCTGTATATGATCATGCATTAGCGAACGAAAACTCATCAATGATTAATTTTAGCATATATCTGTGGCAGTAGGGATTATCATCTTTTTCGTAGCATAGGAGTCTAATTATTTCCCCTTTCTTGCTGCGTTCCCCCAGATTCCGTATTGCCTTGAGACTCTTAGCGCTCTTCATTTCAGCTGTATATTTAATTGAAAATTTTTTCCAATCATGAGGAGTCACATTGCTCTTTTTCCATTCATCGTGTGTGTCAATGCGCGGAGCCAGTTCTGTAATATGTTCGTCACAATCAACCCAACCATATCTCTTATTGGCAACTAGGACAACCGTTTCTTCGTCTCTTTTCTTTCGAATACGATCGAGGTGATTTTTATTGTAATCTGATGCACAGCCTACTTTAACTGGCATTATTTTATCCCTCTTTCGTCATTCATACAACTTCATCCCTTCAATACCTATTTTTCTCAAAACTTTCCATATATACTATGAAGTCTCATCATAATTTGATACTATCCTCTGCCAAGAGGGGGTGCCGCATTGATGGTTGCGGCTAGCAGGCAAGCACTAATCAGGGTCATTTCTATCTAGGGAGTTCTCAGCCACTTAATGTTACATGACAGGCAATAAAAAGAAACCAATATGGAAGTTAGAGTCGTGAACTTTATGTTTCGACGAGAATGAATATTCTCCAGGCTAGCTATTCGTTAATTTGCTCGCAGAGGTGATTTTTGAAACTTCATGTCTAAATTATTTAATTAAGCTATCCCCTTGAACTGTCGATGACAATTTTTAGCGGTCTGTAAGCTTTCGCTAATCTTCGGCCTCTAATATGAATGATTAATCCGATAATTATGAAGAAAACATCTTCAATTAACCAAGTCAGTTTAGATGATATTTTTAGACCCATACGCGAATACAGAGACAAGATACACCGCTTGTATCTCGAAAGTATCTCCAGTACCGAAAATGACTAGTTTATAAAACCTAGTGTCTTAAGGCGTAGAATTTGTTTCGTAAGATCTATTTTATTTTGCATAGGAGCGTTAAATGTTGTTGCATGAGAAGGTTTATTCTTTTCTCTGTACCCTTAACTTCGCCTAACAGCGCTTTTGGGATATCTTGAAGGGTATTAACGAAGTAATACCTTAAATGAATCAGGGCGGACTCAGAATATTATGAATGACTCACTGAACTCAACATGCTTTGTTCATTGTAGCCCTAATCCATACCTATGAATGATTTGTAAGAAATAAGATACAGATCAACTGGATACAAAGTTTTAATATCTCCAAAATTCTTCGGTATGAGTCTGTTGAGATGGAATGTCCCGGTAAATGTGAAATACTGAATGCGAGACAAGGCAATTCTTTCATTAACAGCCGTCATCGATCAAGGGAATCCTGATCAACTAAATTGTGAGGAACTTATGCGGATGTTACTCGTTTTGTTATGAAAATGTTAAGCATACATCAATTCTTTATTATCTACACTCTATTGCTATTTACATCTGCCATCATTGCGGTCACTCCTAGTAATTATGTGGATGGAGCTCGTGACGGAATAACAGTTGCATTTGTTGGTGATATATCTTGCAATATTACCGGAAGAGCTACTATTAATTCAATCATGGCTGACAATCCTGATGCATTTGTTATTTTGGGTGATATGTCATACGGGCCTTCTGCGGGCTGTTTTTATAGCTATGTTAAAGATCTGAAAAATCAAGGCGTTACTGTTAGATGTGACATCGGTAACCATGATTCAGAACAAGAACAGTCAGACCAACTAGAAAAATGGTACTGGAATCTTTGTGCTGGGGGCACCTCTCAGAAAGGATTCTGGAAAATTCGGGCTGGTGACATTAGCATTTTGGGTCTCAATACCCAGTGTGATGGAAATAGCAGTCATTCAGCAACAGAGCCACCTTGTGACGTTGGAAAAATAATAAAATTCTTGAAGGAAGGGGATAGGACCAGATTTGTTGTTGCCACGGCACACAGGCCACTATGCGACTCGCCAATATCAAAAAGTCCAAAATTTGAATGTAATAAGCAATTGCTTGATGAATTTGATCGCCTAGGAGTGACAGCAACTGTGAGCGCAGATAATCATTGTTCGGCTTACAATGACAAGAAGTTTATTGCTGGCGCAGGAGGCAGATCTCACTACGCATGTTCGGGTTGGGATTGGATTGATGACACAAAATACGCCTATCTTTTTATGGAATACAAAGAAAACAAATTAGATTTCGTATTCAAGCATTTTAAGACTAAGGCTGAAATATCGCCTCATTTTTCAATAGATAACAACGAAAACCAACAAGTGTTGCCTGCAAATGCCACAGGGAATCGGACGCATGTTTTAATACATACACTAGACGGAACCGTAGAGTTTAAGGACAAAAATGGAACCATATACTATCAGATACCAACTGTACCTGGAATCGTTCCTATCCCTAGCGAGAAAAAATAGCTATTTGTCCAACACTTTTTGATATCCAGTCAGGCGGGAATTTGAATTCTAATTTTGTAATTATTGGCATTATAGATGCTGTTGGCGTGGATCTTGTTAACTTGCTTTCGTTATTTCGGCCAGCTTCCTTAAATAATCTTTTGATCATAATAACTACAATGAGTCATGAATCTGAATTGTCAAATACGATGTATGATCTATTGCATGCAATGGGAAAAGACGCTGGCTTCCTTTACGAAACTATTGATACGTACATCAAGGATGCACAAAATGCAAATAAATCTGATTTAGTAGAGACTTGGCAAACCATCAAGAAGGATCGACTTAAGCATTTACATATGTTAAAACAAGCCCTCGAGAAAGAAATTCACGGATAAAACCCTCTTTTTTTCAAAATTTTACTTTATAATTTTCAAAGAAAAAAAGAGAAACAGAGTGAATGCCGCTTCTTACTTATCGAATTAATTGCGTTCAAGAATATTGTCATAATAATTTGTTTTATCTCTGTTTGGCGTAATGTACTGGCTCAATTGATCCCACTTGAGGTAATATCTGCGGGGTAAGCGAAATACTCATGCAATTCCGTGGACAAAAATGATGAATGAATTGGACGTGTTGAGCACAGAGCCAACTTCCAGGGATTAATAGGATACGGAGTGGTAAAGTCTTTGAAAGAGCCAACGAAGTATAACTATTAAAATTTTTGAAGGAAGATAAATATTCCTTTTTATTACTTCCAGACAAACGTCGTGTATTTAGTAGTAATGTAAGTTATGATTAACGAATGCACTTTCGATTTTTTTGTGAAGGGAATGCTGCATCCATACATTCTTGAAAGCCTTTATCCTCAAGGCCCAAACATTTTGTGTTGTTTTTGGCAGCTGAGCTTGGTCTCTTGTTCGATACATTTGGATCAACAGAAAAACAATAACATAGCATGTAGGGAACTAATTTTTTTGTCCGCCTAGATTAGTTTTTAGTATTCTATTTTCAATCATAAAAGCTTTATCATACATTGAATTGGAAAATGATCACTGTATCCCGTATTAGCGTCTCTGCCTTGTGGAATACTTCTATTATCAGCTTTAAAATCAGCTGTTTCCTCATTATAGTAATATTTTAAAAATACAAATTCCATAGGCGTACTTTTCAGTGATGGGTGAATCCTTTTTTTGTCCGTATAGTAACTTTTATCTGTGCTATCATCAAACCTATCGGGGGTTAAATTGTCGACTAACCTAAGTCCATTGTAGGCAATTCTTACACTATTTAACATTATTTGTAACTTCTGCTTTCCATAATATAATCCACGAGAGATTACAAATTGATCAAATATGCTCCATCTGTTGTCTCTCCAATAATGAATAGTACCGCCTGGAACGTTTGGGTCCTGTGCCTGTTCCTTTCCGCATGAAATTGGTGCTTGATTCGCAATTAGATTTGGCTCAGCAATTAACTTCCACATACAATTGAATAAGGCAGCGCTCTCTTCGAGGTAATATTTTTTGAATGAAATACCTTTGATATTCCTTTCTTCTCTGACACGAAGCTCAAAAATTTCTTTCCAGCCTCTACAAAATCGTATATCTGGCACTCCTCCAAGATATCGTAGGACGCTTTCATCATATGGATCGTCATTAAAATCGCCCATTACTATTACATTTTTGTTCCATTCGTTTTCAAGTTTCTCAAGATAGGCGCTATTTTCATGAACAAGTAATTCCTCTGGCATTTGAATTAGTTCTTCTTTTGGTATCTTTAATATTGTATCTACTATTTTACCACAACTTTCGGCAACTGAATTTCTTGCGTGAGCTGTATCATTGGGCTGGCAACTTTCAAATTTACCTCTCCTGGAAGGCCAGTGATTTACCAGAATATACAAATCGGCGTCATTAGATTTGACTTTGAGATGAGTAAGAAGAATATCTCTGGTGGGGTACCTGAAATCAATAGAATACCCCTTAGTATCAATAAGCTCAAAAATGTCCCTTGAATAAACCAAGCAAACATCAATTCCTCTCAAATCAGGACTATCTTTATAGTCGGCTATCAAATATTTATCGCGACCTATTCTATTTATCAATTCTTGAAGAATATATTTATCTTCCACTTCAGATAATCCGAGCAAATCTGGCTCATTATTTTCTACACCGTCTATTCCAAAGTCCATGGATCGGATTACTTTCGATAGATTGCCCAGTTTTGTATTCTTGACATTATCTGTCCAACCATTTTCTGGGGTAAATTCAAAGTCTGTTGCGATATAATTTTTGTAGGTTCCAAAGAGATTCTGCAAGTTCCAGAAAGCTGCTTTTATTAACCTGGTTTCGCTCATTAGTACTTGGTCTTCATTGCAATATTAAATTCTTTTTTGACTTACCATAATCTTAGGGCCATGTCTATTTGTTTCATTAGCTTTTATTTAGAATCTTTGCCGCTATTGATCTAATACCTGTTTTTGAATGCTTACTGGTGTCAATAGTAATGTGTTCTTCTTTTACAGGTTCATAAATTCTCCTCATCTTTTTATAAACTGAAAAATTAGCATCCGAATAATCATGTTTCCTTTGTCGCAGCCGTAAGATGACTATATCCTCAGGACAGATACATTCTATTATATGAAAGTCTTTACCAGCAAGACCTAACTTCTCTTTTATTTCCCGTCTTGAGACTTGTCTTGTAAATGTAGCGTCCAGAATACAATTTATGCCTACCTTATCAAGATATCTGGCCATCAGTACCATAACATCATAAATCAATCTTCTTTCCCTCCATCCGTACATCGGTCTGGAGAATAGCTCTTTCCTTATTTTATCAGTGGATAGGATAACAGCGTTTACCAATGGAGCAAGCTCTTTTGCTACAGTTGTTTTACCAACTCCCGGTAATCTACATATAATTATTATCATTACAGATATTAGTATCTCTATCAATAAAAGGAATATCATTTTATAATATGGTGTATAATTACTTCCAATTATTAATTGCGAATATTTCATTATGAGTCTGTCTACACTCATAACTATTGATATCCACGCATGGGTCTTAACCAGCCATTATATTTGATTGTAAAATTGAAGCGAAAAAGAATGTTCTTTCTTATTGCATATTAATAAAAAGGCCCAGATAAACTCTGGTAAAGATAGCATCACAGTAATGAGTAATACTATCAAGGAATTTTTTCTCTTGCTTGTATTTGTTTTAATGGGGGATTAGAGATTCTATTCGAATATACTAACGTTGCTATCCGGAATAGTTCTAAAAAATAGAGATAGAAGAACACACCATTGTTTATACTGTTTTAATTAGTTCAATAAGGCCAAATTTTCTTACCCTCATTTTTTTCAAAGCCCGTTTATACTATAATGTCAATGCCAAATTATGAATAAAACAAAAACAGCAATGTTGGCGATTTTGTGCATCGGAATGCTGACTGCCCTAACTTTATCGACCCTAACCTTTGCGGTGAATCCTGCATTTGCCAAGAAGAAGCATTGTGACAAGACTGACAACGGCTGCGATGCGATAAAAGCAGAGAAAAAACAAGATGACTCGAAAAAAACAAATGAGGACGAGACACAACAAAGTATAAATAGATCTCAGGCAGAGATGGATAATTCCACCCTGCCAATTGATTCACAGTCCGAGGATCCGTTCTCACTGGTAGGAATAACAGGGAGTAACTCGACTACTGAATAACGAAGACCGTTCAATATAAAAAATAGTCTGGGCAGTACGATTTGTATCTGTCCTCCCCAGTTCTTTTTACTGAACATCTTCAGAGTTATTCTAATACTAATTTCAGGCCGTCATCTTTAAAACCAAATTTATAGATCGATAAAAAATCTCCTTGCCATGGTCAATCATTTACACGTCGTATTATATAGTTTGAAGAAGCGAACTTTTTCGTCAAAAATCTTTCTATCTTTCTTATGCAAAAACGATCTGAAATGTTCCCACTTTGTTAGTTCGAATTCTGCTGCAGTTCTAAAAAAAGAGATTACTTTATCTCTATGAAAGCATCATTTATTGTTTAAAATTGAAAATGATGTTACTATAAGGAGAGAGTTGGTATGTCATGCGGGATTTATAGATTTAGCCGACATATATCCTGCATAACAGACTCCTGCCCCAATGATTATCAGTACAGTACCTATAGCCGGATAATAATAAATCAGGATGGCCGTAAGTGTTCCTGAGTAAGATTCGTAAATGACAGCAAGCCCGAACACAATTAGGATTGCACCGAATACGTAACGTACAGCCATGTTAATTGCAAGATATTAACCGGACTATAAGATTCATTACGGTTTTGTATTCCAACCAACCATTTCCCAGTATTACAATTGGTGTAAAAGACATTGGTATTGTTATATCTCAAACGTAGCCATACAGAATTTTTCACATTTTTTCTTTCATTTTTGCTGGCCAGTTTATCATATTCATATTATATTTTTTGAATAGAGAAAAAAAACGAGATGTAGCGACAATAAAAATCAAAGTTAAGGAGATCTAAGCTGGCCATTGAGATGATTTCCTCTACAACTACTTGTAGATTCTGTTATCAATTCACTATGCAAAGTTGGTCCCTGTGTAGATCATAGTCTTTAAGAAATGAACCAAGTCTACCGATAGGTACAAACGGTATTTTATTTACAAATGGTTGGGAAACTTCGTTTAGTGTTACTATTATAGGCAAGCCACAATCAATATTCCTATTTTTCTCTACATATATTTTAGTTCTGACATATTGTTGATTTGCACATTCCACCATTTTAGAAGCTGCCATATTCCTCCAATGTTTGCAATCGATTATCAAAGCCATACCTTTCAAAGTTGCTACAACATCAATCTGAATTCGTGGCATTGTCAAATGAATATTATTCTTACAGACATAATGCTTCGCTTGGAGAATTATCGTTACAAAGTTCTCAAAATCTTTCCAATTTAGATTTAAAGATAAGAGGGTGGCATCACATTCATGATGTAAAGCTAGCAAAAGCAACTTCATTTTATCGGTTGTTGAGAAGCTAATTTTCGTATCTGACAAATTTCCTATTCCTTGACTGCTCAAAAATCGGAGCAATTCCAGACTTGTAGTATAACTATGGATGTTACACAGAGACTGAAATTCTGAAATGCTACTGCTATAAGGAATACCCCGAATTGCTTGTGCTAACAATGAGCAGTTCAAACTTCAAGAATGAGTTTGCTCAGATCCTAATATTATTTTTGGTTTCCAGCTCACGTGTGCATATGTGACAATAACATTATAGCGGGAAGAGACGGGGAAGACAAAATGGCAAATGGGTTGGCATTGATCTGATTTTACACGATACTATTCTCATTGCTTTACTTGCTGACGGAAGCAAAGATGGGATCAATTGTCGGCTGGGGAGTGATACGAGGAAATCTGGGGAGTCAAACTTAGCCCACTATTCTAAAGTTAAAAACTAGACGGACGAACTTTAATTTGTAACTATATTTTCCTAAAAAGGATATATTATCAAAATCTGACTTAAAATTTATTAATATCTTTGATATTTTCTGATTAATGTCAACAAATTCATCTGAAGACAAGTCTCACGATAAGAAGATTACACGTCGTGATTTTCTGAAATTAGCCGGCGCAGCAGGAGTGGTGGCCACTTTACCATCTCTTATGCCATTTGGCAAGGTCTTTGGTGGTACCAAGAATGATACCACCATTAATCAGACAAGCAATCTGAATCCACTAACAAATAAACAGACACCTTCAATTCATATTTTCGATTTAGACGGAACCAAACCACAATTCTCCAATCCGAACGGAAGCAGGACCCTCATGAACGCTGATAACTTTCCAATATTGGAAGGGATGGGGGCTGTTTTGCTTCATTTAGAAAAAGGTGGAATACTTGAGCCCCACTGGCACCCAAATGCGGCTGAATTAAGTCTTTGCTTAAGCGGAACAGCTAGAATGACTGTTTATAGCACCAATGCCCGAGTCGACACATTTACAATAAGTCCTGGACAGATTACTTTTGTCCCCCGGGCCTACTGGCACGACTTGGAAAATATCGGAGAAGGAGAGGTGAAATTTGTAATTGTATATGATAATGAACGCCCTGGAGACTTGGGTGTATCGGGGTCTGTTGGGTCTTTGTCTGCGAGAGTTCTGGATAGAATGTTTGGAATAAGCCCACCTGGATTCTTTGATCAATTGAATTATACATCAATTCAGGATGTGACGATGGGAGCAAGACCAGTTGATTTTTCAAGTACCAGCAAAGTCGACGTTCCAAATGCCCATAAATTTAATCTGGGTGGTATAACTCCGCAAATACAGACTCCGGGAGGAACTGCTGCGTTGGGAATGGCCAACGATTTTCCAATACTTATGGGATTGTCGTGTTTTCTTTTAGTCTTAAAACCGAGCGGAATAGTAGAGCCTCACACTCATCCAAATGCGGCTGAATTGAATTATGTTATCAATGGAAAGGTACGTTTCACCGTGTTTGGTCCTAATGGGGAGGCTGAGACATCTGAAATTAGTCAAGGTCAAGTATTTTTTGTACCCCCTGGGTATTTTCACTATCTGGAGAATCCTGATAACATAAATGGCAACAATGTCGTTTCGTTTTTTGGGAACGAGAGTCCAGAATTTATGGGAATTGTGGGAGGTCTTAGTGCATATTCTAACGAGGTACTAGGTTCTACATTCAATAAAGATCCCAAATTCTTCAGCAACCTACCAAGACTAGACAAAAATGTGTTTATTGCATCAGGAACGGGATAGGTAAGAAATATAGTGAAAAGATGATAGTAAATAATCCTTATTTTAGGTTACATTCTAAGAAATGTTTATTTTTTAGTTGAGCCTAGCATAAATCACTCTATCTTCTGCTTCTCATCTATTCTTCATTCAGTTATTTATAAAGAAAAGGATATTCTTATCACCGTTTTTTGCATGATTCTACTTCATTTGTTATAGTCGCTATTAATCTCACCCGTTCACCAAACGAGAAATAATGAAACTTGCTAGGGCACTTCCTCACCTCGTATTTTATTGCGTTTCCTCTATTTTTTCATGGCAAAGAAAATGAAGGTGTAATCAAGGCCAGTTCTACTCCAGTGCACAACCTTGTCCTTGAAGCTATAATCAATAGGCTCGATCAGCTTGAGACCATATTTTTCAGCAATTACTACCGCAGCCTCTATTTCACATCTGTCAAAGATTTTGTCGGGAGTTCCTTTTGAGAGAACGCATTTTGTGTTGATAGTTTTTTCCGGCCAGTAGTCGGTAGATGTTAGCAGTAAACCATCTTTTTTGAGAATCCTGCTCATTTCCTCGAAGTACTTTTGGATATCAACACCATGTTCAATTACAGACAAAGAGGTTACAAAATCAAACGTATTCTCTTTGTAGTGCGTTGCCTCTAAATTCTGGATTGATAACTTCAAAGACTTATCATCAAGCATATCAACTATTGGTTTGTAATCTCTTTTATAGAACGAATATGCGGTATTCATAAAGTTGTACTTGTACTTTGGCCTCAGGACCAAATCACACCCATAAAGATTCCTGAATCCTAATCTCTTGAGCATGGGCAATACGGGAGAGTCATTGCAGCCAACATCGAGTATGAACGACTCTCTATCGGCATTGTTTATGATCTCGATAATCTTGTAGGTGTCCCAGGCCTTGATCGTGTCATGAGGAAGGAAAAGTTTAAGCCCTTTTAGACGTATCTTCGCCTCCGTCACCTGAGAAGTTGTCTTCAAGACCGAATTGCAAAGCTTATTTCCTAGAGGGGTAAGATGATTTTCGTCAGATATTGTCATGTTATACACTTTGTACTATGGGTGAAATGAATGTATTTCACTGAAATATGATCTTACCGTCGTGCACTTTGTCTTCACAAGCACTGATTTCTTCTTCATGGGAGTTTATCTTTATTGGCTTTCCAAAGTCAAAATTGTGTCTTCCGTCCTGAAGAAAGGAGCTCCCACATGCACGTGTATTTTCAATGTACTCTAACCACATTGCTCCACACAAACGACATCTGAAATCGCGAATCTCTGATTTGATATTATTATACCTCAATTTTTCTCAACTTAGTGATGAATTAGCCTCGCTTTAATGATTCAACCACAATCGTCGCGAAAAAAATTAGGATCATTGTTAGATAGCAACAAAACTCAAATTCTCCCTTGATCATATATTAGATATGTCTGAATTACAAGAGCCGAGAGAGAATTTCAAGAGGACGCAGGAATCTCTTTTGAAGGTATTCCCAAAAGTTGACCCACAATTGCTGGTTGACCTACTCTTGAGAGAACAGCAAGATCCGTTGAATGCTCCTATCTATACTCTGGAAGTTTTCATGAAGAAAGGTACAAATATCGAAAAGGTGAGAGACACAATTCTGCAGGGTACTGGTACAATACCTAGCATCCACGATGGGGGAACTCACGTTGTATCCAATCATAAAGTCACTTTGGATCTTCTGAAATTTATATCTGCAAATGAAGACGTGCTAGAAATCACCGGTGATTATTCAGGCGGTGCTGCTTCCATAGGCGCCAGACATGAACATTGACATTAAAAACTTTGGGTTTTTAAGGTAGCCCTAAGCCCATAATCAAAGGATTACACTTATCTATATAGGGCATTATTATCGATATTTGTAAGGTCAATGTTTATTTGGTATTTGTAACGCTCTGCATAAAAGCAAAAGCTGCCGGTCACATGGTAGCGTCTCATTTCTGCCGAGGTTAAAAATCTGAAAGAAGCTGCTCCGATTGAGAATTATCATTTTCCGTATCTAAATTATTAACGGTAACATGATTATTTTTGATTGATTTATGCTATCTGTAGCATTAATGTTCTCAAATATTTTTCATGGATAGATGATATTGTATTAAATTCAATCATAGGCGCTACTCAATTAGTTTTTTTCGCGGCGCAACTACCTTACTCCCCTTCAATCTATTCTTTGTGTAAAACCCAGCTTTAATAAAATGGTACACGTTTGATGTCAACAATCTAAATGTTTTCCAGATGCTGCCTAGATAACTATCTTACATATCAACCGTAGACAAAGATTATCAACTGTAAAGAAGTAATATGAAAGTACTAGTGCAAACCCACAACAAAAATAATGCTAGAATAATTAGAAAAGAAAGTTTCGTGATTAATGATGGGTCTGCTCAAAGTCAATACATGACGTTTATTGTTCATACGTGTCAATACCTCAACCGTGACTTGCTAGCTCAGCCTGAATCTTTGGATTCTATAATGAAAAGCATGTAAAAAAATGACAGATAAATCAAAATTTAATTCAATATCGAGAATTTCTCGTATCTACTCATTATCTTTCCCATTCTGGACTGGACGGTCGTCGAAGATGCTGTCATACGCCACGCCTCTCCACAATAACAAGCACTTACGTAATTTGCATTGTGTAATTATCGGAGCAGCCTTAATAACTGGTGCTATTGCATGCAGTAGCACTCCATCTGTTTTTGGAGAATCTTATGTTAATATCGCCGCGGCAGGAGATTGGGGGTGTACTGGAAATACACGAGATACTGTAAAAAATGTACAAAAGCAGAACCCTGATCTGTTACTAGCATTAGGGGATTACTCGTACGCAAATACTCCTGGATGCTGGTTCGACACTATAAGGCCGGTGGGCTCTATTACCAAAGTGGGTATTGGTAATCACGAAGTCGAAAACGCTGCACTCTTGAGCTCTTATTTAAATAATTTTGGACTTACAAGACAATATTATTCGTATAACGTTGGAAACGTTCATGTTTTAACCATGGCCACCGAAGAGACATTTACCAAAGGTTCGCAGCAGTATAACTTTGTGCTGGGAGACCTACAAGCAGCAAGTTCAGATCCTAACATCAAATGGACGATCGTGAACTTGCATGTGCCACTTTATGCATCACCTAACACATGCGGAGACTCGGGGTGTGCTGGTGACAAGGACTTGAGAGAAACTTATCATCCGTTATTTGACAAGTACGGTGTAGATCTGGTCTTAGCAGGACATGTCCATAACTATCAAAGGAGTTACCCTATGACGTATAATTCGCAAAATCCTTCCGACCCGAAAGTAACAAGCTGCAGCAAGAGCACATATAGCAATCCTGAAGGAGAGATCTACGCCATAGTAGGAACTGGCGGGGTTAACTTGCACGGTTTATCGGGAAAGTCTTATTTTATTGCGAGTCAACAAGATTCAAAGTTTGGGATATTTGACATGCATATTTCTGCTAATACATTAGAAGCCAAATTTATTGACAACGCAGGTACTATTCTGGATGAGTTTAGTATTAACAAAAATGTAAACATAAAGAAGATTGTATCAACAGAATGTAGCCCAGACCGTATGTCCACCTTCAAATCGGTAAACATACTGGGAAGCGATTCGCAGAATGAGTACTATCCAGTGGTAATGTCTTTTAAAGTAAATCATGTCATCCCCGTTTTGCCAAAGGGTAAAACATTTGAGACTCTGTTTAAATCTTATCACGATAAAATGCAGGAAGAAAATACCCCCAAACTCAAAATAGAAAAAATGAGGCAAAATATACACGAACAGATCAGTCAAAAAATAGAGAAGAAATTGGACGGTGTCAAGCTCAAGGACAAGGCAGACAATAAGGATGTAGGGGATGAGAAGACGACAACGACCTCAGACAGCTCATGGCCCTTAGAGGATGTCAAGCTCAAGGACAAGGCAGACAATAAGGATGTAGAGGATGAGAAGACGACAACGACCTCAGACAGCTCATGGCCCTTAGAGGATGTCAAGCTCAAGGACAAGGCAGACAATAAGGATGTAGAGGATGAGAAGACGACAACGACCTCAGACAGCTCATGGCCCTTAGAGGATGTCAAGCTCAAGGACAAGGCAGACAATAAGGATGTAGGGGATGAGAAGACGACAACGACCTCAGACAGCTCATGGCCCTTAGAGGATGTCAAGCTCAAGGACAAGGCAGACGAGAGTCTTAAATCGGCAATATCAGAAAATATCAAACAGAAGTTAAAAAAGAAATTGACATCGAAGATTTTCGGTTCAGGATTTCCTTTCCGTTAGGTTAGATCATACTGGCCATATCACATGATATAACACTTGACTCGTTTAGATTAAAATTAGATTTACTTCCAGAATTTTTCTTTTCATTCAGTCTTGGCATCTGCCTAGAAACATAATCCTCACCTATGACAATATTCTTCGCGCTCAACACACATGTAATCAATAGAATACGAGTTCGCTTCTCGCTTCGTGCGATATCATAATCCTATCCTTTTCTCCCTCAGCTTCGTAATATACACCCAATTTTTCACAATTGCTCTAAGCATATGGGACACAGTTGGTAGTGTTAACACGTTTATTTCATAATTTATTCTAGCGTATTTTTTAAGAAGATCGAAATCAGCGAGAGATAGATTAGTCAATACTACTTTCTCTAGTTTCTCACCCTGTGTTTTTCTGGGCAAATATGGATGATCCTATAGATACCATTATTAAACTTTTGATATATATATAGATATATTGTATCCAGCATGTGCTTGAGGGTCCATAGGGTATCGAATTATGCTGGAAAAAAACTACAGTAAAACACGGGCTTAGGATTCTATCAAAGCCCAACTTTGAACGCGGATCCAACAATACACTACAGTTTGTAGAGTACGATAGAGATTACATTCAAAACAACTTATCCCGATTAATGGCATATTAAATAACAATCAATTAGTTACTAATAACTAGTTTTAATAAACTAACAACGTATAACATACCCATATCTTTAAACTTTACATTTTCATTGCGATTTTACTAATTTTTACTTGCACTTCGTAATTTTTGGTATCTTTAACATTTTTGGTATCTCATTATAAAGACAAAATCAAATTACAGGACATAACGTAGCCTACAGTGTAGAAGCGTTATCCTACAATGACGGTTAACAATTTGTACCCTGTAGAATGTGTAATCAGCGGCGTAAAATCCGCACTTCTTGCTTTCTAAAGTCAGTAGAAATGAACCAGTTACACTATGATAAGCGGGACGATTTGGAGCGGCGTATCTGATGTGTCTAGAGGGAAACAGATACTGAGATTGTGGATTGTACTATGACTGTCCCATGTCCTCTGCTATCCGTTATTCCGGACCATCGACGGATGATCCAGATGGCACTTGTCCTGTTCGCCATAAACCTATGATTATAACCTACAC
This sequence comes from uncultured Nitrososphaeraceae archaeon, assembly GCA_963728595.1. Taxonomy (GTDB): domain Archaea; phylum Thermoproteota; class Nitrososphaeria; order Nitrososphaerales; family Nitrososphaeraceae; genus TA-21. The sequence continues at coordinate 52,305 of CAVSLF010000004.1, forward strand.
TAATAAAAGTAGAGAATCGGGCGTCGCGTTTCATTCTCCATATTGATATGAATGGTTTGCGTTTCAAAGGAGTGTCAGGCAATAAGCATCTAAATCTCATCGATGAAGAAGTCAGAAGATGGCATATTGTAGAAATAATTCGTCTTGATAAAGAAAAAATAGAAAAGATGTCACAAAAGAAGAATGAAACAGAAATATTTGAATGGCAAGCATAATAGTTTCTCGCAGAAATCATTGACTTTGTGACAAACTTTAGATTCGTTGATAAAGTTGGTTCTCAAAAATCATGGATAGATAGAATATGACGGAAACAAATAACGTTCTAGACCTTCTCGATTTCATTTAGTCCTTCTCTGTTATATAGGTAACGATATAGGTTTGAATATTTATAGGACTTAGAATGTATTCAACTATTTTTCAGTCTACTAATATTGCTCACATTTCTGCTGATAATTTTATCTCGGGCCTTTGACATGATTAATCGGGTCTTCATTGATAATTGCCAACAGTAAATGATTAAAGAATCTTGAAAGAAAATAGAGAAATGGTCATGGAGATTTCTCGTTCAAGCCAAATCACTAACACTTTTCTATTCAAGATCTGGTTTGTGTATCTTCCTCATATGCTCGTCTAATTCTTTGAGTGATTCAAATTTAGACTCACAATCTTTGCAGTTATAGTTAGCATCTTCGGGAGACGACATATTGTTTAGTTAGATAACATATCATATATCAATTATATATCCAATTAGTTGTTACTACAACTCGTAACTATAAAAATTAATGGGAGTGATTAGTCAACAAATTTATGATGAAACTGAACAGCACTAATACCTGGGAAGTACAGTTCATTTTCTGTATTTCTAAATACTGTTAAGATATAACTATAACACGTATATTCTAAATTAAAAAATTAGAATTCGTCATGACCACTATGCTTTTCTTGCTAATAGAAGCAGTGCCATTTGCCGCGAATATTTATGTTAGGAACAAGTGGCGAAGCCATTGTCGTTGTGCTAACATTGGCTCTTACTATAGTTTGTCTCGATTGAACTTGCGTCCAAACACATGATCGTCTTGTATCGACTAAATTTATGCACTATTGTCTGTTGCCCGTATTGTGATATGGTGATATGGTTTTATTTCTTGAGCTAGAATCTCTTTCGCTAACTAGTTGATGTATCATTCTCAGAGGAAGACGACGAATCTGCACACTGGGGAGTGTGCAGAGTGAATCGATTATCCAGACAAGGGGGTGGTGCTATTGTTTCATCATCACTTGTATTTTGTATATCGGGACTTTCCAGCGTGGAATTCGAAGATGCTTCCGAAACACAATTAGACACGGTATTATTTTGTGAGGGTGGGCATTGGTCTGTGGCAGGACACTGATCTTGAGAAGAGGCAAGCTTGCCATCAGTACAACGTAATTGTCCCTCTTCATCTGTTGTTTCATCATCACTTGTATTTTGTATATCGGGACTTTCCAGCGTGGAATTCGAAGATGCTTCCGAAACACAATTAGACACGGTATTATTTTGTGAGGGTGGGCATTGGTCTGTGGCAGGACACTGATCTTGAGAAGAGGCAAGCTTGCCATCAGTACAACGTAATTGTCCCTCTTCCGAAGCGAAAACGTTTGCGACTTTTAATGGGTAGAGAATTTGAACATCCTCTTTCTGTATTTGGAGGCTTGTTATCCGATCCATCATAGAAATCGTTAGTAAAAATATCGACAGGGTAGTAATAGTTATAACAATCAATCTCGTCGGGCTAGTCATGCAATGTATTAGATCTTCATCTGTATTAAATAGTAACTCTCTACCGCTATACAGAATGATGTTATATAGGGTCCCATAGACTTGCTTGCCTCTGTTTTCGAAAAATCAATGAATAATGTAATCAAGTTGCGTAATTCGTACGTAATTTGTTCATCTACAATTCTGATAGCCACTGATACGCTAAAAATTCGCTTATTATTCACCACGAATAAATCTCTCCGTAAATAAAGTTGCTCTGACTGTTTCTTAAAAATTGACGGGACTTCACAGCCATGCAACATTTTAAGTAGCAAATGGACAACTTTTTTCTTCCGAGTCTCGTCTTTGACTTATGTCGGATCATTCATTCTAACTTTGATTCTACCAGACATCGTGTGTGATGCACGGCCACCATTACATCTATTTTGTTTTCACTATTGGCTTGAAATGTTCCTTTCTTAGTATTAGATTTCTTCTAGAGGTAACTGTGGTAACAATTGATAGTTAGTTAGTAGACTTAAGGTTCTCACTAGATTTTCATCAATATCTTGTTTAAGAACTTGTTATAAGGAAAGTATCAACTCTTTTTCTGTGAGAAAAACTTCACCTATTTTATCTTCAAGAGCATTATTTGCTCTTTTTGCACTTCTAGTATTCGCGATACTGGCTGTACCAATATTTGCTTACGCTCAGTTAAATAACACAAATACAACCAATTCGCAGAGAATTGGTGTAAAGATAACGTCTCCAAAAGTTAATCAGACAGTCCCGATTGGAGAACTTACCGTCAATGGAACATCTTCAGATTCTCCCCAGACTAATTGTCAGGTATTTGTTGACTTGAATGATACTAAACCAATGCAAAATGTGACCGGAGTTGGACTGGGAGGGCCAAAGGACTACTCCAACTGGACTTTTACTTACACTCAAAACTATCATCTGATAGATAAAGGAGTGAATGAATTAACCTCAAAAATCTCGTGTTATCATAATTTGGGCGCTGGCAATGTGACAACGAAGTATTACAGCATTAACATTACGGGGACAGACAACCCTACCAGCTTTATTCCCTCTACAGGAAATTTGAGTGTTAATAACTCCACTACAGGATTCCAAAGCATAGCATACTCTACCGTATTACCTCAGTATTCTACTATCGATACCAACAATTCGAAATCTCTTGATGAGAATGTTATCAATAACACGGAATCTTTGGTTTATGAACCTACTGGTAATGTTTATTCTGGTAAATAATGACAATAGTAATGACAATAGTAATGACAATAGTAATGACAATAACGACAATAACGATCGAAGGTCATCGTCAAACCCCGGTGATTCTAAGCATGACGATGATTCTAATTCAAATAATAATAATGATAATGGTGACGACAAGAACAAGGACAGTGAGAAAACTAAATCCCATTCTGCAGAGCATTCAAAAACGTTGAAAGTCGAAAAAATCAAGCACACAGCTAACAAATTGAAACATGAAGAACATCATAAAAATCTGAGCAAATACATCCATAATGTGGTAAAGGAAAAACTACATCGTATGACAGAAAGAATATCTGATTAATCAGCTAGTCGATTGTGAGCAGGTGAGAAACTTACCAAGTTTCAAGCTCAAATAGAGTTTAGGAGTTTCGACCAAGTTAAAGAAAACAAAAAACAATTAATCTTTTGCTCTCGTTGCTTGTCTAGATATTTAAACGATGCACAAACTTATATGAGAGCAAGAGAATAATTTAGATGCATATCTTTACGTCAAAGTTAGATCATGAAATAATATGAGTTCAAACAACAATAAACAGTTCGCCTTCAATCAGCTGATCTGGATCGTAATTTCAATAGGGATAAGTCTTGCAATCTCTAGGTTATTACCATTTCCAATATCGATAGTAGCTATAGTGGGCGTATTCATACTGCTAGGTTACTTTATGAGAAAGAGAACGATGGGAAAAATGGGGATGAGAGGTGGACTAACAGGAATGTCTGGTTCAACATCTCGAGCGCCCGGAAACAATTCATTGAAATACTATTGCATGAACTGCGGCACGGAACACAAACAAATTGAATGTCCAAAATGTGGTTCGAAGCTGAAAAGAGTTGGATCATGATCAAGATCCTTGGATGCTCAAGACAATAAGGAAAATGTACCTGCCCATAGACCTCAGAAAATCCAAAAATGATGCTTAATGTATGTCGCGTACGTTCTTCTAAATCTTAGTATTGCTTTTCCACTTTCGTAATTACGAAGCCTAAAACGGTAACGATCCCAAGTACGCGACTATCTTCAAGAAAAGATATGGATAGAAGGCGAATTATTGAAGATAATATCTCCGGCGTAGTGATAACGTCAAAATAAACAATACCTCGTTAGAAAATATCATAAAATAGTCGATTCATCTCAGTTACAGCACTCTTATTTTCATGAACTAGGAAATAATATTAGTCTCCGTCACAATTTCTCTCCTCGTCCATCACCGTGGCCAACCCTACACAATTTGGAGATTGCTAGAGGGGGGAGGCTGTGGAACTATGAGGGTATTGTTTCTACCATTGTCATTAAGACTTAGCCCGAAACACTTTTCTACGCCATCTTGAAATGCGTTTAGGTCAAGATTGCCTGATTGAAGATTATTTAGAAGGCTTTCCATACAAGCATTGGGATTGTTAAGATCAAGTGACTGAGTTGGATAAATATGAACCGCATGTCCTGGTTTCATTACAATAACAGTTACCCGATGATTAAACGAATTTGAATTATCGCCATGGAATAAGAATACAGTAACAGGTATTAAAATAGAGAAGAATAGAAGAGCATAGAAGATATACCACGCTTTATCGTTCATATAAATTAAAATCGATTTTTCTAAATTTATAGCTTTGTATTGCATGGTTGCATTTGATTTAATAATTCAAGAATTTTGATAATAGAATTAAGATGACACCTATTCTGTTTAGTCCGCCTATTGGTTGAAAAGCATTTTGAAATGATCAAAGGTTTATCGTAATCGAAATTATTGTTCATCAAATTTTCTGCATATATACCTTCATTTTTTCTCTCATCTCTGGCTTCATTGCATCTTCTACATTTAGTTCATGGATCTTTACAACGTGACCTACTACCTGCATCATCAACTCTTCCTGAGTATCCGCCCATCCTACAAATTCACAGTCTATATCAACATCCCTACAGGATACTGTTCACATAATCTAGTCATACAAAACTTGATTATTTAAGTCAAGTTTAACAAAGTTTAGCGACAAAGAGGTCAACCCCAATTGTGATCTTCCTTCAATCAGCATCAAATAACGCTATAGACGGTTCATTAGTGTTCAAAGTTCACCAAAAAGATTGAACAGATGCATTAAAAGGGCCCTGTACCCGAGTAGCAAAAAGCCATGATATCTCTCAAGAATGGAAGTATTGGGACTGATTTTTTCTCATGACTAATTCAAGTACCCCAATAATGTAATAAAATGAGTTAATTAGTTAAGGAATATAATTCTAAAAACGTTTTGATTTATATCGTCATACTGAAAAGGTTTAAGGATTGTATAATGACGGTTATAAATTGTAACTAAGTCTCCGAATGTTCCCTTGCATTATTAGAACTATTCTAGGCACTCAATTTGCAAATCGTGCGCAAAATTATGTTTGAAGTGTACAATCTTTTGCCAAATCATTCGTTCCTAATATCTCGATTTTTGGTAAAAAAGATAGTTGGATTTGTGGGGCCTCAAAACGAGCCTATGGCATAATCCTAACTTTACTTCTTACCTCAGGAGTAGGTGTATGCCAATTTCAATGAAAACTAACCTATGCGACTACGGAAAACACATGGACCTTAGTTATTTGCAGAATCTGAAAGAGAGATCAACGGCAAATAGATTCGTATCCCCATAAAAGGAAAACTGTCACCACAAGCAGTTGGTTTAATTCGTTGCAGAGTACCAAGCATTTTGATATTGCCATAGTTTATGGTATACTGCGTCTAATTGTACCATCTAGTGGGATGTGGGATCATCTTATAGTATGAAGAGTGGTAAAGCTAAAATTTATGACTATGGGACTTAAGTTCCAAAAATCTTTATTTCTGAGATACTTACCCAATCACTTTCTGAGGGTCCAGTAACTGTGATCCGCACGTACCTTGAAATTATATCATGCAGGTTATACCCTTCGAAATCTGGGGCGCTTTCAGTGCTTCTGTGAGTCCGGACATCAGTGAATGAGTTACTGTCATTAGAGACCGAAATAATGAAATCAGTTGTTGCTCATTTCCTATATACCATGAAACATTGACGCTACACAATTCAGCTTCCTTACCCAAATCCAGAGTAATAGAGGATTTAGGATCATGATTTGCCCATCTTGTTGTGACATTATTATCAATGACATTCTGTGGTGGGAAATCAGCTTGATTTCCAGAAGCTTTGACGGTACTTATCACTAAAGGGTGCATGAAAGAGTTTGAATTGTTGATGAAGGTCCAGATTGAGATGCAGTGGCCGATGAGGTAGGAACAAGAATACCAAAGACTTTAGCTTCCGAGATACTCACCCAATCACTTAGAGAAGAACCAGTTACTGTTATCTGCAGATATCTTGAGGCTATGTCTGGAAGATCATATCTTTCAGATTCTGAAGAGGTTCCGCTGCTTGAATTCATAACTAGGGGCTTCCAAGATTCAGTATCATTTGAAACCGATATCGTAAAATTAATGACACGTTCATTCCCTCTATACCAGGCAATATCAATATTACACAGGAATCTTTCTGCACCAAAATCAAAGGTTATGAATGAACCCAAGCCTAGATTTGACCATCTAGTATTGAAATTATTATCAATCGCGTTCTTTGCCGGTGAACTAGATTGACTTCCACTCGCCATGATGTTAGATATCGCCAACTGATTACACGAGCTAAAGTTAGCAGAATAGTCTCTCAAGAAATTTGGAATATCCATCTTGTTGTTTGCTAAAGTAGTAGAATTTATGAGAGGAGGCTGAACTTGTGGAAATTGAGCTTGGTCTGGAGATTGAACTTGAGGTTGGGCTATTTGAGGTGAAGACATTTGAGGTGGGAAGAGAGGGGCTTGCAAAGTATTATTACTAAGGGAAGGTAAAGGTAAAGGCATTTCCATCTGACCACTGGCGATCGAAAATGTGAGAAAACTCATGCTTAATGAGGCGGCGGAGATCATGGACAAAGTGAGGTAAAAGCATCCAATGAAAGCTGTACGTGCCATTAGTTTTCTTATTCGGGAATGGCCTTATCAGACGATTTGTGCAATCATATAGTCAATTTAGTTAGTGATAGTTTGCATTAGAACCAATTCGTCCAGGAGTGTGATCTTATCTGTACCTTACAAGAATTAGATCGGAATCGTTGTGTTCTAATCACTTCAGAAAAGATAGTCTACCTGGAATATTCTCTAGAATGATAATACATCTTTAAAGGACATAGCTTCTTTAGTCAATGAACATCTTCTTCTTTGGTCAAAAAATGTGGAAGGTCTTAAAATTCATATTCTCCAATGCTAGAAATGGACGGCATCGCAATCGTATACTCATATCTCAAGTGTAGAATATTTGGGACATATCTTCATTAATGGGTTACTATCCAGATAAAATACAGGATGGACTTCAGAATTTTGATGTTCTCAATTCTCATTTCCTTGTTTTCATTATCCGCAATTTTTTCCATGTCGGAATATCCAAACACAGTTCCCGCATATCTACCCGTATTTGCCCAAGACAATGACGTATATTTTCCTGATTACTTGTTAACAAATAATTCAGAAACAACCAATAATGATTCAAATCAGTCCTCAGAATCTGAAGGTCTTTTACCCCAAGATTCATATGGTTCAGAAGGAAGTGGTTGCGTACCTTCCACTCTGCAAAATAGCAATGAATGTTTTGCAACATATGAGAATTCTACATACGGAATTAAAATTAATTATCCAAGTACATGGAACAAAGTTACTCCTTATTCTGATGAAAAGTATACAACTGTATTTGTACAAGAATTCGACAAACCGGACTCCAGCGCTTACGTTATAGTGGGCGTAGATTATTTCAATTTCGAAACCACTCCATCAACCTACCTAGCTCGACTAATTCAAAACTACCGGACACAGCTTAAGGATTTCACACTAATTTCTTCAGATTTGAACTCTGTTCAACTGGCAGGTATTCTAGGTTATGAAGTTCTCTATACATTTAGTGGTGATAATGATGAAGTAATATTAACAAGGCAGCTAGGGGCAGTGATTCCAGGAACTTCCACGGCATATCAAATTACTTACTCAGCTGAAGTAACAGAGTATCCTGGATCTGAAGATTACTTGAATACAATGATTGATTCTATAGAGTTGAACCTGAAAGGTGCAAATGTGACTGCTCCTTCTAACTTGCAAGATCTAGACTACTTTATTCACGTCTATGATGGAGGGGTGATTTAAGACTCAATGTTTTGCTATAGCCTCCTTACTGCGAATAAAACTTCTGAACTGTTATTTGTCCATGCCAAACAGGTGGTAAACCGTAAAGAATATTCGTCACTTGTGTTAAAACAATACCAGAAAAAGGCTCTCTTGCTTTCCATTTCAATGCTTGCGGTAACCGCCTCTCTGTTTTATCTTATGAATTTCCACGAAGTATTCGCTACTCCTGTTCAAAATTTAGGACCCAATGCTACAACAACTAATTCCTCAAATTCAGAAAGGTCGCAGGAATTATTTGATAAAGTCAAGAATTCTGTAGTAAGAATAGACACACTGGTTCAGTATGTTAATCCTCGTATTACCGTGAATGATGAACCATTCCTTCAAGAACCATCAGGTTCAATTGGATCAGGATTCGTATATGACAAGAGTGGAAAGATCGTTACTAATTATCATGTAGTACAAGGTGCCCAAGCCATATTGATAAAATTTCTGAATGGTAACGGTTATAAAGGCACTATTGTTGGTGTAGAACCTCTTATAGACCTGGCCGTTATTCAGCTGGACCCTTCTGCCTTATACAACGAAAAGATTGTACCCTTGCCTCTAGCTAATCCTTCAGAAATTAGAATTGGAACTCCGGTCGTGGCTATAGGAAACCCAATTGGTCTGACAGGATCAATGACGGAAGGCATAATTAGTCAGGTTGGAAGGATTCAAAAAGGGTTATTTTTTCCAGATTCCTGGGTTGGAGACTTGATTCAGACTGATGCTCCAATTACCCACGGGAATTCTGGTGGACCTCTGTTAAATTTTGATGGAGAGGTCGTTGGTGTAAACGATAGAGGGGTTACGGCTGACATCAGCTCTCAGACAACAGAACCGAATATTGGATTAGCAATCTCATCAGGAACAGTAAAACGGGTAGTGGACTTAATAATTGCAAATGGTAGTTATGATGCCCCGTACCTGGGAGTACTTGTTTCAGATATTCCCGCTTTTTTCCCTGAAAAAGTCGGTTTAAGTGAAGCAAAAGGTGCCTATGTATTATCGGTCTTGCCTGATAGTCCAGCGTCCAGAACGAAAATCGAATCCGATAATGTTATAATAAAAGCTGATGATATGTTAATAAAAGACAAGGCTGATCTAATAAATTACATACAAACTAAGTCTCCTGGGGATAATCTTGCGTTAACAATAATTGATAACGTTGGAGTGACCAAGGCATATGATTTGAATTTGGAGTCTATGCCTGCGGAATTCGGTGGCTAGTTCCTTTGTGACTAAGACAGAATAAGGACAACTTGTCAATCATTTACGACCCTATAATGTAAGTCTTCTATTCTTGGTTACATCTTTTACAATATTGCATACTGGTTTTGCCTTCATTTCGTGTAGGAATATAGCATAAATGAACCTAACATGAGATCTACATTTTATCCCTCATCTGATTTATATGAATTCCGAATAATGTACGCAACTCGTAACGTAAAGCATTGGTCCTAGATCAATGGGGCGAGTACGCCTTGCTAGCAGCATCGTAGTATTTTTGGGCTTCTTCTGAATCACCCAACTCTTCTAACGCGAACCCCTTATTCATCAATATTTGGACATTACCAGGATCAATTTTTAGCGCTAAATCAAAGAATGATATCGCCTTCAAACAATTCCCCTTTGACACTTGCACACAACCCTTCCCATTAATTGCATCCGCATTAATCGGGTCGATTTTCAAGATCTCATCATAACAGCCTTCAGCTTGGTCATACTCTTGTAGATTCATGTGTGCAAAAGCTTTGTCGCACCACGCTCCAATGTTTCCAGTCGAAAGCCTCAGACATTCGTCATAGCATGAAATTGCATCCTTTAACTTGTTCAATCGCTTGAAGACAAGGCCCTTGTTATGCCATAATTTAGAATTACTCGGATCCAGCCCAGTTGCTTCATCGTAACATCTTTTTGCTTCACTCATATTGTCAACATTATTGTAAACTGCACCAAGATTAATCCAGGCCTCTACTACATCAGGATAAACTTTAGTCGCGTATAGAAGATACTTCTCAGCGTCATTAAAGTTTTCCAATTGACCTAAGACCTTGCCTAAGTTAATAAGCGCCTCCAGGTTTTCTGGATCGACTTCCAACGTTTTTTCGTAATACCTCTTGGCCTTTTCATGTTTCCCTTGCCTGTCTAATGAATAAGCCATATTAATCCAATAATCTGGATCTTTTTTCTCTCGTTTACTCATTATTTTGGCCCAGGCTAAGTATGTTTCATATTACAATTATAGTTGATTTTAAAGAGTGTTGGGCGCGCCGTTGTGTATTTAAACATCGTTTTGGCAGAGTGTCATATTTTCCTGGCAATTCAACGGAACTTGCAGAGATCAATATATGTAACGGTAAAAGCTCTGAAAAACTTTTAAGGTTCGATATGATGTCTTTGCACATGGGACGCTCATTTGAGGAATGGTGGAGTACTGCTCCACTTGAACTAAAGCAAAAAGCTCGCAAAGGGGACGAAGGAAATAAGCCGCTGCTGAATCAGATTAACTATGTCTTACTCCACCTCCATTTGTCAGGAAAACACGACTTAAAGCCTACACATGAAGAACTGAAAGACTGGCTTCACAGCGGCCAAGTTGACGTTATGCGAATGGAAAAGAAGAAGTAAAATACTATTCTATTCTCCTTTTTCTTTTTTTTGATACTGCAATGATAATTGGTAAGATTGTCTTGTCCATTTTTTAGAATGCACTAATTAGTCAATCATAAAAGTTATAGTTTCTGTTAATCCAAGAGATTCTTCTCTATGTCAGGCAACTTATGTTTATTGTTGGTTATCAAAAAATCTGGTAGAGGTAGTATGCTCTCATTTATCCGAATTAAGGTTACGTTTTGCAGCATTACAAATAATTTTGGCTACGTAATCTTCAATTCCTAAGATAGATGCCAAATCATCTGACTGTATTTTCAGTATTCGTCTACGAGTGAATCCATAGTCTATCAATAGTTCCTTCAGACCATCAGCTAATTCTAATTCCATTACATCACTATATTTAACGCTGGATTGATAGGTCATAAAATCCATAAGGACTTTATTATTTATATAGCTGATGACAATGATTGCATAAGGTTTAGTTAATTCTATATGATTTTACTTGTTCCTCACGCTATCGAAGCTGTACTCATGATTTATTAGATAGAAAAATCTGAGGCCCCCAACTAAAATATGGTTTAGATTCCGCTTTCTGTTATTTCCTGTTCAACTCTTCAACTACGTTATAACACTCACTTACATTCGCAATCTTTCGACACTCCTTAAATTGACTAGTATTTGAGTTTGCCTTCAAATCTAAATTTCTTCCCGCATTATAATTATAGACAGCTAAAACTATCAATGAGATTATCATTATTAAGAGTAACAGATTACGAATTGTCATATCATTATCGATCTAAGTCATGATATATGAATGAAGGTGTGGTTTTAAAATAAAGCAAATTTTTCTGATACAAATAATCCAAACAGAGGAGTTCAGCATCCCATGTCTGGTGAGTAAACTACTACTGGCGTAGTATAGTAACGGGGGAATTGGACTAATTAATATTGAATTAAAAACTTGTAAGTCAGGTATGGAACACTGGAAGGTTTTGGACTCACCAGTTACATGACGACGTTATGGTATTATACGCTAAGGTCTCTATTAAGGATTAAAGTAGAAATTTCCTGATTCTTGCAGTGAAAATGTATTCAGACAAGGAATTAGAATAAGAATCTGTTGGAGGTTGCTAACTTGAATAGACCTCTACCAGATGTATGGATGTTCTTGAAAGAACAAAAATATAAGCACAACATAGAATTTAACTACGTGAGGTCATAGACTTGACTAACGTCAATCGTAGTAATCACTTCCATTCCTTTACCTCTTTTTTTATCATCTATTTTCGTTTACATAACGCACTTATACCAACCAATTGACAACTCCCAAGATACCAGCTATGACTACAGCTCCAACTACCAATGCATAGAAAGCCTTGAGTATGTTCATGTCATAACAGTGAACTTGATTTATTAAAGCAGTTTATCAAAAGCATAATATCCTTATGTAATTAGCTAATCATTCGGCTTAATTTGGGTTCTTTGAATAAATTGATTCTAAATATTCATTATCAACCTTCACAAATTCCTTCCCACAACTATCACATCTGTAAATCCTTCCTTGAGCTGCTGATAGTGATTGAAACTTTACAGTACTCCCTTCTGCTTCAATACCGACTTCAGCTATAACACGTAAAAATCCTTCCTGACAAACTCGGCAGACAACATGTGACATAATCTTACAAAGATAGTCGTCCATATTACGGTTATTATGATACATCAAGACATGCCATAAAATCTGAAAAGCCTATAACTAGCACACTTTTATCATCAAATTAGAAAATGATAGCTCGTAAGGATAATTAGTCGAATTGAGCATATGAAATATTCGAAAGTGAAAAAAGGTATATATCAGTTTGTGCTGGGAACTGTCAGGTCTCGATTTGTTCAAGTTGGTACTAGGTTTGAACACTAAAAGTATAGTTTAGACGCTGTTTGGTACGGTCTGAAATTCGATCTACTAGAAGATTTCTCTAACTATGAAATTGCTGGTAGAATTATCCAGTTCTGTTAGAGTAGCCTTGACCTCATCATCTACTTTGACCGTACCTAAATACCCAAAAACAAAGAACACTGCTATAATTACAGCAGCAACTCCCACAACGATAAAGATAAGTTGTCTATTTACCACGACTAAGATAGAACAGTCTATCTTATAAGAAGCAAACCTTGAGAGAGAACGTGACGGTAATGTGGTGTGTGGAGGCAAGCCTCAACACTGGCGTGCATGATTCCTGTAGTAATAATCACTCTTTGTAGTGGACAGAATCATGAGAGTTTGTAAATTCAAATGACTAATAGGACTAGAAGATTTTACAAATGGCGAAATAAACTAAAACATGAAAAATATTGCGTTGACCTTTAATGAGAAGACAATTGTTATTTTTACTTTTCTCATCTCTTTTTCTCTCATGACTTTGGAATTATATACCAATAGACCAGCTATTGCACAGCAGTTTTTGCCCTTACCTCCAGTGGTAGCCAATCCTACGTTTGCTGCTACTGCGACCTCCTGTAATATTCTGGCAATTTCCAGCGTAACTGCAAGTGGAAGTCAGATTGGTAATCCTGCAACTAATGCAATAGACGTGAACCTCAGTACTCGATGGTCGAATTTAGGTATTGGCTCGTCTATTACTGTGGATTTCAGTAAAGAAAGATCCATTTGTGGCGTTGATATTTCGTGGTACAATGGGAATCAGAGGACCAATAATTTTGTAATCTCAGTTTCAATAGACGGCAGATCATTTACCACTGTTTTTTCAGGCAAGAGCAGCGGCACAACTACTGGCTTTGAGAGCTATGATTTTCCAGACACAACTGGACGATATATGAAGATTACAGTAAATGGGAATTCTATTAACGATTGGGCAAGCATTTCAGAGATTAAAGTACTCGGCAATTTAATTACGCAACCACCAAACTCAGATACAACCCCACCATCCGTCATAAATACTTCTCCAAATAGTGGAGTTACAGGTGTGGCAGTTACTTCTTCAATTACAGCTACATTTAGCGAACCTGTACAGAGCTGGTCTAGTCCCACAATATTTACAGTGAAAAATGGCGCTGGTACCAGTATCTCCGGAACATTAGCATTGAGTACCTGATGCAAAGATTGTTACCTTTAAGCCCTCTTCGTCACTTGGATTTTCAACCACGTACACAGTTACCATAACAACGGGAGTAAAGGACAAGGCAGGTAATGCTATGAACGCAGGCAAGACATGGTTTTTTGCCACTTCCGCAGGTACCACACCGCCGACACCACCACCTACTTCCAACCCTTGCAATAAACTATCCGTTTCAAAGATTACCGAGGCTGGAGGCACGCCTAGTCTAGGACCAAAGTACGCGATAGATGGCGACCTCGCTACGCGATGGTCCGAACAAGGTCTCGGATCATCTCTTACGTTGGATATTGGGAAAAAGAAGACAATATGTAATCTAGAAGTTTCATGGTACAGGGGAACAGAGAGAATTAGTAATTTTGTAATAGCAGTTTCAAATGATGGCAAGTCGTTTACGGATGTTTTTTCAGGGACGAGCAGTGGGAATACCAACGGTTTTGAGAGGTACGAATTTCCAGACAGAACCGCACGATACGTCAAGATTACAGTAAATGGGAACACTCTTAACAACTGGGCCAGTATTTTGGAAATAAGCTTATTTGGAGATCCGAGTAATACACCTCCCCTCTATCCCACCTCCAACGCCACCACCTTCTGATAGTACCCTCAATATCGCTGCTGCGGGTGACTGGGGCTGCTCCTCTCAAGCCCAAAGCACTATAGATAATATCGTGCAAAAAACTCCAGAAGTTGTTCTAGCATTAGGTGATTTGAGTTACAAAGATAGTCCGGACTGTTGGTTGAAGCTGATTAGCCCAATAAAATCGATAACCAAATTCAGCATGGGAAACCATGAGGAAGACGAAGGCAGTCCTTCGTCACTGCCTTCATCTTATCTTGAAAAATTCGGACTTGGCACAAGTTATTATTCCTTTAATTACCGGAACATTCACTTCCTCATGTTGAATTCAGAAATTGCGTTCAACTCTAACTCTCCCCAGTACTCCTTTGCCAAGAATGATTTAGCAATTGCATCAGCTGATGCAGCAATAAAATGGATCATTGTGGGCTTCCATACTCCGGTGTACACTTCGCCAACCAAGCATCCGGCAAATGTACCTTTCAGAGAAACTTATCATCCTTTATTCGACAAATATGACGTGGATCTGGTACTTCAGGCACACAATCACAATTATCAGCGCTCCTATCCAATGACTTTCAATAATGCCAAGTCATCGGAGCCTCTGCTAAGTTCCTCACAGAAGAACGATTACAAAGATCCAGCAGGTGAAATATATATCATCGTTGGAACTGCAGGCAGATCACTATACTCTTTAAATGGCAAGGCATCATTTAATATTGATCAATTTGAAGAATACGGCTTTCTTAACTTGGAAATATCAAACGATGGAAAAATATTGAATGGTAAATTTTACTCTGACAAGGGTGGATCAATAAAGGATCAATTCACTATAACAAAGTAGGGCTTAAATAGGCCTACATCATCTTTTTGACAATTTTTGATGTCGGGATAAATACTGTAAGCAAATATTGAATTTTCTTTAGGCATGATAATATTAGGTTCTTCTCATTCAGAAATATTTCAGTCTAAAGTGGAGTTATTCGCACGCTCAGTATTTACGGAATTGTCCTTAGGATTTAAGGTAGACGAATCTGTAGTGTTAGATGACACGGTTGAAGGTACCTCTTCATTATTGATAACCCTCACTGCAGTAATTGCGGAATCAGAACCTCCTCTGTCATCAGTAGCTGTCAACTTGAACACAAGCATTGTGTCCTGATTAACCATGGGAGAAATAAAGCTCATTTTGATATCATTTGCGTTATCTAAAGGGATTGAAGGACCTGTTACTTGCTGCCAATGGTAGGATTCTATTTTGCCATCCCTGTCTTTACTCTTGGAACCATCCAGTATTACTTGTGAGCCTTCAACTGCTATTTGATTCTTTCCGGCATTGGCCTCTGGCTGAATGTTTTTTACAACAGGTCTAACATTCTTTTTGGTCTCCTTTGGAAGGACAGGTTTAGCCGCCAAGTTGCTGTCTTCATTATTAGCATCAGCACTATTGTTCTCTTGACCAGTATCAGCTTTTGTGGCAGTATTCTCAGAGATTCTGGTTTTATTAATAATCTGGGACAAGTCAGGTACATTGATATTCTTTCGGTCATTGCTAGCATCTTTTACATTGTTTTGTGCCTTTCTACTGTTGTTAATAATCTGGGACAAGTCAGGTACATTGATATTCTTTCGGTCTTTGATAGTAATATTTTCTGTGCTTTCTGCGGTTTGATTATTTCTACCTGTCTGATTACTTGAAAGCTGGTCAATGATTTTTTGAGGACTCGTCTGATTAGTGAAATTAACTTTGTTCGCAGTCGAGATCTTTAGGGAAGAAATCGATATTGGCTTACTGATAGTGAACGTGTCGTAAGGAGTAGATTCTCCATTTCTATAATATTTCCCAGTAAGTTTGGTGCCATCATTAGCCATGAGAATGTCTAGAATGCCAAACTTTTGATCCTGTTGTTTAACTACAAAATAGGATTTTCCTGATAACCCGTGGAAGTTAATTCCTCCAGTTCCAACTGTCACAAATATCTGTCCTTCTGGGTCTGTGTAGCTTGATGTACTCGTGCTTGTCCGAGTAGGACTTAAAGGAGAAACTGTATCATACTTCAAGGGAAATGTGCGCTGGTAGTTATGAACATGACCTTGAAGAACAAGATCCACTCTGTATTTATCGAACAATGGATGATACGCATCCCTAAGCGAACTGCTTCCCTCACATGTTGAAGCAGAACAAGTGTTAGGAGAAGTGTACATAACTCTGTGGTAATTTACAATAATCCATTTGATATTAGGATTGGCAGCGAGCAGTCTTTAGGTCGTTCTCCACGAAAGTGTATTGTGCAGAACCTTTACTGAAGCTTAATTCTGAAGCCATCGTTAGCACGTGAGTATTTACGTAATCAAAGGAGTAGTATTGCTTGCTAAGACCAAATGCGTTCATATATTGACTATTTCCTTCGTTAGCATCGTTTTCGTGATTTCCGATATTTATTCTAGTTATGCTCTTGATGGGGTTGATTGTATTGAGCCAACAGGTCGCGGTAGATGTATACGAATAATCTCCCAGACCGAGTACTCGTTCTGGTTTTTTGCCCTGGATATTTGTAACCGTGTTTTTGGTGTTGGAGTTACATCCCCAATCCCCAACACCATCAAAGTTGAAATCAGCGTGGGCAAATTTAGCAAATAATCCCGATAAGGGAGGAGTAGAAATCATAATCAAGAATGTAATAAATGACGCAACTGTAATTAATAGGTGAGCCGAATGCATTGGTAGCTGCATGCGAATGTCTCATATAACTTTGTTTGCCAATTTGTCCTGTTAGCCTCATGAATTGAGATCCTTAAAAAGAGAATTACAAAAGGTGCATTCGTGTAAATAGAAAATACCTGCCTGAATGAGTAATCCACGTTGCATACTCAAGCGTATGCAATCTATCTACATAACTTAAAGAGGAGGAACCAAAACTGGAAATTTCTGAGCTAAGGAAATTCAGAATTGGCCATATCAGTCAATATCGAGAAGCTTTATTGAATTTATTAACTGATTTCGAATGATCACATTATCTGGATTACTGAATGACTGGATTGGAGCTATGAATGCCATCAAATAATAATCTACAGATCCCACATAAGTCAACCAGAATTGCTCCACCGTTTCCAGTTCAGCGTCTCCAAATCTGTGCCTGGAATATGAGATGAAAGTCCAGTCATCTGTCCGTCTATAGTAGTAAAAGATGGTGGCTGTATAATTTCATATTTGTTTGGGGCGTTACTATCATTAAGCATTTTCATGACGTGCTGTAGACCTGCTTGTAAGTCTGAGCCAATCGCGGTGTCATTTCCCAACACTATCCAGAATAAAGATCCATTACTATTACCATTTTCTTTACTCAGTTTGCTAACACTAATATCAGCACCCTTATCATGACTTGTTATCTTCTCGCTTTGAACCCAGTTGGTGGGATACTGAAATTGAACTTTATACTTATATGAAGTATAATTGACGTATTCTAGGGCTAAAGTATCGCCTCCATTCAATAGCAATGTTAAGAAAATACATGCGATTAATAAATCGATAATACATGTTGGATTGAGATATCTCTGTATCCATATAGGTTCGGTCAACGGGATAACCTTAGATTCATGTTAGTAATGTGCTATGAACTTAAAACACTTTTTGGTAAATACTCCAAAAATTGCCAATACAAGAGAACTTGCATAATCGGTGAATCGACATAGACCACCGTCACGGGGATAGTTCAACTGAAAATTTGTGAATAAGAAATCAACATCGCTGACGTCTCTTAATGCCAATCTGAAAAGCAACCGCGTCAATGCTCACAGCATTAGTACAGCACGTCATGCATCTGAAATCATAATTACTTTTTTTACTCTTAGCAACAACTGGGCTTGTTGATACTAACCAATATGACTGATATCAGGTAATGTTTGCAGCGGTGACTGGCTTGACATCAAATATACCCATCCATCCTAAGTCCGTAAATTCTGTCTGATGCGCGTGAAACATGTACTTTCCGGGATAATCGTATTTGAACTCGATGATTCCTCTGTCACCTTGCGCTAACGTTACCATGTCAGTCATAAAGTTGGGTATTTCCTCTGTGCCAGCTATTGTATAATTATACATATTCCCGTGCATATGAAATGAATTTACTAAATCAAATTCTAACATGTTTACTAGGTATATCCGATAAGGATTGCCTGCTTGAATTGAAATAGGATGACTCGTGTAGTCAAATGCTTTACCATTCACAGTATATATTTCGTTATCTCTTTCTGCATCAGCTTCATCTTCTGAAGCACCTTGATTATCTTCTTTCTGCGTTTCTGCCTCATTCTTCACTTCGTTATCATTGGATGTACTGGATTTAACCTGTGTGTCATCAGTGTTTTGATCTTCCTTCGATAAATCAGAGGATTTGGTTTCCTTATTCAGGGAAGTATCTTTGCTATCTGATTTTATTTGAACCGCTTGTTCTAATTTATTGTCTTTCCCTGCATTACCATCACTTTTCAAATGATCGTGACTGACCTTTAGTACTGGCAGAAACTTGGTCAGCGTTTGATTCGTCAACAGCAGGAATAGTTACAGGTCCTTCTTGGTCGAAATTCATATCATAACCATTCATTAGCATAGCGAATTCAGTCATTTGTGTTCTAGGAGTTTTAGGATCAATGATAAACATCCCGTATAATCCTCTATTGATATGGTCAGCGATCGGGTCTACATGACAGTGGTATGGGAATACGCCATAGGGTTGGGCGACAAATTCGTAAATGAAGCTACCTCCTGGGGGTATAGCACCGCCCTGATAACCGCCCATTGAGACACCATCCATTACAGCTGGATGGATAGAGTGCAAGTGCAATGAATGAGCATGCTGATTTTCTGGGCTATTTATAACCTTGATTCGGACGTGATCTCCTTGGGTAACCCTCATAGTTGGACCAGGTATAGTCCCATTGAAAGTCCATCCATCAAATATATGCCCTTCATTAGAAATAGGTATTTTCTGGTTTTCTTTAACCACTAAAGTAAAATCTCTAATAGTTTCACCATTAGACTCTTTTGAAACATGCCCGCAGTTAAAGTACGTCAGGTATTCGATGGAAGTCGGATGTTTACTAAGATCGCTTGTACAATGTTTAGCTTTGTCATAATCTTCAGATGAAATGCCTGACGCCCCTGCGACTGACATTGCTGATGCTTCCGCGCCTGTCAACACTAAAGATATCGTTGCAGAAATAAGTAACACATAATTAATAGTACGTTTATTTAGCACAAGTTGTTCAATATTTTATTTATATAAATATGTTTAGAAATGTTACCTTGCCGGATATCGCAATCGCATCGAAATTTTACATTGTATCATATGATACCTTAGATATTCGAAATTTTCTTGAACATAGTATACGAACTTCTTAATAGCGATAAAGTGATAAGGTCACTCGAATTACCCCTATTTGGACAAGCTAATATCAGTAATAAACGCATGTAAATTGTGATTTCATTCTCCAGGTAGTTCAATTCTTTTCGCTAAGAAACTCTCTCAAGGGGACAGCTACAGACATTTAAAGCAGTTAGAGATGAGGGAACAAGAAGTTAGCACTATGATTGATGAGTTAGCTCTAGTCTATACAGTTAATTTCAGTTCTTGCTGGTTTGGAAATGAGTATTACGCCAAAAATGTTGATAGTCTACTGCACGCTAGCTAGTTGAATCGGGAACACCACCTGCACTTTTTTTCGCTACAATGAGATTATCAATAGGATTTAACGATCCTGTCTCCGCTCATTACATTGGTTTTGGTTTACACATACTGACGGGTACTGTCGCAGGTAACATATTCGGACAGTTGGCATTATTCTGGCGAAAACTGATCTCATACGACACAAAAAGGGGTGTATATCTCGGCGCGACGGTGGGAGTGACTTTATGGGCAGTATTGTTCTTACCGATTGCAACATTTGGAATACAGCCCAGATTAGATGAATACTTGACTTCTGAGCCTAATGCTTATGTGAATAATATTGCGAATCATTTCGCTGGATTGTATCCTTTGATAGTTGGGGGGTCGCTACTACTGGAACAGCTACAGGAACAGAAAACTAGATAATTTTTTTATTGGTCTTTTTGCTTGGCAATACTGAATGTCAACGATAGGCTGAGTGCTTTACCTTGGACATAACTTTTACCACATTCGAAATTGATGAGGTAATTACAGTAAAGCATTCCACTGGGGGGAGCGATTGATCTTGACATCATTTAGTTTCAAGAGATCCTTGATAACTTGTTTGGAATTATTGACAGGAGATCACGTCATGATACTAAGTTTGGTAAAGCAGTGCAGTACAGGGAATTCTCTAGAATGATAATCTTCCCCCGATATGTTCAACTAAAGAAGATGGCTAAGGTCCACTCCAATCAAAGGGAATATGCTTGCTTGAATTACCCTTCCTCTCCCATTTGTAACCCATTGCATCGACAATATCTGACACAGCGCTACCCCACGTTGCGACCCCACCAGGTCCGACTTCACTACCAGGTGGGTTCGTGGTTTGAACTCGTTTACCTGGAGGAGTCATAGGACCAGATAGTGCTTCGGCCTTTGCACTTACCTTCCCTGGTATCTCTACACCCCAATAACCAAGATCGTCTGCCAACTCGAATTTGATAGGAACATAATCAACTCCATGAACATGTCCTATTAATTTTGCAAATTCGGCCATGAAACCGCCGGCCTTCCCCGTAAAGATCATATTTAGAGCATCTCGTTGCTCTTCATTGGCTCTTTCATCAAAAAAAATTGCAATATTTGCTTTCGTTTTACCTGCCCAAATGTTACCCTTAAAGTCGGCTAATGCTAGGGCGTTCAATCCGTCAAGTGATACTTTGCCGTAATCCCCGTTCTTAATATGATATGCTAAAACCCCGTCACAGTCACCGTATGTAGGAGTCTGCGCAAACTCACATGGACACGGTATACTGCACTTGCAGACATCAAACCAATCTCCAGAAACTTTCCATTTCGGAATATCAGAATCCTCCATCATGTTATGCAATGGAGAGGTTCTATTTTAGTCTAGAGTACTAGGTTTTTGCTGCCATTGACATCATTCTTACGATTGCCTATATGCGATTGAATTACTCAAGATTCTCGGTGACGATCATAACTTACTAAAACCGTAAAATTATTTCTAAAAAAATGTGATGAGGCTTTTTCATTATCCATGTTAATCTCGAGAACTGAGTTTCTTTCGATTCCAGGGTTATAAGGTTTTTAATCTTTAGTCTAACATAGGTTACCTCCGGGCATAAATCTCAATTGCAGATGAAAAGTAAGATTGCTATGTTAAATCGTAAGCAAGTAAAAATGGATTTTGGTAGAAATAACAGAATTTCTCTATTTATCATAATTAGTACCATCTTTGTTATCGTTGGACTACAAGGATCTGTAACAGGCTACACAGGAGGGGAAATTGTTATTATGTTAAACAGTGCACATTTTGCTCCACTTGCTGGAACTGACAACTATCAAGTCAAAGTGCTTGTTAATTACACTGTGTCCGACCCTATTCTCGTTGGACAGAAGATTAACGCTGTTATGAAGATACATTCCGCAAATGGATCGTTACTGAAAACTACGTCTTTTCCTGCTGGATTTACTGCCAATAAAACTGGTATGACACAACTCTTAACAAACATTCCCATATCCACTTCCCAGAATATAACTACGGAAACCGTCTTCACAGATCTCAACAAAACAAGTCTAGTATCGAATCCTGTGAAAACATTACCTCTTATATCTAACCCTATTAATTCATCTGAATTTACACCAGCCGTGATCAGTAACAAAACTAACCCTTAGATTTGAGAACGGACATAAAAGAGACTATATCTCCTAATTAAGCTAAGATATTTTAGTAGTTTTCATATTACTGCTGTAGAGTATCATGATTTCCAATAAACTTGGTTTAAAATCACTCGATACGGCTAAAAAAATTGGATGTATTTTCTTCATGAATAGAGGAGACAGTAACTTCGTATTCTTTCAAAGATTCTCCAGACTCATGTCCCTGTGATCTAGGGGAGGTGAATACCTCGATTCTCTTGGCTAACTTTCCCCAAGAATATCCCTAGGAAATTATTTTCGGTTTTTACCCTTAGGCATGACAAGAATACGTTTCGTAATTCAATAGACAGATGCTATAATGATGATGCTCTTTAGTATTGCCAAGTAGATACTCAGATGTAAGTCTTCCACCACCATTCTAGCATGTCTTTCATTCTTAGATAAAAAAAAAAAACATGTCTTTCTTTCTTCAGATAAGTGAACCTTGTCAGCGTAATTCGTACGACTCGAATTCAACCAAATCTTCTTATAAGTTGAGAACTAATATTCATGTATGAGATTACGTGACAGAGAGGAGATTAATGCTTCCATACTTACCACCGCAGGGTCCGGCTATGGAGCGAAACTGACAAAGTTAATGTTTAGTTCATATCTTACTCATTCTCAGGTGCTTGAATATTCGAAAATTCTGATCGAGCGCGGTTTCTTAGAGTACGATAAAATCGATAAAGTGTATAAGACGACACCATATGGCTTTAAATTTCTTGAATTGCATAACGAAATGAGTCAAATCCTGAATGTTCAACAAGAACTCGAACCTTATAGAAGAAGAAAGTAAAAAGAAGAATTACGATCGTTTATTAATTACAAATGTTATTTCATTACTGCAGTACCAATACAAGAGGATCTCTTCAGTTCTATGAACATTTTTCCTGAATTTAGTATCAATTGATATTTGGTATGAAATTGATTTTCAAAGTCATGAATGCTTTTATAGCTACACTCAATAAAAGGTCTTTATGAGATTCATAGTTCGCGCCAAAGTTCCAACTGAAGCAGGCAACAAGATGGTAAAAAATCCAAAGTTCATCGAAAACCTTGAAGAATATATCAACAAGGTCAAATCTGAAGCAAGTTACTTTTTTGAAGCAGATGGAAACAGAGTTCTTGTTTTCGTTGTCAATATGGATAGTGTTGACATGATCCCTACTATTGCTGAACCTCTGTTCCAAGAAATGGGTGCTAACGTCGAATTCCACCCTGTAATGTCACTTGATGATTTGAAAAAAGCAATTCAGCATATGAACAATCAATAATTACGATCAAATTTTGATCATTTCCATCTTGTCTTTGTGCCTCTGTGTAGTATACAAAAACTTATGTGGGAATAGTGGGAGTGGCGGTGCTGTTATTATGCGGAATAGCCGCAGTCATAGTGACCACTGCTAGTTCTAGTTGTCGTTTAGTTAAATTGCTGTCTGATCCTATTGTAAATGAAAATTTATTATTTTGATCAAATTAATCAACTAATCAATACTTGCAAGATTTTTCGAAGTTCTTCTCTTGATGCCTTATAGTCATCTAACTTCTGTTTAGCATGATCGTCTCATGGAAGGTATCCAATAGTGTTCGTTGCTGCTTGTCTGACATGCTGACATCTGATTCCACTATGTTTTCGAGATCCTTTTTGCTCAATTCTAATGTGACTATGCAATTGACCTTATCTTCCTTAATTATTCTAAGTGTTATATTTTACGATTATTAACGTGATCAAGATACTAGACTAAATAACTTTCAACAATCCATATCAATTGTATCACTAGCGATATCATCATGCTTCCAAAAAGAAGAAACCATTCTATTTGAATCATTCGTCAGTCCCAAGTTGTTTTCAAAATAATAGCAATGTTCAGGTCTCAATTCATCTTTTATGATACGAATCGAAATATGTTATCGCAGGAAGAGTAAATCTAACATGGCACCCTTTCGTTCAACATTATTCTCTGCCATTAATTCTGTTCCGTGTCGTTCTATGATATAACGAATGTTGAATTAGCTTTTAACGATCGTACTGATATTGAAGAACTATAATTACCCGAATTTACTTGTTTATCATCACGATCCTGTTGATTCCATTCAAACTCCATGGAAGATCCTGGTGGTAATATTTTTGATTTTGATAATGAAGATGGTGAATATTTTTCTCCGAATTGCAAATTCTTTATAACTACTGCCTTGGGGTTGTCGATTCTGAAGGGCTCGGTACTATTATTCTGGACTGTGATTTTTACTATCTGTCCCTTCTCATAAGTCTGTTTATCCGTAAAAATGAAAACAGAATTACTTTCGTTGGTGGTAGGTGTAACTGACTCACTTTCTTGTTGTTCTCTGTTAGAATCAGATGCCTCTTTTCGACTGCATTGGACTACGGAACCTTGTCCAGATGGTGGAGGTGGACATTGATCGGATGAAGGACATTGTGAGGGAGAACTTACCAAATTCCCGCCCGTACAACGCACTTGTCCTTGAGCAGCTGCATATCTTATAACAGAATCAAAACCTTGGAATACGCCTACTGATGATGTAATGAGCGCTAGGGTTGTGCAAAGTAGAAGGCAACGAATTCCCTTCATATCATCATCATTATTCGGAGATGTCGATATTAAAGTTAGCTTAGATTAAGCTTAAATTTTTTCCTTTTTGAAGCAAAAGGATAATCAAAGGTCGTCAAGAGCGAATATTCAAAAGAATCTTATCCCTTTAGTAACTGCTAACTATAGTTAGTATTAAGAAATCCAAGTTGTCCTAAAGTGTCGTTTTTTACCCCTTTTTTCTGCTATCGTCGCTGCGGTAATTATTACTGCTCTACTTACTATTATTCCCAAGTTCGTACTCACGATCATTTATCCGATGAAATGATCAATGTAACTGTAATAGTCACAACTAATCTATCTAGCCTTAATAGCATATTTTAGAACTAAGGGTCCTGTCAGAAGGTAACAATAGAACTCACTTAAGAGAAAGTCGATATCAATCAACAAAATATCGTAATAACCATGTGTTCATAATTAATGGCTAGAGAAGTCACAACCAGCAACATTTTGGTCACAAGTTCTTTATACCGCATTGACTCATCTAGGTGAGTGTTCATCTACCCAAGCAGAAGGTTTCTTTGAAGACTAAACCCCACCTTTCAACGACAGACAGGCTGATACTGAAAGAAATTCTCTCATCTAATGAATATAGAACATCCACTTTTCTATCTAAGAAATTAAAGGTGTCCAGGGTTACAATTCAGAGGAGGCGCAAGCGATTGGAGAAAGAATTCTTGGAGAAGGAATATACCTTATCTCATGAAAAATTTGGTTGGCGGCGTGTAGACTTCTTTATTTCAACTATTAGCGGAAAAACCGATAATGTTGCAAGGGAGATTTTGGGGTTAAGGGAGGTAATATTTGTAGGAAAGAGTATAGGGGAGCATACGATTGATTTGAGGGTAGAAGCCATAGTCAAGGACAATAGTCAAATTCTTGATCTTATGGATAGGATAAAGGCAATTGACGGAGTTAGGCAAGTTGTATGGAGCGAAATTGTAATGGGATTAGGGAATAGAATGTCTGTTCCTAGTTTCATTATAGACCGTATCTGACCTTCATCCATGGACAATAATGTTAGTGCATGATAGAAGAATGAGTGAACGGCGCGAGAAAATCGTCTTCGAATTAGGTGGCCGAAAAAATCTTCATTAAACACAACCAACAGAGGGTAACTGTCATTCCATGAAAGTAACATCAGAATATATCTCAAGTGTCGAGGTCAACAAATTTGAAAATTCGTTCGACTGAGTGTTCATAAATTCATTGATCGACCTTAGGTCATTCTGAACGAAGAGAATCTCTGAGAATTCTGATTCCATAGTTTTCGATCTTTTCGTTACTACTGCGTCTGAGTTGATATTCAAAGTCCCAGGGTAATGAAACAACTCTGTTGAACAAAATTCCATTTCAGAAGTGACACAGATATTTATCAGCAAGATAAAGTAAGATTATCATGATATTGTCTAATAACGATGATAATAGTAATAGTCATCGCTTTGAATTAGATCGAGTCGCATTCTATGGTAGGACTATGCCCGAATATCTGATGATGTTTGGATTTGATGACGTTACTTCATTAAAAAAGTATAACACCATATTAGATTGTCCTTCGGGTGCTTCGTCTTTCGTAGCGGAAGCTGCCAAGTATGGAATTAATGCAGTTGGCTGTGATCCATTATTTGATAAGGATCTGCGAATTTTGCATGAACAAGGAGATAAAGATATTGAGTATGTAGTACAAAGAGTATCAGAAACGCCAGACCTTTATAATTGGGAATTTTATTCCTCAGTCGATAAATTAAAGGAATTGAGAAAATTAGCCTTACGGCGCTTTATATCAGATTATGCTGATGGTGTTAAGGAAAAACGCTACATCAAGGGAATGTTGCCACGACTGCCTTTTGGCGATAAGACTTTTGATTTGGGGTTGAGTGGACACTTTATTTTCACATATAGTACTTTATTTTGTCCTCACTGGTAGAGTTAGTCAGGGTAAGTTGTAGGGAGGTTAGAATCTATCCTATTCAGAAGTCAAGTTTTCAAGCCTATGAACATATGACAAAATTACTTGATATATTGGAAAGAATACACACAATAAATTACAAAATTGTAACTGTTACATTTGAATTTCAGAAAGGGAGCCATAAGATGCTTCGCCTAAGCCACAAACAATAGTTAAGAAATAAATCTTTGTTGAATAGACGCATCTGTTGATAAAAAATACTCGTACCTGAGCTCTTACTATCAATATTTCAAAAAGGAAGAATTTATGAGTCCGGTTTTAAGCTTTCATATCCAAAATCCTGTAGATCATATCCGGATCCCTTCAAAGTTTCCGTTACAAAATGTCTAAATTCGTCATCCGGATTCCAGGCACATTCATGACCAAACAACACTATGGTCCCAAATCTTCCAGTTGATGGGTGTTCAATATTCTTTCGTCCACATTTGATACATGTATTCTCAAAAATCTTCTCGCTGCGCGGACTTCATGAGCGTTTTCACTTATAACTTATGCCTTTCCGCGGCGTTAAGTATAATTTTAGCGACGTATTCTTCGATACCGAGCATAGCTGCTAAATCATTTGGCTTTGTTTGAAGTATTCGTCGTATTGTGAAACCTTGATTAATTAAAACGTCCTTAAGTCCGTCTGCAATAGGCAGAGCTTGTATATCGGACAGATGACGTCCATATTGTAGATCCATGGATTTTAATGGACTAGGTGTTTTATAAAGTACATCTTTCTGATTCCCTTAATCTGAGGGTGCCTTTTGACACAGTAATGACTTTGTAAAAAATAGAAAATGGGATGTTATTTAGTAAAAAAATTCACTTCTTTCAAATGCCCCATTCGTTTTAACGTTTTGCTTATGCCCATTCTGTAGGAGGATTCCATGATGAGTAACGAAGGCACAAAGCCTGCCATCAACCATCCAACCATTTCCACCAATTCCATGGGTTAAAGAAAAATGGAATATTTAATCATCTAAACAACATATATGAGAATTAATATGCAAGATCGATTACTTCAATTGATTTTTCTATTAATTTATACGCACAACTATTCATCTAGACTCAATTCTATTTAGTCTACCAATTAAATAGGCGGGTCCTTTTTCAGAGCTGTTATTTGGTTACAACGTCGCAGCTAAAAAGTTGAGTGTCTCAACAATTTATTCTATTTGTGCTAAATGTCATAGTACCTTATTTTTCTTGCTAGCTTTGATTTCAATCACAAAACCGTTTATTATTTTGGCTAACAGTAACGTATAAAATGTTGATTCAATCTAATCTGAACTTCGTTCGGGTATATTTGAAAATGTCGTCGGAACACTTGATTCAGAATTAGTAAAGATTATCATAAACTAATTCATATAAGTGGATAAGCATTAAAGATGTTTACTAATCTCTAGTTCCAGAAGTATGAATGGTAGTTTGGTATTAAATGATTGTCTGATCTTTAGTACAGGTGTTTGCTATTTTTGTATATTGAGCGCGATACCTCAGATTCAGAAGCACTCAGAACGAAAAAAAGCAGATGGTGTTTCAAATCCGCTTATAATTTGTTTAATCATCGGACTATCTTTGTGGTTTATTTATGGAATTATACAAGAAGCAATAATTAAAAGCGCGAACAGCGTAGGCATTATGCTAAATTTTTTTCATCTGACGCTAAAAATCAAGGAGTCTGAGATTATCTAATGTAAGCTGATATTTTTATTGACATTAGACTGAAACCAGAAAGTAGTAACTGTAAGCTTTTGATTAATCGATAGACTTCAATTTTAGACCAAGAACTTGTTAGAAAAACAACAATTTATCCATATCAGACGGCATGCCATAAATCTCAATACTACTTACTTGCTAGCCTATTAAATAGAATGATCCCAACTTGTTTTTTCATCTGTCGCTCGCAATAACTATGTATCAAAATGAAATTATCGCTATAAATTTAATTGCATCAATATCAAGACGTGGTTTTTATGCATATTCACATACAGAATAATTCAGGTAAAACTCCTATTGCTGTGTGTGCCCTGTGTGCCTGCCCGCATGCAGGTCGTTACATACTTAAGTCGTCTCTGCCTTCCTGAGGAACTCTACCCTTTGGCTTACCCGGATCGGAAATCAGCAATAGGTAATAATACTTCGAAGGGTGAACACTACCCATGTATAAGCCACAGTCAGTTTTTGTCCTTTGCGATATGTGTCATTGGTGTGTAACGTGGCTTGACAAGACCAAGATGTCTGCATATGATAAATGTCCTCAATGTACTAACTCGGAAATGTTATCTAGTTTTCCCATATTACCAGATGAATCATTTACATTTGATTATAGTAAGAAAAAAGGTGTAGAATTAGATTTTAAACGGAGAAAAAACAAGGAACACAATTGACCTATCAGTAATTCAACTCTGTTATAAGCTAAGTTGAAAAAAGCCTAAAGGCGACAGCATCAATGTAGAAGTCGCAAGAGTTAATTGATCTAAAATATGGCTTTTGTTATTATCAGTACAAGAGCGGCCACAGCAGCACTCGCAGGTATAGTAATAATCCACGCATATACAATTCTTTTACCTACTCCCCACCTGACAGCAGATAGTCTTTTTGTAGCGCCAACGCCCATGATAGCTCCAGCAATCGCGTGAGTAGTACTAACCGGAATGCCGAGCCAGGCCATCGATGTGAGTATAACACCGCCTCCCGTTTCTGCACAAAAGCCTTGAAAGGGCCGTAGACTTGTTAATTTAAAGGCCATTGTCTTGACTATTCTCCAACCTCCGAAGAATGTGCCAAGCGCTATCGCCAAAGCCGCAGATAATATGACTTCTATTGGAACTATGAAAGACTGAGAATCAAGGAATCCCCCTGCAATCAGCAGTGCTGTGATGACTCCCATTGTCTTTTGACCGTCGTTTGCACCGTGAGTAAGGGAGAAAAAGATTGAAGAACAAATTTGAAGACGGCCAAAAAGCTTGTTAACATGCGAAGATGTCTGGTTTCTGAAAAAGTACATTACCAGTAATGCAATTCCAAATGCACATGCGAATCCCAAAGCAGGTGACACAACTAAAAAAGTGAGAGTCTTCTCAATCCCTGGGGCGACTAAGGCTGAAGTGCCTCCTGCTACTAAGCCGGAACCTATAAGTCCTCCAATCAAAGCATGACTGCTGGACGATGGAAGACCAAAATACCAAGTTACCAGATCCCATACTATAGCCCCAATTAATCCTGCAAATATTACATCTACCGTAGAAAATGAGGGCTGTATTATTCCTTTTCCGACAGTCGCTGCTACTGCAGTACCGAAAATAAAAGGTCCAGCAAAATTAGCAATGGCTGCGATACCCACTGCATACAGTGGCCTAAGTACTCTGGTCCCAACAACGGTAGCAATGGAGTTTGCTGAATCATGAAAACCGTTAACAAAATCAAAAAAGAGTGCCGCTGAAATGGCCACCGCGATTTCAATGTTCTGCAATTTGAAACCTCAACGATATTTTAATGCAATATCTTCAATAACATCGGCAACATCTCTTGTCCTATCTAGTGCACCCTCCAGCGTTTCATAAACTTCCTTGCATTTTATGATTTCTACAGCATCTTGTGTCTCAAATAGTTCAGCAATTGCGATGCGATAGACTTTATCTCCCTCGTGTTCACAGCTGCTAATCCCTTTACAATAATCTAATAAATTCTGATGCTTTACCTTACGCAATTCAGTAACGGCCTTGTAGATTTGCTGAGAGGCAGTCAATAGTAAATTAGCAAGCTCCTGCATGTAACGAGAGGGTTCCTGGATCTTGAAGAGTACGAGTCTATCAGAAGTGCCGTACGTGGCATCAAGCACTTGATCAATGGTACTCGTTAATTCTGAAATGTCTTCTTTATCGAGAGGTGTGATGAATGTTTTATCTATTGTTGTAAATACCTTGTGAGTAAACTGGTCACCTTCATGTTCCAACTCTTTTAGTATAGAATTTTTTTCTTTTAGGGTACTATAGTTGCTGATTGACTCAGCCAAGACCGATGTCGCTTTCACCAGATTGTCAACTTGACCTTCAAGGAGAGCCATAATTTCGTTATCATTTGCACGCACCCAGGATAGCCAGCCGCCTGCCACAGGACATGGTTGTAATTATCATTATAGAAACCTTTCCTGAGATTTGACCAGTTTGATTCATCTGGTCGAATATTGAGAGATGCAGGACTATTCCAGCTGTTAATAGCCTCGTGAATCACTACTAGGTGGATGGACGATTATTACCTAACGACTAGTTTAATCACCATTCCATAATGATGCCACAGAATAGGGTGTTTGTGATTTATTATCATGACTCATCACAAATACTGGTGAGTGGACAAACATCTGTAACTCTTACGTCAAACGCCCCTCATTGCGCAATTCAGAAATTATTTTCATCAACGTATCATAACCTATATCTACTTCATTTAAGATTCTGGAATAATCTACAATTTTATGCTTCTTAATGTACTTTTCAATCATCTGCCTTTTCTTCTGATATACTCGATCTTGTTTCATTCAGATTCATGCCATCCTTTTTATGAATTAGTACTTTAGAGGAAACTGTATTTATCTTTCAATTTAGTTCTTGGTCATAGAAGTTCACTCCATCTCAACAAATTGCTAGAAGGCTGGATCAAACCATTTCTCCATTTCTAAGTTATTTTCCCATATTTCCCTGATTACTCCTCGTTCAAAATCTGGCGCATATGAAACAGATACGTAAAGGAAAATAACTATTGTATTTGTTTTCTGGAAAAATATAGAATGACGAACAACGTAGCAATTATCCCAATTGCTTCTCCCATACCAAAATACTCAGCATAGCCAATTTCGGTAATTATTTACTAGTGTAGAATTGCTCTTGATAACCATTTCTCACGCCATTTTAAAATAAAGGAATGTTGAAAAAGGATTAATTCTCTGCAAACAAATAGAGCTGGGGCAGATAGGTAGACGAACTACCTTCAACATTTGCCTAATTTATTTCCGCTTTACTTTTAAATTTGGTCAAGAAATTCAATAGTTATGCAGGAACCAAGTCCTGACTAGACGCCTTTAGACTATCATTGCAAATGTTCAGGCTAGAGGAAGAAGAGAGGTGTAATATTCCTAGTGGCTTCGGAGCCTAAAATGTATGGATATTGTTCAATAGGTATGGGAGTGAGTAACATCATCTACGTTATAGCATATACCACATTTCCATGAAACATACTCTAAACATACATTACATAGTGAAGTTACTTTCAAAATGCTTCCACAGCCTCTGCAAGATTCCTTATTGTATAGACTCGAATATGGATTCCACAAAACAGTGCTCACTGTGAATTTACAATTACTTATATGGAACTCTCCTATTAACAGAAGACGTTCGGAAAAACACCAATTAATAGCATAATAAACCATGGATACCGATAACAAGGCAGAATAAGTCAATATCACGACTATATGATTGTCGGTTCTGCTCTACAAGATTTGCAGAAACAGGTTGTCTGAGAGCGTCTAATAGACACTTTGAACTTTAAAACAAAATAAATTTGGACTTGAATAAGTAATTAAGGAGATATCGGCTAAAGAAATACAAAAAGAAACGTTTACTTTGTAAGTTCGCATTCTGAAGACGAGTGGTGCTGTGAAGAAACAAAAATAGGAGGTAAGGACACCATACGGTGTCATATTGTGATTAAGAGGCGTCTTTCAACTTAATCTTCTTGTCTGCATCAGATTTTTTCGCTTTATCTAATGAGATGTCTACAAATTCGGGCCTCTTTGCTGGGGAATTGCTCCCTTCTTCACAATATTGCTCCATCGTATTTGGCGTAATGACACATGATCTGTAAGCATCTCCCGGATTTACGGCAACTTTTGGAAATGTGGCAACGAACTCGACGACGTTTTCATTTTGTGTTGAAGTGGTGTTGATAGCGACAGGGCTCATCGAATGAAGGTCAAATAATTTTGCTTTAGAATTTTCATTGACAGTAACAAGTGCTAAAATATCTCCTATCTCTTTGTTCGCTCCAAATACCGAAACAACTACCTTAAAAACGTCTTTGCCTATTCCGGTCTCCGCATGTGCATTATTCGCAAGATAAGAAACTGGTGCATAGTCGAAAACGGCTAGCAGGGGAGCAAACGCTACGGCTGGGATTACTATTTTGCGATACGCAGCAGACATCGATCTCACCTTAATATGTTCTGACACAAACGAGAATGAGGAAATAGCGATTATCTGGGTTTCGATGGATTTGTTGTATTGAATCTCTAAAGCTGCAGGTACGTATCTAAATTCGAGATAAATATCCAGAAGTAGATAATGTTTGAAAGAAAGGATATATTTAGACTAATTATTCCCACCATCCAATCTAACGAAAATTAATATGGATTTCTTGGAGACTGGTCATTATTGTGATTTCAGCGTCGGACTTCAATTGTTGTATTACATTCATTCTAACTTCTCTTATAGTGGTAACAATTCATGGGGGATATCGCAAACGATTGCTATTGTCACTAACGAGAAACATAACGGCGGTCCCGGCACTAAAAATATGAAGTTTTGATCAGCAAATAATGAAGCACTAGCCGGTGCTTAATAACAAAAAACAATCAATCAGCCAAATAATTATGTTGACGCTTTGGAAAGGCCTAAACAATCGGCATTTCTAAATTCCTATCTTGCCCAACTTAAGACATTTATCCCCGGGGTCCCACCCAAACAAATCTTTCTTTATACTAGATAAATTTTATAAGTGAAATAAATTTCAAAGTGCTCCGAAAAATGAATCACAATTATGATATTAGTACATGATTTTAGAAGTCGTTTTTGGTATTCTATATGAGGAAAATTGGTAAGTGCCCCGGATTTGAACAACAACGAGTACAATCGTCATTTTTAATTGTAGTAATCTTTCCTGCTAACGTCCCTACCATTAGGAATTTTCTATTTTCCCTCTTGGACATTCGCGCCAAAGCCTGTCTTACCATCTTCAAAGTAAAATTACCTTGTCCTTTATAGAGCACTTTATAGCCACTTGACGAAACCTTCATTTAATAGATTAGAGTATAGTACAATAGTAGTGTCAGAAAATTATTATGATAACGGTTCGATTGAAGGCTTTTTGCACGAACTAGATAAAGAGATAACTAAAGTCGTGATCTCGAAGGAATTCCGAAAGTTCAAGAAACCAACTACAGTCGTAACGGGTCTTGGCGATAGATCAGATATTGCTAACATTGCCCGAGAACTCAAAACAACACTT
Source organism: uncultured Nitrososphaeraceae archaeon (assembly GCA_963728595.1). Classification (GTDB taxonomy): domain Archaea; phylum Thermoproteota; class Nitrososphaeria; order Nitrososphaerales; family Nitrososphaeraceae; genus TA-21. Next base: position 86,602 of record CAVSLF010000004.1, read on the forward strand.
GGGACTGGAGGCACATCCAAGAAGGGATTGATCATATTGCAGGGTGACCATAGGAATTCAGCCAAAGAGATACTTATTGCTAAAGGAATCAAAGAGGAACTAATAGAAGTTAGGTAAATCTCGAAGGGATAGTTAACGACTTTCTAGTCATTCTTAAGTCAAGTAATAGTTCATCAAGATATCGTCCTCCCTGGGATCTCAGCTCCCAAACGTGCGTTATTGAAATGACTGCTTCATCATATTAAAAAATTCAGTGTCAGACATTTTCTTCTTCTGGTCTACCCACTGTTCAACATCTTTTCCAGCCAAATATCTAAGATTAGGATTCTCACTCTTAACTGCTTGGGATACCACATCTGCTACTAAAGACGGTGGAGAACTATTGTGAAGTAATTGCCTAAAGACAGTATCCATTTTTTGCGTCATATTAAAGTAAGGCGAGGAAGCATCTCGAGATTTTTTCGCCACGACAATTCCACTGTCAAAGTTAGTCCTAATCACACCAGGTTCCACGAGAATTACTTTAATTCCAAATCGATCCAATTCATACGCGATAGATTCGCTAAGGCCTTCTATCGCAAATTTGGTACTAACATACGCCGAACCGCTTGGATAACCGAATCTACCGGCACCTGAACTTATATTCACAAGCATTCCAAATTTTTGTTTCCTCATTATGGGAAGTACAGATTGCATTGTTCTAATGACTCCAAAGAAGTTGGTCTCAAATTGACGCCTTATTTCATCCATAGATAGGTCTTCGAATGCTCCTACTAGCCCATAGCCAGCATTATTAACCAAGACATCTATCCTTCCGGATTCCGATATTATGGTCTGTATTGCATTATTGACTGAAGCATCATCGGTTACGTCTAACTGTAGAGTCTTTAATGGAAGCTTTTCCTTATCTCTAATTGATTCAAGATTTGTTGCCTTTTGTAAATTCCTCATAGTTGCATATGTAAAAATGCCGCTTCGTGCGAGGGCAATGGAAGTCTCATAACCTATTCCACTTGAGCTGCCAGTGACAACTGCAACCTTCCTGTCATGACTCATGCGACTAATGAGAGATAGTTAACCATATTTAACAATCACTACCATTCAGAATTTTATCAACCGCTCAGCCTATGCCGTCTCTGTACTTCTCTTATCCATGTTAAGATTACTAGAATTGAACAATCCTTCGGATATAACTAATAATCTTTGCAAAGAATATTCTAAACAGGAATTGTTGAAATAAATATTGTTTGATAGCTAGTAATCTGGACAGGTATCATCCATAATAATCTGGTAGCGATTTTCTAGCTTGTCAGCAAAATTATAAACTTGATCTAATGTGTATTTATCCTTGGGAAAGTACCATCTTATTGGTACGACATGTCCTCTACCGTTGGCATCATAAAATCTTCCCTTATCTGCTTTAATTCCCGCATTTTCGTCGATATTACTTTCCAATACGGGAAGGCCTCTTTTGGTCTTATCCTCTACTACAAAGTTTTGAGGATCTTCGCCATAAATAAAATAAAATCTTCCCCTTTTTAATGGATTTTTCTCTTCAGACATGGCTATTTTTTCATGATCAACTGACAGGAAATTGGCATTCTGAGTTTCAGGTTCCATTCTATATTAACGTTGTCTTATAGAAGAATTTACGAGGATGAAACTAATCCTATTGTAGGAGATAAAATATCTTACAAGATCGCGTTTGAACTTCGACTTGGAAAGAGAAGCTATACTTCAATATATTTTACTGGAAAAAGAACATACGGCGTCTGAGAAATACTGAAGTATTTTGATCAGTGGCAAACCATAAAAACATATTTCTGGTTATCAGACTTGTACAGAGAATTTGTTTCATTTATTTTTGTATATGAGAGTAGGATTGAATCTGATCAACTTCAAACTTCTTTATTTGTTCTAATGCCTGTCATAGGGATAAATTTAGTGTCCTGTTATTCTTGTCTCTTGGATACTTGCTTAATCGCTCTCTTGTATAAGCTGCCAAAGAAGTCTTTTTTATCAAGACAATAGATTGTTATAAGAATTAACGAACACATAGGTTATTTATTGGCTCCAAGTTGCGTTAACAAGTTCTTGCTATGGCCGAATGAGATGTTTCTGAACCTAGGATGTTTACTTTCCACTTTCTCTTATATTTTCATTCGGAACTCCAATGAAAAGCCGGCTTTCAGGTTATGGCTTATCTTGAACTGTTCATTATCCAAAATCGGAACGGATTCCAAACGAGTGTTACAGATAGGACATGCCTCGATCATTTTGTTGTTTTCTCCATAGGAGCACGCACACCAGAAACAACGGTTACACATTAAGAATTCAGTAGCAATTTCTATCTTATGATTTTCTAGGAAGCCCGTCAGTGGAGTGGGAAAGGCTACAATATTATGTCATCTTCCGGATACAGTTTACACTAATGAATAACACGCATATTCAGCTAACGATCGCGGATAAAAGGCTTTGGTATACTTTCATACACAACTATGATGGTATTCGAATGCACTTATCACAGTTGAACAATTGAGATTATGAGCGCTTTATTCGAGAGCACGCTAATAGATTTGATTGGATTGGTATTGGTTGGTAGGTTTTCGTCTTTTTGCTCGTACGTCGTCCTTTTTTCTATCTTGGCGGTCTTATTGCCTTCATGGATCGCCTCTAAAAAAGATAAAATCTAAGTAGTTTGTGCGTCCTCCACAAGGGCCTCGATGTGGTCAACAGACCTGAATAGTCAATCTTTTCGTTTGCTGTTGTGTGCTCATAATTCGGGGAAAATAATCACCTATTATGACCACTCAGATTTTCGTATCCTTCTATTCATGCTCTTCTTCAAGTTAGGATATTCCGCATTATTCAACAAACAAACTAGGGTAATAGCCACCTTAAATCTATTGTTATTCTATCGAGGAACATGCTAATCCATCGGATCAAACAATTCAGTAATTTTTTTGTTCAAGATTATTGTAGTAAAAATATTAGCATTATTTGCTCTGATGGGCCTGTTGCTCAATCTTACAAGCGTGGCCCATCATTCATCGCAATAATGAGTTCTCTCTTTCTGGAGCTATTATTTGAGACTTTACGATAGCACCACTAATAACAAATCCTTGTTTATAGTCGGTAGGTAACAAAGTTACTTGAGCATTTAAATATGATGTGTAACATTTCGCGATTTAACAGCAATGAATTAGGCTAGACCATTCGTGTAATGAGTGATTCTGCATTTAATTGTCTTGTTAGAGTCGTCTATTAAATCAAACAAAGATCATTAATGTCTTAAGTTATCGAGTAGAATACTTCGGATTTCGAATCGGTAGACGGGAACAATATGGATTGGTTTTTATAGAGAAAGATCCAAGCTCCCTCAATGACACAAAAAAATACACTGGCTATAATTGCCGTGTTGGTTGCTGTCTTATCTGTCAGCACCCTCTCTATGGCTCTAAACTTAGCGAAAGTGCAAGCACAGGAAGAACAAAGCTTTTCTGCAACACTCTCCGGTACTGACGAAGTTCCTCCAACCGAGTCAAACTCAACTGGAACTGCTAAATTCCAAGTAACTGAAAACAACGATAACGAATCGCAAGTCTCTTACTGGGTGAACATTACTGGAATCAAGGAGGTAAATGCTGCTCACATCCATAATGGAACGACAGGCGAAAATGGAGATATTGTAGCCACCCTATCAAACGGGAAATCAGCGGAAGGAGATGATCGTCCACCGCAAATTGGATTTGCCGGAAATATAACAAGTAACGAGCTGACAAGGTCCACTCAAAGACAAAGAAATTTCTGACCTGGTCAGTCTCATGAGCGACGGAAATGCCTATGTAAATGTACACACAGAAAAGTATCCTGATGGTGCAATCCGTGGTCAAATAAGTTCTGGTGAGGCAGACACTGTTGGAATGTCTACACAAGATAGTGCTATGACAAGTGAAAATGCAAGTGCTCCTGTGACGGAACAAGATAGTAATCTTACCGAATCTAATAACACTACCTCCTGAAAGATAGACTAGATAAATTTCCCCCCCACCATTTTTATTTTTATTCACATTTTTTTTATTGACAATTCTTGATTCATCAAGACGTTGATTACAAGCCGTAAAATCTAAATCACAAAAACCCCCAAAATCAAATGTAGAGCCTGGTTTGACCATTTTCTGGCATTTCAATTTAAAATAATCTGTAGAATGAAATTAGATTGGTTTCGCACAAGTCTGGATCATGGTTATCACCAGTGCGGTTCCGAAGGCATTTGACAAAGCAATGATGTCTCACAGTGAGTTGGGTTAAGATCTGATTTATTGATTTTTCTTGTCTGCTATTGTGGTCTCAATGCTTCTATAGGCAAAGTTCGTGAAGCCTTCCAAGCAGGAAATAGACCAGCCATAACAGATAAAGCAACAGAAATTATCCATACCGTGGCCATATCTGAAGCGAGGTAAACTGGAATCAATGGGGGCCCATTACTGGGACCTAAGTTTCCCAGCACATATCCACCACCAACGCCGCCCAGCAATCCCAAAGTAGCACCTATGATGCCTATCAACAGCGCTTCGACTAGAAATAGGAAAAGGATATTTTTACTCTCAGTTCCTATCGCTTTAAGAGATACCAATCTCACGTATTCTTTCTATTACAGAAGTATACAATGTCGTAATTATTCCTACAGCTCCTACTATCAAAGAAATTACAGCAATACTTAGGAGAAACGCATTTATCCCACCAGTAAATTCTCTGACCGTCTTCAATAGTGCCTCTAAAGTAGTTATTCCTATGTCGTTACCATAAAGAGCCCTTATTTCTTTTTCCACCTGCGGTACAAACTCGTTTGATCTAACAACGGTGAAAAGTGTGTCATATTTATTAGACTTTTGGAGTAATATGTTACCACTATTTAGATTGATAATGACCGCATTGTCAATAGTAGGATTGCCAGTCTGCTTTGTAATGGCTGTGACGACAAAATTCTTGGAGTCCTCAGTTTGTTTTCCCGTATCAGGATCAATAAAAGAAAAGGTTGCCCTTATGGTCTGGCCCAATGTAATGAATGGGGTGTTTTTTCCTGGTGGAATGGCAACATCATGTGCTACAATAATCGCCGACGGATCATTTGGCCTTATAGTGGAGCCATCCTCATATTCTAATGTTGGTGATATCACCTTTAGTTTAGCAGGGTCTACGGAGAATACGGGAATTGTTCTGGTATCTCCCCTTGAATGCAGATCTATTTCGCTCTGGTAAGTCGGTATAACATCGTCAACAAATGGGAGAGATTTTATCCTGTTTATGACAGCAGAATTCAGTACAATCTTTGCTGGGGGAGGTGGTGCGGAGCCTGGTCCTCCTCCATTTTGTTGAGATTGTGAGCTAGTAACAAACATAACATTCGGGGCCAGATTGCTAAATTGCTTGTTGAATAAATCTGTGAATCCAGCTCCAAATCCGTTTACAGAATTCAGAAGACTACTTCCTGCCATCACCATCAAAATAGTCAGTATGGATCTTAGCTTTCTACTCATTAGAGCCTCAAATGAGAATTGTAATATCTCAAGAACGTTCATTTTTTTGCAAACTCCTACTTTTGTAGACTCGATTGATCTTCTTTCTTTTCATGGGATTCCTTTTTGTCATCTGCAAAAGAGGGATTCATGTCTAGTGCAAGGTCATCGCCTTGTGATTGTTCTAATTGGATTTTGAGTTTACTTCTCCTTCTGCGTCTCAAATATATCATAACACAGATAGCAATGATCGCTATTACTGCTATCACTCCAGGTAAAATGGTTGTTGTATTTTGATCAGATCCGAATAGCCCTCCAGAAGAGGTTTCCGCTTGGGCTTTTTGCTGGAAAAGAACAGTTCCGTTTACGATGGTAGAATGCTCTATTCGCAGATCGTCTTTATATGTTACCCTGAGAGATACAGGATATGTTCCTGATTCTACTTTATTTGACATATTTAATGGAATGCTAACTGGGAGAGGTGAATTTTCGTCCAAATCGCCCAAATACTGCGGTGGAGGCAAAGAATTGACAAGGTGTTTGGGCTGTGACGCATCATTGATCATTTCTACAGTAGTAAACATTGCCAATGAATTGCCCTCATTCAGCAAATTGGCAACAAGATTTGGAGTATCCCCTATAGTAGTCACGTTAAAGTCATAGCCCCTAATTTTGAACTGACCTGTCACATAAGCACCAAGATCAAGCGAATCAGTCTTCGTATCGCCATTGAAAATATAGTTTAATCCCAAATTGAAAAGAATAGGGTTTCCAACTGCACTTTTAGCAGCAAAAACTTTTGTGGTGAATGCTTGATCTCCTTGTGCGCGCAAAGAATTCAAAGTCCATTTTGAATTGCCTATTATTTTTACTGAATCTGAAGGTGAATTCAGTGTAATTACCAGATTAGAGACTGGAGTGCTTGAATTATTGGATAAGACAAAATCTAGATCTTGGATTTGTCCGGCAGTTATTATAACAGAGTTTTGAACACCGTTTTTGTTAATAGTGTCGTTGATATCAGGTCTCTTACTGGCGAAACTTAAATTGTCATTAGTACTCAAACTGATAACAGACTCAGGAGGCTTTGGTGCGACAACCAGCCCAATAAGTGTACTTACTCGTTTTGGATTTCCGTACGCATCACCGTAGGATATCTGGAGATTGAGATTCTGTACCTTTCCACCTGCATCGAAGCTTGGATAGACTACAGTATTTATTATCTTCGATCCGTTCGATGGAATAGAACCCACGTCGAAAGTTGTACTGCCCAGGGTAACAGATGATGTAGGCTGCTCAGAAGAGCCTGACAAGGAATTTGATAATGTTGTGTTTCCGCTACTTATCCCATTAAGGGAAACTGTTACACTATTTGCACTAGTACTGCCAATGTTCCTTATCGAAATCGGAACATTGTTTATCGTACCAGGAATTAATGTTTCTGTGGAGAGAATTCTTGCGTCCAGCATAACTTTACCAGGTAGGCGGAATTGAACTGGTATATCTGTCTCGATATTTCCTATTTCCAATATCTTGGAATAAACCAGTTTTAGATTGGTTGAATACTGTCCAATCTTTGCGGTGTCAAGTGTATTAATGTCAAAATATAATGTAAAAACATCGCCAGCCTTGACTATGGATTTGAGGCTTGCAGCGGCAAACTGACTACCTGTAGTATTCGCTACATTGTTCTGGGTCTGTCCTGAAGCATTTCCTGCTGCCTCAAAGCCATCAGGCAAAGTCAAGACTCCTTTTACCCCAGTAATATCCTGCCTGGCTTTATTCACAAGTACTATGGCAAGAGTCGAAGATCCCTCTCCAGGTCCTACTTCTACCTTTGTTTGTCTGGCTCCCGGAATGGAACTTAGGTTATCTGTCCAATACGAGTCTTGAAATCCAGGCGAATTATCTGTTTGTGCAAATGCATTAATTATATAACTAGTGTCGTTACCATCCTTGAATAACTGGCATGCACTCAGTAGTAAACTTACTGTGAATCCAAACACCAGAAATATAGTGAGGCTATTAGTTCTATCAGCCATCTAATTTACAACTTCCTTTTCGATAGTTCCATCCTTTATGAAGATAATTCTATCAGTCTGCCCTGCCAGCTCGGGATTGTGAGTAACCATTACAATTGTCCTTCTATATTTTCTTGAAAGATTCTTGAGCAGATCAAAGACTTCTGCTCCTGTCTTTGTGTCAAGATTTCCGGTAGGTTCGTCTGCAAGTATTAGGGTTGGATTATTCATTAGAGCTCTTGCTATAGCCACCCTTTGTTGTTGTCCACCACTTAGATTAGAAGCTTTTAACTTAGCTTTATCTTTAATTCCTAGCGCTTGCAGTAAGGCAAGCGACTTTCGATTTCGATCGGATCTACTAATCCCTGAGACCATAGCAGGAAGCTCTACATTTTTCTGGACACTCATTCTATGAACTAAATTGTAAGATTGAAATATGAAACCAATAAGCCTGTTACGCATGTAGGCAATCTCGTTATCTTTTAATGACGATATATTTACTCCCCCTATTGAGACTGTTCCATTTGTAGGTCTATCTAATGCACCAATAATATTAAGAAGAGTAGATTTGCCACTTCCTGATGGGCCAACTATTGATACAAACTCTCCCTTCTTTACCACAAAGCTGATGTGTCTTAAGGCTACTAGTTTTTCGACCTTTGAAACAAATACCTTTGAAATATTACTTACTTTTAGTGCTATCTGGCTTTTGTTTTGACTCTCATTTTCAATCATGACATTCAACCCGTTATATCCAGCTGACGTGTTTCAGAAGGAAGGACTATATTATTAAGTAACTCCTCGCAATTACCCGCGCTATCATCTCCTTCTGACACATTGGAATCTATAACTATATCTACACCATCACCACAATCAAAATAGTCTGCACCAAGTCCTCCCTGAAGAACATCGTCGCCTTCTCCACCATATAACTTATCATTTCCATTATTCCCAGAAAGCATGTCATCGTCAAGACCACCGGTAAGTATGTCATCTCCCATCTCGCCAAAGATCAGATCACTGCCTTGACCACCTTGAATTATATCGTTATCATCTCCTCCGTATAACTTGTCAGGATCCTCGTCTCCTTGAATTACGTCGGCGCCTCCTTCGCCTCTAATAGAATCCGAACCTTGAAGTCCCAGGATTAGATCATTGATGTCAGTCCCAGTAATTAGATCATCTCCCGACGACCCTAGTTTGGTTGAAATTTGACTAGCCCCCGCAGACAGGCTTGTTGAATTGAGGCCAAGATCTTGAGTTTCGTTTGTACGCGAATTAAGTCTCTGTGCCATGGCACCCGAATTAAAAAAATGTGTATTAAATAACAGGAGAAATGACAAGAATGTTGCAGAACCAACAAGAACGAGTCGACGGTTCATTGGTTGGTTGACTAATGCATGCTCATGCTTCTTAACATTCATAGAATATACCCCTGTATCGAAGCAAATGTCTTACATATAACTCTTCCATTGGCGTTAGGTGCTATAAAGGACATATTTGTTTATATTATGGTATTTATTTAATACGATCAGTTGCATAAAGGCGTACTAGACCCTCATGATATAAAAATCCTTCAAATACTGAGTAATGAAGGAAGAAGGTCACACAGAAGTGTTGGACTTGAGATCGGTCTTAGTTCAAAAAGCGTCAAAACGAGAATCGACAATATGATTTCCACGGGCGTAATAGAGAAGTTTATGGTAATAATCTCGCCTTCCGTCTTAGGATATGGAAAAGAATGTTTCATTATCGTAAGGAAGCGTCGGGATAAACAAAACGTCCTTGATAACCTTAGACTACTAGGAGAAATAATGCTAGAAGTTGAATCTCTAGGTGGCGTGTCGGCATTCAAGTTAATAATTCAAGAAGACTCGGAGCACAAGATCCAATATCTCGCTGATGCACTCAAACCAGCAATAGTGGAGACTATGCTCATCACAAACTCCTACAAGACTGACGCACGACTATCTACCACAGACCTGGCTCTAGTCAAATGTCTCATTTCGAATCCCCGACTAGAAAGCTCAGAAATCGCCTCAAAGCTTGCGATTTCAACGAAAACAATCACACGAAGACTTCACATAATGCAAAATGATCACACTCTAAAATTCAGTATACTCTTGAATCCTTCATCTCTGCGGGGATACATCCTATTTGGTATCACCGTGAATATTAGGGAAGGGTCGTACCAAAAAATTCTGGCCAAAATTTATTCTGATTTTCAAGAATACTTCTTGTTGCTTCCTCCAACATTGCCTCAAGACACAATAACTGTACTATTCCTTAGCAAAGACGTTTTCACTGCAGATAAAATCCTCGAAACTATTGAGTCATACAATGGAGTCATACAAGCCGAAGTTTTCTTACCCACAAAAATAAAGCTTCAACAAGAATGGCTTTGCAGTGAAATCGACAAAAAACTTCTGAAGAAAGAGATCCGCCTGAATAAACCATTAGTGACCAAACAATAGTAATATTAATTAATATTTTAGTAATGCTGAAACAATATTGGGGTGCTGATTGAGATACCAAAGGGTAATCTATAACGTCCCCACCGCAAGTTGGTGTTTAGTCGCATGTTGACAAGAAAAATAATTAAGTAACAAGTGGTGTAAAACGGGAGTTGAGCTATTATCATTATCCTTGCTTCGTTTCTGGTTGTAAGAGTCCTTCTACTGTTAGACTAAAAGTATCATTTAAGGAAGAAGGAGGTAAATTCAGGACTTTTTGTGAAGTAAAGTACCTTTGTTCAGTACATTATAAAAATATTGGAAGAATGAAGATGAAAGGAGGTCTTCCAGTAATTCTTGAAAACTGGAATTGATTTGACGAATGAAGATTTACTTCAAGAAACCATTATAGTACGAATGATAGTTTGCAACTGTCAGACGGGTTTTTTTATCTTGGCTCAATAAGAGCAGCTTTTTTGGCAGTACTAGTCATTTCATTTGTCACATCAAATTCATACGCAAAGGGGCTATCAAACCATGTCACAGAATTGTCCCACCTGAATGTAACCTTTGGACTGCCCCTACGAAATCAACTGGTCGTATTTACCTCCAAATTTTTCTCCTCCTCCCTCACCTATTTTACCCCACCCCATATCTTCCTTGTCGCATCTTAAATACTTCAGTTCCCATGATCCGTCACACATTTCATCTAAAAACTGCATAATACAAACTCCACGCCTTTGATCATCGTAGACAAAGTTGTACAGCCCTACAGCATATCCTATTCGTTTATCATAGATGTTACCTTTTGTTGCCTGATATTTTTTAGAGAACTGATATCCCCCCGTGTGCCATATTTCTTTCTTCACACTCAACGAACCTTCAATGTCCAAATTACCTTTGTATGCAGTTCCGCCCATTCCATCATGAATCTCCTTATTGTGGCGCAGACTTCTGCTAAAATAGGAAAACCCATTTTTTGTTCCTTCCTTTCTCTGAATATACATTCCCCAAATAACATTCAAAAAGTCCGTCTTTGGATCAACCCAACTTCCTCTTTGCTCTAATTCTTTAAATCCAGTTGTTCTTGATATGATTTCATTCTCTTCCCATTTCTTCAGCAACGTTATGCCATTGAACAATGTTAGTCTGATCTTGTTACCATCCACAGTCCATTGATTGATGATGTTACCATTACTGTCCTGAATATTTGCAATTGGTCTAAGATTGGAAGCATCCCCATTCAGTACGCAAAATTTTTCTCTATCCAGTTTTTCGTTATCTGGAAACATTTGTATTTGTTTTATTCCAGAAGGGGGAAAACCTGGGATATATTCTTGCTTTTTTCTGAAATTATTATCGATATGAGCTACTTTGTTTTCTTTATTTGAAGATCTAGTTCCACCTAAATATCTCAAA
>CAVSLF010000005.1:0-76782 GCA_963728595.1 uncultured Nitrososphaeraceae archaeon
ATTTATTGACCTATCAATCAATCAATGGTAACGATATATCTTTTCAGACACAAGGTCAATATGATGATTTATTATTTGAAATATGTAATGAGATAAAACTATGTATGTAACAATTATTATAATTATTATTCACTCAACAGTTTTGGAATTTTACTTTGTAATTTGATCCATGACTGAAGAATCATAAAGCGCTTTGCTTAATTCCCTATATTTCTTATTTATGAACTCCAGTGATTCAGAAAGTTTCTTTGACTTACCATACTTAAATCGAACCAACTCTCTGTGTCTCCAATAATGCTTTGTTTCTGCAACATAAATTGTTGTAAAATATTCAGCTCCAACAAGGTTATCTGGCAATTTGATATTATGCGGAAAAAGATATTCGACTCCAAACCACTCATCACCATCAGGATAATCGTTGCCAGTAATTATATCAAAAAATAGATGCAAAACATCTTCAACAGTTAAACCATCATTATTACTCAAAGGATGCTTAACAAAGGATTTATGATAATCCATATTCATTAATTCCACCTCAAAGTATGTTTTTACTATAGCTCGGCGGAAGATCTCATTCGACTCTTTGAGGTTCAAAGACAGTATAAGAGGGAATAACTATTTTATAATCTATTAACTAATACTGGATTATTAATCACCTCATTGTTGAGATTTCTTGTGCAAAGTCAGTATTTTTCGCCTAATTCTGACAGGCGGGAGCCAAATATTGTCATTGCAAAGAATGACTAACAGGTCAAGTACAAAAAAATTCAGTCCGACAACAAGAAAATTCCCTGTTCAGGACAATTTATTGGTTGAAATGAATTTGTGAAAACACAGGCCGTCTACAGAAAATTTAAAGACTAGCAAAACAGACAGTATTTCATTGTATGGAATTGTAGGGTTAGTCATCATTCTCTCACCTCTAATTTGGCTGTTGGCTGTGTCACCCCTGCCAATAGCGATATTTGCTCAAACAAACGGAAACAATACTGGAGATTTCGTAGTTTCTAATACAACAATTTTGAGTCCCCCCAATGATGACGAAAATACCACAACACAAACTATCTTAGGTATTTTGCAAAATCCGTCCAACAAAAGTATTGATAATGTGGATGTATTCGTACAAGCCTTTGATGCGAATAATGGATTAATTGGCTACAATAACTCTACACTATCCTCGATAATAGATTCGTTAGACGTAAGAGAAGAATTACTTCGAACGCTCCAATCTCCCTTTCAAATATCTGTTGATACAAGTAATGATGATATTTTCGACCATTACAAGTTAATTATAGAGTAAGCACGTCCTCACAAAACAAAGTAACACATCCCCACAAACAAAAACCTTGTTACCAATGGTATTGTCAGAACAGAAGCTATAAAGTTTGTATAATGTCAACCAGAATTCCGGTTTCAAGAAAAGAACCTACAAGCAAAAAGGTCTTTTAATAAGCTTAACTTATATATACAAAAAATTATCTTTCGGTAAATGAACAATTTCGTATCATTTGCAGTAGTAGTTGTTTTTATGCTATCCGTACCACTATATTCTCTATCAGCATTTGGAGCAGATAATGTCACCTCGAATAAAAGTCAAATAACTGAGGATCAGTTTGTTACGTACGAAAACTCTACACGGGGAATAAAGATAGATTATCCAAAAGGATGGAGTGTAATAGATCAATTCGGTTTGGGATTTTTCTCCCCACAAGAAAATGATTCTGACACGTTCAGAGAAGGATTACTCGTATCCAAAGGACCTCATGGAAACGAGTCAATAGATAAATTGGCAGCTGAGGTACTGCAAGTCTACAATTCATCGTTACCAAACTTTAAACTCATAGAATCAAAGGGATTGACCTTTCATGGAAATCCAGCTCAAAACTTGATATACACTTTTAATCCTGGCAACGGAACAATTAAGGTCTTTGAATCTGGAGCGACAGAAAATAACAGCATCTATATTTTTCAATATAGGGCCCAAGAGAACAAGTTTGATTCCTATTTACCAACAATACAGAAAATGATTGATTCCTTTAAGGCCGCAAAATAGCTCAATCATCAAAAACCCAGGGATCGATCCAGTACCTATACTTTAATAAACCAGAACATAATTAATTCTAGTTCTTGACATTAAGAGGAGTAATTACTATTATTGCAATAGTTGCTCTTATCGGACTTGGCGAATATTTCTTTTTCTTTTATGGGCGTTAGTCAGTCATCCCTGTAACTTGAGAAAGAAAGATAAACAAAAACACCTCTACCTCAACTTACTAGTGTTACACTTTCAAACCTTGACTTTACTCTAGTTTTACCATGGAATATCTTAGAATACCTCAGGTTGTTCTGCCTCTGGATGTTCGGAATCTATATGTGCTGCAAGAGCTTGTGGCGTTGAGAAACCAAGTCCACATATTTTACATACATAATCATCGGCCAAATTAGATGCAGGGTTGGAATCAGACATTTCGGCTATTATTATATGTATAATCTTGTATTTACCTTTTTAGTATTCGTTATGTTACTTTGTTTTAGAGATTAGAAAAATGGTACCATTATACTACACCTTTCGTAGGTTGCGCTCATAGAAAAGTCATTTTTGTGAGCACATAAGCCTCCTTTTCATTATTGTTTCTAAGAAGAGCGCTTTGTTCATGATTGGCTTTTCTGACTAGGAACTTTGGTTTGTATCTTCCCAACAACAGTGAATTTCCTACAACTGTTAGCGAGCTCAAGGCCATTGCGACTCCAGCTAACATTGGCAGCCATCCAAATATTCCTACTCCAAGAAATGGTACTAGGATACCTCCTGCTATTGGTATCAATCCAGTATTGTATGCAAACGCCCAGAAGAGATTTTGTTTTATTTTAGAAACTGTTTTAGTTCCTAGATCAAGTGCTATGACAACGTCCCTTACATCGCCCTTTATTAATATGATACCACCTGTTTCTTTTGCAACATCCGTTCCTGAACCTATTGCAATTCCCAAGTCAGCCGTGGCTAATGCCGGTGCATCGTTTATTCCATCTCCTACCATTGCCACTATCTTTCCTTCTTTAGATTTGAGGTTGGAAATTACCTCTTCTTTTTGTTGAGGTAACACTTGGGCTATTACCCTTTCAATTCCAAGTCTTGAAGCAATATAATTAGCAGTCCTTTCATTATCTCCCGTAAGCATAATTACCTCTTTACCCATTGACTTGAGTGTCTCGACGGCTTCTCTTGCATTCTCTTTTATGGTATCTGCAAGTGTTATTATTCCCGATAGATTCCCGTCAATTGAAATCAAGACAGCTGTCTTGCCCTGATTTTCGAATTCCTTTAATTTGGAATCTACATTTTCAGGCACAGGCATATTAGCTTGTTCCATCAGTTTTCTAGTTCCAACCAAAATTGTACGTCCTTCATAAATAGCCCGAAGCCCAAGGCCAGATATTGCTTCAAATGAGTCTGTATTTGCAATAATTGCCATTCCTTCTTCCTTCGCTTTTCTTACTATCGCCTGTCCAAGTGGATGTTCTGATCCTGATTCGGCAATCGAAGATAATCTAAGTAGTTCCTTTTCTCCAATTGTCAATAGATCTACAATGTCAATAACAGACGGTCTTCCTTCCGTGAGTGTGCCGGTCTTGTCAAATACAATCGTGTTTACTTTGCTGGCTATTTCCAAATACTCTCCGCCTTTAAATAAAATGCCGTTTTCAGCAGCCTTTCCAGTACCCATCATTAGTGCCGCCGGCGTAGCAATTCCAAGAGCGCACGGACATGCTATAATCATAACTGATACAAAAGCAAGCAGACTGAATGTAAATCCTATACTCCCTATGAAGAACCATCCAAGGCCAACTCCTACTGCAGTGATTACTATTGCAGGAACAAAATATTTGGCAACTTGGTCAACCAACTTTTGCATTTGGGCCTTACCTGTTCGTGCCTCTTCTACGAGTGTTATTATCTGTGATAACACTGTATCTTGGCCAACCTTTGTAGCTTTTACCTTTAGCAATCCACTTTTGTTAATCGTAGCACCTATGACCTCTTCTCCTTTGGACTTGTCTACTGGAATACTCTCTCCAGTTATTGCTGATTCGTCAATTGATGAGAAACCCTCTATGATTACCCCATCTGTAGGTATTCTCTCACCAGGTCTTATGACTAGTATGTCTCCTACTTGAATCTGTTCTACTGGTATTTCGACTTCTTCTGTTCCTTCTTCTGTTCCTTCTACTGGACGCAATACTTTCGCCATGCGTGGTTGTAGGTCAAGTAGTTTTCTTACTGCACTGGAGGCTTTTTCTTTTGTTTTTGTTTCTAGTAACCTTCCTACAAGAATCAAGGTGATTATCACAGCAGCTGTTTCAAAATATACAGATTTGAAGGGGAAGAAGTCAGGAATGAGAGTCACAATTGCGCTATACAAATATGCAGCTGATGTTCCTATTGCGATAAGTGTATCCATGTTTGAAGCTTTTGCTTTTATGCCGTCCCATAATCCCCTATAGAATCTCCATCCAACCCAAAATTGCACTGGGGTAGCTAAAGCCAGCATTATGTAGCTGCTGATGTGCATCATATCCATCGGTAGAAGATTACCAAACTGGCCTGGAAACATGTGAGGTAAACTAAGGAATATTATTGGAATCGTCAGTGCGATGCTTACTGCTACATGTATCTTCAGCTTTTTCAGTTCCTTTTCAGGTTCTATGAACTCATTTGAACATTGATTACTACAGAAAAAATATTCCTTTCCGTCGACCGTGTGTCTGATGGAGTCTTGCCTTTCTTCGACAAACATTCCACAGACTGGATCTTTTGCCATCCATTATAGTACAGATAGACAGAGATATAATACTAGGGCTTTACAACTGTAAATTTAGATCCTTAATCGAACTTCCTTCCATTAACGACAATCTAGAATGTGCTGGCAGACAATGTATTATGTTGCTGATTAAAAGAAACCCTCATACGATATTCAGCGTCTTAGACTTGGGAAGGATAAGTTACATGAATTGAGATGCAATTTTCGACTTGAGACTATGACTAATGAATATTTGATGCAAAAATCAAGATTAAGAAAATAATGAAAGCTAGTGTAGTCATTGTTTATATTTTACTTTATAAGAGATAATAATGCTACAAAACTAACTGTCATCATGATAGCCATTGAGCCAATGAGACCTATAATTGCTGATCTAGAGTTTAATGAAAATTTTCTGAATTTCAGTCTTTGAATCTTTTCGGACATAGTTTTTCCTCGTGAAAATCCTATTTAAGAAAATACCCAATTTGCACCCAAATCAAATACTGTCCTCAGTCTGCCTACAATTAATATAATGCTCAAGAACTTTTACTTAGCGGGCGGGGGTCGCCTAGCCTGGTAGGGCGTGGGATTGCTAATCCCATGTTCGCAAGAACTCGTGGGTTCAAATCCCACTCCCCGCGCTTTTCTTGGGGGTTCTTGCAATAGCCTTAATAAGCTTGAAAGCCAATCAGCCGGCCGGAATAAGCTATTGACACTTGAATTATTACAAATCCCAAAGGCGACCTTGAATGACATAGATCCCAGTACATTACAATTTGAACTAGGACAGAAAATCAATATTATTACACAAAACGTCTCCAAGCCTTATTTTAGGAAAGTAGTCGAAAAATTGGCTATAAGCAGTCCAGAAAATGCAAGCGACTTGTGTGATTATATAATTTCAGAGCAAACAGAGATCAATATTAAACAATCAACGAAAGAGGGAAAAATAAAGGTGCTTGTTTGGCTATCTACTTTTCATTCCGGGAAACTCTTCAAAATTATGACAAAGCAGGACATATTAAAATATCTAAATTCACTACGTAAATCGGTTTCCCAAGACCCTAGCCAAAGATGGATTGGCTCGTATAATGGTAGACAAATGATACTTCTGAAATTCTTCAAATGGTTACACAATTCCAATGAGACTGATCAAAGAAAAAGAATAACCCCACTATGTATGCTAGGAATAAAGAGGTTACCTCGGAAAGAAAAAACACTATATAAGTACTCAGATATGTGGGAAGAAACAGATCATGCAACGTTTCTCAAATACTGTCCTAATGCAAGAGACAGATGTTACCATGCGATGGTCAATGATGCGAGTGCAAGACCACACGAAATTCTCAATATTAAGATTAAGGACATAAAATTCACTCTTACTGATAATGGTATACAATATGCTGAACTGTTTATAACGGAAGGAAAAACAGGGCCACGAACTGTGCCACTCATAGATTGTCTACCTTATCTAAAAGAGTGGATATCAGAGCATCCTTCAGGTGCCAATCCAAATTCGTGGCTTTTCATTTCTAGGGCAAATAAGAGTTTTGGTGCTAAATTGACATATGCAGGTATGGTTTATCGCTATTAGAGTTTCATTTATGTGTCCGTACCTTACATTCGACGTCCGTAACCATCGAGGAAGATTATTTGGAGGATAGTTTACAACTAACTCTCTGCAATGTTGAAGAAATCTTCGTAAAAAGTCTAGAGCAGTTTCCTGTGACATTACCAACTCCAAGATAAGTTGAGATTAAAGGCAAATAAAAGCCTGCTCAAAATAGATCGTCCTGAAAGATGGCCATTCATGAATAACAACTTTTTTGTAATGTCATTTCAATCACAGCCACAGTTCCTTTAATCGTGTCAAAAATGATTCACAAATGGCCCAGTCATTCTTTATGAACACTTCATTTTCCGCTATCTATTCAACGTAACCAATAATGCCAGGTATATCTATTCCCTCTCAATCTTAACGACCATTTAAATAATTACTAATTAAGCGATAGTTACACTCAATACCTTTGCTGGCTGGTTAGAGAGCCTGTTGGATAATGGCTTTTTTCAGATTATCTTGAAACTGAGCCTCTTCATTCATAGACATCTGTCCATTCGGATTATTTCCAGTTCCGTAAAGCTGTCCATAAGTCAAAATATATTGGTTTGAGCATCCACCATCAATTGGGAGGCACAAAAGCCTTCATAGCTTCTACTACTTCACTCATATGAACCAAGGCTCCATTCTGCAAATACTCAAGAGCTTCTAACGCAGCTTTGTGCGCCTCCGGAGATGTACCAGCAGTTGCTTCTTCAACAACCTTTATTCTATAATCATATTGATGTGCATCAGCACCCGTGTAATGAACACATACGTTCGTAGCAGCACCAGTCAAGATCAAAGTGTCTGCTTTAAAAGCATTCAACAAAAAGATCAAGTCTGTTCCTATGAACGCACTGTATCTTCGTTTTGGGACTAAATATTGATTTTCTTCTAACTTGTCTGCACCTAATTCTTCCATTGTTACAGGACCTTTAGTTCCGTCAATACAGTGCCGAGGTTCGTTACCATCAAGCTCTCTGCCCATATCAATCATAGAGGGTCTATGTACCTCTCGTGTAAATATCGTAGGAATCTTAGAAATTTTCGCGGCATTGACTAATCTATGAACATTTTGAATTACTTCCTTAGGACCCGAAACCGAAGTTGCAGGACAAGGCACAGCGCCATGACTATCCATAAAGTCATGTTGTACATCAATAACTAACAATACTGGACTTTTGCCCAGAATACTAGTGTCTTTCTTTGCTGTTCCATTTGTTATTTCGGTCATAGAGCGAGAGTGCCTCCTTTTAGATCAAGGATGTCTTTATTCTTCATCATGACTTAACTACTGTCACTAGTAATAATTAGATATTTTCATATAAAAAGAAAGGAATGTTTTTATAAATTAGTTTGTTATTTTTCTAGAATCTAGCTCTAGGATGATTAACTCTCAAAGCATTATGATGCACCAATGGGTGTTGGGAAGAGAGCAATCAAACCTTTTACTAACAAACCCGCGATCATTCCGATAAATGGATCCATCGTAGCACCTGTCACGACTGCTGTAACACCACCTACAAGAGGGTCGGCATTCATTGCTTCAGGAGCATTGCTCGGAAATATTATTAGGGCACCTAATACAAGCAGAAATCCTGTTACTGCTTGTATTGGTATGTACTTTGCCGCTCTTCCTATTAGTCCCAATAACAATATCACAGCAGCGAGAGCCATCATTATTGCTGCTGAAATAACTGGGTTTGGCGCAGCAGCAGTACCCTGATATGATAGGTTCAATCGGAGCTCCTCCAAAAAATGCACTGACAAAGCCAGACACACCAGCCATGATATTTGTAGAATCAAAGATACTTACTCCAGATCCTGTTGTAGTGGAAACATGTGCCAAGTCAGCATCAATTGATGGATATGCTATACTTGTACCAATTCTCAATGCCAATAATGAAAGCGCTGCCCTGACAATCAAAAGCTTATCAGTGCGGCCCAGCTTTTTAATTACCATGGTCTTTTGATCACCTGCACCAGGAATTTCCTCTTCATGTGTTTGATATCCTCTAAAGAGTAAACTCAATTGTCTCCAAGGTAAAATGAGTCTTATTTTTTCTCTTCTTGCATCTGGAAGAATAGGCTCAAATTTTCTGAATCTCCCGACTATGACACTGATAACTACACTCCCTGCTAGAGCATATATGAGTGCCGAGGGATCGGATTGAGTTGCAAAAAATATTATGAACGCACTTCCAGCTGATACAATACCTATAATTTTATTCTCCTTGATCAGATCAATTGCGACTATAGAAAGAATTATTCCAACTCCTGTCATCATTCCAAATTGTATAGCTGGACCGATGAACCCCACAATGTTACTATAAGCACCTATTGCCCCTAGTATTGCACCTATAATTCCAGCAAGCATGACAGCATATATCATTATATGCCATTGCTTCTTGGCTATTCTTGATACGATCGTTAGACTTTCAACTTCGAATGAAACTGGCGCTACAGATCTAAAGCCCAATAATAAGACAAAACCAATTATAAATCCAATTCCGGTAGGTCGAGCTGCCCAACCTAAACCTATTCCAACTAGACCTTCACCTATTACATCTGCAAGCATAGATAGTGAGGCAACTATATCGTTAGGAGTTACAGGGAACAGCATTCGATAATCAGATGCAGAAGGAACTACTTATCTTTATAATGAACCCCTTACAAGTGAGTGTGAATTGTTACTTTATTGCCAGATTCCTTTTGTAGCCCATAAATGAAGAGGCGACTCTTTCTCACCGTCATTTCGATCTATCGATTTGATATGGTTGTCGCCATCACTAGGTAAGTTAAAGTACCCCTTAGGAATTTTTGAAATTAACCGCTTACGTAATTTGAGAAATGTGTCAATGTCTCCATGTATTATGAGTCTGTATTGCATAAGTAATTCCTTCAAAATCCAGTCGTCGTGTACATTGTTGACTATATCATCAAAATTTAATAGAGTAGACTTCATCACAGCGATTGATTTCCTAAGTGCCCTATCTAGTAAATGGATTTCCTCTTCATTCGCAATTTTTGCTCTAGTGCTATTACCCGCGTCTTCCAGAAAGAGTTGACCGTTGTCACCTTCAGACTTTGTCTTTGACACATTGACGATACGTCTAATCTCATTTCGGGTCAGAGGATTCTTGATCACAAAATCGCCAAATTCCTCTATCGCATCCTTCTCTAATTGGAGCATCTCCAAGGCTACGCTAGGACTTATGCGCCGGCGCATAATTTCGTCTTGAATTTTTTGGGGCAACTTGAGAAGCTGTATCCTTCTAGTCACAAATTCTTGACTTCTTCCAATACGTTTGGAAAGGTCAGTTACTCCGCCCCAGCCATAACTTTCAACATATCGGCTAAATGCGATTGCATCTTCGATAGGGTTCATGGTTTTTTGCTGAACATTTTCTACAAGGGCAACTTCGTATGCTTCTCTATCCGATAGGTCTATCACATGACAGGAAATTTTTCTCAATCTAATGAGTTTTGTTGCAGCGAATCTGCGATTTCCCGCAACAACTTCATAAACATGTTTTATAGGTCTGATTACTATTGGCTGAAGTAAACCATGTTGTCTAATCGATTCACCAAGATCACTCAGATTATCTAAATTCATGCGAAATTGATTCTTTGGATGACGAATTTTGGCAATACTAATGTCCTGTATCACTCCAACGTTGCTCAACATTAAATTTTAGAAGGACTGAATATTAAGTATTCAAAAAAATAATACATAACTCGTTCCTGTACTGACGGTTTTGATTTTGATTTATGATCCTTGGGGTGCCGAATCGTAGACAGCTTCCCTTATAAAAAAATTAGCGTATTATTTTGGCCCATATACACATATCTTATCAACTAACATACGATAGTATCATGTAAACGCCACGGAAATCCAAATAAGTAATTCCTTGCCCAAGACGACAGTTAATTAAAAGATATCCAATAGTCCTAAGATGATTGCGTATAATTTTTCTATCATCCTAGTTATCGCTGTCTATCTTTGATGTTCCAGAGAGTAGTAAAGCCACAAACAAAGCAGCGCATTTCACTTCCCTTAAAATTGGCACTTTAGTTCATAGTCCATCTTCTAACTTGATTAAAGAAAACTTATGGCGCATAGTGTTACTTGGTGAGAAGGGGGAATAACTTCCCGATATTGATAGATTTTCTAACTTAGGATTCGTATTGTTATCAACCTTGGTCCCGATGGGCTCGCTACAATATTAATCTCAAAATATACCTCAATTTATGACCGGAGGATCTATTCCCACGCTTAATCTGCTTTCAAAAACATCTTAGTAACAGAAACCTAGCCGAATTTTAAGGTCAAAAATGATTCACAAACCTCCGTGCCTCAACCAATGATATCATGTTTACCTGCATTTCGCTTTTTTAATTGAAACTATGATACCATCATGTTGAAACTCTGATCATTTCACTTCATAAAGGTACAACCAATCAAGGACCACTAAATTCTACAACTGAGTAAAAAGCATTTTTACCTGAATCATCGAAATTCAAATTGGGTGTGGATATACGCATTAGCTTTGTTTTGGCTGCTTCGGCAAGTTTCCATATAAACCCTTTCGCAAGCTGTATCTTCGTATCCTGTTCTTCACCAGTAACAGGATTTATGAAACTTTCTACCTGAACATCCATTACATCTGGAATGGAAAAACTACTCTTCTTACCATCTATTTTTGCATTTATATCCACAAATTGAGGCTCAAGAAAATATTTACAAGTAGATGCAAATATTACGAACGGACCATCTCCCTTGGCTTGACCAGAAAAGATAGTGATGACAGAATTACGTTGCTTCTCGTTTGAGTTCTTTGTAATGAATAACTGTACAGTTCCGTTACCTTCGTGTATGGCCTTAGGCCAGGAGAATGCTGTTACAACATCAAGATTGTCTAATTTGACATCACCATAGTTCCCTGCCTGAATATGATATAATGTCAAAGCCCTGCAGAACCCATATGTTGGAAACCCACTAAAGTTACAGGGACATCCAAAATCACAGTTGCAAGTCTCTACATAATCAGCCTTCATATGCCACTTAGAAATAGAAGTTTGAGTTGATGTCATTACTAGTGTAAGGGATATTCGGATATTAAGTATTTCCTAAATCAATCCTGATCAATTGGAGATTGTAAAATTCTGGAAACCAGTTCAGAATTAATTATCCATCAGTTATATGATTCAACGTCAAATATGATTCACAAACGGCCAATCTCATCTCGCACTCGAGCCTGATATGGCTAGAGTCTGACATCAGAACATAGATAAAGGTCTGTCATTCTTAGCCAATCAATGATTTCAACAGTAACGGATGACTTCACGACCATGCAAGAAGGGTTCGAATCCCACTCCCCACGCTTCACTTGGGGATTCATGCAATATCCTTAATAGCTGGAAAGTGCCCTTTTTCCAATGTACTTAAAGATTGACAGCAACATTGCAAATATCCGAGAACCAATGTCCGAGAAAAATGAAATCAATATCAAGGAATCTACAAAGGAGGGCAAAATTAAATGTCTCATATGGCTCTCATCATTTTGTAGACACAAATCTTTTCACCTTACCGGTGACACGAGTGCGGAGTTCCTAACGAACAATGAACTCGACTAAAGTTACGAGTCCACCTATAATCAGTCCTGAAAGTACTATATTGATTGCTATTTTGTAACCATCAGTTTTCTTAGAAGGTTTCATAGTATCGTTCTTCGTTTCCCTTATCCATTTCTGCTCCCGTATCGTTACCAACGCATAGAGCTTAGCTACGGCTATCAAATAGTTAACAGCAACGAATACAGGTATTAATAATATGTCCTTAGGTTGGCGCCTCAAGTGAGGCAGAATTTTAATACTTCTTCCAAATATCCACAACAAAGCAATTGAGACTGCCAAAATCCAAAGACTATGGTATAGGGCAAAAGCGAAGAATATTGGTCCCAGAAATAAAGTAAACGTCGAAATGAACCTATCTATCATATAAAAAGCAAGATAGGGATGATCCCATGCCCAACCATCCACGAGGCTGACTAAATCTGAATTGTGACTGTTCCTTGACCAGCGGAGCCTTTGCTTCCAAAAGGTAACGAAATCTCGAGAAGCTGTTGAGTAAACCGTCACATTGGATTGATAATAGCTTTTCCAACCCTGTCTTTGAATTAACCTCGTTAAACATTTATCTTCCCCAGACTCCTTCTTTCTACCCAGTATAATCTCATTGAGAAATTCCTCCAAATGTGGCAGTATTATATCCCGGCGGTATAGAGCTGTTCTGGAGGAAAGGCAGGACAAAGAGCTGCCCATAGCTGTTTGAGATGGCATATCATAATAATTTCTAATGTCCCAGAAAACATCGGTCATCTTTTGCCAGATTGTTTGTGTTTCTATGGGATGTTGTGTAGTAGTTACTCCACCTATTTTTTCATCTTTTATAAAAGGAGCAATCAATTTTTCTTTGATATCTGGTGCCCAAATTGTGTCGCTATCCACCAGCGCAACTATGTTTCCGCCTGAGGCCACGATCCCATCAGCTAATGCTGGTCTTTTACCGGGTTTTGAGGTAATTATCAGTTTACTCCATTTTTTGTCTTTTGAGAATTCGGTAAAGACGCTTATACAAGACTTATCCATATGATCGATTACAGCTATGATCTCGTCCGGCTTATTTAACTCCCAAGATTTCAAGGCAGAACTGAATACTCTCGGATCTTCATTGTAAACTGGTGTGATAACAGAAAGTGTTATAGCGCTACTCTGCGAAATCCTAAATTCGGAGATAGGTGAATAGAATTGTGCACATACTTTCTTAAATGTCCAGACTGCCCATCTCCAAGCCCCAATTAGTCCTAATGGTAGATACAACCAAAATTGCAGGACTATCCCATTAACTATGTCTGAGAAATCTGTTAGACCGAATTTCAAATATTTCTCTGCAGCATCACCAAAAAACGAGAAATCCAAAAGAGGTATGATTAATAAAGGAAGGATAAATAGAAACACACTTAAAAATTCTGGCTTCAACATTTGCTTATTTTCAATCACCAAGATCGATTGCTTATATCTTTTATTGGTTTGAGTAGCAATTTAGAATGACTTTACTATCTATAGACGGTGTCTTAAGAAACTAACCCAAAATATCGGAATTTTACCTGTCGCTTTTCTCTCTTAATAGACAAAAGTATTCCCCCTTACCGCCAATTGGATTAATTATATTTATCTTTATCTTTAGTATCATTCCATCAATTCTGTATTTTGACTTCGAGCTGACCTTACTATTTTGAAAGTAACCAGCAGACCTCCTAGGACTACAACAACTATGACTAATGTATTTGCAAAGTCGTAATGCCCTGAGCTCGTAGAATGTATTCTAGTAAATACCTGAACATTGTCATTTTCTTTATCCGCAGCATATACCACTACGCTAGAAGAGTCAACAAATAAGCCACCTGAACTAGCACTCGCTAGACCAATCCCTGAAATGCCACCTAATGTATTGAACTGACCTTTGTTAGTACCACTCGAACCCCATTTTGTGATAAACTTTCCGTTACTATCGAACTTTTGAATTCGATCGTTTGTTATGTCTACCGCGTACACTAGTTTTCCTGTAGAGTCAACAAAAACACCCCTGGGAGCATTGAATTGACCATCGCCTTTTTGCAGTGGACCTGATCCATCTGGATCTATACATTCGGTACCTGTCTTGAAGTCACAGTGAGAACCCCATGTTGTGATGAAGTTTCCATTACTATCAAATTTTTGTATTCGATCGTTTTTAGAATCTGCCACATAGATATTCCTACCCAGATAGTCAACAGATACGCCCGTGGGGAAGCTGAATTGCCCATCACTAGCGCCAGGAGTACCCCACTTTGTAATAAAGTTTCCATTACTATCAAACTTTTGAATACGACTATTTCTAGAATCCGTGACATAAAGTATCTCACCTGATGAATCTAATGCGACATCTCCTGGATGATCGAATTGACCATCGCCTTTTTGCAGTGGACCTGATCCATCTGGATCTATACATCCATCCTGTGTCCTCATCTTGCAGTGAGAACCCCATGTTGTGATGAAGTTTCCATTACTATCAAACTTTTGAATACGATCATTATCTGTGTCTACAACATAGACTACCCTACTTGAAGGATCAATTGCAATTTCTCCTGGAACCTTGAACTGACCTTTATCGGTCCCATTAGAACCCCATGTTGTGATGAAGTTTCCATTACTATCAAACTTTTGAATACGGCCGTTAAGATTATCAACTACATAAACTACATTGCTTAAAGGATCTAAAGCAATATCACCCGGACGATTGAATTGACCATCGCCTTTTTGCAGGGGACCTGATCCATCTGGATCTACACATCCGCTGGCTGTTTTGAGTTCGCAGTGAGACCCCCACTTTTTAATTAATTTGTACTCGTCGGCATCTGCTAAAAGCATTGGAATGAAAATTAGTATTGAAACAAGCACAACCATAGCGGTCAACATAAATATCCTTCCAAAATATAGTTCGTTGAGATCGACTGTATGACACAATCTGTATGTGAATTTCTTGTGAACCGAGGTTTATAATATTGACTACTTAATTTGTATCACATCAACCGTTTATCACACCCACTTGCTTATGACCGGAGAAGGAGGGTTACCTACGAATTAGGCTAATTCTTCTATCTAAGAATTATCATACTTTCTCGTGATGGGTTAGCCAAAATTGCTGGACTGATCTTTAAGAGGAGATATTCGCAATATACCTCCGTGGGCGGAATGATATACGAGAATATACAGGTATCCATCTGGACCTACCTGAATGTCCGTAATCCGACCAAATCCTCGCCCAAAGACCATCCTTTGAAGTTCGTCCGTATTGTTTGCTACTTTATCAACAAGTGGGACGTCAAGTTTCAGATCTGTCCTATTTTGATCAAGGTCAAAATGATAAAGATAACCATTAAGATAGTCACCTACAAACATATCATTATCATATTCGCTTCCAAGTTTGTCAGAATTCAAAAATCGGAGGGCTGTAGGTGCTACACTTTGATACCATACAAATTTTGGAGCACCATATTTTCCTTTACCACCAAAGTTAACCAGGTCATCAGTATTGGACATAACTTCGCCTGAGTAGTTGCCCTGTGGTTCCCATATTCCCTGCACCTTATTCCATCCGCTATTAAATCCAGCCTCAACTAGATTGATTTCATCCCCATACGCCGGCCCATTTTCTGTATCCCACAGCTCCCCAGTAACGGGATCAAAATCCATACCAAAACTGTTTCTAATTCCATACGCGTAATAATCTGATAATGGGAATGAATTTCCCAAGAGACCAGAGATCGAACTTCCATCCTGGGCGATGCGTAGTATCCCACCACTTCCAGAAGGTGATGTCCCGTTCTGGACATTCTGAGCCTGAGTATAGTGCGATCCTTCCGCTGAGTTCTTGAAATCAACTAAATCACCCAAAACAAGATAAACGTTGTTATCAGGCCCAATTAAGATTTTGCCTCCGTTATGAATCGATCCTGGTGAGGCTGGCAGATCCAAAATGAGTTTTGGATTTACAAGGGAATTGTTGATCAAATCATATCTGTAAAGACGATTACCTAGTGGATCTGTACCATTAATGGCGTCTTCACCATCTCTTGTTGGAACCTCTGTATAGTACAAGAAAATATAGTTCTTAGATTCGTTTGTACTCTTTGCTATAGCAATTCCTAATAGACCTCTGCTGCCCTTGGTGGCCACGTTGACGTCAAGCAACGGCTCTGTGATCATAGTACCATTAATTATCCTCTTAACCGTGCCTTCATTTTTCTCCAAAACTAGGATATCGTCTTTCCCTAGGAAAGCCATGGAGGTAGGATGTCTAATCCCCTTGAATATAGATTCAATTTTTAAGTCCGGATCAATTATTATGGGACGATTGGAAGACGTAGCAGTGACTTGATCAGAATAACCAACTATGCTAATCAAACCCAAAACAATAAGAGGGGAGAGTGCGCTAAAAAGGGAAACCATTTCTTTGGATAAGTGTAGCACAGATGTAAATACCCCGTTACACAGAAGGAATGCACAGGCATATATCAATACTTTCTTTACCATGTGAATAATCAATTAGCAACAATCGGCATTTCGCTCATTCTTGCATTTGCGCAACAAAGTTCGAACGAATTCTTAGTAGTTCGTTCTAATTTCGACTGTAGTCCCTCCGAGATTTTGCCTCATACTGCCAAATGGATACTTATCGAAATCATAATCATCGGCAGTTCCGCGGAATACAGCAATCTTTGTTGAATTCTCATATAGCGCCTGCAGTCGCGCCACATTATTTTTAACTGCTCCCTCATCCGAACTATCTGCAATAAAATTCTTGAAATACTTGTCGAACATTAATACGGTCTTTTCAGATTGGATTGAACCGGATTTCTTGAATGTAGGAAGCGCCTGATCGTAGTCGAAGACATAAATCATTATCCAAGAGTACATAGGGCTTGATAAGATGGTGACGTTACTATTTTCAGCATATTTATTACCATGTATTTGTTGAGAAACGAATGTTGCTGCTTCCATCTGAAATGATGCGACATTTGTTGTTATCAACATTGTAGTACTAACCAATCCAAAAATGCCTATTGCAGCAATAGGCAGCAAAGGGTAATATTCGTTGGAGCTTTTTATTATTAATCTTATTTGATAGGCCGATGATTAGATTTCCTCCTGCAATACAAAATGCGGGAAACACAACAATCCAGTGAAAGTGTGATACGTATCCTATACCATAGAGGAAGACCAGAAATGGAACTGTTGCGAATATGATGAACAAATCCTTTTTTAGGATTGCAAATATAATGCCGGCCATCCCCAATACAAATAGAACTGGATCTATTTGCAAGAACATAACAAAGGCATCAAACAATGGTTTATTCTGGCGCTCGGCCTGCCAGAAAATTCCATCTATCCATCCATCAAATTGGCCAACAGATATAGCATAAGCAGGCCAAATTAGCGGAATTGCGATAACGGGAATGAACCATAATCCAAGTACTCTTAAGCTCCTGTTACTATTTGTATATATTAAAAATCCAACTAGTGGAATCATGGTAAATGCAGGGATTTTTGTAAATATAGCGAGTCCCAGTAAAACACCTGAGATTAAGATTATTGGAATCTTATTATTCTGCTTATTATTACTATTATCATCATTATTATTTGCTTTTGCTTTGATTATCTGTTTGTTTATGTTCTCTTTTGCCGAATCTCTTCTTACGTAAATGGCGAATAATATTGAAGAGAGGAGAAAAGGCAGTAGAATTGAATCTAATAATATCCTTCTTGTCAACCAAGTTAACGGCATCACGGCAAAAAGGATAGCTGCAACTAATGCTACATTCCTCCCATATCGATATTGTGCTATCTTATAAACAAGAAATGTATCTAGTATAGCAAGAATTCCCATCAAAACTCTTGGAGCCATATAGAGCATTTCGATGTAATGTACATCCTCTACAGTAGTATCAACATCTGTATTAGTGGGTGATGAGGAGGAGGAAAATGAAGAAGGAGAAGAAGATACTACAGAGTTTGGGAATCCAATCGAGCCTAGCACTCCTGCCAAGAACAGTTGCCCAAAGTAGGGATGGTCATACCTAAAATCGGCTTCTTGCGGGCCTAGACCTTTCATTACGTGCATGGCTCTTCTCATATAATGACCTTCATCTCCATGTACAAAGGGAAATCCTACGGGATTCCAAAGATGGGTAAAGGCTGATAAGACCAGCGGTATAGCCAGAAAGAGGATATTTAGAGACGGGGCATTCTTAAGAGACACGTCGAGATTTAACTTCAGTGTTCGTCAACCTAGTGTATGTATTGAGTATTTTTTAAGATTTTGTATTAGGTTGTCTACCTTTCTATTATTATTTAATTTCCTACGTTTTACATGCATAGAAACTTTTTATAAACTAATGTAATGGCTGTTATTCGACGATGTGACGGTTGCAACAGAGTCATTATTTTTTTTAATCTCTCAATGCCATCTAGTACGTCATTGTAATGTTGTTGTAATTTTGATTACCGCCGAAAGCGCGTGTATATTAACAGCGGAAACAATTGACCTAATTTTCTATAAATCTTCAGTCTTGCTGTCTATTCCACTTACATTACTTGTAGATTCATTTACAGTAGTCGCGCCTGAAGCATATAAGAAAATGAAATATGATTCTCCATTTTCATCACGTGATAGAGCATCATTTTGAATGAGTTCTAGTAACGATAAGGAAGAAAAAAGTCAATCTAATTCTATCAAACTGGGCTTACGTCCAAATATTCAGCAGTTTCTAATTCTGGTTTTAGTTAATGCTTTTGTAGGTGCTATGATAGGATTAGAACAGACTGTAGTTCCTCTTATAGGAAAGAATGAGTTTGGTATAGAATCAAATGCAATAATAGTGTCTTTCATAGCCAGTTTTGGAGCAGTAAAGGCCGTTTTGAATCTCTTTGCGGGCAATCTATCTGATAAATGGGGGAGAAAGAATGTATTAGTATTAGGTTGGATTTTTGGTATTCCTGTTCCAGTTATACTACTATTAGCACCTGACTGGAATTGGATTATCTTCGCTAACGTTTTGCTTGGAATAAACCAAGGATTGGCTTGGTCAATGACTGTCAATATGAAAATAGACTTAGTTGGAAAGACACAGAGGGGACTAGCACTAGGTCTTAATGAATTTGCGGGATATGTTTCAGTTGCTGCGATTGGATTTATGACTGGTTATTTGGCATCGACATTTGGATTAAAGCCATATCCATTTTACATAGGTATCCTATTTGCCATTCTTGGGTTGGCAATATCTTGGATTATTGTAAAGGATACAAGAAAGTTTACTGCTCTGGAGATTAAAAATGACGCTTTAGAGTCAACCGATATAGAAACTAGTGCCAATGACCTTAACTTTAAAGAAGTTTTTCTTCAAACTTCCTGGAAGAATCGGACACTCCTATCTATTAGTCAAGCAGGCTTGATCAATAATTTGATTTTTGGAGTAACATGGGGTTTATTTACCCTCTACTTTGCATCATTTGCAATAGGAATCAGCGAAATTGGTTTTTTGAAGGCACTTCATCCTGGTCTATGGGGAGTTCTGCAACTATTAACTGGAACTCTTAGTGATAAGGTAGGAAGGAAGATTCTCATCTATCCAGGTATGATTATCCAAGGCATTGGAGTTTGGGTAGTATTATTCGTAAATTTCTATTGGGGCTGGATTGTGGGAATGTCTTTACTTGGCATAGGAACTGCTCTAGTTTATCCTACTTTGCTTGCTGCAATAAGTGATGTGGCGAATCCAAAATGGAGAGCGACATCCTTAGGTGTCTACAGATTTTGGAGAGATCTAGGATTTGTATTTGGAGCAATCGGAATTGGGTTTCTAGCAGATCTGTTTGGATTGAATATTGCTATTCAACTAGTAGCATTTCTTGCGGTAGGATCAGGAATTTTTGTTCTAACAGTAATGAAAGAAACTAGAAGGCTAAGATAATGCCAAATATACTCTTTTGTCGAATCCCACTCCCCGCGTTATAATCTCGGATTCATCCAGAAACCAAATAAACCTCATCCAGCACATTTTGATTATCTTTGGTTTAACAGGAGAGTGACATTGAGATAAAAGTGAAAATACAGGCTATTAGCGATGAAGTCCGACATGCTGGGCTTGATGAAAAATAAATACTATCTGTCAATATCAACCCGCTTTCATAAGAAATAGCCTGTTACGACTCGCGAGCGAAAGTTGTGAGAATGTAGAGATAGTCTGTCACTATATAACCGCAGTTCAAATTTCATGAGAAAGGAGTTATTCTAAATGATTCAGAACAAATGACGCCTGTTCATGCTTTTGTTGTAAATTTATGATGAATAATGATGTAGGAAATAGGGAAAGCAACACGCGGTTTGAGAACAGTAAAGAATAGAGGTGAGTTCACAGGAATACTTGTTGTGGGTGAATATTACTGCAACGATGCGAGCTGTGAAAGGACAAGGAGGGGAGAGAAACATCCAGTCCATTACTCAGAGTCCGTTCGTACAATATCAGTTGAACTAAAAAGTTCTCCACGACTTCTTATACTAAATGAAAGGACTGATACCGTTTATTTAGTATGCAAGGATTCCATTCTCGTTATAGACGGGAATACAGATAGTATAATAGATACAATCACAGACAGAGCCAAACACTTTGCATTGAATTCCGACACTAACAAAGCATATGTGGTATTAAATAAAGGAATTGCAGTGATTGATGCATCATCAAACGAAATAATAAACCAATTATTTGAGGAATACAAATTCAGCCAAGTTTGCATTAATCAAAGCAAGAACGTAATTTACGCTGCAAATGTATCATCTGACAATATCTATGTAATTGAGGGTTCTTTCCATAAATTAGTAAGCCAAATCAAGGTTATGAAAAAGCCCAGTGCCTTGGCGTGCAACGTAAAAGAGAACAAACTTTTTGTTGCACACGAAAATAATGCAATAATTGTGATTGATTGTTCAACGAATAGTGTTATAGAAAATATCATTGTTCCTGCCCCGGCGTCTTCTGTCAACAACTCTTGTGAGCCTTACATTAACCAGAAGATTAACGTGATGTACGTATTATTAAGGTCAATCCTGCTAGATGGTAATGGCGTAGGCCACGAGCTAGATTCGCTCTATGTTTTAGACAGTAATACTAAGAATCTAGTGAACGTATTAAACCCAAGAACGGGACTAAAAGCTCAAACATTCTTAACCAGCGATGGGCACGAGAGCTTTGCGATAAATGTCATTTCTAGTGACATATATTTGACAGATGTTAGTAAGAAATTACTCCATATCATGAATTCGCAGGGAGAGGTAATTCACGAGTTACCAATCAGCAAATCCTGTGTTGACATCGCTATAAATTCTGTAAAAAATAAGTTATACTTGGCAAATTCGGGTTTCTTCAAGAAATCATTGGAAATAAAATATTTAACTTGAAAGAGGTTGAAGTACCAAAACACATGGCATCCGGTTCTTTATCATAGCTATCAGTTACACAAGTTACATTAACAAATTTTTCAATAAACCTGGATATCTCATATGTATTGCCAAAGGGATTGTGACATATCTGTCGTTGTTCGAGATTCCCCAAAAATATCTCTGAAAGAACTTATCAAATAATACACAAGGAATGTCGTGTAATTTAAAAAAATACATGTTAAGTTGTTGTGTTATAGGAACCTTCTCATCGACTTGGACCAGGTTGTTCTTGATTAAGAGACTACGCCAGATATTTCCATTAAAAATAAGTAATTTCGGATTATATCTCCTAATAAACTCTAAACTATTCTTATAACGCTCTGTCAAATATGTTAACTGGAAGGATGAAAAGTCAGATGGCATTGTTATTCCTTCAGATTGGTAAGGAATCAATTCTATATTGGCTAGATATTTATCAAATAGTCTCCATTTACCGTCGTTGGAATACTGCTTCTTTAATAGTCCTGATAATAAATACCCTAATGCCGCATAGTATGGAGATTGAAATTCACTTCTTGAAATGAATTGAAAAAAATTGAGGCAAAAATTCTGGTAATATTGCCAAGATTGTCTTTCTTCGAGTTCTTCTTTTGGGTTATTCGTAGAGGCATATCTTGGATTTAGACCAAACATGATAATAGATGCTCCCTCAAACTTGCCAACAAAGTAGACTGGGCAGTTATCCCCCTTCAATCTATTCTTTCCTCTTAAATGGAACATATCTGAGATGGACTCAACCTTTTTTTGATATTCTGCGGGTCTATTAATACAAAGTTCGTATTCGTCCCTAGCTTCTTGGAGTAAGTCCAATATTACTGGGTACCTACTCTTATCAACAGAATCTCACCTTAGCTCTCATATCCTATACCGTCTTTGTCTCTATCGAACCCGTGTGGGTCAGGCGCTTGTACGGTAAATCTCTTCTGAGAGATGTCTGGACAATTCATGTCAATATCAAAAAAGAGTGGGGTCTTTGTCGCTAGGTTTCATTGGAATAGTTATCGTATCTCCGCCAGTTATGTTTTCCATGATTGTAGAATTAGTAGCATTGGTAATAGTCGAGTTATCGTTACTGTTGTTTGAGCAATATGCTATTGCTACATTTGTTGCAAACCCAAGAGTTAGCAAAAAAATTACGGCAATTAAGAATGTCAGAACAAGAACCAATTCTTTTACCTTATTAGATATTAGACACTATCAGTAATAAATGGTTTTAAAGTTTCTTTAACCCTGTATGGCATACTAGACTCACTCAGTGCAGGGCAGTCGGCTTAAGCCAGATTAGGACTCTGTACACGGAATATTTAACCCGCATAAATCGTGGCAGATGAAGAATCAACCCCAGTAGTTAGGCTTGAAATTGTCAAAGTATATTTGAATTACATCTAAATCTCCTTTGTTGTAAGAGTAAGAAGGAGGACTTCGCTATTTTCAAGTGTTTTTCAGTATACTTTAAGTTTTATATGACAATACTTGTAAGTATATTTGATGACAGCAGACTTGGAATTATGCGCTAATTGTAGTAAAGGATATCTTAGACCAACAGCTGAAGCAGCAACAGCGGGTGAGAGTACTGAACCGGTTGGAGAAATTAGTGATGTACATATTTATGCCTGTGATAATTGTGGACATAGAGAATCTAAAGCAGTCCTGAAGGAATACATTCCAGTATCTGATGACGTAACCGCCAAAGTAATCAAGGCTGACGAAGGCAAGGAATGAAATAAAAATAGAACTCTTACAAATATCGTCGATAGTTTAACCGATAATAGAGATTGTATGATGTTTATACCTGTTCTATGTATCCCCGTCTAGAAGGAAAATCTAGGCTAGGCCTTAGTTATTTCATCATTATTTTGGTTCTGTTGTAAATCGGACTCTTTCTCAGCTGTCTTTTCATTCTCTTGTTTTTGTTCTTGAATTTTAGGGGCTAGCTCCTCATAAATGATACCACTTGAAGTGTACGCAACTCCTCCTATGAGAGCCTCTCCGGCTTCATATGCAGCAATCACCTCTTTCTTTGGTATGATGTGTGATTGATGTTGTGATTAAATTTTATTATTGCAGAATTTAACATTCTCCATGCATTCCGAACGTTGTTAGACTTTGTTCCTAGATTAAAGGCCGTCAACATAGATATGGATACTGCGGCTACAAATGCAAAGGCTCTCGCCCAGCCAATGTAAGGGTCACCCATTAGAGCTGCAGCAAGTAGGGAAAAGAAGGTGGCTAGCACTCCTAATGTGATGTGGATTGCCCAAAGTCTAGTCGTATTGTAACTCCATAGTTTCAAATATGTTAACATGTCTGGCAGTTCTCTTTCAACTCGTGTTCCCCGATAAGCCTCAGACATATCAGGGATGGGACGTAGCAGGCAATTTTTCATGCTATAGATTCTATAAAGAGAGTAATAAAGCCGACGGAAAAAACTGATGGCTTACAGTATATGATTTGTCTCGTTTACAATGAAATTGAAAATTCATCCGACCTTCGTTTCTGCCGAATCTCTCTAGTCACCATTTTATCGTAATTATTACGATTCGGACTTGAAATTATATTGAGGACCTATGTAGATATATTGAAAGCATGTTTTCCGATAAGGAATCCGGAGTGACCAGATATGTCAAACTGATGATGAACTCTAGATTTCCTGTAATCAACCTATTGAATTCTAAATATTTTTTAAAGTATCTTTCTGTCAGAGGTTTTTCTACCACAGAGAAGGACTAAATTTTGTCAATTCACTCTAAGCATGTTTTCGACATTTGCCCCACTTCGTGTATTTATTGCATTTGTAATCGTCATGTCGATAATAGTCATCACAGGCTTCACATTCATGTAAATGTCCTTCTTCGAACATCACAAGCCCATATACATGATTATATTTTAGTTTTCAATCGCAGATATATTTTGGCATAACTCTACTTATTTCAACAATCACTAATGCCCTTCAGTTTAAGGAAATCCTGGGACAGAAATTGACTATAGAACAAGAAAAGGCTTTAACACACACTGAAAATTATATCACTCAAATATCTCTCGGCTCAAAGCTCGACCATTATATTAAACAATAAAAAGTCACCAATGCATGCACGGGAATCGCTGGAATTAGTCCTGCAAATGGAATAAATAGATACAGGAATACCATAACACCATGACGTAAATATGTATATTATTGGCAGTAGTCGAGTTCAAAGAAGAAATGGAAAATGATAATAGCGATGGGAGAACTAAACGGCAACAGATTGCATTAATAACTGGAAGCTCGTCTGGTATAGGATTTGAGACTTCTCTTCTGCTCGCAAGAAGTGGATTTCATACATATGCTACAATGCGTAATCTTGGTAAATCAAAAGAAATACTTGATATCACAAAAAAAGAAAATCTACCGTTGAGAGTCTTACCCCTAGATGTAACCGATGAGGAGTCTACGCGAAAAGCTATTGATATGGTAATGCATGAACAGAACAGAATTGATATCCTAGTTAATAATGCAGGGTATTCGTTGGTAGGAGCGTTAGAGCAGCTTTCTATGGATGAAATTAAAGAAGAATTTGAAACTAATTTTTTTGGAATAATAAAACTTATCCGCAAGGTATTACCCATAATGAGAAAACAGCGAAGTGGAAGAATAATAAATATAAGTTCACTTGCCGGTAGAATTGGGCTTCCTGTTGCCTCAGCCTATGTTAGTTCTAAATTTGCCTTAGAAGGCCTAAGTGAATCTTTGAAATACGAAGTACAAGACTTTGGAATACATGTAATACTAATAGAGCCTGGCGTAATAAAGACGAATTTTATTAAGAACCTAAAGATAGGTAAACAGGTTATTACATCAGAAAATGGTAATGTTAATGCTAATACAAGTAACGCTGATTTACCATATGCAGAGATCACCAAAAAAAGAATCTCTGCATTTAAACCCAGGTTTGAAAAAGGTTCCTCCCCTAAAGAAGTAGCAGACACAATTCTAGAAGCAGTTACATCTGATAAACCTAAATTTAGATACATAGTTGGTCAAGATGCATCCAAGCTCATGGACATAAGAAAGAATACATCTGATGAAGAATTTGGCAAGATAGTAATGAACAGTGTTTTAGAAGCGCAGTAGATAGGCTATAGAAGGTTTCAAGTCGCAATTCCCAAGTTAATTGTAGATTGGTTGTTTAAATTCCCACCCAATTGTTTTTACATCTGTTCATTTTGATTATTTATTCAATTTACCAGAACTAAAGAATGACTGACGGCATCAATCTATGTTCGTTGATGCCGTCTTAAAAAATGTTAAGTTACCAAATGAATCTAGTGCAGATTGTCTGTCTTGTCAAGAAGTGCCAGTGGAATTTAGCATTATTCTATTTCCAAAGGTGTCTCCATTATCATCACTCGCCCTGAAGAATGCATTTTTATCTCCGGCATCGCTGATTATTCATACACCGAAGAATGTCCTTGTTGATTCTGTCCACCTATTAGTCTCCCTTTGTATCGAAGCACAGATTTTTTAGAGTCAATGGAACGCATCTTAACTATGTCCATATCAATAGTTGAATCGGTCTTATTTGCGGTATCATGGTCTGTTTCCGGCTTAATTTCAATCAATCCAGTATCTAAAAAGGTATAATTTGTATTACTCTCTCGTATTAATTTTATCTCCTTTTTCATTTTGACCATTTTATAGCACTATTCGACGGTAGGACATTATGTCTTCCTGAAAACTATCTGTACCTATACCTAAATAGGCGTAGTTATACATTAGCTAAGTAAATGTCATTCTCAACACAGGTCGTATATGAAAACATGAAACTAGATGGATGGGGACCATGGACGACGGGACGACGGCTAGCGAATCCAAAAGATAATCTCTATTAAAAAATTCAACCGTGCCGAATTAAGAGATTATCTTCTTTTTAATTGTAGTTAGTCTACGCCTTTATCTTTTAATTCTACGTCTTTAACTTCCGATAATTTATGCTCTTTGAGTGATTCCACAGTATCGAATCTTTGTCCGCATATATCGCAAGTTAGGCTCTCTTCAGGAATTTCTGGAGGTTCGGAAGGGTCGATTTTCATATGATACAAATCATCAGTCAACAAACAATTAAAGTATTTCAGAGAAGGATTAAATCTTTCACTAGCAAAATTTAGAAAGATTCAGTTTTTCACATCTCTTCACTTATAATAATCGTAAGGGGAATACGGTGCATGACAGAAGATAATGGTCCTGAAAAGCGAAGTATGTCTAAACAAGATGGATTACCAAGACTTATTGTACATTTTGCAAATAATGATATAATGAGTATCTCTATAACCCTAACAGTAAAGGGTGTCGTGGTAGCGGGACGGTTAGTAGGCTATAAACGGTATTATGATGGAATTATCAAATCACTTTCGAATGCTAAAGTAATAACGGACGGGTCGGATGTAATATCTCCCAAAAGTAAAGATAAGATTGTAGAATTATTTGAAGAAATGAAAGATATTGCAACTCAAGAAAAGGACGAACTGACATTTATCCATCTTGAAAATGCAGTGGTGTTAAACGATAGCTCAGGAAATTTGCTTTATCCAAATTACTGGAGGTTGAGAATTGATTCAGTTGATGGATACATGATAGGTGCTTCGGAAAAATATGCGTGACTGAGCTTTATCATTGAGCAGATATTTTAATAAATTTTATTGTCATAAGAATAGTACCTTTCAAACCAATAACTGACGGACCCTAACCTTTTGGCTCACTAATCCTTTGGGTCCGTCAGAAAAATATAAATTAAATTTATGACCAAAGGAGTATTACAAGTCATAAACCAGTTTTTGATTCTCTATCTTGAAAATTTCCTTTAATGACTAGCCATGCTGGTTGCTTCCAGTTGCGATATTCTATCTTCAAGAAGAAATATCCAGTCCATGTAAGCTCCGTTTACTTTATGGACCTGCTCTACATGATTCTTCATTTCTTCAGGTATCGTATACCTTTGATGGCATGTTGGACAATCGAGTTCAGTCATAATAGAATATGAACTAAAACCGATAATATGTCTAGCGTTTTTTGTATCTAGTATATCTTTGATTATAGAGACCTGAACTTGCTCTTCTTTTGCGGGAAGGTACCTCTAGGTCATGAAGCTAGGTCCATGATTCAACTTATCTCTTAGAGACAATATTAGTTCGCGTCGGTGACACACTGCTAGAGTTAACCAATCACTTATAATCATCACTATTAGACTAATGAGCGAGCAATGCCGTTTAGTCTTGTTAAGGCAATCAAAAGTACTCATATGAACCCAATTAATAGGACGCTTCATTGCATCGGAGCGCCGTTCTACATGTTCGGAATAGTCATGATTGTAGGGCATTTTCTTGGAACCAGTGATTTCAATCTTTTGACAGGAATTATTCTCTGGTCCATCGCTGTGGGATTGTTCTTGACGGGACACAAAATAGAAAGAAATCTAAGAGCAATGACATTAATAATATTATTCCAATACTTTAGTTCAACAATAGCAAACTACCGCGGAGCACATATACGCCATCCTACTGCAAGGCCTAGAAGACAGCCACGATAACGCTCTTTAATTTCCATTCTTAAAGGCCTGGTTTTCCGTAAGTCGGCCTTCCATAACATTTCTGACTTACGTAATATCAGTAGGCGAGAGTGTACTCATATAGTGCAACCAATATTCTTGATAGCCTGCCTTGCTAACACAATATCTTTGTTCACGAGTTCAAATTCCATGACATTATTTAATCCTGAGGTCAATTCAGATACCGACTGTTCAAGGTCATGAAGGTAACATTGGAGAGCAGCACAGACATATCTTGAATAATGAGGTGTTTCTAAAACTCGGAACTGTTCCCATACTTTTTCTTTTAGACCATGAGTTTCCACAATTTTAAGTTACTAGTGTCAGTCCTCCATCCACGTAGATTGTTGTACCAGTGATATAACTTGCTGCGTCGGAGGCCAGAAAAAGAGCGACTTTGGCTATTTCGTTGGGTTCTCCTATTCTGTGCATAGGAATTTTATTCTCCTCGTCTTTTCTTTTCTGCTCATCTTCTAAAATATCTACGTTCATCATGGTTGCAATAGCTCCAGGAGCAATACTATTAATTCTAATTCCCTTATCCGCTACCTCCAAGGCCAATGTCTTTGTGAGCATTTCCATCCCTCCCTTAGAGGCAGCATAGGGAGCGAGCTAATGACATTGGTGTGGATTCGTGTACTGACGAAATATTAATAATAGAATAATCTCCTGTTCCATCGCGGTTCTTATTTTGTCTTAACATTTTCTTAATCGCTTCCCGACTACACATAAAGCATCCCTTCAGATTTATATCCAAAACTTCATCCCATTCTTTAGTAGTTATTTCCGGGGACTTTTTTTCTGGACCGTTAATACCTGCATTATTTACCAGAACGTCAATCGTTCTGAACTCCTGCGCAGCAGTATCGATGATTCCTATGCAGACTTGTTCTTCGCTGATGTCCCCTGGAAAAGTAACAACTCTTATAGAGCTCTTGGCAGCTCTAATTATCTCCTCTTTGCTGATAGACAACTCTTCTTGGTCTCTGGAATTGATGACTAAATTATATCCTGCCTTCGCGAATTCTATTGCGGTTGCTTCTCCTATCCCTCTACTAGACCCAGTTATAACCGCACTCTTTGCGTTCAACTCTATCATGGTTTAAAGCGCAACAAATTATAAAAGTGCGTCGTGCAATCTATTTATATTATCTGTGCCTATAAACAGAAAATACCTCGCACTATCTGGAGTGTCTGCTAGAAGAGAATGGCCTTGGGGAGATGATACCTAATGGGCTCACTTGTCGTATCCTTAACCTCCTTCTGCAGATTCTTATTTTTATATTCAAATCTATCGTTACTCATGTTAGATAATTCTACTTTCTTTTGCTGGATGAAGTCTAAAAGGAAATTATATATTGATAATATAGTGCGAGTCTATCGATAATATGGTGGACCAAATGAAATCGGTGGAAGAACTGGACTCCTGCTCTGCATGTAAAATAGGTTACCTAAAACTAACAGGAGAGGTAGTTGTCAAGGGCGAATCAGCTGGTGGATATCGAGATATCGGTACCAGAAGAGTATTCAAATGTGATAATTGTAAACAAAGGCAAGTCAGAGTTGCACGTCGAGAATACGTAATAATAGGAGATGACGTCAAAACAAAATTTACCGAAGATAAAAGTTAATTATTATATTATATCATGTCTGATTTAAGATTACTTCAACAGTGAAAAGTAGTAAAATAAACAGGTTTCTTCAAAAATTTTTATACAAAGTATCTTCGTACAATAGCTCTTAACAAGAACCTACTACACTCAACTGAGAAGTTGTCAAAGCAATCACAAGCAAGTAAAAATTCCATTCATCATATTACTTCGTTGTATCGGTTTACCAATACACATAACAGGAATAGCATTGATAATAAGACATTTCTTTTGAATCAGTATCTCTTTAACCTTGGATCAAGCTGGGAGTTCGTTATAGGATTGACATCCGGGACATTTTAATACAATGTTGACTAACCCTATATTTTCGCCAACATTATCTACCAGAATGAGTTTACAATTCCCACAGGAATACCTTCTGAAGCCAGTACCTTGGCCTACAAACAGTGGACGTTCTCCATAGTTCTCTCCACCTCCAATAACCGTCTTTGTGTATCTCTCTGGTTTTGGTACAATTTTGCATCTAATTTCTTCCAAATATTGTAGTACCTATTCTCATCGTTAGATATAAAAAAATCGTCTCGAACGCAAACCTAGTCACTTAAAGAAAAAGAAAGAGATATCAGTGAATCGATTTACCTATTTACGTCTCCAACCATTCTCATAAAATTGCACTGAGCATGTAAAGTAAAAGCCTATTTCTGTTTATGAATGGAATCCCTAAATTGTTCGTATCTTGCAGACACAATTTCGTATCCATTAAGAACTCTACTCAACCCGTCGTTGAAAGTATTTTTTGAGAATCCATCAAACCATATTACTTTCTGCATTTGTAAAGATTTAATATTTTTCAAATCTGGAATCCATGTGTACCATAAACCAAGAGTTAACAGGGGTATTTTCATTTCATTTGCAAAAATTGTTTTGTATTCGTGTGGTAATACTGTAAATCCTGTGGCATCAGATTGCTCAAAATAAAAATATGTAGAAATTGACAAGGAATCACTATCCGAAGGAAAGGCGATAAAATATTGCACATCACTTTGATATCCAAAATAGTCAGCATCAGTTTTTCCTTTAACATGAATGACCACATCATTAGGTGACAAATTTGGATTAGATACATCTTCAATTTGTAATTTAGGATTTATCCATCCTCTAACTTTGGCAATAATTGTAGCCCTATCGTCATTCATACCCCAGCTTCTTAGTACAAAAACAAAACTCATTATATAATGTTTAAAAAAAACGTATGACCTATGTATTCAGTATCAATCGCATTCGCCCTGAATTGCAACATCCTAATCCAATG
This sequence comes from uncultured Nitrososphaeraceae archaeon, assembly GCA_963728595.1. Lineage (GTDB taxonomy): Archaea > Thermoproteota > Nitrososphaeria > Nitrososphaerales > Nitrososphaeraceae > TA-21. Next base: position 31,006 of record CAVSLF010000005.1, read on the forward strand.
CAGTAGTATGATGGGTTTTATTTAGGGTTTATTGTTAGCAAATGAGAAAAACAACCAGAGGGCTGAGCTGCCGCTCCAGCAAGTTAATAGCGCGATTAAAATTACAGATATGATTATACTATTTACATGACTGCAAACGAGGACTTGGAAGAAAAGAAATTGTTAGGCTCTGGAGGTTATGCATTCGCAAAACTGACAGAGCAAGAAGAACTTAGAGCTAATCTTGGAGTCCCACAAATTTTTCTCGCAAACGTGGGAAGATTAAGTGAAAACAGGTTTTCAAAGTATTATTGCAATAAATGTGGAAACGAGCATTCTGGTTCTCCGTTGATAAGTTACGAAAATCCTAATGAGGAATTAGGGGAAGGTGTCATTCTTATTGAAAAAGGAGAATACAAATGTAAGGTATGTAATAACGTCATAGCACTCTACCGTAAATTCAACAAATAGACGTATGAGTGATTAGGCCAAGGACGGAGCACATTGATTACAGTCAGGTTAATTTTGATTCAGAACATGACCTAACGCTCCAAGAAATATGTCCTATTTGGTACAGCAAATTAAGAAAGGGGTTGGATGAGAAGGACAGGTCAATTCTTTCTAGAGATTCTAAATATTGTTTGGTGGGTGAGGCATGGGGATTTACCGGCAAGCAGGCTGGCTTCTACATAGCTCCTTTGATTCCTATTATCGGGTGCTGGACTTGTATAAAATATGGTAAACGATTTGGCAAAATTTCAAAGGATAAGGACTCTAATACTAACAATTTTGAACAGTTAATCTCTGAATTTTTGACACATTGGAACCAAAAGCACAAATCCGTTACGGCGAAGTTAAAGTCTTGTTCTAAAACATAAAACATGAAATTACCTACACAGGATTTGAGTTTCATTTGAATGCTGAAACTAATTATAGTATGTAACAAAGTTGATACCAATAAACAGTATATATAAAAACATGGTCTGAATATTAATTAGATCTGAATGAATGACCTAGATGTATGCATTTGCCGACACTTTAGAATTGACCATAGTACTACATTAGCTCCGGATATTTATTTATCATGTAAAAAGTGCAAATGTTGGAGATTCTCTCAGGATACCTAGCAGACTAACCCGAATTTTTTAAACTTGCTCTATCATAAACTCAGTGAAGCATATATTACAAAATTCGGTATCAGCAACTAAACGTTGCTCTAATATCGTGTCTCCTGCTGTAAAAAGTTGTTGACATAACACGCAAATACTCATACTTCTATTACGTCAACTGAGTATCTAGGGCTATGTATCCAAGAATGGTCATACATAACGAATTCCTTAGCATTAGAACGGAAGAAACAGCAAATAATTTGAAAAAATACAGATATTTATAGAGGAATGATATTTATAATTGGTATCAGATAGAGTGTAATCGATTAGAACTGTACCCTTAACTGGTTATAGTTGAAAGAAAATATCAATCTATGTCTCTTATTTAGCATTTATTTGATTGATTTATTTATGGGGTTTGATACGTTTGTTAAAATCAGCTAGACCCTTTTCATATACGCATGCAAAACACCAATCTTTAGTATAACGGTACAAATCCTGAGGTTCAGACACCCTGACTACGCTATGTACACCCTTTCCACACCTGTCGCATATTTGTTCCATTTATCCTATTGAAAACCCTCGATATTTATTCGACGGAAGTCTATCTAATCAGACAAATCGATAAATGACGATAATAGTAGGGAAGAGTTGAATCCACCCTTTTCTTATCGCCCCGTTGTTGACACAAACACAACTCACGTCTTGATAGCCTACGTAATTTGTAGCTCTCCTTTTGCGAGGACATACTGGCATCTCAGGAAATACAGTCTTATAGTCTACCCTCAAATTTATAAGCAAGCAAAAGATATGAAACACACTTTTTCATGTTCCAATTGTGAGTTGCCGTTTTCAATATTTCTTACAGATGAGACCACTAGGACGTCCACTTCGGAGTGCGAAGACGTTGATACTAAGTTCCATAACGTTAAACATGAGGTAAATTGTCAAAATTGTAAGCATGTAAATACAATTTACTATTGTACAAATACACATCCAGTGAATGAAAACGACGATAAGTGAGTATCTTCCCGTCTTGTCACATCAGGTATATTAGAATAATCGATAACAAAAAGAGGTATGGAGGTGAAGTTATTGTATAACTCTATTTGTTATACATTGAACCAGATGAACCAGATGAAGTTGTCATGTTGTCAGAGCTTGTCATGTTTCCTCCCGTTGTAGCATTTGTTCCTCCGGTCATGTTGGTCTCTGGTGTACTCATGTTTTGTGCGTTTGCGGAGGTCATTGGCACAGACAATTCAGTCAACTTTCTACATAGGTTCTAATAAGATAAAGCCCTCATATAGTCATGTCATCTAAAAAATCTAATAATAACGATAAAGCTGAGCAAAAGCCCTAAAAGAAGCTGAAATCGTAGCAGAGTTAGCGCCGAACGCAAAAACTAGGAAGGAAGCAGAGAAATTAATAGAGACGGTAGAGAGCCAATCAAACAATTTTGCCCAAGACAGTTCTGAAATTTTTGATACGTATAAGAAAGGCGTCTTAAAGATTACTGAAAAACTATCTAAATTTCGACCCGAATATGCACAATCAATTTCAAACCTTCAGGAAGAATACTTACAACTGACAAAACAATTCGTTGACAATGTTTTTGCCGCACAAAGAAATTGGATAGGCGGCAATATAACATCTAGCGGAACAACATTTCCAAGTTGGACACCGTATGCAGAACAGTTCAGAACACAATCTAGCGAAATCACTTCACAAGCATCGAGTGTATTTGACACATCGAATCAACTAGCAATGAACGCAGTAAATATAGCAAGAGAGAATCTAAAGTTATTTGGAAAGGCAATGGAAGCCATGATGGAATTTAATAATAACGTAGCCAATACATGGTCATCATTCTTCACATCAGCACAAAGACAACAATACTTCAGGCAATAAGGTTTTCTATGACATATGTTTTATCGGCCCTACCTGTTTAGTTATCGTGTTATTTTAAATCCTTATTAGAGACTTGTCCGTATATAACTATTCGTCAGCCTCATTTACAAACTGGTGAGCCAAACCTTCCAGTCGTTAAAAAACGCACAATTATACGCCATTATATAGTAAGTTGAGCATAGATAGTGAAAGCTGGAGTGGTGGACTCAATCACATCTCAGACACTTTCTAAAATTTTAGTTGTTGACAACGATGTAGACAACGGTTTACTTCTGAAGGATTTTTTACAAATGTCAGGATTTGATGTGGACGTTTATTTTTCGTCCGAGAAGGCATCCGAGAATTTTCAAAGTGGGCGGTACAGTCTCGCGATATTAGATGTTCTTATGGACGGTATTGGAGGTCTAGAGTTATATAAGATAATCTCAAATATTGATAATAACTTACGTGTGTGCTTCTTGACAGGATATGTTATTAACGCGTCTGATTATCCCGACTTACCAGAGAACAAAACGAAAATTGTTCTGAAGCCAGTTTATTTGACACAATTGTTAGAAATCATCAGAACACTATTAAATGATAGTTACGCTGAAGCGACGTGAAGTTTATTGAAACCAGAATTCTGTCTAACCCTTTACCCTGTCAAGTACTCTGCGAAGCAAAGAGATTAAAATGCCTCTTATTCTACTTACTCCTGGAATAACGAAAGCCCTCGCAACTATAGCAGGACAATTAAGCCTATCTAACATTGCAGCGAAGAATTGATTATCCAAAAGACTGAACCTACCAATTGTAAGTCCAGTTACGACTAAGTCTGGGTCGGAAGCATTTATGGAAGATGAAATAAGTTGCGCTCTCCTATCCCTCTACTAGACCCAGTTATGACGGCACTCTTTGCGTTCAAGTCTATCATGGTTTAAATCATAACAAATTATAAAAGTGCGTGCACTGGCAGTATCATTAGCGTATGCCAGAATAGAAAGAACCTTTCACACTCCCATACTTGTATACAATGGATAAATAATTTATTGCTCTAATGAAGACATGTCCGCAGATGGACCTTACAAATGCGTCTCGTGTAACGGTAGGGAGTTCAAGTCTAGAGAAGAACTGGAGAAACATAATCAAGAGCAACACAGTACCAGGTACTCTCTGAATTACCTCAGCTTATTATTATAACCCCCTAATCTTTTAGTACTAACTTTTCGAGAACGATGAAATTCAATGGACCCCTACTATCGGATACGGCATGAGTATATGCATGGTAGGTATAGACAAAATAAACAAGGTCGATAATAGAACAAATCTTGTAATCTTTTTCAAAGAACGTAGTTTCATTAAAAAAAGAAGGGTAGATTTTCGTACTATTTGAATTCATTTGTTGTTGCCCGGTGATTGTCCTAACATTGGAAGCTTTCAGGTTCCAATCTATTTTGCGGGTGTGAGAGTTATATTCTCCGATGCAGTTGTATTCGTAATATTACCTGGTGTGGTCCTAGTTGGAAACTCTGACATATTGGTATTCGGGGAAGAACCAGAATAGTTACTTCCGGATTGATTCTGTTGTGCGTATGTCGAACTAATGAAGGCAGCGCTAAGAGCCACTGCAACTGCAATGACGGCAACCGACGTTAACAATTTTGTTGTCATAACTTCATCATAAGGGGAATAGCTATTAATTTGTTAGGTATCCGAGGTTTGGAAGTTATCTCTGAGTTGGTTCAAAGAAAAGCCAACAAACCGGTATTCAGTCAGATTACTTCGTATAATAGAAACTGGCAAAGTCCTCTTTTTAAATTATCTAACTACCGCTGGCAAGTATAAACATGAGGACATTGCTAAAGCTGTATTGAATATGATTGGTTGTAATATTATTCCGCGTAAATATGATTGGTTGTAAAAGAGTTTTAGGCCAACTATCTTAGCAGTAGGTATCATATCAGGACGTCTATTTGACTTCATTTACTTTCTTATTTTCGGCTTCTTTTAATATCATGTCCATTTCCTCTTTTGTGGGTTCATTTTTTCGCTCAAATTTGGCACTTATTAAGCCACTGGGTACATTGACCCACAGTGAGCTTCCGTCATAGTGATTGAGGTATGATTTAGGAATATAGTAGAGGTGTATGCTTACAACTCCTTCCCTTACCACTATGAATTCATTTCCAACCTTATCGACATCCCCGATGTCTACGTTGTCGCTGGTTCGAACATGTTTATGAATAACCTCTTCCCAGGGTATTTTCAAAATTTCACCAGATTCTTGTCCTCTCATCTCCAGGCCTGGTTCTTTAGCCATAAGTGGTATCAATTCGCGGTATTGGGGATACCTTGCCTCTCGTTGTTGTGAGATATCTTTGTATTCTTTTGATTCGAATTCTGTTTGTGTAGGCGGGCTATCGCGCTCATACCTATCCTTAACTTCATCTTTTGTTAAAGACACATGAAGTTTCTTTCCATCAAATTCTTCGACAAAAGATTTTGGAATGTAATAGTGCTTCTTATTTACCGTACCTTTCTTAAGTTCGACATAATCAGCAGCTATACTCTCTACCTTTCCTAAATCTTTGTCATCGGCAGATTTTACTTCTTCGCCAATCACTTTATCCCAGGACATACCGACTTTGTTCTGTGTTTGGCCTTTAGACGAATACGTTGGAATCGCACTCGAGAACTGTGGATACTGTTTTTCTACAACAGATTTTCTTTCACGATACTGGGCATTGTCGAAGCTCGACAAGGGCATTTCTTTTTCGGATTCAAATTGTTTCACCTCATCTTCAGTTAATGCCAACCAGATGTCGTCTCCATCATACCCCTGAATGTAATGTTTTGGCACAAAATAGTACTTTTTATCTAGCGTACCTTTTTGAATTTGTATAAAGTCTGTGGTAACAGCCCTTACCTTTCCGACCTTTTTATCGTCACTTGTTTTAACATCTTCATCAATAGATTTGTCCCATGAAAGTATATCTACCATGTCTGTCATCCTAAATTATGTAGCATATGATTTATTGGTTGTAGTCTTTATTTATGATATGGATTATATCTTGTACATATGGCTGCAAATAACATAGAAGGACCCACAGTTCTTTGGGGGGAATTAAAAGGCACGAAAGTCAAATCGAATGATGGGGAGGATTTAGGAGATATCGACAAGATTTCTCAAAATTACATTAAACTTGAGAAAGGAACAATCAAAAAGGAAAAGTTCTGGGTGCCCAAATACCTGGCCGATGCCTTTGATGGAAAAGTACTATGGCTCCTTACCGGCGAGGAAGAAACTCGTGCAAAGTTCCAGTATGGCGAAGAACCACCCGCAGAACAATACGAAAACGACTTTGGTTCGTTCAAAACTTCGTATGGCCAGAACAGAACTTGGGATGCTGACAAAGTTAGTGTAACACCAGAAAGAACAATCGGGATTCCCACGAAGCCAGCAGATTCGAACGAAGACTACAAGAACGTAAGAGATTTAAAGTGAGTGGTAAACGCAATACATAATCGAAGCTTCTTTCCATTACCAGAGAACAAAAGCAAAATTATCCGTAGGGAAATATTGTCAATCAAACCCAGAATATCCTCTACTAATCCTTATTGCGGATTAAGGAGGAAAATGTTTGTTTCTCTTTTAAGGCGAGCACTCCAGCAATACAAAATAAAACGAAGGACGGAAGTCCGAAGTAAGTAGCCGCTGCAAGTATGACAACTCCGCATACTATCAACAAGATACCTGCCATCTTCGTATTCTTTATTCTAAAGGCGACAAATAAACTGGCAGCATTAACAAGAAGTAAAACAAATACATGAAGTAATATACCGCCAAGAAAAGCCCCAATATTGGAAATCCGATTAGACTGTTGAAATACACGTAACCGACTATGATAGGTACTAGAACAACTAACCCGAGTATTGCGGTAATCAGTGTAAGTTTTTGGTATGCCTTCATACTATACTCAAATGGTATTCTATAATATTGCTTATCTCACTTGAGTTTGTAGGGTGAATATACCAGCCAACAGCGCCAACATAAACTCGGAGAGAATAAAGATAGATGGTAAGAGGGTTAAGTATTTCTAGGTAGAGTTGTGATGTTAAAGATATGCCCATTGGAAAATACATGCTGACAAGCCAGAACCTGATGAAGAAAGATAGGAAGATTCTGACCTGTCAGCAATTAATAAAGGTTCAGAAAAATATTAAACAGTTCAAAGAGCTGCGGTCGGAGAAACGACCTCCTTTATTTCCTTCGGTTACCTATTTTGCAATAGGAGAGATTTATTGAACACGTGCAGACTCTATTTGGCTCCTATTCCTTGCTTGATTTCGCCGGTAATATTTCCTAGGACAGAGGCAGCACCCCCGATTATGTTTTTAGCGACTTCACCTGTCTTGTTTAACAACGACCCACCTGAGTCAGTTAGATTCTTTCCAACTGAATTAGCTGACTGAGTTACATTGCCCATTGCGCCGGATATGTTCCCTGTCTGGTTTCTTGTCGCGTTCGATTCGGCTGACATTTTTTCAGCTAGAGACATACTGGGATTACCAATCGAGGTATTATTAGCAAGAATTTCACTATTGTTACCGAGAAGTTCGGTTAGTTGCTGGCCACTTCCTATCAATGATGTATTACCACCTAAATTGCTGCTGTTGTTGGATGGTCCAGTTTTATTCACAGCCGTCATTGTTTGATTCGCAGATTTACTGGCATTGTCCACAGAATTGGATACATTTTTTGCCATTTCAGTCCTGGTTTGATTTGCAGTAGTCATATTTCCAACAGCGCTTGACGCATTGGTGGTTAAGTTCTGTGCCATTACATCTCTTGTGGTTGTTGCACTTATTAGAATTGAAAAAACTTGTGCGATAAGAAAGATTCCGAGAACAGAGCCGAGGCCTGTGATTCTTTTGACGTTATTCATCGAAGTTAAAAATGCAATATAGATTATATGTATTCTAGTGTGTGACATACACTCATTGGTGTATAGTGCATGGCTTATTCGTTATTGTGTAGCTAGTCGAAATCAACTGGATAGATTGCTGTTTCCTCAATCGTTTGTTGAATCATCCAAATCCGGTGTGGCTACTGGTACCGACAATTTTTTAAGCTGAAGATTTGTTGTGAGGACATTTGACAGCGTCTCTGTTTTCTTTATGTCTGTAAAGCTTACGTTTGCTGTCAGACTTTGAATTGTAGCGTCCCTGATGGTCGTTTTGAAGTCTTCTGTTCCCCCCTTTTTCTTCGCCGTGAACCCATCTGGAAATGAAGACGAATGTATTAAACTCCCATTTGTAGAGTAAAGCTTCATAATTCCATTTACCTTTTCACCCTCCAGAGAGTCATCATTGACTTGATATTTGACTGACATAGTTACTTGGTTTCCGTGGACGTTGGATAGAGGCACAAAACTAGCATTTTCCAAAGTCAAAAGAATACTATCTTTGTCTGCGAATACATTTGCAGTGAGGACTTTGCTTTGACACAACAGGAAGGCTAATACGAAGATAATGGATGTGACGGTCTTGAGCATACAATATTTAGATGGACACTATTTTTTATAATCTTTTCAGAACATTGTCTTCAATAAAAAAAAGATAAGACTTTCGTACAATTCGAAATCTAATTGTTGTTGTTACTGTCGTCGTTGCCAGTTGACTTTTCTAACATCGGAGGCGGGTTATCACTCATAGCTACAAGCAATTTGTTATCCATGTCATTTATAGCTTGAAGTGCTTCTGTTGCTTTCCCGTCAGCTATGTCTTTTCTTATTTCTTCTAAACTTTTTCTTATATCCTGTACATCAGACGTCGTAAGTTTCGGGTTGTTTGACGAGGTCTGGTTTGTGGATGTTTTGTTAGCTGATTGTCCAGCTGTCTGATTCATCTGTGAAGCTGTTAGGTTCATCTGTGCAGCTGTTTGGTTCGACATATTCTGTGCAGCTGTTTGGTTCATCTGTGCCGCCGTTTCGTTCATTGCTGTTGACATATTTTGAGCAAATGCTGTTCTGGTAGAACCTAGACTAGATGTTGCTAGTGCTGCTATGAGGAACATTCCAGCTACTAAACTGAAGCTTGTGATTTTTTTGATGTTGTTCATCGAAGCTAAGAATGCAATATAGATTATATCTATTCTAGTTATGAACAACGCGCGATTGTGACTAGCTCTTTGTATTGATAAGCCGTATCACAACGCTGTAAATAGTGCTATACCTATAACCATATTTATAACTTCCAGAATGTATACAAGTTCCTGTCAGACTAGACCATTAACATTTGTTTTCCAATATATAGCATGATGTGATAGTATTAGTAGTGACCTACGAATTAGAGTTATGTCCAAAGTGCGGTAGAGGACACCTTAGACCAACTCCAGAGTCAGCTAGAGAAGTGGACCCATTCAGACAAACTAGTAGTCCGCAGATACTTGTTTGCGACTACTGTGGTATGAAAAAATCAATTCCTTACAGGTGCTAGGTTAACAAACGCCATAGTTCTTTACGAACAATGTCTAGCTCAGCTGCGTAATTGCGTTGACCATAAAAGGCCTTTATACTTTGAATCCGTAAATATAATACCATGTGTTTCGAGTTCGAAATACCAAATAAAAAGAAAGATAAAAACCTCAACATGATTGATGAAGACAACACGGAAATTGAACCTGAGCTTGAAAAAGTACAAGAACCAGTTACAGTGTCAGTAAAATAAAGCGAAGTATTACTTTTTTATTTTACACGATATATCTGGCAGCTGACTAAAGTTGTTATAACCTAAGCAATCCATTTACTGACTGACAATGAGGAGCTTTGTAACATATGCATTCGTAATCACGCTTTTGTCTTGTTTTTTAACTATAATAGCCCTCCCCACTTTAGTTGAAGCACAAAACCAAAGCGAAAGCTCGAATAATGCGAATGTTACGGGCCCCCAGAAGTTGGGCGTAAAGATAACCTCCTCCATCAAAAAATGCTACCGTACCTGCCGGCCAGCTTATAATCAGTGGAATTTCTTCAGATACTGCCATAACGAATTGTATGGTATCTGCAGACTGGAATGACCTCAAACCGATGCAAAATGTGACAGCAAAGGGTCCAGGTGGTGGAGAAAATGACTATTCAAATTGGACATATACTTACAACGAGAGCTATCATAATATTACCGTCGGTATCAATGAATTGACTTCTAAGATAACATGCTACGACGACCCTGGCAATATGACAAAAAAGTACTATAGTGTCAACGTTACTGGTAGTTGAAAATTTGGATAACAATACCCAGTTGGGACACACTGTGTCTTTAGCTGGCTCATTAAATACTACTGTGTCATCGTAGGTAACGTAAATAACTGGGGTGTCCTTTACTGTGTCTGTCTAATACATAGTTTGAGGGCATTAGAAAATCCGACCAACCATGTCAACATCCCTAATTGTATAATGCTAAAGTACTTTGTAGACTAACAGCTTACGATGACAAGCACAAACGAAGTTAACGATGTTAATTCACCGGTACAGACACAGGAATCAGAAATGGGTGATGCCGAATTACAAGTGGACGCTAATCGAGTAGATGCAGGAGAGAAATCAGACGAATCAAGTACAAATGTATCCGCATCCTTTAGTTGCGAAGAATGCGGAAAAACATTTGCAACTAGACAAGCACTCAAAGAGCACACACAGGTTCATTAAACAAATAACTATAGCCCTCGTATGACTTATGTTGCGAGAAACAAGTACCAATTACCATTACCATTTGATAGATTGGTAAGTGTAGATACTCATTCTTCTCCTGCCCACTTGGGCAAGCTAGAAAATGCAGTTGACTTTGTAGCTTCTGAAAAATACCATAGTACCTAGCGGCGGCTTCTGGAATAGTCACGTACGTTAAGGATGACTCCGATATTGGAGGTCCGTCGGTAAACTTTTGGGCCTATTCAAATTTTATCTCTATAAAACATCAAAATGAAGAATATACCCGATATGACCACCTTGCATTTGGAAGCAGTAAAGTCAAAGTGGGCGAGTTTGTGAGCGCAGGTCAAGAAATTGCTAAGGTAGGTATGACGGGCTTTACTTACCTGCCGCACCTTCATTTCCAAGTCTTTGTTTTCACCGGTCCAAATTTATGGGAAGACTATCAAACGTTGAAAGTTGATTTCTAATCATTATTGTGTGGACAGTCAGGCACTCATGTGCGTATCGAGAAACGAATGATATAGGTAATCACAACGGCAATCCATGAAACTAAATATGGAATATTGTACTCCCTTCTAACATGAGTCAAACAGAAGCTATAGCACGAACATTCAAGTGGTTGAGGTTGTGGGGGATAATCCGCATCATACCTTTTTTCATAACAACAACAATACACTAAGTTCTTTTAAACAATATTGTATATGATATGCTGTCTCCTGTAGAAATGGTATCACGGGTTTCGGTCCCGTTCCCCGATATACTATTAAGGTAGAGAGGAAAGGCCAAATACGGGACTGGCCGAAATAAGCCTCTTACCTCCAGGAGAATGAAAATAGTTCTCGACAGCCTAGGTCACTGCAACGGGCAGATTCTAAAACAGAAATAAATCGTGTGGGCGATATTGGGGCAGTAAAATGTCTTTCGCTCAATCAGCCATACGCTGAACTGATATCTGGAAAGAAGACAATTGAAGTTAGGAGACGGAACCAACTTCAGAGGGCAGTTCCTCGTACACGCGTCCAAAAAGATAAACGAAGAGGCATGCAACAGACTGAAGCAAAACTTGTAACTGGTGCAATTGTTGGAGAGGCCAATCTTTACGATGTAATATCTTACCAAAGCAAGCATTCTTTCTTAAAAGATAAAAACAAACATTTTGCAAGTTCAAATTACGGTAACCCGAAATATGGTTTTTTGCTAAACCAAACAAAAAGATTAAGTCCCTATACCTATTCGTGGTAAATTAGGCTTCTTCAATGTCGAAATACTATAGATATTTTTTCATCGTAAACCTTAGTACATTTATTGTTTGGCTTATCAGTAGATGTACTATGAGTCCCTAGAAATTAAAGTAGGTGCCTTTTAACGGCCCGGATTAATCACGTTTTGTCAATGGGAACAATTCAAGTTTCTCCCGACAGGAATAACAGAGGAGAATCAATGGCACTTGTTCGTTGAGTTCCTCTTCCGAAATTGCGCTTGTAGGATTATTTATTTCACTTTTTGGTGCTTTGTATTGTTTACGGCAAATGTCGCACCTCGAAAATACCATTGGGCTACTTGGAGCCGGAATCCAAATGTCTTCCATTACCTCTCTCATAGCCCGTAATCTATGACCAGCGTACTTAAATCGGACAGATTTAAAAAAATTGAGCCAAGAATTTCATATTTCAGACACAAGCACGCTGCGGAGAACGTAATACGTCGACCGAAACCGATGGAGAACAAATTTGGGCAATTGCCATGTGGTGCTCCTAGACTAACTTGTCAGTTAGTTTTCAATTGCAGATATAGTAACCATCAATGTCGGCATTCTGTGTACTGAAAAGGATATTACCCTCTTCCCATTCTATAGTGCCTATTCGGCTTTAGCCATGGTAGACTATGGAAGACTTGCAATACCTGCCATCTTGATACTCACAGTTGGTGGAGTAATCAGTTTTTTTCTTGCATATAACTTCTATCCTGAAAAGCATGAAAATGTTACTGTGGATGGCAGGTGTTACGAGTTACTCGATGCTGCCCATAAACAATATGTCAATCTTGCTGCAAGTAAGGATATAGAAACTTTGAGGCTGCAATTAAGCAAGGTCGAACCAAAAGACGCGATAATACCAATCATATTTAGTGGTAAAGACTCTGACATCGAACAGTTTAAACGTAAATACCCACTGACGGTAACATCCCAGCATAAAGTGAAATATTTTCCCAACATTGATGCAAGCGTAATTACTGCAAATATTTCAAAAAGTGAACTTCAAAATATAGTGGATAACCTAACCCTTACGGATGTTTATCCATTATCAAAGACCGTTGCAGGTAGCATTGGAATTGAACCAAATAATTACATAACGTCTGCAGAAGGGATGGATATTTCGAATAAATCAAAGGAGTTCATGAGCAACGGAGTTAGGGAAATAATTTCTAATTCGGATGGCGTAAAATCAGCTTATTGTCGCACAGGTGTAACACAAGGATAGTTTGTTTCAGTTGTGTTTTACTTAATTGATTGTGTGCCAGCATTTCAACCATTTTAACTTGGAAGTTTCAGGAACTAATATAGGGTTCTTAACCTTTAAGGCTCATCATTTGTGATGGCTAAAGCTCTGGTAGGATGTTGCGGGTGGTCCTACGGGGACATGGCTGAAAAAGGCGGCTGGACTGGAGCATTCTACCCAGGAACCAGTACCAAAAAACTTCCCTATTATTCCAAGTTTTTTGATTCAGCGGAGATGGATTCCACTTTCTATGAAAAGTTCTACAAATACATGACACCAGCCACATTTCGAGGCATGGCGTCAGCAACGCCTGACGAGTTTGAATTTTCTGTCAAAGTTCCTGAAACTGTTACCCACGATAAAAAATTGGACGGTTCGAAAGGTGCCATTAGTTTATTTGAAGAATTCCTAGATAAAATATCCCCCTTAAAAATAGCCAACAAATTAGGTTCAATTCTAATTCAGCTTCCGCTAAGCTTTACAGTTAAGGAATTTAAAAACACAGAACAATACTTAGAGTATTATAGTGTCAACGTTACTGGTAGTTGAAGATTTATAGACTAACATACTCCTTCGGGGACAGTCTTTGATTTAATATTTATAAAATTTAATGTCCAGTATTATATTACGCAACGTTTTTCACAGACTGGATTAGGAGTTATTAGTTCTTTCTCCTAGTCCAGTTGTTTTTATATCCTCTAATTGATGAATAACGCTTTAGTAATTTATTGTCGCTTAATAGTCAGAATGAAACTAAAATTTAATTTATTCAAGAAGAATAAGGAAAACGAGGTCTTCAAATGCAAGCATTGCAAGATGACATTTCAGAATAAAGAAAAGTTGGATAAACATTCTAAAAAGGCGCATACCGGACGGGAAAAACCCGACCAAGCTCACTGACGCTGGAATCAACATATCGTCTAGGATAAGATGCTCACGAACCTCTATGATGTATTAAAATAAAATGTTGCACTTGATTAGCTAATGAGCAATGAATCTGATGTATCCAATACGATGTATGACATTCTGCGTGCAATGGGTAAAGATGCAGGTTTCTTGTATGAAACCATAGATACCTACATTAAGGATGCACAAAGCGCCAATAAAACTGAACTCGTTGACACATGGCAAACCATCAAAAAGGATAGATTAAGGCATTTGCACATGTTAAAAGAGGCCTTAGAGAAGGAAATACATGCATAACCTTTCAAGCACAAACTTACCATTATAACAAAAATAGTTATAACAATATCAGAGGCGCAAGAAAAATTAATATTTCGTAAATCTCATTAAGATGCGAAAGGGATAGTCTTGTCTAAATATGAACAAGAAGGAATTCCAATTCAACTTTTAAAGGAAGGTGCAACCGAAACAAAAGGTAAAGATGCTCGGAAGAATAGCTTTGCTGCTGTAAAATTAATTACACAAGTTGTCCGTTCGAGCTTGGGTCCAAGAGGTATGGACAAAATGCTGGTGGGCTCTACTGGCGATGTAACAATCACGAATGATGGGACAACAATCCTGAAGGAAATAGATGTTGAGCATCCTATAGCGAAAATGATGGTGGAAGTTGCAAAATCTGTAGATAATGAAGCAGGAGATGGAACCAAATCTGTAGTAGTCCTTGCCGGTGCATTGATTGAAAATGCTGAGGAACTTTTCAATAAAGATGTCCATCCTACAATAATTGTGGAAGGTTTCAGAGCGGCTTCAAAGAACGCTATCGAATATCTTAAAAAAATATCCATCGAAATAGACCCAAGGATAAGTCTTTCCTAAGCAAAATTGCCATGACTTCGTTGGCATCTAAAATGGTAACTACAAATTCTCAGGTATTGTCTGGTATTGCAATTGATGCAGCTTTAAATGTGGCTGACGAATTTGAGGGAAACAAACTCAAAATAGATATAGATAACATTAAGGTAGAGAAAAAAACGGGCGGTTCTCTTCACGATACTAGACTTGTACAGGGTATAGTAATAGACAAGGAGATTGCACATGCCGGGATGCCGAGGAAAATTCACGGAGCCAAAATTGTTTTGCTTAATTCTGCTTTGGAAATCGAGAAAACAAAGTCAGATTCCAAACTGAATATTAGCTCACCTGACCAAATGCAAAACTATCTCAATGAGGAGGAAAGGATACTCAAGTCTATGGTTGACAGGATTTCCGCATCAGGAGCAAATGTTGTACTCTGTCAGAAAGGAATAGACGACATAGTACAACACTACCTAGCTAAAGAAGGAATAATTGCGGTCAAAAGAATAAAAGAAAGCGACATGTCGAAACTTTCTAAAGCTACTGGGGCGAGAATAGTTACTAATACAGATGAGCTATCTAAAGATGATATTGGCCTTGCAGAGCTAGTAGAGGAACGTAAAATGGAAACTGACAAATGGGTATTCATTGAAGGATGCAAGAATCCGAAATCAGTTACTATCCTAATACGTGGCGGTTCTCAGAGACTAGTAGATGAGGCTGACCGGTCTATCCATGACGCACTGATGGCGCTCAAATGTGTTGTAGAATATCCTTTCGTTGTTGTAGGTGGAGGCGCATCGGAAGCAATTGTTTCTCGAAAGATAAGAGAATGGTCAGCTTCCCTTGCAAGCCGTCAGCAGCTGGCAGCTGAAAAATATGCTGATGCGGTAGAATCTATTCCATTAGCCTTAGCAGAAAATGCTGGAATGTCTGTAATAGATACACAAGCTGAATTACGAACTAAAAGTAAGGAGGCTGGGAAAGCAAGGTACGGTATAGATGTCTTCAAAGGAAAAGTTGCAGACTTATCGACTAGAGATATATACGAACCACTTACAGTCAAAAATCAAGTCATAAATTCTGCAACAGAGGCAGCGTGTATGATATTACGTATAGACAATATAATATCTGCGTCCGCGCCCAAAAGCGGGGGCCCACCACCAGGAAGTCCCTATGGCGGCATGCCCGATTACTAGCTGACTTAGACTTCCGAAATCAACTTCAAAACTTTACAAACAACGTGAGACTTTTGAAATCTATTCTAAATGTTTTTCTTTATCATGGCTAGTGAATTCCTCGAATGAATCAAAATTGATTCCACATTGCTCACATCTATACTGCTTTTTTTCATCCGATGACATAAACTATCATATCCATCAATGTATAATACAATTGGCACAGACCACGTATTCCTAGTTCTTTGTTATCTCTGTTTCAGTCTCCGTAATAATTGAAATATGGATGAGTAGCGTTGCAAAGTTTATGTCGCAATTAAATCATATTATATGTCCAGCCTGTGGGAACGGAATTCTAACTGTTGTAGCCGAAGTCGGAGTTGAAGCACACGGAACTACGGCAAAGTTTCAATCTTTATCGGCAGCTCAGGCAAGGGTTTACAGATGTGATAATTGTGGCAAGTCATTTGTCAAGGTCGATGATAAATTCTTGGAATTAATAAACTCAGAGAACCGTATTATGGAGGAAAGATGTGCACCTGAAAAGAAAAAGGTAATTGAGGTGGCGACAATAGTCAAAGAACCCGTAAGGGAAACCAAGCAAATGGATGTTTCTCTCACACACGAGGAGTTAGTCTTGAATAGAAAGCCTGTTACGAAGCCCATACGTAGTTACGAGAAGCCGGTTAAAACCAGGACGGAGATAAAGATACCGCTCAAAAGGGAAGAAATTGAGAGTACAAAAAAAGTCCTATGTGAGAGAGGAAGTGATTGTAAAGAAAAAGCCAGTGAAGGAAACCCGAAATGTGACTGAAGAGGTAACAAGTGAAAAAATTACAGAAGAGTAGTGTACTCCTAATTGGATTGGGCGAAAAAATAAGAAAATGATTAGCCACAAAATGAGGGAGTTACGAAAATAGGAATCACAACACGGTTGGAACGACCTACTCCCTCTCCTTGTAGTAATCTCTTCTTTAAAGGCAAGGCTAAACGTTTCGTGGTAGTGGGTAGAACAGTCCCTTCTTTCAGAATGGCAGCGCAAAGGACAGGAATTAGGAAGCGCAAAGTGGAAAATCAATGGCAAATTCGTAATATCAAACTTGATAAAATTTAAGACAATGGAATAGGCGAGCTGTGGTTTAAGTCATGTCTGTAAAAAAAGTTAGGAATAACATTGATTCATCACGATTAAGCATTGTAACAGTAATACTGTAGTCGACGGTCAAGAAAAAGTGGAAAAATAATAATTATACAACCGAGATAAGCGTTGTGGTACTATCAATAGAGAATGAGTGACTCATCAGAAAAAGATTTAGAGGAAGCACAGAAAGATCAAAAGAAACCTGGCGCGGCTGAAAGTAATCCCAAAACTACAGGACCGGCAGAAAAATTACGTGAAGAAGCTGCTGAGGATGTAGACGAGAGCGAAGAGGCAGCTGAGCCAGTTTAATTTTTTCCTTTTTTCGTTGTGATAGATGTATTATCAAACCTATCGTTTGGGCGCAATCAAATTAGTTTATTCAATACGCAAACTACATCCATTCCCACCTGTTCCCAAGTCTTTTCTATTTTCATATCTCCGCGATCTCTGGCTTGGAACTGATGCTCAATTTCCCAATCTCTAACTGCTGACACTGCTTCGTGGGCGAACTGTAACGTATTTCCAGTTTCAACAAGCTTTACATTGTTCACCGATTCCTTACCGAATCTTTCTTCAAAAACGGGTAAACTCCATGCCACAACAGAGAGTCCCGCCGCGTGCGCTTCCGTTAGCGCTATTCCAAATCCTTCAAAGATGGACGGAAAAATGAAAACTTTCGCTCGCGAGTAAAGCTGAAATTTTTCTTCTTCTGAAACTATTCCTTTGTGATCGATACCAATACTGTGGAATCGAAACCTAACATTTGGGGGTGCACGCCCAACCATAACAAATTTGCTTTTCGGATTTTCTCTTTTTATGACATTCCAGATGTTCTCTAGGCCATCGAATTTTTCAATCCTACCGACGCACAGAAAATCTAAATCCCTTTGTCTGTTCGTTCGTAACCGTGATAGTTCATTGGAGCTAGAGCAGCCCACTATAGAGGTCTTGTTACGGTTAGAAGTTGTCAGCAGTTGATCTAGCTGGCGGCATGAAGCGACGCTAACAGTTAGTATGTTGTCACTGTTATTCAGCATTATCTTGGTGAAATAATCGACCAGCTTTGAGTAAATTTTTGTTGGCAGTCGAGCTTTCTTGTGTTTGACTGATTGTGGTTCATAGTGGTGAAATACTGTAACTATTCTAACAGATGGCTTGAATAGCCGCAATAAAATCCACATTAAAAGAGTGGCTTCTCCATAAGTATCTAGTATTGCAATATTGGGGCTTGTAAGGCGAGCCTTCTAGAACTGCTCGAAGATGAACTAGATGTTGGAAAGCATGTTTATTTGCATCAAAATAGCTGCTAACCTTCCTAACACTCAATAAATTGTTTTTTTCAATGTAGTCAGTAACTCTTTTGATCCAGACTAGACCACCGAAGTGATCGTAGTTGAGCGGATAGCCAAAAATCAACAGTACGAGATTCTTCCGCATATTCATATTATTTCTAATCTAATATATACAACAAAATTTATCTGAATGTTAACAAACGGTTTTATCAAGGCATCACTTCCTAAAGATATGACTCTAAGCCAATCTATTTCAACAGCAGGTGAACCTCTACCTATAAGAATAAAAAAATAAGATTATCCAGCAGAAGCATTACTCTTCGCCAGCTTTGTACACAACTCTAAGTGTCCTTGTTCCTCTTTCAATATGGCTCTTACCCTAACTCCGAATTTTTTATTCGTAACATCTTTAGCTACGGAAGCTAATACTTCATAGTGTGTTACTTCGCCTCCTTCAGCCAGGCACAGAAATTCTAACGCTTCTTGTGTGTCGGGATCTTCCCCTAGGTAAGTCTCCATTATTTTTGAACACTTTTCAGCAGTCTCATCTGCAGTACTGTGAACTTTTTCTGAATTTAAATCATCGGACTCTGCTAGCCGTTGAACCAATTCTTCCATCTGTTGCTCTTGGGTACTAGCCTCCTCTTTCATTTTGCTCAATTTTTTCATGTGTTCAGGCTTTAATAATCCTCTAGAATCTAGTTCTTCAACTGCTTTCTGCGCAGCCTTCTCCAGTCCTAAAGCTTCGCCTATTTTTTCTTCTATCATTTCTTTATCTGCCATGTCAAAAATACTAGTTCATTATTGTTCATAACAGTAGCAAATGTTTACCTAATTCTTCTTGTCAGACAAAATCTAACTAGCGTCCTTGCAGCGATAATTATCTTTTGTTGTACACAAGAGGTCATGTTAAACACCGATACCTGTACTGTAACAATGTCCCAACTACCCCAAAAATGATTTGATTTAATGATCTGTGATGCATTTTGGATAGATTTTTGTAAATCTCTTGCTCTTGATGGTACTGCTGGTTTTCCTGTCTTAATTTAGAGTGGGTTCATTTGGTTTGTAACGATCTTGAAACTCATTAATTAACTAACTAACACCTAGTATGAATGGAACTCCTTCTTATGATCTTTCAGCAATTTATAGTTCGCGAACATTTCCCCACATTTTTCACATGTCCACTGTTTTTGTCTAGCTTCTGTATATGTTGAAAATTTACCGGACGCATTTTCATACATCCTCGTGACAGGATTATAGCCAGAATTAAGCGAATTTCTCTTTGATCGTTTCATTACAACGCAATCAATATTGGAAACGGAAACAGAAACCTATCATCAAGCCTATCACAACAATCCACTTTTGAGAATAACCATGTCAGCTGTTGCTTGTGATGATATATCTTTTAATATATTTACCTCATGATCTATAGATATAGGAATTATAAACAGGACACCAAATAGAAACCTCAGCAGGACAACAATTACGATTATAACGATAATTACTAATGCGATGTATACGAGTGTGTTCAATACCATGCTCGTATTTATGCAGTAAAGTTTAAGTCAATTTCATTTGTTATCTATTTTCATTGGAGATCTGACATTTTCATGGTTCTGTATTTATGACCGAAGACTGATCAATAAATAATTTTAACATGTATCTGTGACAGTAAGGATTATCATCCTTTTCGTAGCACAGCAATCTGATTATTTCGCCGTCCTTACTGCGCTCCGCCAGATTCCGTATTGCTTTGAGACTCTTAGCACTTTTCATTTCTGCTGTATATTTACTTGAAAATTTTTTCCAATCGCCAGGAGTCATTTTACTCTTTTTCCATTCATCGTATGTGCCGTCTCGCGGAGCCAGTTCTATTATATGATCGTCGAAGTCGACCCAACCATAACTCTTGTTCGCCACTAGCACGATGGTCTCTTCGTCTCTTTTCTTTCGAATACGATCAGGATGGTTTTTATTGTAATCCGACGCACAGCCTACTTTAACTGGCATTATTTGTACTCGCTATTCCAATCAATTTTGTACGTAGTCCTCAGATTTGTTACGGTCTGCACTCCCATAAATTACAAAGTATGATACTTCCGGACAATCTTTTTTATGACAAATTGTCAGATCTCAAATACCTCAGAGTCCATAGTCGACGACGTATTTGTTTGAACAGGATTTACTTTTTCTACTACCGATGCCAACTCGATAACTTTATCATTAGTAAGAATATTGGATAGTTGCTCTATCTCTTCTTTGGATCTGATAATTAGTCCTCTTCTCCTATTACCTCCGGCTCCTCCTCGTCCCAATGCATCAATTTCTATCGCAATACAGGCGGGTCTACTTCTAAAAGCAGGTAATTTCAATAAGAAAACGCCTGGCACGTTTGTCTGTTTTCTCTCCCAGTCCTTACCCTCATTCAAAAAATCTGTCAAGCGATTGTCTACCGTTTCATTTGTCATATTTGTACTGGTACAATAAAGAAAATAAGTATTAAACATAATAAATTGTAAGATACAGTCACGAATTCTTACTACACATCAGATGGGACAGCGAAATAATATCAAAATTTTCTAATAACTTGCTTTGCTGAGAAAGCTGGTAGGGTAGGTAGATTATCGGAAGTGTACCCTGACCAGCTATGAAAGATGACTTGTATAATTTTATGAAAGAGAAATTTAATTTATATCTATCTGAATCCACAAATCTATTGCGACAGGTAACGGTAGCAAAAGAGTTCTAAGAAAAAAATATATATTGTCATATTCATCAATTTACGTTAGGTGATATATCAATGTGGAGAGATCCATGGGGGTATAACAACAGAATTTTTGAACAGATAGACAAAGAATTTTCAGACGCAGAAGACATGCTGAACAGGATGTTCAGAACAGTAAGAGAATCAGGCGCTGGCATACCAGAGACATTTCCGTACTATTACGGGTACCAAATAACGATGGGACCAGATGGAAAGCCTCGCATTAGAGAATTTGGAAACGCAAGACCCGCGTCCAAGGGCCTGATGCAGCAGAGCAATATGCGCCAGCCACTCATAGATACGAACTTTGACGCAAAGGAAAATGCTCTAACCATCACAGCTGAGATGCCTGGAATAACTAAACAAGACGTAAAAGTTGGAGTAGAAGAAGGACTAGTAACGATTCACGCAGAAAGGGGAGACAAAAAATATCACGCAGAACTTCCAGTTGATGGTGAATTGAATGCTGATACTGCAAAGGCGACCTACACAAATGGAATACTGGAACTAAAAATAAAAATCAGAGAACCGCCAAAGCAAAAAGCAAAGGAAATAAGAGTGGAGTAGGGAGTAGGACAAAACTCAACTTATTTATTTTTTACATTCATAAAGTGACATAAAATGGATAGTAATGGGAACAGTAGTCATATATCTCTTAGAGTTTCAGAGACGGATCCCAAGTTTGTGGGCAGGGGAATTGCACTTGTAGATCCAAAAGTAATGATTGATCTGGGTCTTAGCACAGGAGATGTCGTCGAGATTTCCGGCAATAGAAGAAAGACTCATGTCTTACTCTGGTCTAGTCAACAGCAAGACTTTGGTAGAAAACTAATTCGGGTTGATGGATATACACGTAATAATCTTGGTCTTGGCATTGACGATAACGTATCCATTAAAAAAGTGAAAACCGCTAAAGCAGAACAACTTGTATTATCTCCTGCAGAAGAACTGAATGTAGTCGGTCTCGAAGAGCACCTCCCCGAGTTATTGGAGGGACGTGTTGTTACGAAAGGCGATATAATACCCGTTAACATGGTGGGTCGCAAAATTGGATTCTTAGTTACCACAATTGTTCCAACTAGTGGTCCAGTTATAATAGATGCCAGGACCGAATTCGTGATAGGATCAGTTCCAAAATCTGGAACAAAAGGTGTCCCCAGAGTTAATTATGAAGATATTGGTGGTCTTAGAAATGAAATTCAGAAGGTTCGAGAGATGATAGAGCTTCCCATGAGGCACCCTGAAATATTTGACAGGATAGGGATTGAGGCGCCCAAAGGTGTTCTGTTATACGGCCCACCCGGGACAGGAAAAACTTTGTTAGCCAAAGCCGTGGCTAATGAAACTAATGCTAATTTCTTCTCTATAGGTGGACCAGAAATAATGAGCAAATTCTATGGAGAAAGTGAAGAGCGACTGAGAGAGACCTTTAAACAGGCGCAGGAAAACGCTCCCAGTATTATATTCATTGATGAAATAGATTCCATAGCACCCAAGCGTGAGGAAGTCATCTGGAGACGTAGAAAAGAGAATTGTCTCTCAACTACTGACGACAATGGATGGTCTTGAATCTCGAGGAAGTGTTGTTGTTATCGGAGCTACTAACAGGCCTGATGCGTTAGATCCAGCGCTCAGGCGCCCTGGCAGATTCGACAGAGAAATTGAAATAGGAATTCCTGACCAATTTGGAAGGTCCGAAATACTTGAGATTCATACCAGAGGAATGCCGCTTACACAAGACGTTAATCTAGAATCTATAGCCAAAATTACTCACGGCTTTGTAGGAGCAGATTTGGAAGCTGTCTGTAGAGAGGCGGCCATGAGATCGCTGAGAAGAGTGTTACCAGAAATCAACCTTGAAGAATCGAAAATTCCTATAGAGACACTGAACAAGATCAAAATTACATGGCAAGATTTTGAAAATGCTCTAAAAGATGTCCAGCCCAGCGCATTAAGAGAAGTATATGTGCAAAGACCCAACGTACAATGGACAGATGTGGGAGGTTTGCAAGAAGTAAAAGAAGAGCTCAGAGAAGCAATCGAATGGCCCCTGAAGCATGCAGACTTATTCGCTCAAGCCGATATTATCCCACCCAAAGGGTTACTACTATATGGACCACCAGGGACGGGCAAGACTATGATTGCTAAAGCTGTAGCAAGTACTTCGGAGGCCAATTTTATAAGCATAAAAGGACCAGAGCTATTGTCAAAGTGGGTCGGTGAATCCGAAAAAGGTATAAGGGAAGTATTCAGAAAAGCCCGACAAGCATCTCCTTGCGTTGTTTTCTTTGATGAACTCGATTCAGTAGCACCTCACAGGTCAGGTGGTGAAGGAGGTGACTCGCGTGTAACTGAAAGAATAGTAAGTCAGCTCCTAACGGAAATGGATGGTTTGGAAGATCTTAAAGGAGTGGTAGTGATAGGAGCAACTAACAGACCTGACATAGTGGACGAAGCGCTCTTGAGGCAAGGGAGATTTGACCGGCTTCTTGAAATTCCACTCCCAGATAACGATGCTCGAAAAGAAATATTAAAAATACTTACATCGAAAAAGCCTCTGGATAAAACTGTAAGTCTCGACAAATTGGTTGAATTGACCAAAGGATACTCCGGTGCCGATATCGCAGCACTGGTAAATGCTGCCGCCATGTCTGCAATCAAAGAATATGTCTCCATTAATAGAGGAGAACAGACAAAGCAATCTAAAGAATTTGAACATGGAGGACAGGGTCAAATCCCTTTGGCAATATCATTAAAGAATTTCGAAACTGCTTTAAAGAAAATAAAAAGAAAAGCTAGAGTTCAGAACAGTAATCTGGCTTAAGAGAGGTTTAGCTAGTTGCCAACAAAATACAAACTATTAAGCGAATTAGTAAATGAGGAAAGAAGAAAGAAAAGAGTCTCAATATGATTAATGAAGACGCAAAACACAGAATCCAACCTGAGCTCGAAAAAGTAGAATAACCGGTCTGCAGTTTCATTAAAGTAATGTAAGCATCTTTTTTTATTTTAGACGTGCAGTTGCCTAAAGTTGTTATAACCTAAGTAATCCATTTACTGACAATGAGGAGCTTTGTAACATACGCATTTGTAATTACACTTTTGTCATATTTTTTAACTATAATAGTTCCCCCTACTTTAGTCGGAGCACAAAACCAAAGCGAAAGCTCGAATATAGCAAATGTTACAGGTCCTCACAAGCTGGGCGTAAAGATAACCTCTCCATCAAAAAATGCTACCGTACCTGCCGGTCAGCTTATAATCAGTGGAATTTCTTCAGATACTGTCATAACGAATTGTATGGTGTCTACAGATTGGAATGACCTCAAACCAATGCAAAACGTGACAGCAAAAGGTCCTGGTGGAGCCAATGACTATTCAAATTGGACATATATTTACAACGAAACCTATCATAATATAACCTCCGGTATCAATGAGTTGACTTCTAAGATAACATGCTACGACGACCCCGGCAATATAACAAAAAAGTACTATAGTGTCAATGTTACTGGTAGTTGAAGATTTATAGACTAACATACTCCTTCGGGGACAGTCTTTAATTTAATATTAATAAAATTTAATGTCCAGTATTATATTACGCAACGTCTTTCACAGACTGCATTAGGAGTTATTAGTTCTTTCTCCCTGGACACAAGTTTCATAATTTTTCTGGTTGTTATATCATTTTACGCAAAAATTACGCAAGGTTGCCTCTAGTGGGAGACGGGTAAGACCATAATCCTCACATCCACATCCACTTTTGTTTTTTTCAGAAGTTACCCACGTTTCCGATCCAATCCAAGTTAATGCAGTATTAAGCCTTTTCCACATGAAATGGTAAATAAAAAAGAGTAGATTGGAAATTCTACTCGTTGTCGTTGCCACTGGATTTATCTAACATCGGAGGTGGGCTCTTGCTCATTGCATCTAGCAATTTGTCGTCAATTTGGTTTATCTGCTTTAGTGCCTCTATTGCCTTTCCTTCAGCTATGGATTTTTTTAAGTCTTCCAAAGTCTTTTGGATTTCCTCAATGTCTGACGTCGTGAGGTCTGGTTTGCCTGCTGCTGAGGTCTGATTGGTGGATGTTTTGTTCAGTGATTGTGCTGCTGTTTCATTCAATTCTGAAGCTGTTTGCATCAATTTTGAAGCAGTTTCATTCAATTGTACAGCGGTTTCATTGATTGCTGTAGACGTATTTTGAGCAAATGCTGTTTTTACAGTGGATGTTGCTAGTGCTGCTACGAGGAACATTCCAGCTACTAAACTGAATCCTGTAATTTTTTTGATGTTGTTCATCGAAGTCAAAAATACATCATACATTATATCCGTTGTATCTGTTGTCGGAGTTATATACTAAATTCAGGTATTCCCCCTGTTTCGGTTCTTGCATTTGATAAATTGTCAGAATCTTATTTTACGATACTGATTCTTTTCGAAGCAAAATATTTATTTCAAATTAGATTTCTATATCTCCTTACTAGGTACAGTAGGACATACTAGGCAGTTACTGAGTCGTTCAGACCTATCCGGCATTTGAGTTTGAGTTTTAAAGCTGGCAAAAAAAAGAAAAGATTTTCTACGTTCTACTTGTTGTCGTTGTCGTTGCCACTTGATTCACCTAACATCGGAGGTGGGTTCTTGCTCATTGAAATAAGCATCTTGTCATCGATGTCATTTATAGCTTGAAGTGCTTCTGTTGCCTTTCCGTCAGCTATGTCTTTCCTTATTTCTTCCAAACTTTTTCTAATATCCTGAACATCTGATGTTGTAAGTTTCGGTTCTGCTGAGGTCTGATTTGCAGAAGATGTTTGATTCATTACAGAAGATGTTTGATTGGCTACTGTTTGGTTTGACATATTTTGAGCAAATGCTGTTCGATTTGCGGCGGATGTTGCTAGTGCTGATATGAGGAACATCCCAGCAACAAGACTAAAGCATGTAATTTTTTTGATGTTGTTCATCGAAGCTAAAAATGCAATATAGATTATATCTATTCTAGTTTGTAGATGTTAGTTATGAAGCTGAATTGCGAGATCACGTCACATGCCGCATTAATTTTTCAAACCTTTTCAACAATTTGAGAACTCGTTAGAAAAAGAAGTGACTGTCTAAGCTATTTCTTTCCGCTTATTCCTTGCTGTATCTCTCCTGATATGTTACCTAGTACGTCTGCTGCACCTGAGCCAATACCCTTTGCAACTTCTGCTGTTTTATTCAAAGCAGTTTTCCCCGCATCAGTGACGTTCTTTCCAAATTCAGATAGGGTTGCGTTGGCAGACTCTGCTGTTTTATTCAAAGCAGTTGATGCGTTAGTGCCAAGTTCTGATACAGTTTGATTTGCGGATTGACTAGCATGCCCAAAGCGTTACACATTGCCCAAAGCGTTAGACATGTTTTGTCCAACTTCTGAAGCACTCTGGTTGACTGATGCACTAGCATTTCCCACAACGTTTGATGCGTTTGTCGTGTAGTTTTGAGCTGTCGCACTGGTTGTTGTTATCGCGAGCAACAAGATTGATATAGTTATTCCTAGAGCCGATAGTTCCTTATTCATTAGACCTACTTCAGTTAGTACACCATTTTAAGGATTGTGTGTGGCAAAACTATACAATTTTATTTAATTCGTAGCTGTATCGTCAACAGGAATAGCTCAGCAACTATAATAAGACATTGGGCGCGACATAATACCGAAGAAGCGTCTTCAACTAATTTGAGGTTTACAGTTCTTTCGCCATACCCGTTTTTTAACCTAGTTTTCTGATACTAAGATTTCCGAAATTGAGTCAAGAGGGTGTCCCGCCAGGTAACAATGTATAATGATCAGGTTTTTGCATATCTACAAGACTTATTGTAAAGGGCGAAGTCAAAGTTGGAGTTAGGGCAGGGACACTCACTATGCCGGCTTCAGTAGTTATGAGTCTATTATTTTCATCATACAAAGTGGCGTATATCCTGACAGATGAAATATCCTTAGTTGAGTTGTTTACAAGAGTTCCTGTTATAATGTCGGAGTCCTTTTGGTTTACGTACTTGTGATACGTTATAGCTAAATATTTAGAATTGATAACATCGCCACTTATTATATCGTCTTCATTATCTGTAGATGCAGAAGCTCCGTTGAGCTGTATTGCTGACACCCAGATCGCCATTGTGAGTAAGACAACGAAAATAGCTAAGCCTCTGGAATTTTCGATTTGCATTCTCTATATGTTTTGTTTTATTTTAATAAATTCCGATGTGAATATCATCTAATCTCGAAGACAAATAATTTGTAGAAACTGCATTCAAAGTTGTTAAATGGTATTTATAATTTAGCTATTATAAATTATATTGACCAACAAAAAATATGAGCTTGAAGACATTTGCAACTTCTCAATATCGTGATCCTGTCCTTAAAGTTAGAAGGTTCATGTTCGACGATATTGACAAGACAATTGGTCTTGCTGATAACCCAAACGTAGGAGCTCCTAATTTTTTACTTGCGTTAGGTCTTTGTTGCTATACAGAGTATTGGGGTAAACTACTGACAGGTGTAAGCAAGTTTGATGCATCTAGGGGTAGGACGGGGTTTAATGCATTTCTAGAGAGACTAGATCGAGTATACTATGGAAATTTGATTGGTAGTGGTGTAGAGTTGTACAATGAGGTAAGGTGCGGTTTAGCCCATGCGTACTTGATCGAAACTTCAGGAAATGCGAGAATAGATATGGGCAACGCTGGACTTCACGGGATTGACTATGATAAGACGAGTAAAAAATACATCTTCTGGGTTCGAACATACTTCGATGAGTTCAAGGCGGCAGTAAATAGGTACATCAATGGATTAGAAAATGGAACGGAAAACTTGCAGAACCTCGAGGATTCACTGAATGATAGACCAGAACTCCTTTAATGTATTTCTTGAAAACCTAGGTATGAGGATTCATTAGAATATTTGGGAGTAGAATATTTGGAGTAGGCTGAATTATTCAAATGATATTCTATTATCCCCCTATGAAAGATAATACATGAATTACTTGACATGCAGCAGTTATTACTATTGTTGCAATTAGATTTGTGAAGATATTAAATAATGCTGTTACCAGTAATGGAGTCAAATTAGCAGTTGGCAAGTATTTGTAAGGGTATTTGTGTGCGTCATAAAGCGAAAGGACCCGCCAGTTTTGGAAGATACTTACGGGGACAAAAACGTTGCCAGGTTTGTCAGATATTCCTTAAATGGAATGGAGGATGGTGTCCTTGTTGCGGCACAAAATTGAGAACAAGACCTAGAAATTGGAAGTATAGATCCCAATCTGAAATAAGGGGAACTGAGAACAATGGCATCGCCATGTATAACCTTCCAACAGTCTACAAGTCGTAAGATGGCAAGTTAATGCCTTCGGAACGCTTGAGCTTCTACTTCCGATGTTAAACCACAGAAAGAAAAAAAAAAGACCATCGAATCTATCTACCCCTGCAATAACACTGAAGCTTAGGTTTTTTTGGCTGTGATTCATCGAAGTTAAAAATGCAATATAGATTATATCCATTCTATCATGCCATTTAAGCGGATAATATCGTAGCTGATACTCTTACCTTTCATTATGATCTTAATATCATATGTTGGACATTAGGTGTTGTGAATGCCCTAGTAGATGATGATAATAATTCTACAAGTTCCAATATCAACCACAATGACAATAAGCAACTATATGAGGATGAAATTTCAGACCAGTTGTTGCGCGTTCCAACAGGTCACCATTATCTGATCGGCACATCGGATGGGTAGTTGGAACTATACTTCTTTTAGTCCCAATTGCCCAGCTCAATACCAAGGTATTCTTAGGTGTCAACACAGGAGACCGACAGTAAGAGCGCCACCAATTCCTCCATACAATCCAACTCCAGTGGCAACTCCAGCGACGCATTCTACTACACCATCGAAGGTCATATAGGTCACATTCTTACTTCCAAAATTACTAAAAGTAATATTTGTTAAGTCATTATTATCGATATTATTTAGTGTTGTTCAGTATGCTGGTTAAAGCAATTAAATTTGCGCTTGAATTATTACGCAACGATCCTTCAAGTAAAGTCGAAATACCTTTTTTGAAAGTTGAAAGATACCTTGTGGAATCATTTTGCGCCAAGCCAAATAAGTAAGGAGATAAAGTGTTCTTGTCGTTTTCAGTTAGGATTCCCTTCTTGACTATCGTTCAGTAATAATGAAAACAATTTGGTGTAGTTACCATCAGCAGTCTGGAGCGTACTCTTAGTATAGTTTCTAGCTTGTTCACTTAAGTCTCCCATTCGTAACGCTTGCGAGACACTCATATTATTAAAACTAGGCTCAAAAACGTGGTATTATTTTCTGATGCAAACACATTTAACGGAACCATCATTGAGAGCATCCTAACGCACCAATTATTACAAGAGATGTTTTCACATACGAAACTTTAGAGAAAACCACTTCCCTTTAATCTTTATTATATTTGAAACTCTGTCATTATGCGACCTATTACTTACTTGGTGGGTAGCTTAAAATCCATCCATCAGGTTTTTTATTACAAACTGACTATCGACTTACTCTGACTTCCTCATTCACAGAGCCAAACTCTTCCCGACCTTCCCACACATGACTCACCAGTTTTTGATTTATTCTGACAATCAAATATACAATATGACTATTGCAAAAGCATTAACAAAAGAAGAGTCGATATGGAGACTGCCAAGTCCTAAACCTTCCCCTACTACTAACGCTTTTTAGTGATATTTCCCTATAATGTTTGATAGGTTCATATCAGCTCCATAGTTAGGTTCTATAGTTCTCCTAGCTATGGAGTTAATCCTTATCTATTATTTTGCCTAAGATATATTACCGAAAAACCAATCTTTGGATAGGTGAGCTGCTCCTTTCCGTATTCCAAACTCCTCACCTATCCAAATAAAACTAAATTAAATTTACTTTAAATTTCGGACTCTAAGAGTAGGGACCTATACGAGAGGTGTACGCGTAAAACTAATATAATTTACTACCAACTAGGAGTAAGCTCCTATCATTAAGTATCTTTACCGTTATTCAATAGCTCAATTCAACTAAATGAATCGTACAGTTTCATCAAGAAAAGAATGATCATTTTTGCACCCGAGTGATTACGGAAGTAACTTTGCCTATATAGTTATCTTTTTTAATTGGAAAATCAGTTCCTGGAATAGGACTAAGATTATTATCACCTTTAGTCGTTATTATTCTTTGACCAACGGAATCAATTTGAATATCAATTATTCTGGCAATAATGGATACTGAGATGTCAGCAGGTTTCTTGAAGACAATGACATCTCCCATCGACAGATAATTAAATGATGTAGAATTCGAAACTAAAAGCATATCGTCTGGATAAAAATAAGGCTCCATGCTTCCTGATCTGGCCACGTAAATTGTAGCGTTATCTTCTTCGAGTTTTTCTTTAAGAGCCTGGTGGGCCGGTAATTTTAGTGTCTGAAGGCTTAAATTCATGGTTTCATTTGTGATTTCAAAAGAATTTACCATTTTTTCGATTATGGGCAAAAATGCAGAAAATTTTGAAGGGTCTGAATCATACTGCAATCTGTATAGATTATTCGCTCGCGGGATCCATATCTGTAAATGCTTAAGTTGATACATAATTGTGGGGTCGAGAGGATCTGCTTCTTTTAATGTAAGTTGCAATCTAAACGCCGGCTATCCTTTACTTGTTGTAGTCTTTACTACATCTACGAATTGGTATTCAGCAGTATTAAACTGATATTTATTTAGTAAACTAAACGATTGTGTGAGAAAATCCTTAAATTGTATTGCCGAAAAATTCTCATAGTGGGGTCTACCTTTTGTATAGGTAGTACCAAATATGGTGAATGTTGCCTCGGGAAACTCAATAGTAGAAGTAGATGGTTTAGTAAAAGACACTAATCCCGAAACCTCTTCCTGTACATCCCAGCTTCTGGGATAAAGTAATTTTATGCCATATTTTGGGTTACTATAAATAGAAAACGGCACGTTTATCGTGTTGACTTCAATTGGAGATGAAGCTGTTGAAACCTTCGGTTCTTTAAACCTAAATGATGATAATATAGATTTTACTTCAGACAACTCTTTTTGATATTTTGAGAGGGGTGCACCATAAGCTATTTGATAAATGCTATCTCGTTGTGTGGAGAAAACCATAAAATTGTAAGTTCCACCCGGATGCACATTACTAACGTAGGATATACTTCTAGCAGGATATCCAGCCAGATAAGTAGAATTATCAGTAAGCAATTGACCTCCAGATTCGCTCAGTTTTTTTGAAGAATAAGATTAGTCAATGAACGAGTTAAGAATTTCTGAAATGTCAATATTACTGGTATCTATGGGGATAACCGTTTAAGGAATAACATAATTTGCAATAATAGAACGCCCAATATCTGACC
This sequence comes from uncultured Nitrososphaeraceae archaeon, assembly GCA_963728595.1. GTDB lineage: Archaea > Thermoproteota > Nitrososphaeria > Nitrososphaerales > Nitrososphaeraceae > TA-21. Next base: position 62,762 of record CAVSLF010000005.1, read on the forward strand.
TAGCAGTTACACGATTGTTGTGTTTCATGTCTATTTGGTCAACTAGTGTAACTCCTGAGGCGCTTGGCAGGTCTGAAATTCCTCTCTCAGCACTAACAAACCATGAGGTGGGATATTTTATCGAAAATAAATCCGAATCATAAACTCTCAGATCATTTGCCTTTTGTATACCAGTTCCATTTTTCGAAATAGTTTGACCATTGGCCAAGCTTATGGCAACAATAGGACTTGTAATGATTGCTAAAATTAAGGCGAAAGTACAAAAATACCCTTGATGATAACAATGGCAGAATACGCCCTGCATGTGGAGTTTGTACACGCTGTACCACGAATTTAAGAAGTTATTGTACAACTTAAGTGATAGTAAGCTATTTTATTTAGAAATCAAATCAGGGTTAAAAGAGTGTGGATTCGAGTGAATTCGATTCATAAGTAGAATGGACTCCCCAAGTATAGCCCCAGGGTTCGAATCCCACTCCCCCCATGTGAATGTGATAGTTTGATTTATATATCAACTAAGCGGTGAGGTACATAGGGAACAAAGTAAGCTGAATACATCCTTCATCCGATAATTATTGAAATTTGACATCGGTTTCCACTCTATACTGCTTGGGAATCATTTGTAATGACATTAATGCAGACGACCAGTTCTATATAACCGATTCTACCAATCCTCATACTGTTTTCTGCTGTCAAGTAGAAAAAATAATTCGTCACATCTACAAGATCAAATTAGCGTGCTGTTTCTCTTGTTACTTTTCAAAACTGTCAGTACATCTACTTGAGCGTAAAATAGGCTTCATTTTGAATACTATATAGTCATTGATTTTGTATCATAAATTAGTTGGAACCAAAATCGCTTATCACAGATATCGTTCCAGTCATGGATGGATGAAACGTTCAAACGTTACTGTATCTCTTGCTAATAGACTTATCAATGGGCAGGGATTAGATTTATCAGCTTTAATTTGAAGGCTTTAATTTGAAGCTAATAATTTTTAAATCAAGGGCAGTCGGGGACGGAAAAATATAATATCATTTTCCATAGGATTCATGTAAGTAAGGTAATAATATATTCAGATAATTCAAATATTGAACCATCGATAGGGTTTGCCGGCAGCTAACGAAATCAAGAAGAGGCTGGAAGATAATTGGATTAGGTTTCTTAATACAAATTCTGCCAAATTAACTTCAGTAACACTCGCCGGTGCGACTCCGCCTTCGGTTTTTGTAGGACGCTATGGCTATCCAAAAGTGAAAGTAGGACCTATGGTGCCACCAATTCATGGCGACACTACTATACTTGATAAACCAGAGATGTGGCTCGGTAAAAGTATCGAGGATATCGTTAACTACCGTCTGTCTCTCGTAAGGGGAGTAGCGGATATAACCGTCTACAATACAGGTGGAAAATACATAGAATCTTTGCAAGAATTAGCTATGGCTTCAAAATCAGCGGAAAGTGAAGCAATGTTTGAAAGAAGCCCTATTGCAGATATGGAACAAGAAAAGGATTTAGGCGAATCAGCTCCATTTGGTCCAGTTGCGCCATTAAAGAGTTTCAAAACCTCTTCGGTCTCGGTAGACAAAAGATTAGAAAATGTTTATTATGATAAGGATTTGCGTGCAGCCGAAGCCGTAATTGATCTTTACCAAAAAGAAGTAGAGGTTAGCAGAATTCATCGTGTTCTTAGTATGGGAATGTTAGGTATACAAAAAAACAGAAGGTTGGTGCCTACACGAAGGAGCATCTCTGCCACAGATGATATTATTTCTGTCAGTCTGATAAAAAGTATAGACATCTATTCTAGAGTAGAATTCTTTGAAGTCTACAAATACTCGCACCTTGGCAATTATTATTCTGTTATATTAATTCCTGATGATGTGTGGAGCTTTGAAATGCAAGAAGGATGGTTTGACAACAATGGAAATTTAGGAATAGGTGTAGATTTTGAAGATGCTAGCGGGTTAGATCATTATGCTTCTATAGCAGGTGCATATTTTACCACCCGACTGAGTATTGCTGAGCACCTAAAGAAAAGAAGAAGGAAAGCGGCGGCATTGGTTTTAAGAGAAATTCATTCAGATTATGTTATGCCAGTAGGCGTATGGCAGATTAGAGAAGGAATCAGAGAAGCGTTAAAAAAAGAGAATAGACAATTTGAAAGTTTTGAAAAAGCGTTGTCCTATGCATGTATGAACTTATCTCTGTCTAGAAAAGAGTGGATTAGAAATAGTAAAATTTACAAAAATATGAAAGAACAAATGAGAATAACGGATTTCTTTAGTAATAATAAGAATGCATTGTAATTATAATAGAGTGAACCGCCAGCCTGATGTCAATATTGCTGAATATCTACATCTGACGGTATCCCACATTCAATAGAGACTCACCAACTGAGAGTAGTGGGTTCGAATCCCAATCCGAGAATAGACAAATGAATCAAGTGTTTACCTTAACAGTTTGTATATAATACCCTTTGCGGAAATAAAATCATGCCTGCTTTTTCCCCTATGAAATTCTTTATATCAAATCGATTTTGTTACCACATTTGTTGCAATAGATTGATCGAAGGATAATTATGTTCACATTTAACGCATACACCGGGCGTAGAATTCTGTAACCTAAGTTGTTCCTGTAAATTGTTTATTTTTTCCACTAAATCTATATTATCATTCACATGCAATTGCTCAAGATTATTCATTTTATTTTTTACTAATTCCTTTGTTTCTTCCAATTGCTGCTTTTGATTCTTACTCAATTTAGAAACTCCAAAGGAAGTTCCTACATTCAAAATAAACCCCAAAATTATTCTAAGCCGATAAAACTAAGAATGCCTGCAATTATTGGCCCACAGTTGGAGGCGGAATACATCCCAAAACTGATATGGTTGCGGTGGTAACATCAAACTATAAAGCTCTACCAAATCGTTTATACTCTTCTTTTCTTCGGGAATTTGTTCTTCTACTGTTAGAATAGCGACAGCACCAAAAACAACTGTCCCACTTAAAATCAATAACAAATATACAAAGGTGCTCAAATTCCAATGTTGCGCGGCTCTGAAAAGATTAACGAGGCGCATCAATCTTAACAGCCTTATGAGTCTCAAACTTCTGACTGCGACCCCTATTATGAATGCATCTTCAAAGCTTGCTAATACTATAAGTGGTAACATAGCCGGAATTTCGTACCAATGTCTGAGCACATATCGAGACCAATTACCAGACAATCTTGTTCTTACGCAAAAATCAAACACTAATACTCCGACAACAAACAAGTCAAAAACATAGATAGCGTTTTGGGATTCGATAGCTATGTTTGGCAAGTAAAGTATAAACGCTAAACCGACCGAAAGTAAAGTCAGTATTCCTACAAGAACTTCAAATTTATTGTTTTTTCTTAATTGCGCAAGATTCACAATGCTAAGGATAAAAATTGCGCCAATAGTATTATTCTTTTTTTTATAATCGTATTTACTCTTTATACCAGAGTTTGTTACTTGACTATCTAGACATAAAAACAGAAGGAAAACTCATGTTGATAATTGAGGTGCGTCCACTCCTAAGCCTCAAGCTTTATTCTTTGAATATAACGAATTGACTTGATCCAAAGTAAAATATAACGGAAGGTAACATGTGAACTACAGCAATCAAATTTGATGCCTCTTATGGACCTTATGATATTAACTATGAAGTTACAATTCCCTTAAGAATTGCAATTTTTGACTGCCTGCGAATAGAATTCAATTCAATAAACAACATCATGTTACTGAACCTTGACATTACCAGTCATCCATGGATGAAGAGTGCAGTAGTAGTCAAATGTTCCCGAAGTATCGAAAGTATGTTCGAACGTTTTTCCAGCAGCGAGGTAGCTTGAATCAAATTCAGTTCCCGAATTTCCAGATTCTGCACTTCCCGAGGTAACAGTATGCAATGTGTCATCATTATTGGTCCATGTCACAGTGGTTCCCTTAGGAATCGCAATCGATTCAGGTACAAAGTATTTACCATTGCTTGGAACTGAAGAACCTGGTACAATGGAAACTGTGGAGCCATCTGATTGAGAGGGGACGTCATTCACTGGTGGCTTAGGTTCTGTTAATGGAACTTCTGATTTAGTGGTAGCTTCTGGCATATTTGTAGGCGTTTTTGACCCATTTGTATTAACCGATGATGGTAATACAGCCTGATTGATTTTCGGTTCAATGGATTTCGTTCCCAGGATTTGAATATAGTTTACTCCCGGGTCAAACTGGATTGCTAGGGTTCTAGACGTGGGAGTGGTTGAAGTTTCCTCAAATCCGACAGCTCTGTTCGCTACGACGCCAAATGCATCATCCAAACCGTTTGACTCAACCTTATCCAGTAAAGCTCTTGGAATCACCAGAGTCAAATTCCCTGCTGATTTTGATGCCAATCTAATCTCTAGTGTAGGACTGATTGTTTGCAGGCTAATCTTTTGTAATTGATTTCCATCTCCTGTCAAAAGGAAGCTGATTGGATAAATGTGGTCATTAACTTGCAAGTTGTATAAGTACAGCCCGACAATTACTTTTCCAACCATATAAGGTTGCAGATTGGAGTAGTAGTCATATGCTCCACTTTTAGAGAAGGTATGACTAAAAGAGTCAGCTGCTTGAATTATTCCAGAATCAAACTCTTCAGTTGGTCCTTCGCGTGGTTTTCCGGAAGTTACACTATGCATAATAGAGTCATCATTAGTCCAGATGATTGTTGCATTGGGAGCTACATTAATCTCTGGAGGTGCAAAGAAAATCCTGTTATTGGGAAAAGACGAGCCTTCAGCTGATACTTACATTAAACATTTCGGGCAATTTATCGGGTGTTGTAACAATTGGCTGAATCTGTTTAGTCACAGTTACGGCTCCGGTCATAAATGGGTGCAAAGTACAATAGTATTTGAATTGACCCTCATCAGAAAAAGTATAATTAAATTGGTTATTTGGTCCAATTAGTGAGGAGTCAAAGAGTCTTGATGGACCTTCATTAGGATTTCCGCTGGTAACGGTATGTAGCACTGTATCATTATTGATCCATGCAACCGTAGTATTTCCCTGAATTGTCAAATTGGCAGGAGTGTAAAACCTTTTGTTATCGGGAAAAGAAGAGCCTCTTTCAATGATGACAGTAGCTGTGCTTATCGTATTGTTTCCATCCCCCAAGCTCGACGCAAAAGGCTCTATGCTCTCGCCTAGCGTAGGATTATCGGACCCCGTGATATTTCCAGAGTTGGTACTGCTATCGTTCGTGTTATTTACTAATGCTGCCAGACTATATGGTCTGTCACTAATTTCAAATGAATCAAATATCTTGTGCGCTATCGGAAGATATCTATTGAAAAGGCCAGGCTCAGAGTAATATCTAAGTGCATATCCTTTATGCGAATCGTTATCAAATGCGTATACTCGCATGACTTTCAAGTCCGATTTTGGGTCCAATACATTGTCTTGCTGCCTCATACAAGGTTATCTCTCTGGCCGGCATACCCGCAAGTCTTGTTTCTGTAGAATTAACTATTGTGAAATCTGATTGTTTAGCATATCTACCTTTATGGAAAAAGTCTATGAAATCCTCAAGATTACTATCATTGGGCATCTGAAAGATTGTAATTAGCACGCCTGTTGGTTTTGTTTCACCTCCAGTACCTGGAACAATAAATCTGACTATACTGTTGGAATGTTCATCTTTCTGCTCCCAATTACTTGGATATTGAATACTAACTTTGTGAATATCGTTTTCATACGTATTAAATCGAGTATCAATTTGACCGCTCGACTGACTGTACATAAAATCCAAAGTAATCAAGAAAGTAACTGCGGTTAATGCTATAATCCCGAGAAATGCAAAAGAGTATTTTTTCTGAAATAAGAGATCCGTCATTGACCTATCTAATGGGATACGTGTATATCAATGATTGCCTTGATGGTAACATTGGCTTTATCTTGTTTCAACCTTCTGAGGACTTACAGGGTTACCTTTGGTTGAAGACTGGTATTCGAAAGTTTAAACAAGTACATTACTGTAACCCTTGTCAACAACATATACCTGTCCCGAGTAATGGCCCATCATCTTAGCCAAGTTTGGGCTTGTTTAGGTGCGCTAGATGCGAGTACATCGCCTAGATACCACATATTAATACGTCAAAACAGCAATCAATACGTAGTATACTATGATTACTACAGCTTGGTTGGACTTAAACTAATAGTATGTCTAATCATCCCTTAGAAAAGCACCACAAACCCTTATTTCTTACCAATTGTTTCCTTCTGAAATTTAGCCCAATCCCTCAATAACTGACTGAGATTTGATGTCTTAGTCCCATTCCAAACTGTAGGTTGCACTTCCTATATCTTTGATGTCGATTGAATCTCCAAACCCTATTGTCAATGAATAGGGAGCGGTTCGACCTGGTTTAATGTCAGAGGGATCAGTGTAAGTGGACTTTGTTCCTATTACTATACCATCTCTATCATAAAATGTTCCTATAATCTTTACAAATGTGACATCTTCGTCACTCTTATTCTTAATTTCGCCGACTAATTCGTAAATGGGATCAAGTATTTTGTCCTTTTTCGTGGAATGGCTCACGATATATATGGGGTCTTCAGAATCAGATTCAAAATTTTCTACAAAGTATGATTTGCCATGTCTGGTTGGTGAACTTACACCGTCAGACAATTCTAGAACTGTGGCGGCATTATTTTTTGGACCGATTTGCTGTTCCGCAAAGGTATCTGTCGACAAAAGAGCTTCCCCTGTCCATAGACCAATATATTATTATTTACCTTGTCCACAACATAAATTTGCCTTAAGGAATCCATCGTGATATCTCTTGGTTTGATTTGTCTCTCTGATTGGATATCTGGGAACGTCCCTTTCGTGAGAAAAGTTCCTTCGCTATCGAAAACTTGAATCCCATGATTCTTTCTATCAGCCACATAAATTAATTTCTCCGTTGGCTCAAAACGTATTCCATCGGGTCTATTGAATTGACCGTTACCTGAACCCCATTTTGCAATAAAGGTGCCGTCACTATCAAATATTTGTATTCGATTGTTTACAGTATCACTGACATAGACTAAATTGTTATCGGGATCAATAGTAATACCTGCTGGTCTATTGAATTGACCATCCCCTGTTCCAAATGAGCCCCACTTTGTGATAAAGTTACCATCATAATAGAATGCTTGGATGCGATTATTAGCGATATCAGTAACATATAATATCTCCTCTTTAGGATCTAAAGCAATATCTCCAGGGTGGTCAAATTGGCTGTCTCCCTTTCCCAGCGTTCCCCATTGACTAATATAGTTACCTTCAATATCAAATTTTTCGATTCTATTGTTTTTAATATCCGCTACGAAGACTATTTTATTTTCATCATCGACAGCAATAGAACCAGGATTGTTAAATTGGCCATCTCCTTTTCCTAACGTTCCCCATTCTGTAATGAAACTTCCATCACCATGCAATACTTGTACTCTATTATTATCCAAATCAGCTATGTAAAACCTCTCACCATTTGGATCGTTGTCTATACTGGCTGGATGATTAAACTGACCGTGACCTTTTCCAAAACCACCCCACTTTGTTACTAATTTATAGGTCTTCGATTCAGATAGAGTAGATGGATTAGATTCAGTAGTTAAAAAATTTGAGTCTCCCGTGTTAGATGTATCATCTTCTGCAGTACTCTTCTCGTCACTAGTTTCAGTCTTAACCTTCTTTGGTTTAGCCTTTTCACTTTTGTCTTCATCTTTACTGTTATTGTTGGATTTGCTTTCGTCGCCATCCTCTTTCTTACTACCAGATTTATTTGGACATTCATCATCATAGCCTTTATCGCCACAGACGTAGCTACCAGTGTCGGATGGACAGCTATGCCATCTATGACATCCATCCCTATGAGCAAATACTTCTAAGTTCTTGACAGTAAATATCTGACTAGTTAATCCAATAATTAAAACTAATGTAAGAAATATGGCAACTATAAAGAATTTCGTCATTATAGTTCATATTTAATAAATAATATATAATAAATAAGTTGTATCCATAACTGGTATGAATTAACAGAAATCTCCTTTTCGTGGTAGTATATTTATTTATTTACGGTCTGAAGTCTTAAGTTAATGGAATATGTTTATAGTAACAGCGGAGGAACTTAGATTACGTTGTATTGCACTGGCACTTTGCAGATCTTAAAGAATCCTACAATTATCGTCTTTACGGTAGTACTATTATTGTTTTATGTCAAGTTAGTCTACGCAGAACCCACTACTATAAACCCTAAATTTGTAGTTGAAAGGATCTTTACAGGTGATTTCAAGCCGTCCACAATGGCATTCTTGGGCGCGGACGATATAATAGTCCTAGACAGGGACTTAGGCAAGGTTTATAGAATAATAGATGGGGTCCAATCAAAACCTCTCCTTGATGTCAATGTTGCAACGGTAGGATACAGGGGGTTACTTGGAGTGGCTGTTTCAGTCAACGAAAATAATATTCGGAATGTATTTCTATATTATACTCAGGCGTATAAAAGAGACGGTGAAGATGAGAGTCTTTCCAAATCAGTAGCACCGCTTGGTAATCGAGTGTATAGATATGATCTTACCAATAACAGACTAGAGAATCCTAAGCTTTTGTTAGATCTTCCTGCAATGCCAGGACCTAGACATATGGGTGGTATTATAGCAATTGGACCAGACGACAACTTGTATGTTAGCGTAGGTGATTTAGATGGGACGTTTAGAGATAAGAAGTATGACACCATGGCACAAAATTATCAAAACTCAACTATTGTTGATGGGCGCAGTGGTATACTTCGAATTACTCAGGATGGAAAACCAGCTGATAATGGTATTCTTGGCGATAAACCACCACTCAGTTTGTACTATGCCTATGGTATCAGGAACAGTTTTGGGTTTGACTGGGATCCACTCACAGGCAAACTCTGGGATACTGAAAACGGACCTCACTTTGGTGACGAAATAAATTTAGTGCAACCAGGCTTCAATAGTGGCTGGGTAAAGGTACAAGGAATATGGGAACCGAATTTTGAGCAGATGGGTAAAATAGTGCATAATCCAAATGGACTAAATGATTTTAATGGAAACGGCACATACAACGAACCTAAATTTACTTGGATCCCTACCGTCGCTCCAACTGCAATGACATTTCTTAGTTCTGATAGCTATGGTTCAGAACATAGATATGATCTAATTGTTGGAGATGCAAATACAGGGACTATTTATTATTTTAAATTGAATACAAATAGAAATGCACTCCAATTAGAAGGAGAACTGAAAGATAGGATAGCAGATAATTTGAATGAGTTAAAGAAAGTAAAATTCGCAACCGGTTTTGGTAGAATTACTGATATAAAGTTAGGGTCAGATGGTCTTCTCTATGTGCTTTCTACTCAAAACGGTGCCACAAGCATCTACAGAATAAGTCCACGCTAGAAATAGGAGATGATTAGAGTCTGACATCAAAACACAGAATGACAGTCACCATTACCAATCAATGATTTCAACAGTAACGGATGACTTCAAGTCCACGCAAGAAGGGTTCGAATTCCAAACTACAAGTCAGCAGCGATAATCCTAGAATTTGACACAATTTTTGAGCCGTCGGATGAGTACGCCTTCATAACCGCATCTGACCTAAGAGTGGGGTCGGTTACAAGTAATCAAGACTTTGATTTGATAATTACCTGTGTCATTAAGTCGAGTAAATTAACTATTGTTCTATTTGATAGAAATCTCTCCTCCCGTAAGGCGGAAACTTGTACGAGTGTCCCACCAGCAACGATGATAGACTCAAGTCGCCGGGAGGCCCACAGCTATCGATGTATTGACCATTCTTGTCGAATACGAGTATTCTTTTAATTCCTCCGTCTGCTACGTAGGCGTCGCCAGGTCCCGAATCAACAAATACACTCAGGATTATCGAATTGTCCTGCCCTATGCCATACGCAGTCCTACGAAGTTTCCATCCTTGTCAAATCCTGAATTCTGTTATTCTTTGTGTCAGCAACAAACCATAATCCCCCACTCCCTGGCTGACCCAAGACTCTAAATTTACCATCATAGTTAAGTTTCTGAATTCTGTTATTTCCTATATCTGTTACATAACATCACCTGCGCGGTTGAACTGACCCAGACAGATACAGGCAAGTATCAGCTATAGTAGTAAATTTGGGAATTTCTCTAACAGGCGGACTCTAGTTTAGTGAAAGGATAAGTTAAGTTCCTGTATACTTAATAACTGGATTGGGATTTGGTCACGTTTACGACACAGTCTTGACGTTAGATAAAGAATTGCAACAGTAGAAAAATATTCTATTAATTTCGGATATTTCTGTAAAGAAACAAGACTATAAAACCTCATTTAACTGTTTTTAAATTTTTTTTATGGCGCATGATGAAATTGTCCCCGGTGATTTTTTGCGCTTGGACGGCTAAGCTTGGGATTTTGTAAACATTTTTAGAATTTTGTAAACATTTTTAGATAGAGAATCTGAAGAAAAATGCTACAACCAGTAGTATGTAGCATTAATGCCGCTCATGGTAAAATAGAATTTACGGAATCAGTGTATCTTTATTAGAATTAACTACAAAACGCCCGCCACGTTGGGGTCATGATTATGGAGGGTCAGATAAAGCAATTCGTACCTAAAGCCTGCCATAATTCACGGTATGATTAAAGAAGCTCCCCAGGGTATTATGCTAGAAAAAATATTCTATTTTTTATAATATGCAGCAAAAGTATTAACTGGCGGGTTTTGAACCAAATCGTTTACAAATTGTTTCCTTATTAGCTTTCCATACACAACTAAATCTCTGGCTAGCATATCTAAACGTGACGATAATCTTTTGTTTATAACTTTTCTCTTATCATCAAAGTCATCTTCAGGATTTATTGATACGCCATACGGTATACTCCAACCATAGCATTGTCTTACCGCAGTACGCATCTGGTCCATAACTGTAAGACCCTTTTCATGGGAGGCAACAATATATCCGAAAGTTTTGCCTGCAAATTCTGACCAAAAGTAGTCCAAGAAATTCTTGAGTGAGCCTGACATTGACCCATGATAATCTGGTGTTGCAAGAATATATGCATCAGCCCATTCAACAAGTTCGGTCACCTGAACTATTTCATGTGTGTCGTCTTTAGCCGCATATAACATTGGTAAATTTGTTTGTCTTAAATCTAAGAGTTTTGTTTCTGCCCCGTTACCTTTAGCCATATCCAGTATCATGTTCAATGCGGTAGTACCTGTAAGACCCCTGCCGCATGCTGGACCCTACACCTAAAACATTCAGTTTAAGGCCTGATTCAATATCTGTCATTTTATGATCCTGCTCGATGATAATCTATTGATGAGTATGTGTTTCCATACAACAAAGTCTTGATCATATCAGAGGAAATAAAATCATGTGGAAATCCCAACTCAATTTTGCTTATGTCATCCAATCTTTTCAATTGGTCCGGTGATAAATCAACATCCAAAGAACCAAGATTATCCCTCATCTGGGCTCTAGATCTAGCACCAACAATTGGTATTATGACTCCTCTATCACTTTGATGTCTTAACCAGCTTAATGCGACTTGTGATGATGTCTTGTTTATTTCCGTCGCTATTATTTGTACCTCCTTTGCTATCGAGAGATTTCTTTCGTTCACAAACCCCGAAGTCATTGGATTGTTAGGCTCGAACCTTTTTTTTTCCTGAATCTTATTATTGTATTTTCCTGAAAGAACTCCGCCTCCCAAAGGAGACCAGGCAGTTACACCAATGTCTAAATGACGAGCCATCGGAAGCAAGTCCCTTTCAGGAGATCTCTCCACCAAACTATACATTATTTGAAGACCGATGAATGGGGACCACCCTTGAAGTTCTGACATGGTGTTAGCTTGTGCAACAACCCACGCAGGTGCGTCAGACATTCCCACGTACAGAACCTTTCCAGAACTTATCAGGTCGTCAAGAGAGCGCATGAGCTCTTCAATAGGAGTCATGTAATCCCATGCATGCACCCAGAGCATGTCTATGTAAGCAGTGTTTAAGCGTTTTAGGCTGGCATTAACAGATTGTAATAGATTCTTACGATGACTTCCACTAGCATTGGGATCATTAGGATTCGTTGTCAGGGTGTATTTTGTAGCTAAAACAAATTTTTCTCGTTCACTTGCAATGAGCTCTCCAACATATTTTTCGCTCGTCCCATTCTGGTAGTTATTGGCGGTATCAATAAAATTGCCGCCCGCCTCTACAAATAAATCAAAGATTTCCTTGGATTCTTCTTTAGAAGCTCCTCTAAGAAATGCACCCCAATCTTCTCCAAAGGTCATTGTTCCTAAGCAAAGTTCAGAAACTCGCAATCCGCTTTTTCCGAGTATCTTGTACCTCATTTCTTGGAATGCTCCATCTTCCATTCAATTATTTGAAACCTGTTCAATAGGTGCGATGTTTGTATCTTATAATTCTGATAAGCGTTCATACAACTATTTGTGTCAACTAATTTATAAACGTGATAGTTTACAAATTATATAAATTAATTTTTGCTAGTTAGGAAATATCAAATTTGAATCATAAACCCTGTGTTAGAGATATTCTTCTTTTTTCTCTTTAATTACAAACTTGCATACCATGTCTCCTTTAGCAGCTCTATGGGTTGTTTCGATCTTCGCATCAAGAAGCGCTTCGAATAATTCTGTCTCTGTGGTACAGGCTTCCCAGTGATTTTCAGCTATTTCAAGTATGGGACAGTTATATTCTAGAAGGGTATGGTGCCCATTTTGTCGCCTATTTTTTTTTGATTCGGCGATGTATCCTTCTTCATCCCTAATCTTTGCTAGTTCCTTGACTTTTTCGTCAAAATTTAGGGTTTTGAGGCGTTTATTATATTTATTAAAAAGCTCTACTTGACGCTCCCGAAGAACTTTTTTGACACCTTCTTTTCCCATATTCTTTTCAATGAAATCGAGGGCACAAACTGCAAGTGCACCATATGAACTAGGAAAAATAGTCTTACTTTTACTAGTTAAGCGATACTCCATCTTTGGCCTACCCACACCTTCTCTGATTTCGATACTTTCTACTAATCCTCTTTTCTGGAGTCGCGTAAGATGCTTATGAACTGCCATCTTTGATATTTTCATAGACTTGGCCAGCTCTTGAAGTCTTGCTTTCTGCATCACTTTGAGATAATATAGAATCTTTTTCCTAGGGTCACTATAATCTGAAACTATATTGTCAAATTCTATAGCCAATTGTAATTACTCTAAATCATTTGCTAGATTGAAATTTATATACTATTCGGTTTACAAATTGCTACTGAGTATAGAAAATCAAAAATTTCTGATTGATTGAAATTAATTCAAATAAAAAATTTAGTTAGACAATCAGGGGTAGTACCTAGTTATAAATTTGGTGGGTAGTAGGAGCAGATTGTCATTATTTTATTCTTAGTTGCACAATCCTCTTGGAGGAAACAAAAAAGTTTCTGGGAAAAAATAGGACTACTTCTATCGACACGGTAGAAGTTTGCATAATCGATGATGAAACAATAAGTTACTCCAAAGCCGAATTTGCAATCCTAAAGTCCTAAATGATAGAAAGAACAAGTCACCAATTACCTATTTTTACATATAACCTTGTATTAGCACCATAAAATAGGGCCGTCATGAATAATTGAGAAGGTAAAACCTATCATTAACGGCATTTCGAATTATTAACGGTCTCCACGATAACTTCCAGGCATTTTGGTAAGATTGTAAGAATTCATATTAGATGAGTTACGATTGGTGAAGAAGGGAAGATAGGAAATAACATTGCCAATTGAATTTCCGTCGGTGTTCTCGGTGTCAATGTTTGATGGTAGGAAACTTCTGGTAATTATGGCAGTATTAACTGTCATACTAACAGTAGAATCCCAGATTAGCACTATAGCTGATTTTATTCCTGAACAATTGGCTTCCAGTCAAGG
>CAVSLF010000006.1:0-14344 GCA_963728595.1 uncultured Nitrososphaeraceae archaeon
TCAAGAAAAATTATGGCAGCTCAGTCTAATGCCTTCTCCTCATTTTTAAGTAATTGTGATTGGTTTAACTCTGAGTCGTCACCGCTGCCTAACGAATCATCGTTTTTTCGATATTTAAGATAATCGTCAATTGCGATATTTGCCTCTAAATCAGCTTCGATATTTCTTGTTCTTGAAATATGTCGATATCTGATATTTTCAAATGACTTCTCAAGGTTTGTTATTTCTCTAGAAATCATTTTCAATTCATTGTTTCTTATCTTGTATTTTTTTAACCTCTGATTTATGACAAGAGTGCTATCAGAAAGTACAAGTATTTCATTCGCAACAAGATTTGTTATTTGTAAAGCTCTTCTTAATGCACAGTACTCTGCTTGATTATTGGTCTTGATCCCTACAAATTCCCGGTATGTAAACACTCTGTTATTTTTGTTGTATACAACTATTCCTATACCAGCCAGTCCAGGATTCCCACGACTGGCTCCGTCAATAAAGACTTGAAGCAAATTTGTTTCAAATCCTCACAGACAGGTACAAAAGTAAATTCTTTTTGTTTTCACTTTTTGGTCTTAATCTGATGGCTGCTAGATTATAAATCGAGAAATGAGCTATACTTTGAAACTAGATCAGATAATTGAAATCTCTTACCACCAACTATTTTGAGAGTCACGTTAATCTGCTCATCTGCTATTTCTACTATATTATAAGAATTTTGAAAGAATCCTCTGAACCGAGAAGAACTAGCAGTACCTGCATATACAATCTGAAGTGACCCTAAGTTCCACATCCAAGGGCGATGTTTATGTCCACACAAGACAAGATCAACGTGTGATTCCAGGCATACACGTAGCACGTCGCCAGCATCCAAAATTATGATTTTGTCAGTCCCCGTGTCTGGAATCCCGATCAAATGATGATGCATAGCGATTACAGTCTTCTTTTTCTTTCTCTGAATACTTTGCAGCGTATCCTGCATCCACGATAATTGTCTGTATCCCACCTCACCTTCATCACGGTCCGGTCGAGAAGTACCCAGGGTAATCACTAGTACATTGCTAAAATCATACACTTGATTAGTCGAAAAAAATTTTTTGAAAATGAGGTAACCTGTATGTC
Organism: uncultured Nitrososphaeraceae archaeon; assembly: GCA_963728595.1. Taxonomy (GTDB): domain Archaea; phylum Thermoproteota; class Nitrososphaeria; order Nitrososphaerales; family Nitrososphaeraceae; genus TA-21. The sequence goes on from CAVSLF010000006.1 coordinate 1,117, forward strand.
GGTAATCGTGGTTTCCTGGGATAACAATAACATCTCGACATTCAAATCTTCTCAACTGTTCTCTTGCACGCTCAAATTGAGGCAAAATTCCTTCATCTGTTAGATCCCCTGTCACCACAATCGCATTTGGATGCAGTTCATTTACCTCTTGGACTATGCTATCGAATATCGACTGAGTGTATAGGCTACCTATGTGTATATCAGAAATCTGAACCAATGTCGTCAATTCTAAAAAAGCTTTCCTTCAAATGGTATATTAATGCAATAGTCAATGTAAGCATGGATTTTAATTAGCGGAGAAATGGCATGCCAAAACGAAGAGTAAAAGAAGAGAAGCCGAGAAAGAGAATGACAAGGAAACAGATTCTTATACCACCTTTGATTGTCGGTGTGGCTACTGTTGGTGGCTTGGCTATAATGCATTTTCTCCCTGCCCCCACACCTATCCATGTATGCCTTAAGGCTCATGATGTTGACACGTTTAATGTACATTCCCGAATAGCAATACAAGTGAATGGATCAGACAAGTTACTTCCAGGAGATATAGGAAGAGAAAAGCAAAATGGAAAAGAATGTCTCCGAGTAATCCATACAGATCAAGTAGGAGATACCGTACACATTCAATTTGTTAGACCCATCAGACTCACTCTTGGAGATTTCATGAAGATTTATGCTGCCGACAATAAGACGATCTCTGTTATTGATAACTCGTCAGGTATCATCAAGCAAGAAAATTTAACATTAGGCAACTATAATATCAATTATTCTTACTATTCTGATGGAGGCTTCGTACCAATTCTCAATCTGACTCAGTCTCCCCCATTTAGTGACAGTTTCTTAGGACGGATAAATTTGAGTTCAAAATAGATATATGTAGCAAGAATTGGTTTTTTATTCGGATTGACTAAAACTGCTGCTATAATAAGAGGTGACGGCACAGGCCCCGAACTCGTTAAAGCCATGACAATGGTACTTCGTGAATGCAATTCACAGGTAGAACATGTAATGTGCGACGCTGGTTCCGAGTGGTGGAACATAGCCGGCGGAGATTCATACATATCTCAAGATGTTTGGAAGATCCTTGAAAAATCTGATGCTTGCTTCAAGGGTCCGACAACTACGGTACCTGTTACCTCTGCTCCAAGAAGCGTTGCAGTAAGCATTAGGCAAAAATTTGAACTTTATGCGAATGTAAGACCTATAAAGACTTATAGAAACTCATCTCGGCAACTTGATTTCATATGCGTTCGTGAAGCAACTGAAGGTCTATATGCTGGAATTGAATTCCGAATAAGTGAAGATTCAGCAATTGCCATAAGAAAAACTACCAGAAAATCTTGTGAAAGGGTCTTAAGGCATGGTTTCCGGCTAGCAAAAGAAATGAAATTTGATCGATTATATGCAATTACAAAGAGAAATATTTTGAAGGAGACAGATGGAATATTTTGGCAGGCTGTTGAGAAAATGAATAAAGAATTTCCTGAAATCACCGTTGAAGAATATTACATCGATAATATGACTCAGCAACTAGTGAAAAATCCTGAGCGTTTTAATAAGAGTATACTAATCAGTACGAACCTGTTCATGGACATTATTTCAGAATGTGCCTCAGGACATGTCGGTTCCATTGGAAATATCTATTCAGGCAATTATGGTGACGATTATGCAATGTTCGAACCTGCCCATGGAAGCTCGCCAAAATACTCCGGTATGGACAAGGTAAATCCAGTGGCCACCATTTTGTCTGGGGCCTGGATGGTCAAATACCTTGGTGAAGTTGAGATATGTGATGCGATCTTTGCCGCTACAGAGGATGTAATTAATGAGGGAAAATATGTGACTTATGATCTGGGAGGAAAGTCAACCCTTACTAAAACTGCGTCAGAAATAGCTCTGCGAGCAAAACCTATGCTAAAAAAATAGATCACGTGGTGCCAAGTGTTCTCAGACCTTACGTTTCGGAATGATACTGTCTTCCTCAGGAAAACATCACCTTCTGCTTATTTCGAATATTTCAATCGTTTCAAAAAATAATTTTTTTTGATTCACTTTTTTCTTAGCAAATTTCCATTTCTGCACAAAAACCTCAAGTTTTTCAATATTAGAAAATGATGAGAGTAATAGCAAAATCCTTCCAGTAGGCTCCAGTTTTGATATTGACAATTCTAGAAACTTAATCGACCATTCAATACCAGTAGGTCCTCCGTCTACTGGAAGGTCCTTTTGTAGCTTAACAGACAAATCTGGCAAATATGGAGGATTTGAAACAATCAAATCAAATTTGGATCTTATGGGAGCGCTCATATTACAGCAAATCGTAAGAACGTTCCTAGAACGAATATTGAGTCGTGCATATTTCAGGGACTCCAATTGCAAGTCTGTTCCTACTACTAATTCAAAATTCCTTTGGAGTTCCTCCAATACTATGCCTGATCCTATTCCAATCTCCAGTGCCCTTTTACCTGAATATTCCTTTACAGCTTCGGCTAAAAGACGGCTGTCTTCTGCAGGTATGTACAAGGTTTCTTACCACTAATCAGTATTGATAAAACCATCATATCTGTAAGGACCAATTTTATGGAGGCACTCATCTAGATCGGCCAAATATTTCGGGATTAACTATAAATTCCATGATAGCATCTAGACCTGTCTTTCTGATTTTCTTTTTTCCGACAGTTTGTCCAGCCTCTGAATAATAGTCTTTCAATTTCCTTCTGCTATTGGAAAACATTTGTTCTACCTTCGCTATCGATTCTGCTTTTATGATTTTATTTCGTGGGGTAATCCGAATTATTCTTGATTTCACTCGAGGGGTAGGAAAGAATGCATGAGGCGGCACCTCCATTAGTGACTCCATTTTAAAAAAATACTGTGCAATTACTGAAATTGCGGAGAATTTTTTTTCTCCTGGATGAGAGAAAAGTTTAGTTGCAAATTCATCTTGAACCATAATTACTGCATTTCTGAACTTGTTAAGACATAGCCACTTTATGATTTCTTTACTACGAGAATAAGGAATGTTAGAAACGAATACATCGAAATGCTGGAGTTCGAATTCCAACAAATCAAGATTGTAAATTTTGACATTTGTTCTATCAGAACAATTTTTCTTGGCAGTCTTGTAGAATTCATAATCAATTTCATAGGAATACACCCATTTCGCGTAATTTGAAAGTTGTCTTGTGATGTGTCCGTTCCCGGTACCAAGCTCCAATACAACGTCTTCTTTCTTTATTTTGCTCGCTTGAATTATTTCGGATATTATTCTGTTGTCTAACAGATGATGCTGTCCTAATTCTATCCGTCTTTTTCTTGTTGTTTTGGATTCATTTTCCGACAAACAAGTTCATCCTGACTTCTCCTGTTATTTCTTCAACTATCCTTCTTGAAATGAGTTTGTGAATATCCTTAATACCAATTCTTGTTTGAATATCCAAAAAGGATTCGAATGTTTTCTTTTCTCGCTCTTTAATTATCCCCATCATGTACGTCTTACCAATTCCGGGTATTAGCTCCAGAGAGTGTATCCGTGGAGTAACTGGCGGAGCATTATTAACGTAGGATACAAACCTAACTTCATTCGAGAGTACTATATTTTCGACTATGCTGGACAGATCGTTTTTTGCCGACTGTGAAATGGAAGCGTATTCGAGTTTTCCCAAGACACTTACAATTTTGTTTCTTCCTTCTCGGCCAATGTATACTCGCTCGCCTACCTCAAAGTTCGCGTTCTGTACGCCCAAAAGCTCAAGTAAAGTAAGACGCCCTTCCCCTATAGCCTGGATAATCAACCCTTCCCGTCCTCTCACCGTTAGTGATTTACTTCGCTGACTATAGTCTAGCACATAAGCATATTCCTCATACTTTCTGTGAGCGATAACATGGGGAATCCCATCGTATGACCTAATGTTTTCTTTATCGCGAGGAAGTGATTCCAATTACGATTGCATTATTATGGTCTTTGTATTTAACTTTCATCCATTTGTGGATGTAAGTTTTGCCAAGGCTTTCTCTAACGTTGACGTTAGAATCAACTTCTTCCATCCGAAGGTAAACGTTCTAAGTTCTTCCAGTGATTTTGGCATTATGTTAACCAGCTCCACGGCTTCTTCTTCAGTAAATTCACATTCTCTAATCAAATCATTTACCAATATTTTGGCGGCATCTGGACTAATTTTTGAAAACTTCGTCACATAGTCAAAAGTCCAGCGCTGAATTTGATCCATTTCGTCAGGTTTCCTCTTTTCCAGAGTTTCTTTGACTTCTGAGAGTGAGACCATTTCTCTCTTTATGATTTCAGTCAATTTCATTTACTTCCTTTGCTTCGCTTGGGATCAGTGGTCTTACATGGTTAAGTTTCGTTTGTAATATCTTCTGTTTATTCCCCATTGCAATTCCGACATTCATAGTTCTTCTTCCAATCCGTTGAACTATTCCAACCCGACCCTGATATCTCTTATGTGGAATGGTGTTATGTTCTCGAGGATCAACATTAATTACTACTTTATCCCCAATTTTGTATTCAGTCAGTAGGAACGAAACACCTCTGGATGCCACACTCTTCTTGAGAATATGTCTTGATTTTCTTTGCGGTCCGTGTGATCTGGGCATTCCTTCATTGACATATTAGCCTTAATTTAATATTATCTGGCAATGCCAAATGTGTTAGTGAATATTACTTTGGAACTAATGATTACCGTTAAACCAACCGAACTGAACTGGCCCGATTATCAGAACTTCAAGGGATCGCCAACGCCTTGTTCATTTAATGTAAAGAGTATTTCTTGCTCGGCATGACAAGGGCTATCCGCCATTCTCGCTATTCTATTTTTTCCTGCCCTCTTTAAGTATATTCGGTATGTGGTCGTGTGCCCCATAACATTGCCACCAGTAGGTCTGTAAGGATCACCAAATAATGCGTCTGGCGAAGATTGGATTTGGTTTGTAATAACAACAGCTACTGAACAAGTCTCCGCGATCCTTAACAAAATATGTAGAAACCGGTTAATCCTTTGCTGCCGCTCTGACAATACAGATCTTCCTAAGAATTCAGCCCTATAGTGTGAGACTGCAGAATCTACAATTACTAGATGAATTCCATGGATTTCAATAATATTGGCAGCTTCTTCTATTATTACTTCTTGATGAGAACTATTATACGCTTTTGCAACTATAATATTTTTTAATACCGCATTTGAATCTAATTTTCTTGACTTTGCAATTGAGACTATTCTTTCTGGCCTAAATGTGTTTTCGGTGTCTATGTAAAGAGCCTTGTGAATTATTCCAGTTACTGACGTATCTTTCTGCACTGTTACACAAAGAGTATGACAGATTTGTGTTTTACCAGTTCCATATTCGCCGTACAACTCCGTTATGGACCTAGTCTCGATCCCCCCACCCAACAGGCTATCGAGATTATTTGAGCCTGTAGAAATACGACTTTCGGATTTTCTTCTTTCATAGATTACGGTTGCAGGTACAAATGGTCTATCGTAAACTCCCAGTTCCTCCAATTTTATTCTTGCACTGTTGCAAAGGGAGGCACATTTTTCCATATTAATTCCGGTAGCATTAGCAATATCTGATGGGCCTCTAATTACTAAATCCTTTATAGACTTGAATCCTGCCTCTTCGAGGCACATCCTAGTTGCTGGGCCTATCTCGTCCAAAGTATCAAGGTCTAGGGATGATGAATTAATACCACTTTCAGACAATCTTATTTATTGTGGTAATCGGTTCACCGATTAATTAGTCTTTGAATTCAAAAAAATTAATCATGAAAAATAAGTTAAAACTTATTGGATAAACGAAATATTGGAGCAATCTCTATCAATTGTCCCTGTCTTGAATATTGTTACTACGAAGTTTGTTTGCTTGATTAGTGAGAATTTTCTTCGCCAATTTGACCGAACCTGCTATCGTATGTAATCTCAGCTTCAGATGCTAAGAGTCCTTCTAGTTTTAGTTCTTTCGTCGTGAGTGGACCGATACTTACGAGAGCGGGAATTTTTGCACAATGATATGCAAATTCAGGCAGGATTTTTCTCATAATATTACAAAAGGAAGCAACTGATGATGGACTGGTGAAAATCAGTGCATGAATTTTCCCTTCTACCAGGAGGCTCGAGAATTGTAACCAAAGATCGTCCAAGTCAGCTGTTTCTGGACGATATAGGAAGAACTCATCTGCTAAAAGCCCCATGCTAGACAGCGAATCTTTCATAAATGAATTAGCAGCAGCACTCCTAGGGATAAGTATCCTGGTCCCTCTAGGGAGATCCAATCTCTTGATATGTTCTGATAAATCAATAGAAGAAAATTTATTTGGCATAGAGTATGTTCGAATACCCTGCAGCTCCAAATAATTCTTGACGCTAGGCCCTAGTGCTATTATTTTCTTATTTCGTAATTCTATCAGTATTTCATCCCTTTTGTTTATCCTCTCCGCAAGAAATAATAAAATGGCTACCGCGCTGGAGCTCATAAAGATATAATATTCATAATTTCTTTCGTTTATTTTGTTCACTAGCCTAAATATACTCTTAGGACTCTTGGCTAATAGCTTGATTGCAGAAAGAGACAATGGTATCCCCCCAAAATCCTTTACTAAACGTATGAACTCGGCATTACGATTTGATTCTCTTGTAATTGCGAAGACCTTATTTTCTAATGCCACGAATCAGCAATTTCCTTTTGGATCTAAAACGCCATGTACTATGATTGGTTTTATGTGAAGTTCTGAATTTTCGATTTCCTTGCACGTGATTCCGAGATCCATTAGCACACACAAACTTTTGACATTGCATCGTCTGGTACTCTCTGATTTGATGCTGCAATTACAAATCTTTGTGAAATTGTCAAGCACATAAATGTAGTCGCACATCACATAAAATAGCACGCTCTGATAAATGTAGGAATTTATGATATACGTGGTTTCCATAGCATCCAAACGTAAGATTAATGAAATTTATTATTAGTGTTTCATGTTTGTATGATCATGGGAAACGCATTAAGCACATTGCCGTTTGATGGGGAATCCCTGTGATGTGACAAAGCACGAATGTCTTGTCATGAGTCAGTGGATGTTCTAGAGAACTAAGAATCATAACTAGCTGTTTTTTCAAGTACTCTTCATTTAGAATACATTGTTATTTCAATTCATAGATAGATCCTTGATTTGCATGCGCACTCTCACCACTTTTCCGATTATTATTACGGAAGGAGGCCGCACCGAATGTTTCTTCACCTTAGTTGCGACCTCACCTAACTTGCTAATGATGATTCTCTGCTTACTTGTGGTAGCATTTTCAACAACAGCAACTTCTGTGTTTGTATCCAAGCCACCTTGGATCAACTTCTTGGCAATAGTACTTATCCTTTCCAGACCCATCAATACGACAATGGTATCAACTGACCTTGCGAGTTGGCGCCAATTAACAACTCCATCATCCTTCTTTGCATCTACATGTCCCGTTACGACTGCTAAAGACGAAGAATATCTTCTGTGTGTTAATGGTATACCTGCATAACCTGCTGCACCGGCAAAAGATGAAATACCAGGAATTATCTCATGCTCTACATGGTGTGAAGCTAAGAACTCTGCTTCTTCACCACCTCTCCCAAAAATAAAAGGGTCGCCACCCTTCAGACGGAGTATTTTTTTCCCTTGATTAGCAAAATTAAGCATAAGATTATTTGTCTTTTTTTGAGTTCCCGTCGGATCTCCTGATGCCCTCCCTACATAAATTTTCTTTGACGTCTGTGATGCAAGTTCGAGAATTTCTCGACTTACTAGCCGATCGTGAAGAATTATATCGCATGTTTGAAGAAGTCTAGTGGCCCTCACGGTTAAAAGCTCTGGGTCGCCTGGCCCTGCACCACATATGAAGACTTTCCCTTTTGATTTCACAGATTGTTCCATGAATCCAACGCCTCTCTCCAACCATTCGCCATATCTTCGATCCCGTTTCGAATTAACGTCCGTGCCATTTCTTTACCAATTGCTATTGCCTGATTTGCTGCACCAATTTTTTCCAGCTTTATTGATTTTTTTCCATCAGCAGAAAATGCCTTAACACGCAATCTAACAGTCTTATTTTTAGTATCATAAATAGCTAGCGCGCCCACGGGGAATCTGCAGCCAGCCATGATATCATTCATCAGAGTACGTTCTGCATCAATAGATATTCGTGAAGGTCGATGTTCGATTTTTCTCAGTAAAGATATAAGCCCCTTGTTATCTTTTCTGCATACCACCGCCATGGCTCCTTGTCCCGGAGCTGGACAAAAGTCCTCTGTATCAAATCTTTCTGCTATTACATCATTCATCCCAAGCCGCATGAGGCCAGCTTCCGCCAATACTATGGCATCGTATTGTCCGGAAAACACTTTCTGTATTCTAGTTTCTATGTTTCCTCGTATTGGTACCACATTTATATCTTGGTTGATTAGCAAAATCTGAATTGCTCTTCGTAAGCTACTTGTTCCGATCTTAGATCCGGTCTGCAGATCCTTGAGATTTATCTTTTTCACAGCTATCATTACATCTCGAGGATCAGCTCTTTTTGGTATCGCGGCAATTGTCAATTCCTTGTGAAAATCTGTTGGAATATCTTTAAGACTGTGAACGGCGAAATCTGCTTTCCCGTTCAGAACTGCATTATTGACCTCCCTTTCGAACAATCCTTTTCTATCCATGGAGAACAATGGACGCTTGTCAACATCACCTTTTGTTCGGACAGAAGTGATTTCAAAATTATCAATTCCACATAATCTTGATAATTCGTGTAATACAATTTCTGTCTGTTTGATGGCAAGTTTACTTTTTCGTGATGCTACCTTATATTTTATCTTCAACTTTCTTTCACATCAAGCAGGGCCCTCGAATATGCATCAATTGTCAAATCAATATCTTCTTCAAGATGGCCATATGAAATAAAGCAAGTCTCAAATTGTGAAGGTGGAACGAATACCCCCAATCTCACTAGTTGATCGAAGACCTTTTTGTAAAGTTCTCTGTTGCTCCTTCTTGCGTCAACCGCGTTTTCAACTTTCCCATCAGCAAAGAAAATCTGAAACATAGATCCAATATGGTTAAGCTGATAATTGTGACCAGAATCTTCAAGCTGATCTCTAATTCCATTTACCAAAGAATCACAAAGTTTGGTTATCCTCGGATAAATATCATTTTTTGCCTTAGATAATTTTTGAATTGTAGCTATGCCAGCGGTAACTGAAATTGGATTCCCAGCATACGTACTTCCCTGATATACTAATCCTTTGGGATAGAACTGTTCTAATATGTCCTTTCTTCCCGCTACGACAGAAAGTGGAAATCCATTTCCAATTGCTTTGCCAAAGGTAGAAATATCAGGCCTGATTCCAAAGTATTCTGACGCTCCCCCAATGCTTAATCTGAATCCTGTTACTATTTCATCGAATATTAGGAGAATACCGTTTTCTTCAGTAATTCTTCGTATTCTGTTAAGGAAATCTTGTTTTGGAATAATGAGACCCATATTCGCAAGAATCGGCTCAACTATCAAACAAGCGATGTCTGAATGTCTCTTCACTAGCTCTTCTAACGCGGTAAAATCATTGTATGGAACTAGTAAGGTATTTTTTGAAGATTCGGACAGATTATCTTCCACTGACGAGGATTCTGCCACACCTGATCCAGCATTTACGAGAACATCATCATAAGATCCGTGGTAGCATCCATCAAATTTAACAATCTTCTTCTTTGACGTAAATGATCTCAGCTAGTCTAATTGCATGCATTGTTGCTTCTGAGCCCGTGTTCATTATTCTGACCATTTCCGTGTTTGGGATCGTTTTACATAACAATTCTGCTAACTCTACCTCTTGTTCTGTCGGCATACAATATAGGGTGCCTTTATCCAATTGAAGTTTGATCAAATCAATAACTTCAGGATAAGCATGACCCAATAGTACAGCCCCATAACCCATGCAATAATCCAGTAACGTATGGTGATCACATGTTACTATTTTGGATCCTTTGCCCGAGGAAATGAATAAAGGATAGGGATCGTAAAAACGGACTGGACTATTAACCCCGCATGGAATTCTTAATTTTGCTCTTTTGAATAAGTTTTCTGACAAATTTACTTCATGTTATTTCTCCAAACTGTTATAATCGTATCGAGGTAAGAGATGTGCTACTCTAACAGCAATTCAGCCAATTTTTTTGCATGATAAGTAATGATAATATCGGCTCCCGCTCTTTTAATACATGTAGTAAATTCACTTACAACTTCATCTTCATCAATAAAACCCTCCAAAGCGGCGGCCTTTACCATTGCATATTCTCCTGAAACGCTATACGCACATACCGGCAATAGGGTTGACATTTTTGCCCTATATATCAAATCGAGATAAGGCAGCGCCGGTTTAACCATTATTATATCAGCCCCTTCCTGTGAATCTAGGCTAATTTCTTGCATGGCCTCTTTTGAATTAGTGTAGGGCATTTGATAGGATTTCCTATCTCCCTGAGAGGGCAAGGAGTGTGCTGCGTCCCTAAATGGAGCATAAAGATTAGAAGAGAGCTTTGCTGAGTATCCCATTATTCCAACATCCATAAAGTTCGCCGCATCAAGTGATTGACGAATGGCTCGTACTTGGCCATCCATCATTGCCGAAGGGGCAACAAAATCAACACCTGAATTGGCATGACTTACCGCTATTTTTCCCAGTATTCTCAAACTCTTATCATTATCAACCAATCCATTGTGAATAATGCCACATTGTCCGCTGGTAGTATACTGGCAAAGACAAACATCACTAATTAGAACTATTTTATCAGAAAAATTTTTTCGGAGCAATCCAACTGACCGTTGTACGACACCATCACTATGGAATGCTGAACTACCATTGCTGTCTTTGGCTTTTGGAAGGCCAAAGATCAGGAATGCCTTTAGGCCAAGTTTGTAAAGAGATTCTATGTTTTTTAGCACATCATCTGGGGGCAATCTAAAAATTCCTGGCATTGATTCTACTTCGAGTGGTTCTTTCAGTCCCTCCTGAATAAACAGTGGACAGACCAGATCGTCTACAGATAAACGGGTTTCCTGAACAAGTTTTCTTATGGAAGAAGTTCTTCTCAAGCGTCTGAGCCTAACTTCTGGAAACTTGCGGGCATACAATATCTCACCTTTCTTCATAATTGAAAATCCTAGATATGATACTTAATAGCTCTTCATTTTTCTCATAATTTCCAATTTCTTTACGGAAATTATTCATTGGTGTTGAAAGGATACCTTCAACTATGGCGAATGACAGCTGTTCCAGAACTTTGTATTCTTTCGACCCAGATTCCACCCCAAGTACCTTTACTGCCTTCCTTAGTTCTTTCTCTCTAACTTCATCGACCCTCTTAAAAATTGAAACGACAAACGGTTCCGCTTTCATCTTCCTGAACAATGCATCTATGCGTTCCATTTCTTTGTCAATCAAAGTTTCGGCATATCTAATCTCGTGTTGCCTATGTCGCATGTTCCTATCTACAATCTCGGCTATTTGGTCCATATTGACTAGCTTTACACCAGGTATAGAAGCGACGTTGTCCTCTACTGTTCGTGGATTGGAAAGGTCAAATATCATCATTCCATGTTTTCTTTGGGTCATTCCAGTCTGAACTCTATCAAAGGTCACAAGATAGTATGGAGCCGTAGTTGAAACAAATATTAGGTCAACGTTGTCAAATGAAGTCAACGCAGCTTCGAATTCAATTGGCTTCCCTCCAGCTGTTTGAGCAAAAGACTTGGCTCGTTCGTAAGTTCTGCTAGCCACCATGAAACCAACATGTCGTTTGGTCAAAGACTTGGCAATGAGGCTTGCACTTTCACCTGTTCCTATAACCAGTACAGTTCTTGTCCTGCAAATCATCAAAATAATCTTCAGCCAAGTTAACTGCTATTGAGCCAATGGAAACACTGCCCTTATTCAAGCCTGTTTGATTTCTAATTCTAGTTCCAGTTTTAATTGCATGACTGAAGACTAAAGACAGGTAAGAGCCGGCATGTTTGTTATGACGAGCGAATTCAAAGGCTCGTTTGACTTGTCCAAGAACTTGGTCTTCACCCACCACCAATGATTCTAGTCCCGAGGTCAAACTCAAAAGATGTCTGAATGCGTTATTGTCCTCACTAATTTCTATGAATTTCACTAAGGAATCGGACAGGTCAGTCACTGAAACCCATTTTTGGAGTATTTCTTGAGGCAACTGATTCTGGATGGCAACAAATAATTCTACACGATTACATGTTTGCACTATCACGCATTCCTTAACCTTATGGTTGCCTAAGAACAACTCGTTCGCCTCGTTTACATCCTTGAATGCAAATTTTTCGAGTACGTGAATTGGTGCGTTCTTGTAAGTGACTCGAAGATTTACTAATTTCAAGGAATCATCGCCGTTCGGCATTACTTGTGGATCTCCTGCCAATTCTTTATTAGCGTTCGTGTAATTTTCTTTGCTTCTTCAAGTTTTCTAGATAGTATCAAGTTCTGGATATCCCTATTCTTTAATAAAGAGTAGAGGAATTGTTTACGCTTTTTAATAGATTTTATTCTCTGTTTTGCCAAGGTCCTAGCGAAATCCTGCAAGAGTATGTTATCTAAATCAGAAGTTTTTATGATTCTATGCAAAATTCTTTCTATTCTTATCCTTAATTTTCTAGCCATGATTGGACTTTTTCCATAAGTAGAGATTGCTACTTGCATGACACCTTCAATGTTTGTTAAGGATGCGTATGAAAAATCACTTACTGCAGGGTCATCGGCAGCGTAAACAAATGCTCCCATTGCCCGGCCTTTTCTTAAGATCTTCCTATTCAGATCTCTGTAATCAGTGGCGGCCAAGACAAGAAAAATGTTTTTGAAACTATCCATGAACGATATATCTGTCATTGTTTGTTGAATAATCTTAATCTTATCTTGTTGTCCGAGGTGTAGCAGATCCTTATTGATCCGAGTGTCAATCACGGTTATATCACATCCCTGCCCTAGCAATCCGTGGACTTTTCGCATTCCTTCAGTCCCTCCTCCAATCACCAATACTGTCTTGGAGTCCAAATTAAGGTCTACTATCATTTTAAGCACCTACAGATATATGCACTTGTGAAGTTGAATTTTCTTTATTTAATCGTTCCATTATGAGTCATTTTTATTGGATGGCTATTTTCCATACCATGAATAAATTGTA
>CAVSLF010000007.1:0-249454 GCA_963728595.1 uncultured Nitrososphaeraceae archaeon
TCCTCGAATTGCTCAATGAATTGGTTTTATCAACTCGTTTTATAATGCAAAATTTTAAAGACCGGTTGAAGTTGGCGTTTTTGTTCAACCTTCTGCTGAATGTGGCTTGGAATAATTGTCTACAAGTTCCCATGCATTAGCACCTACCACAGCATTAATCTCACAAGTAAGAGGAATCACTCCAGTTTGCCGATTGCTTATAGTAGATGACATGATACTTGCTCTAAAGTTAGAATGTCCCAATCCAAGTGCATGTCCCGTTTCATGTTTTGCAACTAATTCTATTTAATCGGAGGAGAATCCTCGCCCGGGACTCCCTTAGCGATTGTCACATGGGTCTCTTCGATCAGCCCGCGCCAGTTCAAAGTAAAAATAGTTAGTCCAGCAGTCAACAGTCCTTGTTTTGTCTTTGCACCTGGAAGGGAACTTCCATCCTTCTTGAAGTTAAAATAGATATCTGCCGAGGAACTGTCGTCCATTACTTCTTGAAGTGTCAAACCGGCTATCTTTAAATCCCACTGGCCTACAGCATTTCTGACGGCCTGCCTAATGCCAGAACTTCCACCGGTGATCTTGTATGTTAGTTCACCGTCTGCTAACTGTTCTCCCCAAGCACAACATATTTGAATTGAATTTTGTTGTTCCTGATTATTTTTTTCGTCGCGTTCCTTCGCATATACAGAGGTGTAAGACACAAATATGATAGAGCAGGTTAGAGATATTATTACTAATAACAGACAAATGACGTTGGTGACTGTTTTCAATTGTTTTGTTATTTATCTCACTGACTAAAAGTCCTAGATAGATGATTAAATTGACTGGAGTCGATCCGAATGAGCCCAAATGAAGCTGAAGTGATTTTGGAGTAGGGTATCTGAGCCATTGATGGTTCGTTTGTATTTGATGAATTGTTCTGCGTGGTTTTACAAGAGTTAATTGACTTCATGCTATTATAGTCATTATTGTAATTCAGATAGCGAATAGATAACAAAATGTTTGGTTGAATCAATCTACTAATCATAACCTCCTCGTATTCTTAAATCTATTAAGGCTTGCGGTGCAACTGTCAAACTATCATACATAATTTTTCGTTCCTAAAAGGCGCTATAGCGACTAAAAGATAAAATAATTCCTTCTGTCATAGAGAGTATTTTCTTATAGAGTGAAAATATGGCATTCTATATGCGGAAAAAAAATCAATATAAAGAATCTCAGTTTTTGACCAGCATTAAAGTAAAGATTTTCTTAGACTGGCTTTCCGAACAGCAGTTTTTCTTGTGTCGAAGGCAGAAGGTATTCTGTTCTGTCAAGCCTACTAGATATAATTATTGAATTAAATTCCAGCCGTAGCAAGATGCTGGCACCTACATGTGTATGAAATTCTAAAATAGAGAGTTAAATGTTTAGCGGAACCGTCCATTGTAAATAATAATCGATTCAATTCGTCCACAGTCATCGCATGCCGGACATTTTATTGTCCGCTCGTCTGTTCCCCATACAGAAGCACACCAATAACATGATTCACATAATACGAAATACTTCTTTCCCATAATTTCATAATAATTTTTTTCCCCTGGTCTCATCTGATGATCCATGCACAGGAGGATTGATTTAGTTTTGTAAAGTGCTCTTATGATTACTAACTATTAGTTTTGTTTTATATCAAACGATTTAGTTTTCATCTGACGGTGTATATTATATATTTTCAATATATGATAAATTAGTATACGTTACTAATAGTTAGCTAACCCCAACATGAACCTTAAAGTCAGACGATATTGATATAAATTCATGGTCAAAAGAATGGAAGAAAAACGAGGTAAACCGGAATGAGTACTATCAGCGTTCCATATATTGGTATGTTTAAGGGAATAGATAAACCCAAGACAGAGACAATCGAAAAAAAATCTACAAACCATGACTGTTCTGTAATCCTGGGACTTACTCCATTTTATTGAGTATTGTATTGGTAGCAATGATGTTGGGGCCCAATTGCGATGTCATATTATGCGGATACGACCGTCCCAAGTAAGAGTCAAATTTCGGATTGTAGACAAACGATACTTGGTTTTGAACAAAGAGGATTTTATACTAGTCAGGAACAGTTCAAGAGAGTGCTGGCCTACTGCTATCACAGTTAATGCCTATACTTGCTTCCTTGAGAAATACGCCTGCCACTATGGATGGCCATGATAAATGGTTTTATCTGAACCAAACTATGCTAAAAGTTTGCTGAAGATTTCTCTCTTGACAGAGTTTGTCTGTTTGGAAATCATTCTTCGCTGTCATTTGATTCTTCGCTGTCATTTGATTCTTCGCTGTCATTTGATTCTTCGCTGTCATTTGATTCTTCGCTGTCATTTGATTCTCCGACGACTGTATTGTTCAAAAGTCCCTGTGCGGTACTATTTGAAAGTGCCAATTCTGTGTTGTTGAGAGGCTCTTCAATCTTCGTATTTCCCTGGTCCTCCGCCACTGAAGGTTTTGCGTCAGATGTTTGATTGATTGGTGGTACTGCTTCATCGTCGTCTGGTTGTTCTTCTGAAGTCGTCGCATTTTCACTAGCTGGTTGTTCTTCTGAAGTCGTCGCATTTTCACTAGCTGGTTGTTCTTCTGAAGTCGTCGCATTTTCACTAACTGGTTGTTCTTCTGAAGTCGTCGCATTTTCACTAGCTGGTTGTTCTTCTGAAGTCGTCGCATTTTCACTAGCTGGTTGTTCTTCTGAAGTCGTCGCATTTTCACTAGCTGGTTGTTCTTCTGAAGTCGTCGCATTTTCGCTTACGTTAGAAGGTTGTGGTTCTTCTAACTCTTCTAGATCTTCTGAAGTTGCGCTCTTGTTAGCTGGTGAGATCAGCGGAAGTACTTCGTTGGTCAAATTCTCCTTGTTCAAGAAATCCAAAATGGTTGTAATATTTCTCTTCTCGCCAGTGGGCCCCGAGCTCATATTCAAATTTCCGGCTTCAGTCACATTATTCAGTACTCCTGCAGGCAATAATCCTTGGCCTGTACTATTCTTTAGCGATGAATCAATGAATTCAATAACATTTGTCGCATTGGCCGGAAGAACCTCAAGAAGTTCAGTTATATTAGCAATAACCAATGGTTCAGAATCTGTGTCATTTTCTTCAACAAATAGGTTCTTTGGCAGTTCGTTCACCTGCGTAGCATTTGAGGGTGGTGGAGGTGGAGTCCTGTCGTCTTCGGGCAAAGGTGTGAAAGGAGCCTTGGTTCCACCAAAATCCGGAGTTTCCTCGTCCTGTGAAAATGCAAATTTCATCTGATAACCATTTACAGTGAGAATGGTTATGACCAATAGGGTAATTATTACAAATGGATTTAACGATCTAGTTTTCATACTTCTCACGAAAGTAAAAGGATACGTAGAATTTAAAGTATACTGAGAAAAAATGTCTCTACATAGACTGGCAGAACTTTCTAGAAATAGAGGTCCAGCATGGATGCTGAATGACAAAAATATTTTGAACTGAAACCAGGAAAAAAGAGTGTATTTGTGTCAACTTGCCCCAACTAAAAGTCTTCACAGTTAGATTCCTTTGTATCACCTTTAGATGGTTCGAAGTCCATTATAGTGTCATCCCCACTACCGCAATCGAAGTGGTTTGCCCCTGAGCCTCCCCACATCACATCATCTCCTTTTCCACCTTTTATGTCATCGTTTCCTTTTCCTCCCCAAATGAAATCATCGCCACTACCTCCTGCCAACTTATCTGAACCCGATCTACCTTTTAGCTTGTCGTCTCCAGTTCCGCCGAATACCCAATCAGAGCCCCCATTGCCTGCTATCCAGTCTTTTCCTTCTTCTCCGTAGATGGTGTCGCTTCCTCGGTTCCCTTCAATGATATCATTTCCTCTCCCTCCTGTTAAATCATCACTTCCACTATTTCCCTGTATTACATCTGTACCTTTTCCACCATCGATCTCATCAGATCCTTCGTTTCCTTCCAATACGTCATCACCGTCTCCTCCACGGATGTCATCATTACCCGAGTTTCCCTTTACTCGGTCATCGTCGTCATTACCGTACAAATGGTCACCACTTGCCTTACCCCATATCCGGTCATCACCTCCAAGACCCCAAATGCTGTCTTTGTTATGGGTTCCTGGTAGTACATCATTTTTCTGAGTTCCGACTATATCAAGAGCCCACGCTGGATTCAAGTTGAAGACTGGTTGTACCACACCTAGACTTACAGCCACAAACGCTATAATATATAAGAAGTAATTTCTGTCCATTTTTTTTCTATGAGTAGTATATTATACTTCCATTTAAGGTCTACTAAAAACAAGCATTTCTCATGACTTCAGTTTTCCATTGTCCTGTGATTTTTGGGATTCAGTTGATTGCCTGTTTAACTGATTCATTTTTTAATCAATGCCGTAACTTTAATTTCAATGCCTTGGGTTTTTCAAAGGTTTTTCCACGGAATTATATTGTTCTCAAAGTATGCATTTGTGAAACTCCTACAATCGAACTTTGGATTCCACCTGAAACCCCCGATAGAAAGGGCCAACACAGCGTGGTACAACGACAAGCGACCAAATTTCACTAGACGATGAGAATGCTAGACAAAAAAATGAGTTAGGCAGGCTTTATTGGCATTCTTTAGAGGACCAGAATGTCCCTCCAGATACTTTCCATTCACGATAATCTTCTAGTATTTTAATGTGATCAAAAGCCACACGTTTGTTCTTTATCAAGTCTTCTATAGTTAACCACTCAAATGAATCGGCATCATCTCCAGCTTTAGCGTTGCCACTTATCATTTTAGCAATGAAAACAATGCTAACAACATGTCCTCTGGGATCCCTGTTTGGTGCAGAATATACACCCAATATATCGATTGGTTCAATATTGAGATTTGTTTCTTCCAGCATTTCTCTTGTCGCCGCGTCCTCGACCTTTTCTCCTTCCTTCATAAACCCGCCAGGAATAGCAAGAGAGCCTTTGAACGGATCTTTCTTTCTTAGGACGACGAGTAGGTGGTCATCTTTTTCAAGAACAATATCAACAGCTATGGAGGGATAATGATATTTTTTCATATACGCAATATTATGTACACTTCTACATAATTGTCTATAGATTCAGTCCCCCGATTTTGCTGTTATCTTTGTCCACAACTAACAGCAGTCATCCCACAGACTTCGCACATTTATCGCAATATCTTTCAACGATGGTGGCACCTTCCACTTTAAAAAAGGCGGTTTGTGTTGCGGGGTTTCCACAAGCTACACAAAAATAGGTCTTGTCTTTATTTTTCTCGTCCCGTTCAATTGGCTTTAGCTCCGGTTTGCCTCGGTTTACCATTTTTCTACCGCCTAATGTACGTGGGAATCCTTAAAAAAGATGTGGTTTTGCTCGTGAGACGCTCCATATAATAGCAATGTGATTGAAGATGGTTGGAATCCCATGAAGTCAAATTTCTCCACCATTTTTGTTAGATGACGGCAAATGAGGCGATTCCTTCGGTACGGAAAGTAAAGGGATTAGTTGCTACAATCGAGCTGAAAGATTGGATCAAGAAAAAGTAAAATTCCGTTTGAATGTTGCAGAGGTGACAAAAAAAGGATGGACAGTGAAACTTTAGACAATTTTGAAATACCCAATCAATTGAATGTCGGCGACAAAGTAGATGTAATGCGTTTCGACTATCGATTCAGAAAAGTATTCCTATCTTGCTATGTAAAGAAGTGACTATTGGTGGCAACTTTCCAGAAATAGCAGTGTTTGCAATACAAAAGGTATTAACATGTCAAACCTAAAACATGACCTGCTTGTATGTGTACATTCATTGGATCTTCCAGGAGTGAATAATTGTACCGACTTGTAGTAGTTATGACTCTTTTGTTAATGATAGTTGGGGGTTCCATATCAGGTGTAAACAATATTTCATACGCAGCTACCCCGAACGATACGCAAGGATTTAAAATATACGATCCTGATGATCCAAACAGTCCTGAAAATATCGTGATCCAATATTGCATTCTACATGCAGATAGAGTTGCTCAAGGAGCGAATGTCAGTCAGGAACTAGTAAATGCAGGTATAATTCCCGACTCCTTCGCTGGAAAAACATGTCAAGAAGTACAAGCACAACATGAACGGACAAAAGCTGCACTAGATTTTGGTAATAAGGATACTTTAAAGGAAATCTTGGGTATTCCTTGACTCAGTCTTAGCTATCGCCTGTATTCTGTTCATTACTTGGTTAATACCGTTCAAATATTTGTCAAGAGCAAAACGCTTTAATAGGCTTGCAAGTTTGGGATCCGCCTTCGTAGCTATAGAGACGTTACATTTTCTGGATCTTGATTAATAACCTATAAGTTGCTAACGAATCGCTCATGCTGGTTGTCGGGTTGGAGGAAATGATAGCCATGCATACGGCACGTCCGAGTATTTCTTTTTTTTGTTTTTATGATACTATTGACACACTTATTGGCTGCAAACTTCCGCTCCACGTATCAATCAAGGGTCTTTGAGTTTGAAAGATTCCTTGTGATTTGTTATCATTTATTAATTTATGAGTGAGGTTACAGTTTAATGAAGATAAATAAAACCACACTAGCATTTGTTGTAGGAATTTTGGTGGTGGCAGGAGTTGGAATATACGTTGGCTTTGATGCCTATAACAATTCGATAAAAATCGCAAACCAATTAACTCAAGGTCAAGCATTTAAAGACCTGCAAGAACATCGAATGTCAATTTTAGAATACTGTTCACACGGCTTTACGGACAACGAAAGTCAGAAATTATGCATTGGTGTGCGTCCTTAATTCTGTGTTCAACCCAATACCTGATGCTACAGATAAAATGAGTAACTACCAATAGAATACATGGTGTAAATTTTTCCCGATTGTAGTTATTCGCAGTAATTTATTATCAATCAAATTTAATCAAGAGCAATTCTTGATTTTTGAATAGTCTCTCAAATCATTACAAGATCATCTACAGATGATATCATGACAACCGCCTTATTTCCGTCAAGTGCCTTTTTCATTTTGCCCACGACCTCATTGACGTCATCAGAATTTACCACTGTCGCTATAACTTTCCTGGTATTATATGCAAGTTCAACTGTACCATTTCCTCTGCCTGAGGCAACTCTTTCCTTGTCTTTGGATACCCCCTTTACGTCATAGATTGTAACTTCAAGGCCTTTGAGAGATGAGATAATATCACCGACATTTTCTGGTTTCACAAGCACTGCAAGTCTCTTCATGGTTGACTTTTTTCCCGGTGCTATCTTTACCCGGCATTTCGGCGTATCTCACTTCAAACGGCAGATTCGAATTGTCTTTCGCCATTTTTTAAATTGTTGACGTGAAGTATAAAAAGATGATGATATAGACGTCCTAGCAGTTAGAAAAATATCGCTCAGTTTTATACTATAAAAACGCCGAATAAGATGTCAAATCCAATTGACGCGCGCTTTCATTCCTTATTCACAAAAAAGTAATTTCATATCTCTCATTACGAATTTCGGTGGCTCCCGATAATACTCCCTCCATTGACGGTTAATTATCTGTGAATACGGCCGATACTAAAAAAATGGAAATGGATAGAAGGGTTCCTTCGTTTTGGAAAACTTCAAGTTCCAAAGCAAACAATAAGAAGGATATTGTGTATGCCTGTCTCTATATAGACATTCGTAACTGCTGTTATATAACGGAATACATCTCTCCTAGTAGTGAACAATTCAAAAAAATATAGGCTCAATTTCAATATGCTTTATTATAATTATAGGACGGGATTCATTGAAAACAATAATGAAGCGTATCTGACACACGCGGAAGCACTCAGGAATAAATGGAAGTGCGATAAATGTTCAGAAAAATTCCAAAATTACAGATTGGTGCACGAACATAAGACTCAATTTCATTCCTATTAGATGTTAGTGTTTAGCGGCCTGGAGAAGGTCACAGTCTTTCTTCATACAGCCAGAATCCTGAAAGTTTATTTTCCTAAACTGAGCAAAAAAGAGCATGACAAAGTTCACAAATGGGGAGATAGCTATGTCAAGACATGTTCTAACTAAGACTTTCAAACGTGATCGCTGTGAGTTTGTTTGGCGTTCCGACGTTATGGTTATTACCGAAATCGTATCCTAAATGTAAAAGTCCTTACGGGGATACTCCCAGGAGAAAATTGAAATGAACCGAATGATTTGCTATTACCTTTACGATAATAAGTCCGGAACTGAAATTGTCCGCCGGGGAGTAAAATGGATTCTCGAGACTGTCAAGCCGCGTGGAGGCGCTTATCGCAGTTCAAGAACGAGGAAATTTACAGGATTATGGAAGAGAAGAAGGACTGTCATTACTTTCCTTGTTAGACAAAGCACCCCACAGGGCTACCGTAGGCGGAATACATTTTGAACTTGTTTTACCTTCACAAATCCCTTTTCGAGCAAGCGGCAAACGAATGTTGGTGCTCCATCCACAAAAGGAGTATCTAGACAAACTAAATAAAATAAAAGGAATCTCTGAAATGTTTGTAATATCATTACTTAAAGAGGATATCAAAAGTTGGATTGCTTCTAGTTATGCAGTCGAATTCAGAGAACCATTAAAGAATTCTTAAGCAAGAAAGTGAATCGATCGGGTTAAACGAGTTGTTTTTGATTTGAGGATTCTGTCAATAGGATACAATAGATATCATAGAGGCGAGAAGCTTTATGAGAAAATTAGTTTATCATGTTCGTCCAGTATTACCAGATTCTCTTATGAACCAACCCAATGCGTCTAGAGGGCTCATCAGAGTTTTTTATCCAGTAAGGTTATTGGCAGAATGGATTGTTATGATTCTGCCTCCGCACAGATGATCGGATTATCAAAGTTTGACATTAGTTCGCAGGTCTCTAATTGGCTCTTTACGTCTATACACCTCCTAGAGTAACGCTTTGGCCCTTAGATATTATTTGAATCTAAAACAATATTCTGATCTTTTATCCTTGCTTCCAGGTCATCAATCATTTCCGCCAGTGCCTGTATCTTTTTTTCTCTTTCTTCTATTTCGGTCTTAATTGCTTCTTCTGTATGCTGCAAGGCTTCGGAATATGTCGTTTTAAATGACGGTGTTAATCTTCCCATTTTACTTTACCAGCATCCCAAACGACAAATTGAATTCTTTCCAAATTATCTCTATTATCATAGTGTACCTGATCCATTTCTATTGACCAGCGATAGCATGAAAGAACTATTTTTTCTCCTTCAATTTTGCATTCTATCAGATACAACAATTCATTTACAGTCATCTTTGGATATCTCTCCATAAGGCGTAGAATTTGTTTCGCGAGATCTATCTTATTTTGCATTGAACCGTTAAACGTCATAGAATGAACGGGGTGTATTCTTTTCTCTGTGGCTTTAATTTCGTTTAACAGCCCTTTTTGTACATTTTCAAATGTAAGGTCCCAGGTAACTTTCTGCATATTTTAAGAAAATCTACTTGCAAGATATAATCAATAGACTACTGTAAGGACAGGGAGTCCTAGTCATTCTTGGCCCTTTTTCTCAATCATGGAGTCAATCTTTTCCTCCAAACTGAGTATTTCATTCAGAATTTTTTCATGATGTTTTTGAAACACTTCGATTGACTCTAACATTTTCTCATGACTCTCCCCTAAAGTTGAAGAGGTTTTTGAACCTCATCCTGTTTCTTGGAAGTCTTCTTCTGAGCATGATAAATCCACCAACTTATTAATAGACCGACGATTACTCCGATTAAGATACTGAGGTATGTGCTCGATGCATTGGTCATATCAACACAATCTTTGGTTAGTTCAGGCATACATCCCCATATTGCAAGAATTTGAATTAACAATGGTGGTGTATGGTAGCAGGCAGAAATAAATGATTCACTTTGAAAGATTCCTTGTGATTTGTTATCATTTATTAATTTATGAGTTGAGGTTACAGTTTAATGAAGATAAATAAAACCACACTAGCATTTGTTGTAGGAATTTTGGTGGTGGCAGGAGTTGGAATATACGTTGGCTTTGATGCCTATAACAATTCGATAAAAATCGCAAACCAATTAACTCAAGGTCAAGCATTTAAAGACCTGCAAGAACATCGAATGTCAATTTTAGAATACTGTTCACACGGCTTTACGGACAACGAAAGTCAGAAATTATGCATTGGTGTGCGTCCTTAATTCTGTGTTCAACCCAATACCGGATGCTACAGATAAAATGAGTAACTACCAATAGAATACATGGTGTAAATTTTTCCCGGTTGTGATTAGTCGTAATTTTTTATCAATCAAATATAATCAAGAGCAATTCTTGACTTTTGAATAGTCTCTCAAATCATTACAAGATCATCTACAGATGATATCATGACAACCGCCTTATTTCCGTCAAGTGCCTTTTTCATTTTGCCCACGACCTCATTGACGTCATCAGAATTTACCACTGTCGCTATAACTTTCCTGGTATTATATGCAGGCTCAACTGTACCACTTCCTCTGCCTGAGGCAACTCTTTCCTTGTCTTTGGATACCCCCTTTACGTCATAGATTGTAGCTTCAAGGCCTTTGAGCGATGAGATTATATCACCGACATTTTCTGGTTTCACAAGCACCGCCAGTCTCTTCATGGTTGACTTTTTTCCCGGTGCTTCTTTACCCGGCATTTCGGCGTATCTCACTTCAAACGGCAGATTCGAATTGTCTTTCGCCATTTTCTAAATTGTTGACGTGGAGTATAAAAACATGATGATATAGACGTCCTAGCAGTTAGAAAAATATCGCTCAGTTTTATACTATAAAGCGCCGAATAAGATGTCAAATCCAATTGACGCGCGCTTTCATTCCTTATTCACCAAAAAGTAATTTCATATCTCTCATTACGAATTTCGGTGGCTCCCGATAATACTCCCTCCATTGACGGTTAATTATCTGTTAATACGGCCAATACTAAAAAAATGGAAATGAATAGAAGGGTTCCTTCGTTTGGAAAACTTCAAATTCCAAAGCAAACAATAAGAAGGATATTGTGTATGCCTGTCTCTATATAGACATTCGTAACTGCTGTTATATAACAGAATACATCTCTCCTAGTAGTGAACAATTCAAAAAAATACCGGCTCAATTTCAATATGCTTTATTATAATTATAGGACGGGATTCATCGAAAACAATGATGAAACGTACCTGACACACGCGGAAGCACTCAGGAATAAATGGAAGTGCGATAAATGTTCTGAAAAATTCCAAAATTACAGATTGGTGCACGAACATAAAAGTCAATTTCATTCCTATTAGATGTTAACGCTTAGTGGCTGGACAAGATCAAAGTCTTTCTTTATACTGTCAGAATCCTGAAAGTTTATTTTCCTAAACTGAGCAAAAAAGAGCATGACAAAGTTCACAAATGGGGAGAAGAGATGTCAAGAAATGCTCTAGTTAAGACTTTCAAATGTGAACGCGAGTTTGTTTGGGTTCCGACGATATGGTTATTACCGAAAACGTGTCCCAAAGGTAGAATTGATTACTGGGAGACTCCCAGGAGGAAATAGAAATGAACCGAATCATTTGCTATTACCTTTACGATAAGTCCGGAACTGAAACTGTCCGCCGGGGAGTAAAATGGATTCTTGAGACTGTCAAGCCACGTGGAGGGCTTATCGCAGTTCAAGAACGAGGAAATTTACAGGATTATGGAAGAGAAGAAGGATTGTCATTACTTTCCTTGTTGGACAAAGCACCGCACAGGGCTACCGTAGGCGGAATACATTTTGAACTTGTTCTACCATCACAAATCCCTTTTCAAGCCAGCGGTAAACGAATGCTGGCGCTCCATCCACAAAAAGAGTATCTAGACAAACTGAACAAGATCAAAGGAATCTCTGAAATGTTTGTAATATCATTACTTAAAGAGGATATCAAAAGTTGGATTGCTTCTAGTTATGCAGTCGAATTCAGAGAACCATTAAAGAATTCTTAAGCAAGAAAGTGAATTGATCGGGGTAAACGAGTTGTTTTTGATTTGAGGATTCTGTCAATAGGATACAATAGATATCATAGAGGCGAGAAGCTTTATGAGAAAATTAGTTTATCATGTTCGTCCAGTATTACCAGATTCTCTTCTGAACCAACCCAATGCGTCTAGAGGGCTCATCAGAGTTTTTTATCCAGTAAGGTTATTGGCAGAATGGATTGTTATGATTCTGCCTCCGCACAGATGATCGGATTATCAAAGTTTGACATTAGTTCGCAGGTCTCTAATTGGTTCTTTGCGTCTATACACCTCCTAGAGTAACGCTCTGGCCCTTAGATGTTATTTGAATCTAAAACAATATTCTGATCTTTTATCCTCGCTTCCAGGTCATCAATCATTTCCGCCAGTGCCTGTATCTTTTTTTCTCTTTCTTCTATTTCGGTCTTAATTGCTTCTTCTGTATGCTGCAAGGCTTCTGAATATGTCGTTTTAAATGACGGTGTTAATCTTCTCATTTTACTTTACCAGCATCCCAAACGACAAATTGAATTCTTTCCAAATTATCTCTATTATCATAGTGTACCTGATCCATTTCTATTGACCAGCGATAGCATGAAAGAACTATTTTTTCTCCTTCAATTTTGCATTCTATCAGATACAACAATTCATTTACAGTCATCTTGGGATATCTCTCCATAAGGCGTAGAATTTGTTTCGCGAGTTCTATCTTATTTTGCATTGAACCGTTAAACGTCATAGAATGAACGGGGTGTATTCTTTTCTCTGTGGCTTTAATTTCGTCTAACAGCCCTTTTTGTACATTTTCAAATGTATGGTCCCAGGTAACTTTCTGCATATTTTAAGAAAATCTACTTGCAAGATATAATCAATAGACTACTGTAAGGACAGGGACTCCCTAGTCATTCTTGGCCCTTTTTCTCAATCATGGAGTCAATCTTTTCCTCCAAACTGAGTATTTCATTCAGAATTTTTTCGTGATGTTTTTGAAACACTTCGATGGACTCTAACATTTTCTCATGACTCTCCCCTAAAGCTTGAAGACGTTTTTGAACCTCATCCTGTTTCTTGGAAGTCTTCTTCTGAGCGTGATAAATCCACCAACTTATTAATAGACCGACGATTACTCCGATTACAATACTGAGGTATGTGCTCGATGCATTGGTCATATCAACACAATCTTTGGTTAGTTCAGGCATACATCCCCATATTGCAAGAATTTGAATTAACAATGGTGGTGTATGGTAGCAGACAGAAATAAATGATTCACGTTTTTGGATACTAGTACCTTGTGTTCGAAATCCTATTTTATAGATTCCATAGTTGTTAGTGAAATCGCCAGTGATGGAATAAGATAAGTATCATTCTCTATAGTGCGTAATGGTATGGCCAGACTACTTGGTCATTCAGGTCGATAGTCATATCGGCATTCTAGCCACGCTCCTTCATTTAGTGCTCACGAGTTATCAATGATGCACATGAACCCCGTTAGTTAATGGACTGGGCGGGATTTGAACCCGCGACCTTTCGGTTGCGAACCGAACATTACTACCCCTGAACTACCAGCCCTTCAATGCGTGTAGCGGTCAAAGCCCTGATATAAAATTTGGTGCTGATAGAAAAACTGCAGATCATAGTATCGAACGCTCTTGCTGTAACTACTGATTGTATTTTATCTGACAAAGAATATCCCCTAATAAAAAACAACTAAACCGGTAGATTTAGCATTGTCATTTACTTGGCGACGTACCTTGAGAACAATATTCGCTAACTTTCCGGTCCATAATTAGAATACCCCTATCCATCCCTACCAATAGTACATCTCACCTTCAAAATAAGTGTCCCGATATTAAGTTAGATTGGCTGATTACTTTTATTACAGGCAACATATCTTGATCTTAATTTTCCCTGTCACCACGGTACTTCTTTTCTAAATAACCATTGGACATACGAAAACATTCTAATCAGCCCATATAATGGTCTATAAATAAGAACAATAAATGGCATCAGGTAAACATATCTAAGATCACTTTTACGTGGGGAAAAAAGCGCAGCTGTAACAATTACGATTAATTCACTTACAAAATAAACTAGTGTTATCAAGATAATGATATAAGCTATATTTTGAGAAAAATTAAATGCTAACCAGGCCATTGAGAAAATCCTCGCAAAAAGAAGGATAACATCCATAAAAAGCATGTCAAAAACCCCCAGGATAAGTAATGGCTTATAGGTCGTTCTCGATGTCAAGATATTGTGATGTTTTACCAACGTTTCTATTTGGCCATGTGACCATCGTATTCTTTGCCTAAGCCAACCTTTCCAAGTATAAGGACAGTAAGTCCAACAAACAGCTGTAGGAATGAAAGTGACCTTTCCACCAGTTTTGAAAATCTTAAGCGTCAAGTCGAAATCCTCAGTAATTGTATCTTTGTCATAGAGGCCTATCTTTTTTCCCAGTTCTTTAGTGAGAACGCTAAACGTACCTGGTATCACTACCAAGATGTTTAACATGAGCCTCAACCTTCTCCCTAATTCAAACGCAATTAGATACTCGTAGGACTGACATTTGGTTAGCAAATTAGTAACATCATTATCGCCGCTTATGACCCTAACATCCCCAGCGCCAGCAACAACATCGGGCAGGGACATGTACTTTACTACCTCAATAATTGAATCCCTCTCAAGTATTGAATCGGCGTCAACAATAACCAGTATCTCTCCGGTAGCAAATGTGATACCGAAGTTTATTGCCGATGCTCTTGACCCCTTGCTCCCCATTCGTTGTAGAAGCTTAATCTCTCCACGTCTATGATAAGGATAGGCTTGTTTGAATGTATCATCGGTTGAATGGTCGTCCACAACTATTATTTCCTTATTGCGGTATGGATTTTCCAAACATGAATTGATGATTTTTCTTACAGTAGACGATTCATTGTGTGTTGGAACTATTATGCTCACTTTAGGGGACCTTGATGTCTCGCTGTATCTGAAACGAATCGGTAAATGACGAGACTTAAGATAATGTACTCCCAGTAATATCGGTTTACCCACGTTTTTGACCAGATCTATTGACATCACGGCCATCATACCGATAATTTCTATAAACGAAATAGAATACAGCCAGGGCAAGAAGCCTGAAACAAATGCCTGGAAATCAAAAAAAATCAATTAGGTGTCTTCTGAGCTCCAGGCATTTGTCAGCCATTCTTTCAATACAACTTGAAGAGTATAGTAAAGTGCAGATTGCAGGTTCTCGATAGGACAGTCTAAACTATAGACCTTTAGATTTTTTACAGTTAATTCCTTAACATTTTGTATAATTCTACATGACAGGATTGATAAGCCTGTTCTTAGTTCATTAGTTTCTAGTTTTTGTTTGATCAATTTGTTCATCCTTACTCATTGTCTTTACTTATTGTTGTACCTTGCAATGATAACGAATCATTCTCCAAGAGGATAGAGAGTAAGTATCGTTGTTCATTGACTACAGAATATTTCACAATATCACCGTATGCTCAATCTTATTTTACAGTCACAGATTTAGCAAGGTTGCGGGGATAATCTGGATCTATATTATTATAGAGCGCTAGAAAGTATGCCAATAGTTGCAAAGGGATAATTTCAATAAAAGGTAATAACGATTCTCTGATAACTGGTATGGCGATACAGTAATCATATGTCGGATCGCATTTGCTCGTTATGCTGATTACTTTAGCTCCCCTCGATTTTAGTACACTGGCATTGGAAACCGTATCGGTATATGTTGAATCATTAGGATTCAGAACAACCACAACACTGTTTTTGTCGATTAAGGCCAGAGGCCCGTGTTTCATCTCTCCTGCTGCCATTCCTTCCGCGTGAATATAAGCAAGTTCTTTGATCTTTAATGCGCCTTCGAGACATATCGGTAGGTGTATTGACCGGCCCAGGATGTAGATATCTTTCGCACCCTTCACCTCTTTCGCTACCTCAGCAATTCTCGTTTCCAATCGCAGAGTTTCTTCGACCGCTGTCGAAAGTTCTGGCATATCTGTTGCAATCCCTGTTAAGTTACTTCCCATAGTATCAGATATATAATACAACACGGCTAACTGGCTGGTAAAACTCTTGGTTGCTCGCTACTCCTACCTCCGGTCCACATTTTACCTCAAGAAAGCAATCACTAAGTCTAGCAAGTGAGGAAGTAGAGACGTTAACAATTGAAAGTACATGTCACTCCTTTCTCTTTCGCCTTTTTGACAGACTGAAGGACATCGGCAGTTTCACCACTTTGAGAGATAGCAATGAGAACTGAATTTTCATCAAGTAATTCAGAAGAATACTGGAATTCGCTGGACATGATTGCTTCTACACGAATCTTTGAGTATCTATACAGGATGTGTTTGGCTAATAACGCCGAATGGTAACTAGTGCCAGAACCGGTAATAAATACATCCTTCCCTCCTTTCAGCGAGTTACAGAATTTTTCAACCTTCTCTTTATTTTGTTGAGTACTTTTGTTGATCGTGTATTTTTGCTCATGGATTTCCTTTAGGGTATAATGCGCATAGAGGCCCTTATCGGTATCGCCAAGTTCCTTTGCAACTTTGGTCGGTATTCGTACAACATCACGTCCTTCAAAGTCAAAAAGGGAAAGAGTATTTCCTTTTAACATGACTATATCCCTATTGTCAAGGAATATTGCATTATCAGTGTACTTTAGAAAACCCAAAACATCGCTGGAAATAAAGTATCCATCATTAGTGATTCCGACTATGAGAGGTTCATCGTATCTCGCCCCGCAAAGAGTGGAGTCATCAAATACTGCAACAAAAGCAAACGAACCTTTTAGTCGATTACATGTATTTATCATAGCCTCCTTAGCATCGTTCTTTAATGACCAATAGTGTTCTAAAAGGTGTGCGATTACCTCGCTATCAGTTTCGCTCCTAAAAACGTGACCCTGATTTGATAACTCTTCTTTTAGTCCTTGATAATTTTCAATTATGCCGTTATGTACTACGACAACCCCAACTTTGCATCCAAAATGAGGATGAGCGTTAGTAACAGTTACAGCACCATGTGTGGCCCATCTTGTATGTCCTATTCCCACTTCGCCAATCATTTCTTTTAGATTTAGGGATGCATTCACTTGTGCGACTTTACCCACCCCTTTTTTTATCAGCAATTTTCCATCATTGAGAGTAGCGATTCCAACGCTGTCATAGCCTCTATATTCCATTCTTCCGAGCCCGTCAACCAAAAGTGGGGCTGCACTTGAACTGCCCAAATATCCTATTATCGAGCACAAGTTGATCTAATATCTCGCAAAATCCTTGGCAATAATAAAGTCCATACAATCTGCTTATAACATCCCATATCAAAATCTAAAGATCCCAAGAAACCACGATTTAGCTCAATGATCAGAAACATATATCACCCCTTCGGTTCGTCAAGAGTATAGTGGGCATTGGAAACCAATATAACATACTAGAATAATTGGTTTACACTTAAGCATTTTGTTCTGCATCAAACAATGAGTATTAGGCCGAGGTTATCGATGGTGTTCTGTGTGGATCAGAAGTGACTAGCATTACAGATAACATACCTTGTCCTTCTATTAATGAAACATGTCCAGAATCGTTTTTTTAATGAATAATTTAACCAAATATCCCTTAATAGAGACAAAACAGAGCAGAGTTCCGATAACAGGATGCCAATATTGGTTTAAAATAGATGCGTCAAGGGTGGTCAGAAGCTTTTTTTTATGCTTACATCATGGGCGGAAGATTCAGTAATTTTGGTGTCGGTCTCAGACAAGAATCATAAATAGAGTTCTTTCAAATATAATCTAAAGAGGAAAATATGCCCTATCGCCTATTGGGAGAAATAAGTGATGAATATGTATTTCCCTTTTTCTACCACACTGTAGCGTTTATACTGGATCTTCACCAATAACGAGACCGAAGTGAATAAGACGATCAGTGTTTTATATGGGATATTCTCGAATAGTGATATTTAACCCACGAATTTGTTAATGGATGATTGCAATTCTTCTATTGAAATGGGTTTCCTAATTATACCCTTGGCACCATGGGTAAGTAATTCCTCTTCGTTTATGTTGGAAGCAGTGAAAAAAACTATGTTTCTTAAGACGAGCAGGTTATCTTTCTTCAGTTCGTCTATGACATCAAGGCCAGTAAAGTCAGGCATTGCTATATCCAATAGGATTAGGTCGAAATCCTCCCGTTCTCTAATGATTTGGAGAGCTTCTCTTCCATCATTGGTAACAGTGCAGGAAATATCAATACTATCAAGATAGAATGAGACAGCTTCCGTAATTTCCTTATTATCGTCCACCACCAAGATTTTCATTTAAGATTTAGTCTCCATGAGTAACACAATCATCATTATTTAATATTATTTGTTTGTTGGCTTTCTGTCCTGGCAATAGGGAGAGTGAATTTGATCGAAGCACCATTATTATGTTCTAAATCAACCCATATTGTTCCGCCGTGTGCTTCTACAATCCCTCGTGATATAGCCAAACCTAATCCCGTACCTCCATGTTTCCGAGTCAGGGTT
The DNA here is from genome assembly GCA_963728595.1 of uncultured Nitrososphaeraceae archaeon. GTDB lineage: Archaea > Thermoproteota > Nitrososphaeria > Nitrososphaerales > Nitrososphaeraceae > TA-21. Next base: position 18,549 of record CAVSLF010000007.1, read on the forward strand.
GTGTCAATTTGATAAAATTTTTTGAAAAGGTTCTCGGCCTTATCGCGTGGAATACCCGACCCGTTATCTTCCACAGTAATTACTACTTGGCCTGCACTATCATGATCCTGTTTGAATTTATCGTTAACTCTTTCATTATCAATTAATTCAACCCTTATTGTGATTCTTCCAACTTTGTCCTCTACAAAATCTACCGAATTCCTTACCAGGTTACCAATTACTTGTGCGATCCTTCTCGAATCACATAGTACTTTAATTCTTTCACACGTCGGCTTTACTTCGGCCTTAAAATTAATTCCTTTATCTTTCATCAAAGGCCTTAGCTCAGAAATATTCTCATTGATGATGTCTCCCACCGCAATTTCCTTCTTCTTTAAGCTCATTTTTCCAATATCAAGTTTGTATACGTCAAGTACATCATTTATGAGTCCTTCTAGCCTTGAAATGCTTTTATGAACAGCCAGAATTGCCTTTTTCTGCTTATCATTTAGATTTCCCAGTGATTTAGACGTGAGAAGAATTTCAGTGTAGATTTTTGCAGGTGTTATCGGAGTCTTGAGCTCGTGGCTCACCATCATTATGAATTCTTCTTTTGCCTTGTCCGACAAGATCAGAGATTGATTTAAAGTTTCAAGTCTATTTTTCGATTCGGTCAGATCCTTATTCATCTGTACTAACTGACCAGTTTTGTGATCCACCAAATCATTCAAGTGCTTGTTAGTTTCTGTAATTCTAGTCCGCATTATGTCCAAAGCATAAGATAAGTCCCCGAGCTCATCCCTTGAAAAAGTTGGGATCGGGGTATCATAATTTCCCTCACTTAATTGTAATGCCAAGGCTCGTAGTCTGGTTATAGGAGTAGTAAGTCGGTTCGAAAAAAGAAGGATTAGGATCAATGCGATGACCAGTATTATGCCGGCCGCGATAATGAAATCGTAAATAGTTCTTTGGAGGACCGCAAACGCGTCTTTAGTTGATTCGGACAATATTAGAAACCAACCGCTGCCCTTATAGTCCAGGTAACCCTGACCTTGACTAATGCCCAAATATATGGATTCTCCATACCGACTAGTGGACTCTATTGTGACTGGAACCCCTCGTTTGTCTATGTCATCAGTTCTCGAATTGTTCGTCAAGGTTTTAAAAATTGCGAGATCGCTTAAATTATCGTGGAGCATTGACTTTCTGTCGTGATCAGAATAAATAACTAGACCATTATTGGCAATTAGATCTAGCCTGATAGGATTAACATTCTCCACGCCGGTGACAGGAGTTCTAAAAATATCGTTTAGTTTTGAAACTGGAAAACGTGTTGCAATTACGCCAGAAATTTCACCGTTTTGAGTATACAGTGGTGCCGAAAAATGAATTACATACTGTGATAAGGACTCGGACATGACTGGGATCTTATCATAATAGACCTGCCCACTAACAGCATGAGTGAAAAATGGCTTTTGAGATTCATTTGATCCGATGTAAAGGCTTCTTGTATCCCCAATCTTGATACCATCTTTGTCGTATAAAGACATGGATGCGTAGCTCTTGTAGGCTCTTTCTGCCGATCTCAAAAAATTGACTTTTTGAATGAGATTTATGTCTGGATTTGAGAGTAGGTTGCTGCCAGAGAGGAACTTTATATCAGCTATTCTCTCGAACATCAATCTTGAAGTCTTATCTACAATGTTATCGCCTGTTGATTTTAGCTTATCTATTATTTCATTTTTTGTGGCAACAAAAAAGTTATTCAGAGCAATGGCAGAAATGGACAGTATTGAAACTATAACAACGGGTAGAACCACAAGCAGAATTTTATGCCTGATCCTCACTACTTGAGCCCGTTTCCTAGAATGGGCGATATTTTCTCGCTGGAAGTAGTTTTGATAACGACAGTTACGAAAACGACAGTTACGAGCTTTACAGGATGAAAATTATTAGCCAATGGAATAAGAGAAAAGATAAGTGTACGTGAAGAAATTATAGACGAAGCAATAGGCAACAGTCGGGTATGCAAGACTACCTACCTTATGCTAGGAAACGAGAACGAGATTAACTTTTTGGTGTGGAATTTATCACTTGTTAGAATAATAATTACCAATATGCTTTTGAGTGGTATATGTCAATTAATAGGTGTAAACTTTTTTAAAAAAGTTTACAAGCTGCTGGCAAAGGTCCCGAATCGGCAGTTGATTATCAATTGTATCAAAAAAGCCGTTCAATGTCTTCAATGCTAGAAATGAAAGGCGAGTAACGAGCTTTAGATAGACAATTCAAAAAATTCAATTAAAACATTATTGAACACCGGAGATATACAGATAAATCATCCGAAAAATATCCTATATTTGCTATAAATGGTGGTAAAGCCTATAAGAAAGATTAACTATTCAAAATTGGAGACATAGTAGTAATATTGACTGCAATTAGGGTACCGGATTCTGTTATTCCTTCATCTGGAGGATCACGCGTATATTCTTCAGAGTACAAGACAGCCGTATCAACTCTTCTTGAAAAGACAATTTCATTGCTTGATCAATATGAGGAAAGGAGTGCACGCGACAATTTAATGCTGGCGATATCGAGAATCCTATCGGCATCGAAAATGGAAGATCATCCTGAAGTAGTTGCCGTTGCTGAGCACATCAAAAATATTTGTGAGGCGACAACATCTGGGAAAGTTATCCCGAGTAAGCGCACAGCGGAGGCAATCAGAGCATCAATAATACAACTTAGTCACGGTCTTCAAAAAGACAATATGGTACTTGAGCCATCGTTAATTGAAAATTTAAAGTCAATTCTTCGAGATGCCAAGAGCGACGATAAGGACTACCTATTTTTAAAAAAATTGCATGTTTTGTTTATTGATGACGATGAATTTGCTCAAATGCAGATCGCAAAAAATATTGGAAATTCAATTAACTTAGAAGTTTGTTCTTCTGTCGACGATGCAACGATAAAGTTAAAGATTGAGCGTTTTGATGCAGTGTTGTGCAGCATTGAACTAAGCGATAAACATATTCTTGATTTTATTAATAATTTTTCGCGGAGTTTCCCTATTGTCGCCATATCAGGCTCAGAGGATCCGAAATTGGTGCAGATCGTTGGAAAAGCAGGGGCTCGTGATTACATTGTGAAGAATGATTCAGGAATCAAATGGGTATCTCGGTCTCTACATAAAGTAACTAACGAGTGGACTCGCAAAACCAGGATATCTGATGATCAAAAACTCCTGATGACATCTTCAGTAAGAAAAATATTAAAAGTACTGATGGGTGGTGTCCAGCTAAGACAACAAATTCATTCCAGAGTTGAATTTGATTCAAAGTCCATTAATTCCTTAAAGGATCATGAAAAAACACTAAAGTCACTAATAAATGCGGGATACATAATCAAACAACCAACGCAGTTAAAGTTAGCTTGTCCCGCTTGCAAATCAATTAACATTATGATCAATTATCTATGTCAAAATTGTAAGGCGAGTAATTTTACACGAGGAGATGTACTAGAGCACAATAAGTGTGGACACTCAGATTTGGAAAATAACTTTCGGCAAGATAACAAGTTAGTTTGTCCCAAATGTCGAAAAGAACTAAAACTTATTGGAGTAGATTACTTTAGAGTAATTTCGGCTCTAAAATGTAAGGAGTGTCAAAATATTTTTACAATTCCAGAAGTCTCTTATGATTGCAGTCAATGTGGTAACTCAGGCTTTAGTCTATCAGATGGCAGATGGAATCAAATGTATAATTATGAGATCAGTGCCGAAAAGTTGGATCAAATAAAGCAGAACATAGTTTCACTATCGCCAATCGAGGAATACCTCAGGCAAAAAGGGTATGAAATAGGTTTAGATGAAATAATATCATTTGAATCACAATCCTTCGGACCATTTGACTTAGTTGCGGAGAACGGAACAAATTTAATTTTGGCTTCTTTAATAGGATCCGAAATAGAGAATGCATTAGCAAGACTAATAGATTTGGACAATGCCGGCAAACACACCCAGCAGAAAGTTATCAAATATGCAATTTTATTCTCAGATCCGACAGAGATCGCTCGTAATTTGATCGATAAGTTTGGCATAATCCCCATCGTAATTGAAAATGAAAGTGAAATGCTTGCTAAGTTTAAGGAAAATTTCAAAGAATGAAATGCCGACTTCGTTTGTACCCCTACTCATTCAAAACCTAAGCATATTTCCTTTCGTCCAAGATTATTTGACATGGATACAAAATCTCACATTCTGGCAATTTATCGGAATTATTTCATTTGTTCTTGTTGATCTCTTAAGGAACGTTGGAAAACCTGTCGTATTATCTATACACCACCTATTCAGAAAAATACATCCATTGCCATTCCAAAGCATTGAAGGTGCACAAATTAAGATTTCCGTTTTGGTCCCTGCTCATAACGAGGGCGTTGCTATTAGAAAGACCATAGAGTCTTTGCTAGAGAATACCTATCCCAACAAGGAGATTATTGTAATTGATGATCATTCTACAGACGATACTTTTCAACAAGCCTACCCATACTATAAAAGTGGAAAGATAAAATTGGTCAAACGAACAGAGGGATCAAAAGGTTCCAAATCAGGCGCATCTAATTTTGGTGCGGTTTTCGCTTCCGGTGATATAATTCTTGTAATGGATGGTGATACGCTCATGGAGAGGAATGCGCTTTCTGAAGTAGCAAAGTATATGACGGTACAAGACATTGTTGCCATTGCTGGAAATGTCAGAATCCTCAGTGGAGACAATGAAGTTGAAAACCTTCTGACCAAATGTCAATCTTACGAGTACCTCATTGCATTTGAACTTGGAAGAAGAATTAGATTGATGATGAAAATTTTAGTTATTATACCAGGCGCATTTGGTGCATTTCGGAAGGGCATAATACGTAAAGTCGGATTTTTTGACAAAGACACCATAACCGAGGATTTCGATCTGGGAGTCAAAATCTTCAAGACAAAAGGACGAGTTGAATTTATTCCGGGGGCCATTTCACAAACTTACTGCCCAAACAACTGGAGAGAATGGATTGGTCAGCGAATAAGGTGGTCTCATGGACAATTTGCAACGTTATTAAAACACAAAGACGCTGTTACTGGACGAACGAACTATCCACTATTGTTCATTTTGGGGATCATAGATATGATGTTTATGGACGTAGTACTTTTAGTGATCAGAATGATATCGCTGCTCTATATGTTACTAGTATTTCAAAATACAGTTATTTATCCCATGATTTTCATTATGATGATATATTTTATAAATGAGATTATCGTAATAATTACGGCGGCGCTTTTCTCTCCCAATAAGAGTGACCTGAAGTACATTTATCTCGCACCTATCATGATCTTGATGTATAGACCACTTTATTCATGCGTGAGGTTCTATGCATATTTTATGTCAATGTTCAAAAAAGAAATCAAATGGTAACGGTGATTAAAGAAATTGTCTTGTTAGACTCTTGTAACAAGCGATAATAAGTGAAAGATGAAAAATACAATTGAACCGTTGTCCGTGACCTCTCCTACTAAGGAGATCACTACATTTGATGCTCTTACGTCTATCATTAATAGCAATTAATATCTTCATAACTAACATAGTTTTACTATTTCGAAGTAAATAAGCACAGTGATTACATTGTATTTTCATTACTACAGAAGTTGTGTGCCAACACTTTCTCCAATTAAGTTTCTCAGTAATTACGATCGCAAGGGATGTCTTAGAACCTTTCTCATATAGGGATAGAATCTTGTGCATTTTTATTTAGTCAATTTCCACCGAAGGATTGTGATGAATGGTCAGAAAAATAACTTTTCATGAAGCACTATCTAGGGTTTTACGTTACATGATCATGGATTTCACGGCCACAAAAATATTCTAATGCCGATCTTGTACGATTTTGTGCAATAGGTCATTTGTTACGGTATTTCTCTATCAGCTCGGTTAGGTCATCCAGAGATACTGGCTTTTTCAGCACGCCTTTTGCACCGGAGGCAACAAAGTCGTCGATATCTCTATCTGTGATTGAGGATGCCGTAAATATTATAATATTCTCAGACCTTAGTAGGTCCTCGCTCTTTAGTTTCTTTAGAATATCCATGCCACTGAAATTTGGCATTGCAATATCAAGCAATATTAAATCATATTTACCTCTTTCAGTCAATATTTCATCCAGTCCAGTCTTTCCATCATTGATCATTTTACATTCTATTTCTGAACTGTCCAGACTATCATAGATAGCTTCGGTCAAATCTTTGTTGTCATCTATCACAAGCAGTTTCATACAGTTTCACCGTTTCTCGGTAAAGTAAACTTAAAAGAAGCCCCTTTGTTATATCCTTTATTTAACCATATTGTTCCGCCATGTGACTCGATGATTCCTTTTGAAATTGCCAGTCCTAGGCCAGTTCCACCGTGCTTCCTTGTCAGAGTTGTATCTATCTGGTAAAATTTCTTGAATAGATTATCAATTTTATCGGCAGGAATTCCAATACCGTTATCTTCAACGGTAAACATTACTTTGTGTCCTCTTTCAGTGTCATCATCTTCAGCCCTTATGGTAATTCTCCCACCTTCCTTTGGAACAAAGTCCAACGAATTCTTTATTAAGGCAGAAAATACCTGGTTTATTCTTTGAGGATCGCATTTGACAGTACCCTGACGTCCGCATATCTGAGTTAAGTTCAACTTTGTATTCGTCAGAAAGAGGTTTGAATTCTGTGAAAATTTCATTTACCAATTTCTCGACATTAACATCAATCTTCTTTAGTTTAAGTTTTCCTATGTCCAATTTGTAAACGTCAAGAATATCGCCTATCAAAACTTCTAACTTCGTTATACCGTTAAGAATAACTGTGATGGCCTTGTGCTGTTTTTCATTTAACTGTCCAAATGACTTTGTTGATTTGAGAAGCATTTGGGAGTAAAGTTTCATTGGAGATAGTGGTGTTTTTAATTCATGACTTACCATTGACATGAATTCTTCTTTCCCTATGTCAGCAGTCCTCAAATCTTCATTTGCCTTTTCAAGTTCTACTTCCTTCAACAGTAAATCTTCGTTGGCCTTGCTCAATTCCTTAGTTCTCTCTTTAACTAATGAATTGAGATTGTTGTTTACCTGATTTACGCTTTGTCTCATTGATTCAAAACTTGAGGCCAGTTCTCCTATTTCATTTGACTGCTTACTCTCAACCATAGTATTAAAATTGCCTTCGCTCACATCCGTAACCAAACGTTTCAACTGGGTGATTGGATTCGAAATGCGTCTGGCAAACAAGAAAACAATTACGATAGCAATTGATAATATAATACCTGCTGAGATAACTGATTGATTGATTATATCTTGAAGTCCACTGAAGACTTTTTGCGAGCTCTCTCCGATTATTAAAAACCAGCCATTTCCTTTATAATCCAAATATCCATTTCCTTGTTTCACACCGACAAGAATTTCATCTATACCCAAGCGGCGCTCTACAGTATTATATGCAATTTTATTGTCAACAGAAGTTTTTAATAATTTGTAAATGTGTGAATTTGCAATATTTCTTTGCATTATTGATTTTTTATCGTAATTAGAGTAAATCACAAGACCATCATTTGAGACTAAATCAATCCTAAAAAATGACGGTCCGCTTTCGGTCCCTATGTTTTTCACATGCTGCTTAAACACATCATTTACCTTGTTTATTGGAAATTGACTTACTACGACCCCTGTAATTTGTCTATTATCATTATATATTGGTGCGGAAAAATGAATAACAAACTGTTTGAGAGCATCTGACATTACTGGAATTTTGTCATAGTATATCTCCCCCTTGCTCGCATGTTGGAAAAATGGAGTTTGTGATCGGTTTGCTCCTAGAAGGATATTCCTTGTGTCGCCAATCTTAATTCCTTTTGTATCGTATAGAGATATCGATGCATATGCTTTAAACGTCTTTTCCATGTCCCTCAAGTAATCCAACTTTGCCGGCAATGTAAAATTAGAATTGCTTAATATGTTACTAATGGAAAGAAATTGAATGTCGGCAAGTCTTTCAAACATTTGTATAGAGAGTTTATCTATCAAATTTGTGGCAATGACCTCAAACTCATTTTCAATATCTGATCGTACTCTTTTTGAGAAATTATCTACTGCAATGTATGTAGTTACCGCTATTGACATTGACACTATTGAAACCATTATAACAAGAAGTTCTGTCCTGATTTTCATTTAGTGTCATCTGAGATTGAATGGCCGACATTGAGAGTTAATATTATCATATGACCATTGTTAAATGACATTTTATTACAAACTATCTCTCATTAGATTTGAACAAAACTTCAGCAAATGTAGGATCAATTATTTTTGCAATGTCAGGAAGATCACTTATCTGTCCTCTGTTTACAAAAAACTTGGAAATCTCGTTTCCACTAACGTATAGTGATGCGGTGTCGTTAGATTTAATATTCATAGCAGTATTGATATTATCACTTAAAGATAATACCCTGATACCATTAAATCCTTCGACAATATCACCCTCGCTAATACCTGATTTCAAAGACATTATTTTCAAGGCATCAGCCTTATTGCTCGCATAGTAATCCTCAGCTTCAACCAACGATCTTACAATTGCCTGAATATCCTGTGGTCGCTGTTCTACGACGTCTGAGCGAAAGGCAAGAACGGTATTGATTATGCCAGGAATGGAGCCTGCAGTAAATAAGATTTTATATCCTTTTTTTAATGCTTCTGATGTATAAGGCTCGTACGTGTGCCCAGCCACTATTTCTCCTTTTTCTAAGGCTTCAGTCACGTTTTGAGCAGGCACGTCTACAAATTCAACATCACCTTCATTCAACCCTGATTGTTCTAATGCCTTCAAGATAAACAAATGTGAAAAACTGTTTATACCTTGAACGCCAATTTTCTTCCCTTGTAGTTCAGCCAAAGTATAATTTGTAATATTGACAGTAGTGTTATTCATATTCTGTTTTCCGACAATGGCATCTGCTGTGTCCGAAAAATCGACTGCAAAAACGACCTTAGAATCTGTGCCTTGAGAATGCTGAAAAATGACATCAGCATAAACCCCCATTATTCCCTCAAATTGGCCAGTGTAATATCCATCGATCAATTGCAAATAATCTGGAACCAGAGTCAATTGTACATTAACATTATTTTTTTCAAAAAAACCTTTTTCCTGTGCGATAAATGGCAAGAAATCTGTTACCCAAATATTAAGTCCCAATTCTATTGGCTTTCCTGTGACAGCATTTACAGAAGCGAGTGTTGTGAAAACAAGACTCAATAAAATAATGGCAACGGATAAAGTAACGAATATTTGCCTACACGATAATGAATTAGTCTGAATTACTGCTGTATATTCTGAAGAAAAACAATCTTTAAGGTGTCGATAACCTCGGAATTTACTATTAATCCCCACCATAGTGTCTGTAAAGCGACAAGTTACATTAATTTTTCTATTTCACAGCATATTTCATAAATCTGAAATCATCTACAAAATGCGGGACGTTTGAAGGATCACTGGGTTTCTTATGAGTCCGGAGTAGCAACCATTAATCAACATGGGAGAAATGATTTTGATTACTTCAAGTATGTCAATATGCATAACGTCTCTCGCAGGGCCTTCTGTAATTACCCCTCGATGCCATCGACTGGTAAGATAAATTTGACTAGTGTGCCATCATTTGATGATTCATCAATCCAGATTAATCCTCCATGACCTTCCACAATACCCTTGCATATCGTTAGACCCAATCCTGTTCCGCCGTGCTTTCGCGTGAGACTTGTATCAATCTGATAGAATTTTTTGAAAATATTGTCTAACTTGTCAGCTGGTATCCCAGGACCATTATCTTCGACGCTGAATAAAGTCATATTTTCGACAGGATAATTAATACTCTCTTTCACGTTACGCCTGTCTTTGGTACCGTCGTAGTGTTCCACTTTTATTATTATTATTCCTTTTTCTCGAGGGACAAAATCTATTGAGTTCTTTATCAAATTTGAAAGGACCTGCTCAATCCTTTTGTGGTCACAATTTATACTATGATTATCTTTTATGTCAGTGAATACTTTTATATTTTTTTCAAGGATAAAGGAATTTAAATCCGAGATGGTTTCGTTTACAAGTTGAGCAACATTTACATTGCTTTTGGTAATATTCATCTTTCCTATATCTAATTTGTATACGTCAAGAATATCATTTACTAGAAGTTCAAGCTTGTCGACATTTCGATAGATAGTTGCTAATGCCTTTTTTTGGGCATCAGTTGTCTGTCCCATTTTACTTATTTTAAGTAACATATCTGTATAGAATTTAATTACAGATATAGGTGTCTTGAGCTCATGACTCACCATTGACATAAATTCTTCTTTTGATTTATCTTCTTGCAATAATTTAAAAATGAGATTCTGAAGCTCTTTATCCTTTAAAATTATTTGTTCTGATTTTTCTGCAAGTTTCTCATTTGCAAGTTTTATTTGCTCGTACAATTCAGATTGCTGCCAGAGATTTTCAAAAATTGTTACGTATGACAACACGCTGGAAGTACTGCTCGAATAGATTGATGGCCCCATCGCTTCAATGAAACTATCCTTAGAATCATCTTTTAGTTCCATTATGAGTGAAAACTTCTGATCCACCACCAGTATGGTAGATCTTGGTTGCTCTCCTGTCATCTGTTCAATCGATTTGGTCTGGAAATTGCGCTTTTTGCCTATACTTGCAAACTCGCGTAAGAGATCGCTCTCCCCAATAGGATGGGCTCCCTTTAGAGGAGTTAAAATTCTAACTTTAACGCCAGAGTTCGTCGATTTATCCTTAAGTAATTGGACACCGCCTATCTTATTAAGTCGGTCTAACCCTTTAGATGTAGGGATCATCAGCATTATTTCTTTTGTTGCTTGATTCAAAAGATTGAGGTAGAGACTTCTTGCTCTTGAGACATCTTGAATAACTTCAATAAGATTTCCACTAATTGCTTTTTTTTCCGTCCCACTATCGCCCCATTTCAAAATTATTATCCTTTATAGTGTTACATTGAAATTGAGTTGCGTCTTGTATATAATTACTCAATATAGTAACGCAGAAGAATTCAGGAGGCCCCCTAGTTGGCGCACTCCGAGCATGAAATGGAATTCCAGAATAAAAATGAGCGTTCACTAAAACCAAGATGTAAGTATATGAAAACAAGTGGGTTAGATTAATTTTTGGATCAGTTTATTTTGGATCATTCCGTGGGTAATGAGACGCATTATACCGCCAATTTCTGAATATATTCAACTTCTTGAAGCTGATCAATGTCACAAATTGACCCAGCTCTAGCAAGGTGTCTTTAATCACAAGGCGTTATAAAAGATATACCATTTTATAGATAAAGACATGGAGCCACGAATCATGAAATAATCGTAACGGTAGCGAGCATTTTTGTATCCAGAACATAAGTCCACATGGTTTAATCTTTACCACCAGTTGATGTTGGTCAGATCTTGCTTGTCGTATTATAGTGGGCGTGATCGTTGATCTATCTTTGTGAAACTTTAATTATGTTGTATTTTCCCTCGTGACAAGATAAATAACAAACATGTTCTACACAAGAATTATATCAATCAAATCTCAAACTTGAATTATGACATCATCAGGTCAAACAGAGATCATTATCAGAAGAACTCTTAGGGAAGACATTCCAAAAATAGTAAATTTGCAAAAAGAATCATTTCCTTACTTGGCTCGATACGGTAACATATGGCATCCTGATGAACTTGAGAGTCATCTTCGCTTCTTTCCTGAAGGACAGTCTGTCGCTGACTTGCATGGTGAAATAGTAGGTTCAGCAAGCAGCCTTATTGTAAATCTGGACCCAGAGTATGCAGACCACACATGGAAAGAAATAACTGCAAATGGTATGATGACAAATCATAACCCTCAAGGAGATAGTCTGTATGGTGCAGACATATCCACGCACCCGAAATACAGACATGAACATATCGGTAAGCGATTGTATGATTTTAGAAAAGAGACAGTTATGAAATTCAATCTGCGAAGGATGATAGGAGGCGGTAGACTTTTCAATTATTGCGATTATGCTGACAAGATGTCAGCGGTAGAATATGCCCAAAGGGTGATCAATGGAGAACTTAAAGATCCTGTTCTTTCGTTCGAGTTGGAAAACGGGTTCAAATTCGTAAAAATACTGTCCAACTACTTGGATGACGTGCGCTCGTTGAACTATGCTAGCTTCATCGAATGGCTAAATCCAAGATACGACAAGTAGAGACTATGAAGGCCATAGATTGTCACGTGCATTTAAATTTGTATAATAATTCGAACAGATCAATAGAAGACAGTCTGGTTGAACTGCTTCAAAGTATGAATGGATGTGATATAGATGCCTCTATTATTATCTCATCCTATGAGGTAAACCAGGGTCGTCCTTCCACCCATAAAATACTCGGAGTAACAGAAAAGCACGATAATCTCGCAGTTGTGGGCGGATATTCTGTTGACAATCACACTATCGAGGATTTTAGAAATTATAGACAGTGGCTATTGGAGAATAAGTTGAAAGGGATCAAGATATACTGCGGGTATGAATATTACTTCCCGACAGACAAAAAATATCAAAAGATCTATAACTTATGTACAGAGTTTGAGGTACCGCTTATGGTACATTGTGGAGATACATTTGCTAGCAATGCAAAGCTTAAGTATGCTCATCCTTTGAACGTTGATGAAGTTGCAGCTGACAATCCAGATCTTAAAATCGTAATTTGTCATTTGGGAAATCCTTGGATTCTTGACTGTCAAGAAGTATTATACAAGAATAAAAATGTGTACGCAGACATCTCTGGGCTATTCTTTGGTCCTGTAAATGACTATTATGAAAAATGCTTGATAACAAAAATAAAAGAACTACTTAGTTATACTTCAAGTCCACACCATTTACTTTTTGGAAGCGACTGGCCCATATCAGATGTAAGACATTGCATTATGCTTGTGAACAAACTGGGTCTTTCCAGAAAAGATTACGATTTACTTATGTTCGGTAATACCCAGAAGATATTCAAAGTGTAACTAAAGAAATGCAAGCAGATAATGCGAGTAGCCACAATAAAATGATTTTAAGTATCAGAAATTTATCAATATTTATTATAACATATTATGCGACATACAATGAATTGATTGGTATGTTTTCTAAGTTCCCAAAGATCTCTTCAAGTAAACAAAGATCTGAACAGTGTCCAGTAGACTCGTTTCTATCGAAATAAATCCTGCCGTATGGTAAAAAAAGTCAGTACCTGTCAGCTTCTGGATGATAAGTTTCAATCTGAATAGTAATATTGCTTATTCCAAATTTTTTTTCAACTATTGAATTTATCTCTTTTAAAATGGCTAGTGATTTACTTGGATCTATTATTACTACATGTGCGGACAATGCATCCATGCCCGAAGTAATACTCCAGATATGCAACTCAAAAATACCAGTAACCCCCTTTATCTGCATGATAGCTTTCTTTACTTCATCATGGGATATGTTTGGCGGTACACCTTCCATCAATATATGAACTGATTTTTTCATTAGCGACCATGTTCGTGGAAGTATAAAAAGAGAAATAGCAATGCTAGCTATTGGATCGGCCAGATAAAATCCTGTGTAGATTATTATTATTGCAGTGACCATAACAGCAGCGGAACCTAGTGTGTCACTAAATACTTCTAAAGTAGCGCTTTTGATATTCAGGTTTTCTTGACCTGCCTTGTGTTCATGCAAACTTGAATGTGACAGTAGTCTTAGGGACACTAGATTCAATACAAGGCCTACGCTTGCAATAAGAATCACAGGTATGCCTTGGACTTCTTGCGGATGGAAGATACGCCGGTACGCCTCATATATAATGTAGAACGAGATTGATATTAGCACAACACTGTTTGTTAAGGTGGCGAGTATCTCCATTCTATAGAAGCCATATGTTTTTTGAGGAGTTGCGGGTCTACGGGTAAAACCAATTGCCAGAAGAGAAAGTAGCAGTCCTGCTACATCAGTAAGCATGTGGCCGGCATCGGCAATCAAGGCCAAACTTCCAGCCCAAATACCCCCCGCAAGCTGTATTGCAAAATACGAAGATGTAAGAAGTAAGACGATCTTTAGCTTCTTTCCTCTTTGCACGGCAGCAGTTCTTTGGCTTTCCACGATAAGATCATTATTGTCTAAAGAATGGTTTTACATTTAGCTTTCTATTTTTTCTTGAACAGGAACATTAAGATCAGAAGTTGTAATTAATATTTGATCTGATGGCTATTATTGAAACTGTAGGGTTGACCAAAGCTGTACACTAGTATACATATCTATCACATGTTATCCAGATGCAATTATTCAAATAAGACTAACAAGTGGTTAAAGTATGACCGAGGAAGCTGATAAGGAGGAAATTAAGGAAGAACCTGATAAGGATGAACTTGAAGCTGAAAAGGAGGAAATTAAGGAAGAAACTCACGAATTGGAAGATTTTGAACAAGAAGATGCTGAGGAACAGGAAGTCGAGAAAGACTCTCAAGATAGTTGAACGATATTTGGCGAATACGGTGTCGAATCGATAGTTACCATCGAATCCACTAGCACCATTAAATCTTGACTCGTAATTAATTCCAAGCTCAGTATTTTAGGCTCCTTTAATTATTGAAGTCGGGGAAAGGAAACTTAGTTTTTACCCCACCTCGACGCTCATGATTAAACGAAATAACTCCCTATGCTTTCATCAAGCAAAAAACATTCTTGTTTGTCTTCAATGCTATTGTGTTTTTTTCTATACCGCTAATTGAGCTTGAAGTAGGTGTGCAGGAAAGATAAAAAGTAAGTGAGAAATCAAGGTTATTATCTTAATCTGGCTTCAATATTGTCTCATAAACACTAGTCAGTCCGCCCGTTTTATTGATACTGTTACCATTGTGGTTACCAAACGACAATGATATTACTACAAGATAGTATCCTGGTTCATGTAAGTCAACTACCAAATCATTTTTTCCTGAAAGGAGTTTCTTTGTCGCCTTGTCATACTGGAGTTTGTACTCACGAATCTTTTCGGTAGGTTTCACATCTTTCATTGTGCCGTTTTCATTTACAGATGCCCTGATGATCTCAGCTCTTGCAGCGTCAGGAATTTTTCCATTTAATTGAATTCCAAGAGATTCATTTGGTTTGACGTTGATTGTATTCAGCGCTACCGTACTGCCTGTCCCAGTTGAAAAATTCCCAAGAAGAAAATTATCAGTAATTACATTCATCAATACGGTCGATTTAACTGCCTTCCATTCCAGATGTCCTTCCGTTTGACTGTCTAATATCTCGGTTTTAACGATGTTTATCCGAGGTATCGTCAATGTAGTAAGATTGTCAGGGTTAGTTGCGATATAATCTGCAGTACAGTTACAGTCTGGAACATTTGTACTTTGAGCTAAAACAAGTGGCAGGTACTGATCTTCTGTGAGCAGAGCGATTGAGAGTCCGATTCCAAATGCGATTAAGAGAACGAGAATACCTTTTTTCTTCTCAAAACTAGTCATAATCATTTTTATCATCTACTCAAGACATCATAATATGAATTCATATCTTGTGAAAGAACCTTAACTCTAGTCATTTTTATTGATTTCCTGCCGGAACCACTCTGTATATCGTCCCGCGCGCTAATGAAGCTAAATATAGGTAGCCATCAGGTCCAACGGCCATATCCGAGATGCCACCAAAATTTGATCCAAATATGATATCGTTAGTTTCTCCGTCAGTATCTGCCACCTTGTCTGCAAGTCTTCCTGGCAAAATTAGTCCGTCTCTATTCTCATTCAAGTCAAAATGATAGATCCTTCCATGGTGAACATCAGATACAAACATATCATTTTCGTATTCCTTACCCAACTTGTCTGAAGTAAAAAACTTTATTTTTGTAGGGCCAACAGTATCCACCCAAGTCAATTCTGGATCCCTGTACTTACCTTTACCGTCAAAATTGACTAACTGAGAATAATCAAAATCCGGTGGTGCCTTTCCCTGGAGTTTTAACCAACCACTATTAAAGCCAGGTTCAACAAGATTAATCTCATCGCTAAATCCAGCCCCGTTTTCCGTATCCCACATCTTACCGCTTAAAGGATCAAAATCCAATCCAAAACTATTCCGGATACCATAGGCATAATATTTTTTTGCAGGTCCGCTATCACCTATAACACTCGGAGCTGGCAGACCATCTTGAGTAATACGAAGAATTCCACCCGTCCCATCCGGAGGACCTCCATCAGCAATGTTCTGTACCTCAGTCATATGACCATCAACATCTCCAATAGGAACATAGATGTTGCTGTCATTCCCTATTGTAATGGCGCCTCCATTATGCCTAGGGCCAGGTGTGGCCGGCAGATCCAGCAATAGATTGGGATTTACCAACTTATTGTCTACCAGTTCATATCTATAAACTCGATTTGAGAGGACTCCCTTATTCTCGTTTTTCGTAGAGTTTGTTAATTCCGTGAAATAAAGAAAGACATAGGTTGAAGAATTGTCATTTTTTGAAACAGCTATTCCAAGCATACCTCTTTCAACTTGTGATGCGATATTGACTCTAAGAAGTGGTTCTGGAGAGATTGTACCATTGATGATCCTCGTTACTGTCCCTTTTGATTTTTCAAGCACCAAAATGTCATTCTTACCCAGAAATGCAATTGTTGTTGGAAAGTCAAGGCCTTCAGCGACTACCTCCACTTTTAATTTAGGATCCACCAACATGGGTATCCCCTTGCTCTTATCGAATAATGATCCTGGAATTTCTTTAGCTGTCGAGGAATTAACAGTTTGTCCATTCCCATTTCCTGCAAATGACGATATCAAACATACGAGAAGAATCAGCATTCCTACAAAGATTGAGGTTATTACGTAATTCATACCCATATCACAATCTGTCTCTTACAGGGATGTTAAATGTGTTTAAACAAGCGTATGAGGGCAGTTAATTTGATTCCTTTTCATGAAGAATGTGGCAATATGCAGCTGCAAATTATACTTAGGAACTTTACGTACCAATCAGTTTTTCAATATTTCTTAATGACCTAAATGGATAGTCGCGAAATCATTTTGCCTATGTGGCATGAGACTTAAACGAAATTTTTATACTTTGGAGGAATATTAGAGATACGACCCTAAATTGATGGATGACGAAAAGTCTTTCGATGAATTAGTACAGGAAATGGAAATCGAGAGAGAAATAATACGAGAAAAAATTGCTAAAGATTACGTTCCGAGACTTTGCAATGCTCTTCGGAGGGACAAGCCGGATTTGAAGTCCACGGAAATTAGACTAACTGTAATAACCAGATTATGTCATAAGCGAAGAGGAGAGATTCTGAGCGAGGACATTGTAAGAAAGCATTGGCCTGATTGGTTACTCAAAGAGGGACGAAGAACTCGAAATCCAGTTTAAGTCTATCATCATACTTCATGCAGCGGACAGCAAATTCAAACTATTTCACTGTATGAGGACATAACCGCAAGGTTCACTTGAAAAATAAAGAATAATTAGAAATATTTGTATGGGCTGCAATGGCCTCAAGATACGAGTGGACACCAAGGAAATATTCTCTACAGGTGCAGATACACGTTCACGCAGCAAACGTTATCTCACATCCAGGTAACTAGTATAGTAACCAAACAGTTTAAGAATCATACATTCTGAGAGTAATTGCCGATGATGACGCAATATTCATTCATGCGCTGAGGCAACCCACCTAAATTTTGTGGTATGATCTTTATGACAGGGGCAAGTGATTTTTATCTTGACCTCGCAAATAGCGCTTTGAATTCAACTTGATCCCAATTTTACAAACCAACTAGATGTGGGAGCAAGTAAAAAACACCAGAGAAAGGTCAGCAATATTTTGAATTGTGGAGAGAGGGCTAGAGATTATTCAAGATCCTTTATAATCAGAAAATTATCATCCAACTTTGACTGGACCAAGTTAATTTAATGTCCTTCAGCAACCATAACAACTTCGACACTAAACTTGTTGTATGCGTTCCGTCATTGGCATAATTAACACGAAGATTTATTTTTAAAGTATTATGACACAGCAAATGAGTATAGTTGTTTGTGCAAATCATTTAGATTACAATTCTTATATGGCCTAGAAAACTGCTTGAAAGTATATTCAATGTAGGGAAATATATCCATTAAAAAAGGAGACAACTATGATTAAGTTTAAATGTTGAAATCTTCAAGAAAATACAGCATTATAATTTAATGATGGCGCCAGGGATAAATTGAACTAGATACCATCAAATACATTATTATCTCATGTCTATCCGCATGATTTGAACTAAACTGTTACCAGTGAGATAAATTTCGCAGTGGGGCAGTCTTTTAACAAAGTATCAATGGTTCAACATGTAGTGATTATATAATTTTGAACAGTTTTAGATCTCGATTGGCTGAACTTATACTCTTTTTCCCTTGAAGGCGCGATACAGCACTGGAAGCTTCCGAATTTGAACCAAAATTTATAATTATTAGTTGTCCTTATGTAACGTATGTCTACTGCAGACGCAAACAAAGCTAAGGAAAAGAATTTGACTTGTAACATGTGTGGTTTAGTCTTTGAGAGTGAACAAACCTTACACGAACATAGGAAAAAGGATCATAGTCAAGAGGCGCAACCGCCAGCAGGTGTAACCTAACGAATGTTATTTATTCGTAGAATAATTATAACGCCTACTACTAATATTGTAGAACGGCTTTCCTCATGGAGATCTTGGAATTTAGACTAGAGTAGGTAGGATTTGGTTGGCTCCCGATTCTCTGAGGGCTTGGCATGTTTAGTTATCCTGCTGTAGTCAGTGATAGTATTTTTATCGGGTTGCAATAATCCGGACTTTAATGGTTAGTCATTCCAAGAGACAGTCCTTATCTTATTGAAATCATTGGAAATCACATGATTCTTGAACATGTTTTATTCTTTTTAATGGGTTATCTGGGAATAAAAACTTCAGAGACTATTCTTAAGTTTCTTTATTCAACAACAAAGAATATCTATGGCCACCATGATGCAAACGGCACAAGTTGGCAACAGACTTTAATTTTATACTGGACTGCATTAGTTAGGTATCTATTTACGATAAACAGGCGTCCATTCATACCACTCTTTTCTGCAATTATTTTATTAATTTTTTGGCATGTTCCCACTATATTTGATTATGCAGTATTTGATGGGGAAGTCCATATATTACAACACTTATCGTTTATCCTAATTGGCATGCTACTGTTCCTTTGTACACGACAACTTGGGGAGGCCCTAACTTTGTATCTTCTTGTTTCGTCAGTAGGTATGATGATATTGTCGGGGTTGGTCTTGGCTCTTGCAAATGGAAGAATTTACGTTCCGTATACAATATCCAGCCACAACGTTGCAGGAGATTATATGTTGGCGTTGTCCATTGTTTTCATTTAATTTGTTTGCCTGTTTATTTGATACGTAAGACTCTTCTCCATATTCGCGCGATAACGAAATAGAGTTGATGTTAAATACATGTGAAAAACAAGAAAGACAACCAATATAGGAACTATCACATACACTAAAGACTAGCGCGGACTCAAAACACAACAGCTTGTGATTAACGGCTATTATCATTCAGACATTATTGCCATATTTAAGACAGGGATCAAATAGTATGTCATAATATCATGATTCTTACAGAAGCACCTTGAAGAATTCAGGGGAGTTTAGCACACAGATTATCACAAGAAACTGTATAAACTATGGATTTAGGGTTGAAAGTCGGTTGGGAAATTGTAACTTGATGGCCAAAGAAGCCAATTCAGACGGGACTTTCTGTTTGACGACAGGACAAACAGGAAATAGAGGCAAAACATACTTTTTTGGGATGGTGGAGAATCGTATAGTTTAGACTTTGTTATTAGTTGGAATTGTTTGATTCTAGGTTCTATAAGGTGGTGATATATTTACAGGTTGTCAACCAAGAATCTTCTAATTAGATCAAATACACTTGAAGGCTTTTCAACAAATGGAGCATGACCTGCACCTTCTATTTTTACAAGTTTTGAACCTACTATATTCTTCCTAAAAATTTCTGCATGTTCCACTGGAATTACCCTATCCTCAGCTCCCCAAATTATGAGAGTTGGAATCTTAATCGTTCGAAGTCTTTCAGGACCGATCTGCGTATTAGCACTATTCTCGAGAGTTACTGTAAATGCATTTTTGGCAGCTTCGTTTGAAATATTATTTATGAATATCTCAGCTACTAATGGGGATACAAATAGCGGATTACCAAGCATCTTTCTAAATACGGACATAACTTTATCGTATGAAGGATTCATTGCGACAGCCAGATATTCTGCCAATATTGGTGTCGGTTCGTCAAGCATTCCTGATGAGTCTACTAGAACCAATTTTCGTACTAGTGTAGGATATTTAATCACAAACTCGCATGCGATGTATCCGCCAAGGGAATGTCCAACTAGAATAATCTCATTATATTTTATCAATTCTTTTTGAATAAATTCTCTAAGGAATTCAACGAATTCGGGTATATTGTAATTTAATGATTTAGGTTTGTCACTTTTTCCAAAGCCAACGAGATCTAACGCATAGGCGCTTAAGTAAAATGACATAGCTTCGGGTAGATCCATCCACCTGTCGGCAGCAGAACCTAGACCGTGGATAAAGAGAACAGCATTTACATTTCCACCATCCTTAGACTTGATATATCTTATTCTATGTCCCCAGATCTCTGTAAAGAACTCGTTCAATCACTTTTCAGATGAAGTGTCTGACATTAATAATTAACCCGAGTATGCTAATGATACCCTGTAATATTCGCTAATTCGCTAACAAGCCGGTTTTGTTACAACTTCTAGTAATACTTAGAAAGATAAGTTATTAGACCTTACAATGAAAGTCCATAATGAAGCGATTTTGGAGAATTTCTGGGCACGAAAAATTATCGTAACTTTCTTACTCAAAGATTCAGTTAGTCTCTTTAATGCTGCCGAAGCATCGAATCTGTCAAGGTGAATGTTAATTAGAACAAACTCTCGGCTATTTTCTTTTGTCTTTTCCAGAGCTGACTCGAACTCTACGTTACTATGGACATCAAAGCTTACACCTACTTTTAAAAGTTCGATTATTTTGGAATAATCCCAACAGTACAAATCATTAAATGGACCATCAAGAATAGTTCTTTCTGTTCTGTAGCCATCATTATTTAACAATATAATAATAGGATTCAGTTTTTCACGCGCGATGGTGCTTAACTCTGTTCCTGTCATCTGAAATGCTCCGTCCCCTACAAGAACAATAGGCCTTATGCTTGGATTGGCAAGTTGGGCTCCAATTGAAGCCGGGATGGCGAAACCCATCGATAGATAATATGCAGGCGACAAGAATTCCGTTCCCTTATGAATAACGAGATCAAGACCCCCAAACAGCGCATCACCAACATCCGCTATAACCATATAGTCAGGGGTCAAGAATTCATTGAGCTTGCCAAAAAGCCCGTCTACAGTTATTTTGTCCCCGTTGAAAGGACGATGTTGCAATGCAAAGATTCTTTCATGCTTCCAACTAGTGTCTATATTTCGTTTTCTCAAGTCGGCATTGTTTAGTTTTTCGAGAAAATCCCGTATTTCGACATTTTCATAGTTATGATGTTTGATAGATAATTTTGAACTAGTGATGTTTATTGTCTTACCCTGTTCCACAGGTGTGGGAGAGTTTCCAAAATCAATGTCGGTCATAAAGGTACCTATAAGGAGAACACAGTCACTTGATTCAATAAAATTTCTTACATGTGGATATCCCATAGCCCCTTCATAAACACCCAAGTATGAAGGATGGAGTTCATTTATAACTGACTTGCTCAGTGGGGTCGATACTACAGGAATGTTCGTTTTTTCGAGGAACTTTAAAAGTAATTCTTGCAATCCAAATCTTTGTACTTCAACTCCTGCAACGACGACAGGCATTTGTGCAGAATTTATCATTGAAATGGCCTCCTGTAGTGCTTCTCTAATTACAGCAGCATCTGAATTGAACTCTGGTACCGAGCATATTCTAGGATTTGAAATTGTCCTATATACAGTATCTCGTGGCAACTCGATATAAACTGGCATTTTATGTCTTATCGCTGCCGAGAGAACTCGTTCTATTTCTGAAGGAGCGTCTTCAGGATTATCCAATATTGTAGAAGCAATTGTTACGTTGCTAAAAATATCCCGTTGCGTATTGAAATCACGTACTCTATGGTGCAGTAAGGGAGTTTTCTTTTTCTCAGACAGACCAGGGGCTCCGCTTATTACAACTACCGGAGACTTTTCAGCATATGCTTCAGCAGTAGAATTCACTATCTTGAGTCCTCCGACACAATAAGTAACACAGACTGCTCCCAGTCCTCTAACCCTTGCATAAGCGTCAGCTGCAAATCCTGCACCTTGTTCATCGCAGGTGTTTATGATCTTGATCTTGCTTTTTGTCAGCTGATCATAAAATCCAAGCACATAGTCACCTGGAATACCAAAAATATGATGGACATTAAGACTGTACAGCTGGTCAATAAGATATTCACCTAAAGTAGTATGAGCTTTCGGCGATTCCATATTATCAGGAGAATTACAAGTCATAGATTTAGATTTTGGTCCAAAGAACAAATTTCATCTATCTTATCCTTGGGATATGTAGATATGGAATGTTCATTCGAATTCCAGTACATTCCGTCTGACGTCCGAAGCCATGGCAATAGCTGCTACATGCATCAGTTCTGGATTAGCATTAAATCAGATCTTAAAAAGGCATTGTCATGACATGTATCCAATATGAGTCTAGCGTCTTCTTGCAACTATCGTATGTGTCTGATCGACATACCATCTAACCTTGTCCTTAAAACCAGCCCACCAGTCCAAAAACATATCGCTAGTCTCCGCTTCAAACAACAAGAAACCGTTATACTCCGTCCCCCAAGCATGATCATACTCTCCAAGTAATTCGATACCAGCAGGAAGACTATTTTTTAGGTCATGCCATTGCTTGTTAGCCTTCTCCTTTTCTTGGTCATTCATCGATCTAAACCTATAAAACACTAGCATTGTTGAAGTCATATCCACTTATGATTCCGATCTAACGTATTAATCTATCTTCGCAATACGAATTTGAGAGCAGATGAAAACTATGGAGTAATGGGAAAGAGAGGTTTGATTGATGGATTCAGCATAACGAGTCTATTGTTTATGTCCCGTGGAGAATCGTTACCATAGATTACTAAAATCTCATCTCCCTGTCTTATGACATGATTGCTTATTGAACTCACTTGATTTCCATTCACAAAGAATTTTAGTTTTGCTTTGTCGTTGCCACAATACTTTGTTCCATTATCAAGGATAAAGCAATCACGAATTATGTTCATGCCCAAACTGTTCAAAAAGTGTAAAAAAGGTATATGAGATGCATGTCTATGAATAGTTTTACCGTCACCATTTTCAACGTGAATCAATGGGATTTGAAGTTGATATTTTTCCTGAGAAAAGTCAACTGTAGAGTTGTTTAGGACTGTCGCAAATGTTGCATGCTGGTGGTCAGAGTTGACGGGACCGTAAGATTGAGATGTTTGACCATAACCCGCGTTAATAAATTCGATCGAGTTTATCATTTTTTTCGCGATTGGGAGATTCCCTTCAAAATAATCTGAAAGAGCGTAGTATTGTATGAAATATACTTGACTTCCTCGAATCGTCCCGACTTCAAGTGTCTTTAAGAAACTTGTGGAATTATACCTTTCGCTGTACAAAATTGAGTATGCCCGCAATCCGCCGAGTTTATCGTTCATGGACATAGAAAGTAACTTAAATTCGGGAGCATTTTGACTGTACTGATTTATGCTGTTTGCAACGTAATCTCCAACACTATCAAGACTGCCCAATTTCTCTATTTCAACCACGAAATCACCAAGAAGATCAGCAGGATTGTTGTAGAAATAAACCACCCTTAGGGGGTTTTCAGATAAATTATCTGCAACTTCAAATTCCCACTGTCTAGGAAATTCAATTCGAATTCCAAAGGTTGAGTTCGCATAGATTACATATTGTAGACTCTCACCATCTGATGCAGTGCCGTCTTTATTTTCCTGGGCCCAAGTGGCAAGGTTACTAACTAAAGGAGTGATGGCGATAATAACAGATATTGTCAAAAGGATCGTGACAGTAAAACCAAATAGCATTACGAATGGCATACTATTGACCTATGCCAAAAGCCTCCTACTTAAGTTGTGGCACTAATTTGTTTTAATTTGCCATATACAATCTTCATGGTTGAAGATTTTTAGTAATTTTCTGCTAGATCAAAGGGTAGAGAGTATATCTATCGAACTTCAATTAGACAAGAGATAAGTAAGAGTTGAGGTCTAAGTTGATTTGATTGGACAGTCGTGGCTATTATGCTATCCTTGAAGTATCTGAAAGGGCAAGCTTTCAAGAAATTAAACGGTCATATAGAAAACTAGCCAGGAAATATCATCCTGATAGGAATTACGCTTCAGAGGCTGAAGAAACTATTAAAAAAATCAATCAAGCATTTGAAGTCCTTTCAAACAGAGAGAAGCGACGTCAGTACGATTCCGATATTCTTCTTACTGAGATCGTGCCTAATGAACAAGAACAAACACCGAATGACCTTTACGAATCGTCATCAAGAGGTTCTCAAAATTCGAGTTCAGGTTCTTTCAAACAACCAAATGCATTTTGGAGCAAAGCACGCAATGATACTACGAATAACACCAAAACGATGTTGGATACTCCGAGAAGCCGATTTCATATTACCATCGAACCCAGTTTATGTCTGGCCTTTGGTGGTTGTGAATCGATCGCCCCTCGCGTATTTGTGGTAGATAAAAATAAACGCATAAATCCGAAAGCAAAGGTAGAGTCAGAGACAGGTGACAATTTAGAAAGAATACTGCTTGCAGCTCAAGCCTGTCCGACAAAAGCTATCAAGATAATAGATAGATTTACAGGTGATCAGCTATATCCTTGACAAATATAGATAAAATGTGTCCAACGTAATTATCTTGACTCGGGTCTTGACGCCAACAAATTAGTGAGGAAACAATCTCATATGTTCTGCCATCATACATCTATTATAGACTACATCAATCCCATTCTCTAGAGCAAGTTTCTCAGCTTTTATATTGTGGATCCCCTCTTGCAACCATATTACTCGAATTCCCACTTTTCGAATGACATCTTGTACTACTTGATAAACATCTTCTGATTTTCTGAATACATCCACGACATCCACTTTATCCTCTATGTCTGAAACTTTTTGAAAGCTTCTCCTTTCTAGAATTGTCGATGCAGTTGGATTGACGGGAATTACGGTGTAACCGTGTTCAATAAGATATCTTGGCACATAATGAGACGGCTTTTCTTGGTTCTTTGACATTCCAACTATTGCAATATTCTTGAGGTGATAGATTGCCTTTATCTGTTCGTCAGTGTGTCTATCAGTTCCTTCATCCATTGAACATCTACGCATACATGCAATAATAGTGTACCGAGGCACAACAGCCCTCAGTAGTGTAACACCAAGTAAATATCTAGCCGCCGTTGCAATTATCTCCTAGCTCACATTTAGTCTGTCAGCACATCGTACGACGACAGATTCTCTTTTTCTGTAAAGTTAGGACAAAAATTATGTGTCCAAACTTTGCAGTCGTTGGTAAATTATCGTTAGTTAGTATTTATATTGAATTACACCATGGCAAGTTGTGCCGAAGATAAACAAAAAAACACATGCATACAGTGCTCAAAGGTATGAGAGCAAAAAAATTGAAAAAGCAAGGCGACGCAAACGAAATGTGCCAAGAGTGTGACTTTGTGTTTGAATTATGCGTTAATCCTGAACGATTCTGTGAAATTCTTAAAATATATATTAAAGTAGAAAATTTTATAATTTTAGGGTGCCATTCTATAAGATTTTACAGACATATATCAGTAGTTAAAAAACTTTTAGGACAATACCTATATATTAGAATAAACTATATATATTAGTAGCCCAATGTTTGGAATTTCTATGGTGAATAAGGCTGGTTAAAGACATTTCTTTATTCACGGATCGTTGTCCTCGCTGTGGAAAAGGACCAATGGTAACAGATAACTCTAGTGGAGAAATGTTTTGTGGAAATTGCGGATTTGTCATAACTGAGAGAATTGAAGAAACAGGACCTGAATGGAGAGCTTTTTCAAAAGAAGAACACGAGGATAGGAGTAGAGCAGGCATTCCAACATCCCTTGCTATGCACGATATGGGTTTGGCTACAATAATAGGACCTATCGACAAAGACGCCTCAGGTAAACCGTTATCGGCCTCAATGAAAAGTACAATAGAACGTTTGAGAACATGGGATAGTAGAAGCCAGGTTCATGAACCCGTTGACAGGAATTTTAGACAGGCTTTCAGTGAGCTGGATAGATTAAAGGATAAGCTTGCCGTTGGAGATGCTGTTATTGAGAAAGCAGCTTATGTTTACAGGAAGGCATTAGAAAAGGGCCTTGTAAGAGGAAGATCCATATCAGCCTTAGTGGCAGGCTGCGTTATATGCGAGCTTGTAGAGATACCGAAACTCCAAGAACATTGAAAGACATTGCAAATGCGAGTAATATCAAGAAAAAGGATGTGGCAAGATGTTACCGGCTTCTTATAAGAGAACTTGATCTGAAGATGCCAGTAGTCGATCCTGTAAAATGTGTTGCAAGAATAGCAAGTAAAGCTGGTTTGTCGGAAAAAACCAAGAGAAAGGCTCTTGAAATTCTCAAGAAGGCAGAAGAAGGAAAGATTTCTGCTGGCAAGGATCCGATGGGTTTAGCCGCAGCGGCGTTGTACGTTGCTTGTGTCATGAACGGTGAGAATAAAACCCAAAAGGATGTTGCCGAGGCAGCAGGGGTAACAGAAGTAACTATCAGAAACAGGTACAAAGGGCTTAAACTTCACTTAAAACTTTAGTGGTCCTTGAAAACTTACCTATATTTTTTGAACCGTCGATAACTTGCGCTGGACTGAAGTCCAACGATTCGACAGTATCACTTTAAGCAATCGGCAGTATTTAATCAGATAGCGATATGTTTCTAATTATAAAGACCGACATTTTTCGTTTAAATATTGAAGAACTAGTATTCTATTTTTTGCTGTCTATAGCAACACAGAATAAAGCAAGTTGCAGGTGTGCATTGTCACTGAACTTCGATAGTGGGTTCAGTGAAACCCATCTTGACGAGATATTCTTTTACATCGTGCCTGTGATCACCTTGAAGCAAGATAAATCCATCTTTAGCTGTACCACCGCAAGCCAGTTTACTCTTAAGCTCTTTTGCAATATTATGAATGTCACTCAACTTTGGATCTATTCCCTCGATGATAGTTGTTGTCTTTGAAAATCTTCTTTTCTCAAGCCTGACAACAATTCTAGTTTCTTCTTTATCAAGTTCACCGCATGCACAAAGGTCGTCTGGAAGGCCACATTTTTTGCATACCACAGCCATCTTTTTGTTAGTCTTGTTTCTTTTTTCCTATTATTAAGCATTGCCCGGTGCAAGTTGTTCAAGTGCTCAGTCTCACAAACTATTTCTAGAAATAACGCTGCCATGAATAAACTGATAATGCGGTCAATTTTTTGTTAATGCTAACTATTAAAATATTCTTTGAACAATAATTATAGTAGTAAATGTACAAGATTCATTTGCCTTCAATTGAAGATTTAAGCAGAATGAATAAGGGGCAACGACTTAATATCATAAGAAAATTTCTTGCGACCGCAAGGCATAACAGATTGATTGTACATCAAGAATTAGTAAGGAGTACATTTGAATTGCCCCTTAGACCCCATCTTGGTACTCTTAGTCAGATTCAAATTAGCAGTTTTTATGAATTTGTGGACATTTTCGCAAAGAATGGTTATCAGGACGAACTGTTGGAAGCAATAAATGAAGAGACCATTGCATTAGAAAAGATAATTTCTGCATATGAAAAAAGGATGGATGTAAACATATCCGATCAATCTAATTGAATATATGATTGTAGGTGCTAATAACATGATGAATGTCTTTTGAAGAAAACGATGGAAACAAAAAGCTTGGAATCAGATCGGCCGCCGACCTTCTAACAAGAGGAGGAACTCTCGTTCGTGAACCCTGTGAGAGTTGCAATGGAGTTCAGATCCAATTCGGGAGTAAATTAACCTGCATAAATTGTGGTAATACCAGGGATGTCGAAAAGAGAAATGACACTATTTCAAGGAGTACAAATGATTATGATAAAGAGAAATACCGTCCGATAAACGATGCTAATTCCAAGTTAATAAGGAACACCTATGAGAATGAGTTGCACGATAGGCTTGGTGCGTCGGTGAAGGAAAGAATCTTGGATTTGATTCCAGATTCAAAAATTAACAAATCTATATCTGAAGAATTGACCAGGGCACAATTGATAGAAATTTATTTGCGAATCCTAGAGAGAGTTGAAAAGATTTGACGGAATTTGATTGAAAACGGAATGTATTTAAGGCATACAGACAGTCCCTATCGTAAGATGGGCGAAGGAAAGAAGAAGAATGCACCACTGCCGGCCTCCAGTGCAGGCTTGTTAAGGTTCTTTGAGGACGAAACCAGGGGTGTAAAAGTCAAACCAGAGATTATACTTGGAGTAACAGGTGCACTCATAGGTATCTCCATCATCATTAGAATTATATTTCCAGTGTAAAATGACCATTGAATGCTGTACGCGAAGTAGATAGCGTAAGTAGTATACATAAGCGTTGGTTTTTTACCCTAATTAATCCTTCATCTTACAAAACTTCACTTATTGTTTATGAACTAACTACGGCTATCATCGTCTGTATACACCAGTTACTAACACCCGATAATGCCCTTGCATTTGGCATTGACATTGCCTTAGCTATAAGCGTGGTTTCGACTGGCATTTTTCTAGATTATGTTCTTTTGCGCGGAACACCAGTAAATAAGATTTCCAAGGTTATCCATGTTTCGGCATTTGCAAACTTACTATGGGTTATGACAATAATTTTTGGAATGGTAACGAACTTAATCTTGGCAAAAACTACTGATATATCATCTTATATTATTGCAGGTATGTTCATGGCCATAGGGCTTCGGTATGGAATTTTTATATCAGTATTTGGGGCAGGAACTTTCAGATCAATCGGTGTGGCTGTATTCATTCCCTTAATCTTTCTAATAATTATTTTACCATATTCTGCATTTAAGCTAAGCTACTTACTTAATACTATTTTAGGGATTATCATTATATCAATAGGTATCATTTGGTCGTTTTTTGCTGACAGATCTGGAAGACCAGAGGTAAAAAGTACTTTTGAAATACTACAAGCATTCCTCTCGGCTTGGACTGACAATAGGCAGGAACGTATGGAAAGAATATTTGAATCAAGAGCATCTACTAATGAAGTGTCGACCCAGTTACTAGTTTTCAAGAGTCCGGGGGAAAAAGATATCTTTCTCATCCTACCAGAAGTGCATCCAGGGCCTTTTAGTGCCATTGGAGGAAGCAACCTCCCCTATCGGTTGTTTAATTTTTTTCAGAAAAGAGCAATCATCTTTCATAGCATTTCTGATCACTCTCTAAACTTACCATCCAGTTCGGAGGTAGAAAAATACCTGGAGACAATGAAATATTCTGAATTAAAAAATGATGATGAATATTGTAGTCCACCGATCCAAATCAATACTCCAAAATTCACCATTACGGGGATTGCATTCTCAGCATTTGCCCTTATACTTGTGTCAAAAAATACTGGAATGGAAGATTTGCCATTTTCCTTCCGATCATTACTAGAAGATAAACTCACTGAGTTAGGGTTTAGCGGACTTTTTCTAGTTGATGCACACAATGGGATTGGTGAAAAAATCACTTTCGATGAGGAAAAGGTTCTTGAGGAATTGACAATCAACTGTTTGAGTCAACTGAAGACGAAAGAGCGTTACAACTTCAAAATATCTTATACAAATACCTGGAGCGGTTATTCCGGTATTGACAATGCTGAAGATATTGGTGAATCAGGGCTTGGGGTCGTTGGATTTGACATTGATGGTAAGCACTATGTCATAGGATGGGCAGACTCTAACAACCTATCCTCTGGACTTAGGGATAAAATTCTTCGTCGAGCCCGCCATGAGGGTATTAACATGTTGGAAATAATTTCTTCCGATACACATTCCACTTCGGGCAAAAGAACAAGACAGGGGTATTACTCACTTGGGGACGTGACGAATCATAATTTGATATCAAACATATTTCTGGATTTATCAGAAAAATCACAAAAACATTCTCACCCTTCACGGTGTCAGGTGTTTCGTATAATATCCAAAGTAAAACTCATGGGGCAGGATCAATTTAATCGATATTCCAAAGCCCTGGACAAATCCATGAAAATATCCAAGGTGTCCTTAGCTCTTACTGCCATTCTCTACATAGTAATGCTTGTTTTGATTTGATACTCTGAACTGGTAAAAATGATTTATCAATTGTACATGGTTCAGGTTGACGGAAAATTCGTAGGTTATTGAGCCATTTTCTTCTGACTGTTCCATCAAGCCAAAAATTATTTTTCAACTAGAGCCCTATGTAGTTTCCGGTACTTTGAGGGACCGTACCTCTCCAGTTTACTTGATTTTTCAACAACGCTTGAATGAAGTGATTTTTTGTATTCCTCTATCATAAATTGGATATTTTTTGAATTCAATCCAAGAATCTGACATGCGAGTATTGCTGCATTTAGGCCTCCATTTATTGCCACACAGGCTACTGGTATGCCTGGTGGCATTTGCACAATGGATAAAAGTGAATCAAGCCCACTTAGAGTTTTAGTATGTATTGGCACACCTACCACAGGTAATGTTGTGAGAGAGGCTACCATGCCAGGCAAATGGGCCGAGCCTCCCGCACCGGCAATTATCACACGCAACCCTTTCTTCCGTGCATCTTTGGCATATCGAACCATCACATCAGGAGTTCTGTGTGCAGATACAATCTTTATTTCAGCAGAGATATCGTTATCTTTGAGAAACTTGAATGCCTCCTGCATTACTTCGAGGTCAGAATCACTTCCCATTATTATTCCCACTAGTGGCCTAGCCAATTGTGTTACCATGCTTATCACTTTCCACAATTAATGCTTTCCTTGCTCTTTCAGCTTTTGCTAATGCCTCCTCTATCGACTCGGAAGTTATCGTCATATGACCTAATTTTCTTTGAGGTTTAGTAACCATTTTTCCGTAAAAATGTAGTTTCAGCCCGGGGATTTCTAGGGCATCCTTGATTCCACTGAAGATGTATGGACCGGAGTACCCGTCTATTCCCAAAATATTTATCATTACCGCCGGAGATAATAATCGGGGTTCAGTCAAAGGCAAACCGAGTATTGCTCTAATGTGTTGTTCAAATTGAGAAATTGAGCATGCCTCAATCGAATAGTGACCAGAATTGTGTGGCCGCGGTGCAATTTCATTAATTAAAATCTCTCCGTCATTTTTGAGAAACATCTCCACCCCAAATATTCCTGCACCATTAAGGGACTGTACTGCTCTCTCTGCAGATTCTTTCGCTTTCTTCACCACCGGGGCAGAAATACGAGCAGGTGCTATAGTTGTATTCAAAATGTTCCTGTCGTGGATATTCTCAACAACAGGAAATGATTCAGTCTGTCCCATTGTATTCCTAGCTACCATTACTGAGATTTCCTTACTAAAAGGCACAAACCTTTCTACCATACATGCCCTGCCAAGAAAATGTCTCAACCCTTCCTCAATATCTTCTTCAGAACGGATAAGTAAATTTCCCCTCCCATCATACGAATCCTCACATGCCTTAAACAACAACGGATAACCAAATTCTGAGCACGTACTCTGCAATTGATCTCTGGACGTTATTGATTCAAAATCAGGCAAAGGAATTCCTTTCGCCTTAAGAAACTGCTTCTGTTTTAACTTGTTTTGTATAATATTTAAAGTTCGTGGTGCAGGATGTACAGGATAATTATGCGATTCCAAATCTTCCAAAACTTGAGAATTAGCAAGTTCAATTTCATATGTTAACACATCTGAAATCCTTGCCAATTTCCTAATTGACTGCTCGTCTTTAAAGTCGCTAACAATTAGATTGTCTGCTAATGTGGATGCAGGACAATGTTCGTCAGGATCTAATATCGCAAGCTTCATGAACATTCTTTTTGCTTCAAAGGCCAGCATTTTGCCTAATTGTCCACCACCAATAATTCCTAATGTCAGTCCGTTTGTGCTCGAAAAGCTTATCCACAGCAGAAAATGACGACAACAAGTGCGATACTACAGCATAATAAATTAAAAGTATCGAGTGTTTTAAACTTTAAATGGACATTTAACGACTGATTAACATGAGTCTAAGAGGAAAAGTTGCTATTGTAACTGGCGCAGGCGGAGGTGTTGGAAAAGCTACAACAAAAAGGCTGGCACAAGAAGGTTGTAGGGTAGTCCTCATAGGACGAGACCGATCAAAACTTGCAAAGGTGGCAGCTGAAATTAAAGACAGCAAAAACATACTGCCAATAAGCGCGGATATAACTGAAGAAGCAGAAGTGTTGAGCGCAGTTGAACAGACTATCGCTGCATTTGACACTGTAGACATCCTTGTGAATAATGCTGGAGTTTTAAACGATCCTACTCCGTTCCATATGATGACAGAAGAACAATGGAACTCATTATTGTCGACAAACCTTATAGGTACATTTCAAACTACCAAAGCAATATTGCCAATAATGATTCAAAAGATGAGTGGAAATATTATAAACATCTCGTCACTTCTTGGCGTCCGTGCCATACCGAATGTGCCACTCTCAGTTTATGGAGTAACAAAAGCAGGAGTCATTATGCTTACGAAGAGCATTGCCGTTGAATACGGTCCTTATAACATACGATGTAATTGTATTGTCCCCTCAACTATAAGGAGTCCAATAATTGAGCCGTATCTTCAAGATGAAAAAGCTAGATCAGTATTGGAATCCTCATTCCCCCTGCGAAGAATAGGCAATCCTGAAGATATATCCGGTGCTGTTAGTTATTTGTGCAGCGAAGATTCGAATTGGATTACTGGGACAACCTTAACTATTGATGGGGGACTATCAGCACGATAGAATTTGGTCAATCTGACGCCTTCAGCAGGGAGACTCTTTTTTTCTTTACTAGTGGAATAACTTTTTCGATAACGATTTCATGAAAGCTATCTGTGTTTGAGTCGAAGGACATTAGTAATACGTATGATAATCGGCGGTTATCGTCAGTAATCGGAATTGTAGCTCTTATAAGTTTGGCATAATGCGAACTAGCATACAATATCTTTCCGAGTAACACTTCCCATCGAAGCCTAGTATATTGTCTTGTGGCTGCGGTTATAGCATATTGCGCCCTTTCTTCGAACGATAAGAGAGGTTTGAGGCCTTTGCGTTGAGAAACCCCTACTAGTATTCCATCTTCGTTAGCGATTCCTGCGAATCTTATAGAGGGATCCAAGCCTACAACAGAGCGACATAACGACGTATAGATTGGCTTTTCCAATGCCCTGCCTATTACATACCATAATTTTAACTTCTTGTTGAAAAGTGGCTTTCCGACAAGATTTTCATTTGTACTATTCTTGGTGATTTACTCCAAAATTTGACTATTACGCATAGAACAAATCATACTTCGGTTATAAGTTTAGGTGTGATTTCAAATTTCATTTTTTGCCAAAGTTTACTTCGTTATGTATTCATAATGCGCATAATGAAGCGTCATGAATTGAAAAGACGCTATCCAGACCAAATTATTCTAATTATGCAGAGGACCAATAAGTTTAATTTCAATCATTTGTAATTCAGACATCATATTTTGCTTTTAATGCATTGCACTCATGATTAGTCGGTATTGATACTTATTACAAGAAATTCATCGCCCAGAGATAACAGTGTCACCTAGTTTAACAAGTAGACGTATCGCCAATCAACTTAACACAGCCCTTGCCGGCAAATCTTATATGTTACGGTTCATTACCGAACTATCTAATGCCTAAACCTGGTTTCAAATCAATAACGGTAAGTGAGAACGTCTATAGAAGATTTTTCGATGCATACGCAAAGAACAAAAAGGAACTTGAGTTTAAGGGCATAACTAGTTTTTCAGGCTATTTAACAAGTATCATGGAGGAAATGATGAAAAAATATGAAGCAAATGGTCTTCACGTACCATTTATGGAGAAAATTCTAATAGACCATAATAGTGTTATAATTAAAGACAACAAAAAAAATCGAATTGTAGAAATTAGTTTACGTAATAATGAATTACAATGTTTACTTGATGATAGAAACGATTGTGTCCATGTTGGGTTCGTCTATTCCCTTCCGGAGTTGTATTTTATGCTTACACCAAAAGAGATCAAAAGTTCAACGGACTTGTAATAGGTTCAAGCCCCTTCATCACTCTTTCTGCGAATTAAGGAAATCGGTTTCTACCTAAGATCCGATCATCCCTGGCAATTTGATGGGTTTCCTATAATCTTTAGTTATGTTAATACCATGATCAGCGGTTATTTTTACAATATTCAAATCACTACCTTCTGGAGGAGAAAGTCCAATTTTCTCTCCAGGATTGAGTATGTTGATCGTTTCATTCTTAGATCCGTAGTCAACAGTGATATGTGTTAATGGTAACCTACCTGTATTGTCCAGAATAATTCTGGTATTAATGAAAAGGGATTGTTCGTCCTTCATAGCATCGACTCCTAGTGAATATTCCTCTCGTACAAGATTAGTCAACATTAAATATGACACAATAGCGACTGCGCCGGTGCCTAAAGCTGCGGCACCGATTAAGTTAATCTTTTGCATACCTACTGTATTTGATTTAGTTCAAGAGTTATTTAAGGACATTTAGAAATTAATGAGAAGATGTAGGTAGGTAGGTTTTCTAATCTCCCTTCATCTGCTCCCTGGTCCTAAATGTCGGTTTTATTCCTAATGGAGTATAGTCTCCGGTGGAGCATGAGAAGCACAGATCTTTTTCATCTATTCCTATTGCTT
Organism: uncultured Nitrososphaeraceae archaeon; assembly: GCA_963728595.1. Taxonomy (GTDB): domain Archaea; phylum Thermoproteota; class Nitrososphaeria; order Nitrososphaerales; family Nitrososphaeraceae; genus TA-21. The sequence goes on from CAVSLF010000007.1 coordinate 53,714, forward strand.
CAGCCAGAGTTGATGTATCATTATAGACAACATTGTCTGCTCCAATCACATTCGCAACTTTTCTCGCCAGCTCTTCTTCCGAACCAAATGGTACTTGTCGGTAGGCTAAGAGTTCTTCTTGGGAAGGAAAATCTATTCCTGCATAACAGGGAAAACGAATTGGTGGAAAAGTAACTATTAAAGAAATCTTTGATGCCCCAGCCAGTCTAAGCGTTTTCATAATAGATTCAGAGCTTGTGCCTCTAACTATACTGTCGTCTATAACAACAACATGTTTACCGTCAATAACTTGTTTAATAGGGATAATTCCTTTATTTATGTCGACACGATCTTCCTGATAAGGTTCTATGAAGCTCCTCATTGAGCCCTTCTTCCTATATCTGTCTTTCAACAACCCTTCCTCAAAAGGAATACCCAATTCCTGGGCGTAGCCCAACGCTGCCGGTCTCGCAGAATCTGGCACAGGGATGACTACATCTGCATCGTGAAATGGATACTTGCGTGCAAGGTAGTGGCCCACTCTCTTTCTAGCTTCATAAACGACTACTCCTTCTACTGTGCTTGCAGGATGTGCGAAATATGTGAATTCAAAAGAGCAGTGTGCATGGCGTTTTTCATTTGCAAATTTCTGATGTTCAACACCGGCTGATCCCAGTTTTAATAACTCACCGGGTTCAACATCGCAGAGCAAATCGCCACCAACTGAATCTATCGCACATGATTCTGATGCAACCATGTAAGTGTCTGACTCAGGTATGTGTCCCAGTACCAATGGTCGAAATCCTCGGCTATCACGCGCAGCATAAACTGATCCATCACCAGTAAGAAATGTAAAGCAAAAAGAACCGACCATTTCACCCTTCAATATACCCATAGCTTCAACGATGTTTCCTTTGACCTGAAGGTGCGTCAATAGTCTTTGTGCAGCTACAAGTGTATCACTCATTGTTTGTGGAGTAAAAGTACAACCTCCAACCATCCCTGACAACTCCTCGGCGTTAGCAATAGTACCATTATGTGCGATACACAAATCCTTGATCTTTAAAGGTTGAGCATTTTCCAAATTGCTCTTTCCTAAGGTGGAATATCTTACATGTCCTATTGCTGCGGGTGAATTATATTTTTTTACCAAACCTCTAAAAAGTTTGGCGGATGAAGAGACAAGACCAAGATTCCTGAAGGGAGGCTTCGAAGGTACTGCAAAACCCCACGATTCTTGACCTCTATGCTGCAGGGACCTGAGGGAATCTATAACGTATGGAATTACATTGTGACCACTTGCTGAAAATATTCCGACAACCCCACAATTTTCATGAACCATTTCAGCTACAGTGAATGCTTGACTAGAAGGGACAAATAAGAGTTACTTGGCCAAATGTTGCACAATGAGTAAGATTTCAATTTTCGATATCAGCTTTCGTGGTACCCCTTCATGATCCTATCAAGATTTTCGTAACTAGAGCGGGCTTTTTCCAATGGTATACTAATAGTCCTCTTTTTGGACTGTCTTAATTGAATAGTACCATCGTAATCGCCTGCATGTCCAATTTCCGAATAGGAGCATCCCAGTTTATCAAGTAATATTTCAGCTTCATGTGTTTTCTTGGTTGCAAATAAGTATCTGGAATTGGTCTCGGAGAATAGTAAATAATCTAATCGCTTGCAGCAGTTCGGAATTCTTTCCACGTCAACAGAAATGCCAATATTTCCATGCAACGCCATTTCTATCAAAGATATGGCTAATCCGCCTTTAGAGCAATCATGGACACAGTTTGTAATTTTCTCGTGGATCAATTGTAGAATTGAACTTCCATGCAGTAGATCAATATTCAAATTTAATCCCGCTACCCTTCCTCCCACACTCTCATGATAATTTTCGAAATATTCAGTTCCGCCCATTTCTTCGCCAGTTAACCCAATTATGAACAGCGAATCTCCAGATTCCAAGTTTGATCTAACGATATTAGCCCTCCCTTCAATTAGACCGATTGCGCCTATCACTGGAGATGGTTTTATTGCTCCCCTTCCCGTTTCATTGTAGAAGCTTACTTTCCCCCCTACAACAGGAATTGACATGAACTTGCAAAAGTCGGCTATGGCTTCTATGCTTTTTCTAAAAGTCCAATAAATACCTGGTCGTTCAGGATTCCCAAACTGCAAATGATCTATAATCCCAATTGGTTGTGCTCCAGTACATCTAATATTTCTACAGGCTTCCGATAAACACCCCAACGTTCCTTCATAGGGATCAAGATAGCAATGTTTTGAATTTCCATCTAATTTAAGAGAAATAAAACGGTCGTTATCAATCCTTACGACCGAGGCATCTCCTTCGCCTGGCTTGATGACTGTTCTTGTTCCCACTTCATGATCATATTGCTGATAAACCCATCTTTTGCTTGCAATATTAGGATTTGACAACATCTTCAAGATGGCCTTCTCATAGTCTTTGACTTCCGCGGGTTCAACAAAATATTTCTTGATCTTTCTCAAATATGATGGCCTAATTGATCTACGATTCACTAACGGTGCATTCGCAAGCAAACTTGATTTCATTCTAGCAATGAATCTTCCATTCAACAGAATAACAAGATCTAGGTGATCCTTTACTATCCCTATTTTCGAATGCGTGATCCCAAATCGATCAAATATTCGTTTGAATTCATGCTGTTTCTTTTTGCTTATTATGTAAATCATTCGCTCTTGTGACTCGGAGATCATGATCTCATTTGGTGAAAGAGACGGAATTTTTTTGTGAACTGACGACAATTCAACCTCGAATCCCATTCCCACACTGTCAGATAATTCGGAGAGACAGCATGCCAAACCTCCACCTCCAAGATCTTTTATAGCCTTAATGCATCCCTTTTTTACAGCCTCTCTTGTTGCTTCAATCAACAATTTCTCTAAAAAAGGATCAGGAATTTGAACAGCAGATCGGTCTTCTACTAATAATTTTGATGCAAACGAAGCACCGTGAAGGCCGTCACGCCCCGTTGGATTTCCTGCAAGTATAATTAGATCATCATACTCTGCTTCATTGGGAATAATTTCATCTCTTCTACCAAGGCCTATTGCAGTAACATCTACAAGGCAGTATTCGCGAAAGGATTTGTCAAATTCGACTTCGCCACCTACGTTAGGAATCCCAATACAATTGCCATAGTCCGCAATTCCCTTAACCACGTTCTTAAAGAGCCACTTTGAGCTGAGACGAGTTGCCATTTTCAATGGGCGCAAATCGAAGCGCATTGAGAAGACCTATGGGCCTTGTCCCCATGGAAATGATATCACGTATAACGCCTCCAACTCCAGTTGCAGCGCCGCTGTACGGATCAATGGCTGAGGGATGATTGTGACTTTCAATATGTACAGTAATAACATTTCCGTTGCCTACGTCCAAGACGCCTGCATCGTATCCAGGTCCTACTATAACGTTAGTTCCTTTGGTTGGTAATAATTTAAGCAACATCTTTGAAGACTTATATGAACAATGTTCGGACCATTCGGTAGAAGTCATATCAAGTTCAAGTGGGTTGGGTCTCCTACCCAGGTGCCTAGTCAGATAATCAACTTCTGTAGGAGATAACACGTCGTTTTAACCCCTCCGCTTATTTACAGGTTTTTTCCCAGACAGAAAAAGCATTAACGATTGGAAAATTAAGATAGCATTATTTGTTAAACCATGAGGCATAAGTATCTGATCTGAAGCTCTTTCTGGATGAGGCATCATACCCAAAACGTTTCCATTAACGTTGCATACTCCAGCAATAGATCCAATAGAACCGTTGGGATTTTCATCTTTATACTTGAACACTATTTGTTTATTTTTCTTCAAACTTTCATATGTGTCTTGATCAATCACATAACGCCCCTCACCATGTGCGACGGGTATGTTAATTAGTTGATTATTATTTAGCATGCCCGTAAAAGGTGTTGAGGTATTTAATACCTCCATTCTAGTCCACTTACATACAAAGTTTAGCCCTCTATTCATCAACAAGGCTCCCGGCAACATTCCAGATTCTACAAGTATTTGAAATCCATTACAAATTCCCAATACTGGCAAGCCTTTTTCAGCCAATTTCTTAATATGTCTGACAATTGGGCTACGTGCAGCAATAATTCCTGCACGTAGTCTATCGCCATAGGAAAACCCTCCCGGAAGAATAATGGCGTCAAATTCATGTATAAAATCAGTCTTGTGCCACAAATATTCTGTTTCGAGTTTCAGGATATTGTTTAATACATTAAATACATCACGATCGCAATTACTTCCGGGAAAAACTACTAGCCCAATCTTAACCATTTAGAGGATGGTTTGATCCTCCATCTTACTTTTATTAATAGATTGGGCCCGATGACAAGCATTGGAGCTCATTTCAAAATATTTATTTTGACTGTCATTTATTAGATATACTCATTGAATGATTTAGTACAAGACATTATGACAAAGGACGTTGTAGCTGTTGATGAAAATATGACTGCTTTAGATGCAGCCAGGCTAATGACTGAAAAGGGGATAAGCTCTTTAATAATCGAGAAAGATCATGCTCCTGTAGGAATAATATCTGAAAGGGATTTTGTGAAGAAAATATGCTTAAAGGACACGCAGCCTTCTACTATAAATGTTGGGAGCATGATGTCTAAAATTCAAACCTACGCTAGCCCTGATACCCCTGTAGAAGTTGCTGTACAAAGGATGGTCAATCACAAGATCAGAAGGCTTCCTGTAATTTCCGACGGCAAGGTTATCGGAATAATCACTGTGACTGATTTGGCAAAGCACCTTAGAACAATCCTGTTGATTGAAGGAATCCTTTCTGATGAAAATTAAAGACATTATGTTTCCCATTAAGAGAATCATTTGATAATCTACTAGAGATATCTATTCTTTGTAAATTCAGATATAATAGAATTGTTTAACCACATTAAGATCCAAAAGTATAAAAGCATTCCATGCCGTTTGTAGTTGATAGGATGGAATTTAAAAATCTTGTTGCCCCAGTGGCACTGTTGTTTATCTTAAGTTTTGGATTTGGAAACTTGCAGGCTTTCGGTCAGGCCATGACAAAAGATGCGACTTTGAGAATAGAATCGACAGTACAAGGATTATCATTTCCCACTAGCATTTTGTTTCTAGATGCAGATCATATTTTGGTTTTAGAAAAGGAAGGGAATGTGCGACTTGTCTCTAGTGGTGTTTTACAACCAAGTCCTATCCTTTCTTTGTCTGCAGTAAATAAGAATGAGAGAGGACTGTTGGGTATCGAAAAGATTGGAGAGAATGTGTTTTTATACGTTACAGAAGATGATGATGGCGCGAAGAATAGGGTATACAGATACGACATAACTGGATCTACTTTAACAAATCAGAAGTTGATTCTGGATCTTCCTGCCGGGCCTGGAACCAATCATCAAGGGGGAAAATTAGTTTCGGGAAAAGACAATTCACTCTATTCTGTAACGGGCGAACTACAACGAAATGGCAAGGACCAGAATATTAATGATGGGCCAGAACCTGATTTCAGTGGTGCAATTCTTAGAGTAAATCCGGAAAATGGCAGTCCTGCACAGAACAATCCTTTCCCTACAAGCAATTCATCATCAGATCCTCTGGGTCATTACTATGCATATGGCATCAGAAATAGTTTTGGACTCGCGATAGACCCTGTGACTGGTTCTTTATGGGACACGGAAAATGGCGAAGATGTATATGATGAGATCAATTTAGTATCTCCAGGATTCAACAGTGGTTGGAAACTGGTGATGGGTCCAATATCAAATAGTGGCATTTCCGAATCTCAGTTGGTAAATTTTGATGGTTCAAAATATTCGGATCCAACCCTCAGTTTTAAGGATCCAATAGGTATCACGGACATAGAATTTCTAGATTCGAATAAATTGGGTGACAAGTATACTAATAATGTATTTGTAGGAGATATTAACAACGGAAACCTGTATTTTTTCCAAATGAATGAAGGGAGAAATGGTTTTAATTTGGACTCACCCGGCTTAGATGACAAAGTCGTCGACAACGATCAAGAACTAGATTCTGTTGTTCTGGGAACTGGATTTGGTGGAATCACGGATATTGAAACTGGACCTGACGGATATCTGTATGTTCTTTCCTATGAAGATGGAGCTATATACAAGATCAGCAAGTCTTAACAGTAACTAATGATTTAAATCGTTTAAGTCAATGCCCGACTCAAATGAGCTGGTGTGGCATAGACTTTAGATGTCGAGTAATATTTTTCACCACCCGTTACTCGTACTATTTCCTGTACAAATGTACGTGTTATTTCAATTTTTTAATGCTAGATTATCTAGTAGATCAGGGCTAATATCATTTTTAGTTACATGGGAAATGTATCTCATAAACGAACAGAGATAAGTGCAACATAGAAGAAAAGAAAAATAAACAAAAAGACTATTGATCATAAATATAATGTTTTTCAGGGGCAGATATCTGAATAGGTTTGCGGTGCAATAGACAAGCAGCAGGACTTTCGAAACGGAATCATGAAACGTTCTCATGGTTCCGATTTTACTTCCTTGATCTACAATATTCAGTCTTGAATTTCTTCAGTTCATCGTAAATCTCGGTGTCCTCGATTGCTCCGACCAAGACCTGGTTCAACGTTGCCTTTGACAATATCTGAACAGGCATTTGCAGTTCTTTCATGGCAGACGATATGACATCCTTTATCCTTCCCGAAGTAAGAATTATTCGTTGATTGGGATTGGCCGCAAGTATTCAGCTTTGCAATCTCAAGTCCGTTCATGTCAGGCAGTATTTGATCTAATATCACCACGTCATACGGGGACATATAGGAATTATTAAAATCCTTGGGTCGTACCACCTGTAAGTTTTTACGATAAGTGTTTATGCACTTACCACCTGTGTCAGTAATCTTAACTTGATGACCTCTATTTACCAGAATAAGTTGATACAATAACGTGGCATCTCTTTCATCCATCCCTACCAGTATTTTCATTTAGTAAAAATATAAGAGGAACATAGTATTATTTGGTTTTTTATATTTCACAGATTCATTTTGTTGGAAAATTTATTCTCAAAAATCGTTGATATAAATCGTATGAAGAAATATGAGCTCTTCCCTTACTGTTGATTAGTATAGAAGTGTATGAAAAACACTTGCATATCTCAATAACGAGATATTTTGATATAAAACCATCTGTATTGAAAGATTTTAAACTACTTGAACTGAAGGTAACCAGTTTGACTGGAATTCATACTTTGACTATTTACCGTAACCAGGAAGACAAATTTGCACATGCTCTACATTTTTTAAAAGAAGGACTAGAAAATAACGAATCCGTTGTACTTATAACAGATTATCTTATCAAGGAGAAAGTGCTTGATGTAATGCGTGATCTATGGGACACTGACTATGTAGACACTCTTTACAAGGAAGGGGATATTACAATTGTTACTACAGCAGAATGGTATTTCAGAGGCCATTATATGAATATCAATAACGAAAAAGTAATGAAGTGTTGGAACGATGTAACAGATAAGGCGATACAAAGAGGCAAGAGAGGACTTAGAGCATTTGGAGACGTCAGGTTGTTTTTCGAACATGGCCTGATTGATGAACTGCTTAGCTATGAATCAGAGTTTCACAGGAAGCCGTATTTCTCTCTAAAAATAATCTGTGCATATCTTGAATCAGATATAATATCACTACCGCCTCAATTATGTGAAGCGCTACAACGACATCATAAACATGTTTATCTGGTTCCATAAAATATAGCCAAATGGAATAATATTCAAGTTAAAACCAAACAATTAAGGTTAGGAGTTGATGTTCCTGGCCTTTGTGTAAAGAAGATCCCAAACCTGCAATTTCACACTAATAATATTCTGTGAAAATTATATACACCCGCTTTAAACAACTGGAAACTTTATGAAGCAAATTTTGAGTATTTTGCAGTAAAGCAATAACAAATCAAATAGGAGAACGTACTCCGTAAACCATGTTTGCATGCTAATTTGGAAGGACTGATATATCCTTTCTTCATAGTCTAGCAGTGGAAATTCAGGTGAGTAATCAAGATGCAATGAGAGATCATCAGGAACAGATGTGTAATTTCAGAGTAATTCGTTACGACAGCACAAGATCTTGAGACCAATTTTGAAACATGGTGTTTAACTATTAAGGATCGAGTTAGTTGATGTTTTCAAAAATGGCTTTTTACCTTTGACCCAGGATCGTGTTTATGTCATTTGTTCTCGGCGAATCTGAATCTTGGGCATGACACTATTGTTAATTTGAAGTTACTGGTAAAAATAACAATCTGTGTCATATGAAGAACATTCGTTTTAGAAGAAAGTAGGAGATGATCATTATGAGTTCAAATTACTATAAATTCTTATACTCTGTCCAGTAAGCAAGGCATTCAACAACCGCCTACCATTCTCTGATCTTTTGTCTATCTTAATTCTTGATTTCTTGCCAACTTGATTGCTGCAAATGAATTCATCCTCAATATACAAATCAACTTTTTTGCCCAATGCGTCACCATCTACTGTGAAAACGATTCCAGAGCCAGACTCGACAATATCAAAATTCACCTCCCTCCCTAAAGCAGGTGTTTTCATTTCAACATCAATTTTTATTCCTAACAAGTCTTCCAGTTCCGTGATTGTTGCACCACCTTTTCCAATTATCCTAGGAATAACATCTTTTTGAACTCGAAGTTTTATCCGATTGTCTGAAATAATGATTATCTCAGCATTTGGATCAAATCTCCGTACTACTTCCTTTATTCTTGCCTCAGCCAGCTTCTTAACCGCACTTTGGGTTTGTGTCTTTTCAGATATTTCTTTGACTGGCACTACTATGTTTTCTTCCCCGTATGTGTATATTTCATATTCAATGTCTCCTGATTCGAAGTCTCGCACTTCAACAAGCGGTCTTGCCAGATCCGCTTCAGTCATCCCGTGAGGGACTTTTACGGTCAATTTTATTTCATAGACTTTTTTTACCATCCCGCCACTCATGAATATTATCGTATCTATAATCTGAGGGATCATTCCCAATTCGACCTTACCAATAAATCTCTGTACTGCATCCAATGGAGAGCTCGCGTGTACAACGCCAATCATTCCCACTCCAGCAAGTTTCATATCAGCAAAAACCTGAAAGTCCCGGTTTCTTCGAATTTCATCAAATATGGTATAATCTGGTCTCACAAGTAAGAGGATATCAACGGCTTTTTCAAAGCTTCCTTCAAGAGGAGCATATTGAGTTACTTCTTCGGGGACTTGCAAGTCTCTGGGAGATTCAAAAGTTTTAACTATCTTACGTTTAGTCACGTAGAATTCTGCCAAACTACTGGCGAGAGTACTCTTTCCTGAGCCCGGTGGTCCAGATATTATTATTCCTTCAGCTTTTTCCGATAGTCGAGCAACAAGTTTTTCGCTCAACCCATAATCGTCAATGGTGAGTTTTGCTATTGGTTTGACTATAGTCGCTTCCAATCCGTCGGAAAATGGTGTTCTAGTGATCGCGATTCTATATTTCCCAAGTTGAATAACCGTTGCACCAGTTCTGCTGATCTCTATAGATCCCGTTTCTGAAGATCGTGATTCTTCTGAAATCTCCTTGACAAGTCGTGAAAGCTCTTGATAGCCAATCTTTTTGTCACCAACTCGAACTAACTCCAAATTGCCGGGTACCCCCTTCTTTGCTAGTGGATAAGTCCCTTCTTTCAAATGAATACTCATAGTCTTGTCATCGAAAAATTTTTCGAATTCAAGTGGCTTCGATATTTTAGGTGGGCGAAAGTGAATACACTTGATACCCTGGGCTTCTGCAACCATTGACTGAACAAAGTCTGCCGTAACTAAAACAGCATTTTCTTGAAGAGCTACATCCTTGATGATTGAATCAATACGTCCATGTTTTGCGAGTTTTATTTCATCAAGTTCAGGACGTGATCCGATGAACTTGAGGTTTATGTTTCTGGTTGAACATAGTTCTCTAATTCTCTTTATTTCAACGAGCCCGACCATTCCATGCTCCTTGCTAGTCGACGCTTGTGACTGCAACTCATCTAGCGCAGCTATTGGAATCACAACTTCGTCTCCCTTTGAAATTTCTCCCGATTCTAACATTCTAGTAACTTCGCCATTAATTATAATACTGGTATCTAAGACGTAGAGCGTATTGTTCATACTCCTGTTGTATTATTTAATTCTTTGACGCCCATTGTAAAGCTAAAGTCGTGCTAGCTGGAAGTATTTTATCCTAATTTGGTTATGATACATGTCGAATCATATTATATGATAATCAATCGGCACGATGCGGTCTAATGAATTGCAATTTCACAAAATACCTAAAATTTTAAGCCTCATCTGGATAAAAGATTGTCTGATTGTTACCATTGTAGGAATCAGATAATAGATTGAGCACCACGTCTTTTATTCTCTCGTCGTTTGGCATATTCCCTTCTATGTTTCCACACAACAGGAGGTATTGTCTAATTTCAGAGTTTAGGACATCACGTAATTCTTGATTTACCGTAGCATTGAACGGTCTTAGAGCCCCTCGAAAGACTTCCGATCTTGCTCTGACTACACCAGATATCTTCTTCCCTACAGGAGCATCGGGCCCAATTATGATTACCTTGCCCTCAGATCCTTTAAAGAGCGAAGGCTCATGCAAAGCGCCTGATGGAGCCATGATCCCAACAGCTTCCCTTGTAATCAATGCAGGAATAAGAACATGATTTTCAACCAATTCATCCCATCGTCTTCTGTTCATGGACAATAGTGGAGTACTATAATCAAATTCACCTGTTAGCATTACGACCCCATGCACTGAAGCAAACTTCTTTTTCGCAGTTTGAAATATCTTGCTCACTACGTCCTCCTGAGACAAATCCAAGGAATGGCTGTGAAACTCTTTGTAATGCGCGAGATCCTTCTTTTCACGAGTCAACACTACCAATTGTTTTACCTTCTCGAACAGGCAACTAGCCACAAGCTTTGCTCTTTGATGATCTTTATCAGCTGTTGAATTGATGATCATGACAACGACCTTGTCGGATAATTTTGGTTCGTTTTGAATTTGAGGTGAAGTACTTACGATTGGCTTGACAGGGTAAAACACACGATCATTTGGGATGACTCTACCATTAATCAATTTGCTAATTGAATCCTGAGAAAGATTTAGAACCATATCTGCAACTTCATCTTGAGATAGAAATTCTTCATCGACGATCATTTTCTTGGTATTCGTCTGAACTTTTTCAGCAATTTCTTGAATTTTATCTAAGAGTCCTTTAAGTGTGAGAGATGTTTCCTCGACTTTCCTGTCCTTTTGAGTAGTACTTTCCATCATCGTCTTGGATATTTTCATCAATCCTTCCTCGATTGTTTGTGCATTTTCACCCAATAGCGATAACAACATCGGCGAGATTCTGTCAATCTCAGATGAGGTTAGGCCTGGATAGCCACCTATTCTTAAAAATTCCACCGCGGCTTTCGGATAGACTGTTTTATAGATCCTTTCGGAATGCACTGGTCCGGGATTTGTGGCGACGGATCTTATTCCATCCTGCACCAATTCCCATGCAAGAGCTTCTGCGAGCCTATTTTTGGCCCCCTGCGCACTCGTGTATGGAGTTCTAAACCTGTATGGTCTTTGTTCATATCGATTCTCCTCCGTAAAGAATGTAGAGATTGTAATTATTTTGGACCCGCTTTTCATGGTTTGGAGACACTTCATGGTAGTCCAAAAAGTTCCCGTAAGATGAATTGCAACACACTCTTTGAATTCATTAAAATCTGAGTTAGTAAAAGTTTTTACCGGCCCAGAAACTCCCGCATTATTGACCAAAATGTCGACATTACCTGCCTCCTCCTTTATCGAATGAAACATTTTGTTAATCGCATTCTCGTCAGACACATCTACACCGGGAAAAATTCTGACAGTACCTTTTGAGCCGACATTGGAAATTATTTGTCTGAGGTCTGAAGCTGTTTTTTCAAGAGGCTCGGCCCTTCTCCCCAGAATAATGACATTAGCCCCGTTTTCGGCAAACCTCTTAGCAATTGATTGTCCAATCCCTGTTCCACTGCCAGTAACTACTACAACTTTTCCAACAAATCCAAAGGAATTTCTTGACGGAGTTCCTTCCATAATTTTCGCACAATCCCTGCCCTATTAAATATAACTTAATTATGCGGCAGGAAGTGGAGATTGGGCTTTGATTTTAACAATTCCTTCACATCATTTAATTAATAGAAGTATAAATATCATCGGTATGTCGAAAGTGGATCCTCATTCACAAGATAATCATACAGGCGATTCTCATGACGACGGGGAGACTGAAACTGTAAAACTGATGAAATTAAATGAAGTATTTGCATTTGAGATTCAAAAGGCCGGAATTAACGCAGAGGCAGTTCCGATTGGTTCACTACAACTTGAAAAAGAAGAATACTATAATAATGATTTAGGAAGAAGACCTCGTATTGTTACCAATAAGGGATGTATCAAGTTGAAGAGTTCCGCAATAGATCTAATCCAAATCATACAAAGAAATTAGATTATTTTGATTTTCGATGAGATGACATATTAAGAAAACAGCAGTGGGATTTTATTTACGTGGCCGTAGTTAGTTGATAGCGATTACTTTCGGATAGTTACATATTGCGTTACGGTATTGTACCGACACCTTAATAAAATACATATCTCACAGACTCAACATTGAGTGTCCCTGAGGCAAAGTTCAAGATAAATGTCAAAGAAGGGAGCGTAGAATTGGAAGGTAATGAACAATTTGTAGACAAACACCTCGAAAAATTTGAAGAGATCTTCAAGTTTGCCATCCAAGAGGCCGTGAAATACAAATTTGAAAACACCGTAACTCAAATTGAAAATAACCCCTCAATAAGCCTGCCTTCCAAAACCGTAACCAATAGCAACGACACAAGTAAAAAAATCACCCACATTCACAAACATCCAGCCAAGTCATCCATCATCATTCCACCCGCCCCAGTAGACCTTAAAGCAAATGAGAACAAAATAGGCCTTCGTGAATTCGTTATCGAAAAGAGACCGGCAAATCATTATGAAAAAGTAGACTGTGTTTGTATATTACCTGATGAAATTTAATCACAAAGAAGAGGCAAAATTTGGAGAAATTCTCTCGTGCTACGAAGAGGTAGGGGAGAAAAAACCTAGTATAATTGATATTGTAAAGAATTCTATACGTTATAAAGGGTGGCTTGAAGTAGGCCAGGAGAGATTTAGCACAAGAATAACAATTTCTGGAGAAAATTTTGTCAAATTTGACCTTCCACAGACTTCGTCTTAAATTAATAGATAAATTTTGAAGTTAAGCTCGCCACCAATCGAAACCAACAAAGTGGACCTTCCTCAGTTTTAAATATGGTATGGCAAGTATGAATTGTTTTTTTACTGTAGTTGCAAGTCTTCCCGCTAGGTACTATTCCTGTGGTTGTCAAATTGTCAGAAGGCTTAACAACTTGGACCAGATATGGTGCGTGATCGATACCAGGACCATGTTCGTATACTGCAAAGTCACAACCAAATTTAATTCCCGGGGAAACGACATATCCCATATCTCGAAGTCTTTTGAAAACGAGATACTTTGTATCAAAATCAGCGTACTGTTTTCTACATACAGATTTCATCTCTTTCAAGGAGACCTTCTTGCCTGATATATGAGATACCTCAAGCATACTCGCATCAACCAAATAGCAACCTTCTATTACATCAAGAATCAATGGTGATTCGAATGTGTTGTCCTTAGGTTTTGAAATTCCCAATGGTTTACCGAAATAGCCCAAGGAAAAAATTGCTCTAGAATTTTCAAGATCACTAATTAGTATTCTGTTTTCTACTAAAGTTCCACATATCTGAGCCATCACATGCTCAAGGCCAGGATTGTGAGACAATCAGACGCACTTTGACATTTATCAGCCATCCCTTCAATTCCCTCTACTACATCCTTTAATAAGAGAAGATCTTTAATATCTGGAATTTCATTAAGTGCTTTAATAATCACCTTCCTATAAGATTCATCAACCTTACGTTCTAATCGTTGAACTTCCTGTGCAAGCTCAATGGTACTTGCTGGATTTATGCTCAACGCACGCGCCATTTCGTTAAGTTTAAAAATTGCTTCCACGACCATACTTATCAATTCCTTAAGATCAATATCGAATTTACCCTTCTTTAGGGAAGAGATCTTCATGCTAGAAAGTCTGAATGCTATTCCGCTAATGTAACCTGCTATATCATCAATAATATAGGCTGTTCTAAGAACGTCTTCTCTGTACACCATCAGGCTTCCTATCTCAGAGACTTCTCGTGTCATTTTTCTTCGGAGGTTCTCTACCTTTTCCTCTGCATTGCGCATTCTCAACAGAGAAATTTCCATGTCTTTGTCACCACCTTTGATTATTGAGTCTGTAAGTAAGGAAAGGTCTCTAGCCGCATTTAGAATGTTGTTGATTTCGTCATGCAGAACGGCCAATGCTTTTCTCTTTGCCTGAACCTCGAGTTCGCCACTGTACATTCGAAAGATAAAGTGTCCAGACGGGCTATTAATTCTTTTGACGGAGAATCCCATGTGCGCCACTCAATCTTGTTTGTAGATGGAAAACATGATGGAATAACAAATGCAATATCCGTGGATCAATTACTAAAAATAGAACTCCGTGGACGCTACCCCATTCGTTCAAGTATTTTCCTCTACCTATCATACTAAGGCGTATTCAATATATCTTGTGAATTAGACTGCTCAAGCGGTGGCTCTGTTTGCCCATGTGACCACTGTAAACGTACTCACAGCAGAGCCTACCATTCCAGCTATTAGTGCTCCAATTATGGCCTGGTTTACAAATGTTGGCAGAACTATAGAAAACCAATCTGCGATGCCTGGTAAGGAGAGGTACCCTATGAATCCAATTCCAAAACCAAGAAGCCAAAATGAAAAGATCGCTAGTCCTCTAGACATTCTAGACTAACCCTCGACAAACCATTATTTCGGGAGAATCGATTATCTTACGCTTATACATATTTCGGTGTATAATCATTCCGTTTTAAACAAGAATGTCAAAAATTGTATATTTTAAGGTATGATGGTTTGACATGTCTAAAGATGTTCGGAATAATTAGGCACTTTTTTAAGGCGTTGAAAGGTAATCTCGATGATAAAAAGGGATGATAGACTAGATAAGAATAGTACCTTTCTATGGTTGCTATTCTTGTTACCTTTAAACATATTAACTTGTTAATTCTGATAAACGCTTGCTTGAGATTGATATTAATTGGGTTCGGGGTTGTAGGTCAAAATTTTGCACAATTAATTTTGTCACGTTCTACGGAATTATACAATTCATTCGGTATAAAACCTCGAGTAGTTGCATGTGCTGACAAAGGTGGAGTAGTTACCTCGAGTGAGGGCTTAGACCTTCAGCGATTGCTCCGCACCAAAAGATTTACAAATTCTGTTGCACACTACGACAAAAACGTCCGAGACAAAAATATACTTGAAGTAATTCAAGAAACTGAGGCAGAAGTGGTTATCGAGTTAACTCCCACCAATATTAAGGATGGAGAACCAGGTAGAACACATATTATATCTGCGATGAAAGCTGGAAAAAATGTAATCACAGTAAATAAAGGTCCCTTAGCCCTTGAATTTCCTTCTTTAATTGAATTGGCTGAATACAATAGAATTGCCTTTCGATTCAGCGGAACGGTTGGAGGCGGCACGCCAATACTTGAGTTCGCAAAAAGATGTCTAAAGGGCGATAGGATTTTATCTTTTGAAGGGATATTGAATGGAACTACAAACTATATCCTAACCCAGATGAGCGAAGGACTTACATTTCTAGAAGCATTATCAGATGCCACTACAAAGGGCTACGCAGAGAAAGATCCATCATTGGATATTGATGGATATGACGCAGCAGCCAAGCTCGTAATTACCTCTAATTGGGTTCTTGGGATTAAGTCTACTATAAGGGATGTTAAGAGAATAGGCATCAAGAATTTGGATTTGTCGGATGTAAAAATGGCAACTAATAATGGTGCAGCAATAAAGTTGATAGCCACTTGCGATGGTAAGAATCTTAAAGTTGGACCAAAACAGGTTTCGAAAAAAGATCCCATTTGTGTAAATGGAACTTTGAATGCGATAACTTTCATATCCGAACATTCAGGTCAACAAACAATTATAGGAAAAGGCGCAGGTGGAATGGAAACAGCCAGTTCGGTTCTTAGAGATTTGATCGAAATACGCAATACTAGGTCATTTGTTTGATGTTATCTATAATAAAGAAAAATAGATTTGGTAATACACACTTTGGATGGGAATTAATTTATAATGTTGATTGATAGTCACTAGTCATATTGACTCAAATTATTTCTTCTGATTTAGAAGAAATTTGGTCCGAATTTCAGAGTGTAAGGGAAACCACCCTATCAATATTTGAACCTCTATCAGTAGAGGATGCTGTGATGCAGTCAGATCCTTTTGGAAGCCCCCCAAATTGGCACCTTGCGCATGTGACATGGTTCTTTCAAAAGGTTCTTGAAAAATATGGTTTCAAAATTCAGGACGTTGATAATTCTACTAATACGGACTATCTTAATTCATACTACCAGAAATTTCACAATATCCTTCCCAAAACAGAACGGGGCCGCTATCCAAGACCTACTGTTTCCCAAACTTTACGATATAGGAAAATAGTGGAAGATGCTTTCTTGGAATTTTTTAGAATTGTCAAAAAAAACGGAACCCATAATAAAAAAATGAAGTACGATTTTCAACTGGCAAATCAACATGAGATGCAACATCAGGAATTGATGATTTATGATTTACAACACTACTTCAATAGATTTCCCGATCCTAAAGATAGCTATAGACCTAAAATATCTAAAGGATTGGGAACAATAGGTTCCGCAGATATTTCAACATCGATGGTTAGAGTACCTGGAGGTTTATACAATCTGGGGTTCACAGGTGATGGATTTTGCTACGATAATGAGCTTCCGGAACACAAGACGTATCTCGATCCATTTGAAATTGACACTCACGCTGTCACAAATGGAGACTTCATAAAATTCATTGATGATGGGGGATACTACGATTATCACTACTGGCTGGCGGATGGCTGGGATTTAATCAAGGCAAAGGGATGGAGTAGCCCGCTCTATTGGGAAAAAAAAGAGGAGGGTCATTGGTATAAGAAAGAATTTCATGGTCTATCCAAAATAAATCTAAAAGAACCAGTTGTAAATGTTAGTTACTTCGAAGCTGATGCTTTTGCAAAATGGATTGGTAAAAGGCTCCCTACAGAAGCAGAATGGGAAAAGGCCACAAGTTGGAACGATGATTTAAAAAGAAAAACAAGATATCCTTGGGGTGATGGGCCTCCAACTGATAGTAATGCAAACCTTCTTGAATCCTGGTTCTGGGCTCCTTCGCCGATAGGATCATTCCCAAATGGCAAGAGCTTTTATGGCTGTTATCAAATGATCGGCGATGTGTGGGAATGGACATCTTCTGAATACGTTCTGTATCCACGTTTTAGATCAGTATTCCCAGAATATACAGACAAGTGGTCTATAGGACATAAGGTTCTAAGGGGCGGTAGTTTTGCTACACCAAGAAATCAAGCCAGAAACAGCTATAGAAATTATTTCAAGCCACAGGAAAGAATCTTATTTGCCGGTTTCCGATGTGTCAGGGACGCGACTTAAAAGACTTAGGCAATAGAAATTTTGGCTGTCTGTGTAATTCTTTATCACTCGCAGGCCACTAGCCATAGCGAGCTTATTGATTCCCTCCAACGAAAACTTATAAGAGTTTTCAGTGTGAATTCGATCTCCTTTCTTAAAGGAAAAATGCTTCCCTAATCCGCGGATATAGACAGATTGATCGCAAGTCGACACAAGGTACATTTCGATTCTTTGTTGTTTCACATTGTAAAATGCCTCATGGATAAAAAAAGAAAGATCAAATTCAGCTTGAAGCTCTTTATTAATTCTTGTTAAGAGATTGAGATTAAATTGAGTCTGTCATTCCGGCTTTATCATTATACGCATTTTCCAGTATTGCTGTCTCTTTCTGGAGATCGAATCCAATTAAAATCGCATCACAATAATTCACCTGTTCTTTAAGGGCGGTCAAGAATTTCTGTACGTGAACTGGATCTAGATTTCCTATACTTGAGCCCAGAAATACTAATAATTTTGCTTCAGGAACATCAGAATGATTTAACATGAATGCATTAACTTCTTTTATCCCAGATGCATACTCTGAACAAACGCCGATAACACGAAGGTTCTTGAATTCTGTCAATAATTTATCAATAGAATCATTCAACATTGTCTCGGATACATCAATGGGGAAGTAGAATACTTTTTTATTATTTGACACAAATTCATTCAATAGTATCTTGGTTTTCAATGAACTTCCGCTGCCTAATTCTATTATTGAAATATCTTGATCCCCACAAATACGAAGTATGTCTTGTTTATATTTCATCAAAATTGAAGTTTCAGTACCAGTAAGATAGTATTCTGGTTGCTTACAAATCTCCTCAAATAACTTTGAACCTGCATCGTTATAGAAGTATTTTGGCTTCAGAAACCTCCTCGTTGCTGCGAGACCCTCTTGAACTTCGGTAGCAAATTCATTAGTTCTAATTGATTTCTCAGTATCGTAAATTAGCAACTTTACAATCATGTAACATTTTCCGAATATAAGTATAACGCATAGTTATACAACAATCATTTTGTCAATGTACATGACTTAAAGGCCTTCAAAATTTATAGTTTTGATAAGCCCGTTTAATTGCATCAGGTCGACCTAAGAAATACATCAATGCTACTATAGGGACCTAATTAGCTCGATACCAAATCTAATATCATTTTCATAGTGGGCATCAGGTACAAATGGTTCGAAGCTCATATATCTATCAAATTCTAATTCCCTAAGAGCTTTAACTATTTCTCGAAAATTTATGTGGGCGAAACCAGGCATTTTTCTGTTATTATCTGCCAAATGAATATGCTTAAGTAAACCATTTGTATTCTTAATCGAATATTCAATGGAGTCCTCTTCTATGTTCATATGGAACGTATCAAGAAGTAGACCTACATTTTCCTGAGCAACCGATTTAACTACATACATCGCATCAGCACAGGTGGTACAAACCGGGATATGTACCTATTCAATGGCTCTATGAGCAGATCTACACCACGATCCTTTGCAAATAGACTCAATTCACGCAGTGGAACAATTATTGTAGACATCAGTTCCCGTTTTAATGATTCGGATAATCTCGCATGATTCTTATCGACCTGGACCAATGATTCATCACTAAATAGACAAATGTTGAAGAGATTTCCATCTAGCTTCTCGCAGAGCTCTATGCACTTCTTTATGTAATCTTGAGTTTGAAAGAAAATTGACTTATTTCGTGTAACTAGCTTTCGCCCTGGGGATTCTTTGCTAGCACAACCCCACATGCCAGTAATTCCGCTTATAGATATATTGTGTGAATGAAATAAATCCATAATGGTACCAACATCCACCGAGTCAGGCTCACCGTACATTTCCACAGCATCAAAACCAAGCATTGTCATTCTTTCAAGAGTAGTTTTTAATGGCTCGATATCCTTGAATGATGAAAGTGTAATAGAATATTTCCAATTCATCTAAAATCACATGTTCGCAAGATTATTTTATAAGACTGTTTATATATCTTCCAACAGTAACAGTATCAACAATATCTTTATTCCCCTTGTCTATTCCTTTTCGGTCAGAGACATAGACAGCTAATCCGGCATCATCGGACAATGAAGGAACTCGTCCATGCGACGCCTTAACCATTTTACCATTCAGCGGTATTCCCTTAGTTTTAGTATCTATGAACAATTCCGAAGGATCGTATCCAGGTTTTCGATGGATGTCTACTCGGTTAGCGAACGGAGGTGATTTTTCCTCCTCAAACCACCAATAATAACTAAACCACTTGTCATTTTCAGAAATCGCAATTAGGTCCCCACTCCGTTCATGATTTATATTCATCAACTTTTTACCTTCCTCATCCAAAACAATTTCAATGCCTTCTATACCATCAAGTATTCTCTTAACTTGATGTACGCTAACACCTTTAATGTAAATATGGGCTACCTGGTGGTCTACCATCGCAAATGCTAAGCTATATTCAAAATCGATATATTCTCTACCTTCTATTTCCCTTACTGCCAACAGACCATGTTCCCTGAATACGCGATTTATAGGGATATCGTTAGTTACATTAGAGAATCCGTACTCGGATAAAATAACAAATTGAGTCAGTTCACGTATTCCAAGATCTATTGTCTTCTTCAGAATGTTACCAACGATGTTATCTACAAATCTGATTTCCTCCTTTAAATTTTTTGGGAATATTCCCTCTCGTTGAAAAATATAGTCGAGATGAGGAATATAAGTGAATAAGATGTTAGGTTTTTGCCGCTCCAAAACGAGTTCTGTGGCCCTTCCAATCCATGCACTGGATTTATTAGAAGCAAAAGGACCCCAATATGTAGACAAATCAAATTTTCCTATTTCATTAGAAATTTTTTCATACAATCCAGGAGGTCGGGAATAACACCACATTATCATCCGGTCTTCCATATGAAGAGGTCTTGGTGTCAATACAATATCTGCTTCGGCATACATTGTGTTCTGCCAGAAGAGCGCAGCAGTCGTTCGCCCAGATCCTCCTCTTTTGGCAATATCCCATACTTTTTCTGCTTGGACCAAACTGCTTGACTGTTCCCAAAATGAGACTGTATGAGTTTGTCTGTCGTATAGTCCATTGGAAATGATACCATGTTGTTGAGGATATGTTCCTGATAACATACTAGCCTGTGAAGTGCAGGTAACTGCGGGAAATACTGGTCGTACTCTTGA
Source organism: uncultured Nitrososphaeraceae archaeon (assembly GCA_963728595.1). Classification (GTDB taxonomy): domain Archaea; phylum Thermoproteota; class Nitrososphaeria; order Nitrososphaerales; family Nitrososphaeraceae; genus TA-21. The sequence goes on from CAVSLF010000007.1 coordinate 74,699, forward strand.
TAATTCACCCTTCGCAGATAGACTACAAATATTAGGTGTTCTATCTTCAGAAATTAGTCTCGGTTCAAGACCTGCAATGTCAACGACTATTAGATGTTTAACCATAACGATAACCAACAAGAACACTTATTTTTTTGTAATAAATTCCTTTACCTACGTTACATAGAATCTTCTTGAGAGAATCACTGCAGGTATCAATAAGACTAGCAAACTAAGGCCATAAGCAAATCCCAGTGTTCCACTCATAAATGCAGAATCCAATATTATGATCGATAATACCAAATTGCGAACTATTTTCCTTATCACTTTTGGATTGGAAGAGCCATATTTTCTAACAAGACTCTTAATCAACATTCCAACAAAAATAACTAAAGACAAGAATAGATCCCATTTAAAGAACCCCATAAGTGTAAAAAAGGTCAGTATGGCAGGAACTAATGAAAGCAAAACAACAGATATTTGGAAATTGGATTTTTTGGGTGATGGCCCTACCTCTATTCTACTCATGTAACTTATTGCAGTAACATATAAGAATGTACTTACCAGGATCACACTTATCTTCTCGAGATCATTTTGGTTACCAATCAGAATAATAATACCCGGACTACAACCTAAGACAACATTGAAAACTCTAGCTAAGGCTATTGTGAAGTATCCTAGAATGTTATTTTTTAGCCAACAGTCATATGCTACGATTGTGATTAGGAGAATCAGGGCCAAAAGTACACTTGAGATGCTCACAAAAGTCGCGAGAATTATTGCCAAAATCGTTGCAATAAAAGCAAATGCCAATGCGCTTCGTCGAGCTATCTTTCCTGAGGGTAGCGGTCTATCAGGCCGCTCTTTTCTATCTAATTCTAGATCGCGATAATCATTAATGATGATACCTACCACATACAACAGAATAGATGTGATCATCAATAAAAGTAGATTCTCCATTCGTGCCTCTGGTAAAAGTACTATTTGGCTGAATCCGACCATTATGTTCGATGGAATTGTAAACAGATTTGGAAACCTAACTAAGGCCAGATAGTCTCTTATTGTACCCATCCCTATTCACAGCATGACAATTGAAGATGTTCACTTGTACAAAAAACATCGATATTTCGTGAGAAATCTCTAGATGTAGAAAGCATGAGTAACGTGTTACGACTCCGGCATATTTATGATATTCGAATCATGGTATTATCTGACAAAACTCCGATTAAATTAGCCTACCAGACCATTGAGAAATTCGATTGATTTCATGGCGACGTATTCGGGACGTTCTTGATATGGATAAAGTTCTACGGTAGCATATCCTTCGAAGCCAACGTCTCTTATCGTTCTGAAAACAGATTTAAAATCTATGGCTCCTTCGCCGGGCAAAAGGTGTTTGTGGATTCTTTCTTTTGAAATGTCCTCAATATGAAAATGTTCTATATAATCAGCTAATTTGTAAATGGTTTTACATATATCTTCTCCAACACAAAAGAAATGTCCGATATCAAAATTTAACTTTATGAACGGAGATTCAATCATACCCATTAGCTCAATGAATTCTTGCGAATTTTGTATTAACAATTCTGGTTCAGGTTCGATCAGTATTTTTACCTTCTCCTTTTCAGCAATAGGTACTACTTCAGTCAACGAATCAATGAAAGTCTTAAGCAGTTGTTCTCTTTTTGGAGAACTAGATATAATTGGTCCTCCCGGTTCAGTTGAGATAATTTTTGAACCAAGCTTTGCGGCCATCTTCACACACTCAATGGTGTGCTCAATACGCAATCTACGCAGCTCCAAATCCTCTTCAATCCAGGAAGGATGATATACGTCTCCAATTGCATAGAGTGTGAAGGCATTAAGATTCGAAATAGCCATGCCCTTTCTCGATATGAGATTTTTTATGTCAGCAATTCTCTCCATAGACATAGCTCCGGGATATGCATGGGGTATATCGCACAGAATTTCTACTCCGTCATATCCCAATTTGGAGATAATAGATATTGCCTCATCAAGGGCATAATTTTTAAACGCATTTGTGCTGAATGCTAATTTCATGACAAAGAATCTCTCATAGAATGCTAAGTTATATAATATAGCCTCTATAGCTATTTGTGCTTAATAGGTATAGCCAAGCGTTAAAGATGGAGGGAAATTCTCCAGAATATGTTGAGCATCTTGACCTTACCATTAGATTATTCGCCAAGTTTGTTAAGAAAGACATGACTGAGGTAACAACGGAGGATATCCTAGCCTTTCTCTCCCAATATAGAAAGTCTGAGGAAGTGGATCCATTACATAAAGGAATTGGCACGTATAACCAAAGACTAGCACACCTAATTAAATACTTCAAATGGCTTTATTATCCTGGTACTTCTCCAAAAGAAAGGCCTAGGCCACCTCTATTACAAAACTTGAAGCCCATAAAGAGGAAGGAAAAAAGTATCTACAAACCTTCTGATCTATGGACTGTTGAAGATGACTTGATATTCCTAAAATATTGTCCTCTGAAAAGAGATAGGTGTTATCATGCCATGTCCAGGGATGCGAGTTGCAGACCTTCAGAGATACTTAAACTGAAGATAAAAGATGTGGTATTCAAGTTGGCCGGAAATAAGCAGTATGCTGAAGTTCTCGTTAATGGTAAAACTGGAAGCAGGCATATAGCCCTAATCAATTCTATCCCTTATGTCAAAGACTACTTGGATGAACATCCATTTAGAACAGTTCCTAATTCTCCATTAATTTGTGGATTTGGTAAGAGTTTGGGTAAATTTATGAAAGAAGCTCACCTTTGGAGGATTTATAAAAAATACAGGACTGAGTATTTTCCAAGGCTACTAAATGATCAGAATATTTCACCTGAAGACAAGCAAAAGATTACAGAGCTGTTAGCAAAGCCCTGGAACCCATATATCAGAAGACATTCAGCATTGACTGAGAAGAGCAAGTTTCTAAAAGAATCTATACTTAGACAGCATGCAGGCTGGACCAATGACTCTCAAATGCCAAACATCTACCTTCATTACTTTGGAAATGAATCCTCTGATTCGATTCTAGAAGCATATGGCCTGAAACCAAAACAAGAAGAAATTGATAAAATGCAACCTGTTCAATGCCCAAATTGTGGTGAAGGGAATCGAATAGATTCAAAATTCTGTGCAAAGTGTAGGATGGTTTTGAGTTATGACGCTTATAGTGAAACTGTGGAAGAGAAACAGCAGGATACAGACGCTTTGGCTACGCTGTCTGATCAGATTGTGAAATTGACTGAGAGGTTAAAGGAAAGAGAGGAGAAAGACAGAGAGCTGAGACGAGAATCAGAAAAAGTATAAGAAAACTACAGATTGAATTAGGTCTGAGAGCTTCTTAACTATTTATATATCGACCTCTGAGAGAAGGGTGAACTACTGCAGAGGCAAGTTTTCTTTTTACCTCCATAGATAATGCAATAGAAATATTTCAGCTTGAAGAATGACTAATGACTATCAAGGCTCATTTTGAAGGTGCATTAGGCTATTTTAGAAAAAGAGAGACCTATGTTCTACGTATTGAATCCGATAAATTCAAAATTTGTGAACCTAAAGAAGTAAGAAGCCAAAAATATCTTTTAGCCGAAAGAACCTTTATCGTCCACGTCCCAAAGAAAGGAAAAATAAGGATTGAACCATTAAACTAACATGGTTACTGAACATATTAAATTCACTACGATAAGAGAAGGACTAAGTGAATTTGAAGTGGAGAATGGTCAATTATTGAAGGTCATGGTAGTTGCCACTGATATATTCATTGAAGAAAAGGAAGGACAGAAGCTACCAGTTTTAGGGTTAAAAGAATTGTCCGTTGTAATTACTGACGTAGAAATTGATACTTCAGGTTTGGAATATGCCGACAAAGAACAGGTAACACAAAAGGATGAGCTAAGGGAGTTACAGTTTAAGCCCGTTATACAATTAGTGAATATATAAGAATCTCAAAATTTCATATTTCTTGTTCCTACAATTATACGTAAGGTTATGATTACCAATAAGAAAGATAATGAGGGAAACCCCATCCTGAGATTTGAATACCTACTAGAGTCTCGATTGTTGATAAATCCACAATATATAATCAAGAAACTATTCCTAAGACAAATAGTCAGTAGGCCCTTCAGTTCCCTACATTCATGGTGCTGAACCTCGAGTAGAATCCGAGGTAGACCAATATAAGGCCAATAATGCCTAAAAGGCCGCCTACAATAGCATTACCGTTTTCCATCATTAGTTGTTTGTCATGAACACTTAAACCCATGAGGAAAATAACAATTCCGATCCCTAGTAATATTAAACCACTTTTGTCCAAGGTTACCTTCCATAGTTTAGGATAATGCCTCGACTCTTTCCTTATCACGAAAATTTTATTCAGGATCCGGAATATTGTCGTGCTTGTATATTCACCTTTTAGGAAGATAAAGATAACTCCTCCTGCATCAAAAGGTTGCACTTATAAACGAAGAAGTCCCCCCTCGCTCTCTTGTCGATACTATGCCCGCTTATTAGTTTGATAGTGAATGATGGTTTAGTTATGGAAAAAAAGAAATGGTGCAGTAGGTGTCATGGTGGAATTTTATACCCAACATTAAATCCGAACGAAATGAAGTGTAATTACTGCGGTTGGTCAAAGACTGAAATAAACTTCGCAGATTATGTCGCAAGTAAGGGGTATGTAGGCCCTTGAATTAGCTCACATATCTAGTAACATTTGGCTGAAAACAGTCATTAATACACTCATAATTGGGTAGTAATTCTTCTCGTGCTTGGAATGGGTCAATCTCCATGAATCCTACTAGTGCCATCTTGATCTTTGTCTTCAGGTGTCTCTTCATTTCTTGTCTCTCCTAGTTCGTAGCAAATGCTCGCTAGAGTAAGTTGATCAGTTGACATGGCACCAATGACCTCCGCAAGCGTAAAATAGTGCATTTGCTGATTCCATCGAACTAACTATACTTATTCCACCCGTCAACAGGGCCACAATTATTGCCAATAGTTTTTTCAATTCTTGTCTCTCCTAGTTAAAAGTGAATGCTCGCTTCTGCACCGTGTATACCTAGTCCCAACGCCGACATTGATACTGCACCTGTCAACAAGGCCATTATTACAGTAAAGATTTTTTTCATACACCTACTTAGAATGGACTGGTATATACTATCTAGTAGACATGGGTTCTTAGAAATCAGGAGCAGCTATGAGTCTAGATCCCTCCCTCTCACTAGCACGAGCTGAACGCTATATATTGAAAAATAACGGTTAATTTATGGAGGAAGAAAACAGAAACGATGTAGGAGGTGTCATGGTGGCGTTTTACATCCTACACTTGACCCGAACGAATTGAAAGTCTACATGGTGGCGTTTTACATCCTATACTTGACCCGAACGAATTGAAAGTCTACATGCTGCAGTATACTGCCAATTGATTTGACTGTCGAGAGATTACTTGAAAATTAATCCACTTAAATTGCCAGATTGGATTTACATTGGTTCTTCAGAGAAAGCAGTTGAGAATATTTTCGCATGTACATTGTCCAGTTCCAACTGATCATTCAAATATTTGATAAAGTTACTCGAAGTAATTATTCCTACTGTCTTGTTCTCATCTACAACCACCAGATGTTTTACCTTATTCTCTTGCATCAAATTGGCAGCAGTTTCTACTGTCGAATCTGGATCTATAGTTGCCACAGGTGAAGACATGACGTGTCGAATAATGTACTCCTTACTACTTGCCTCATGACAACATACTTGTGAGACGAGGTCTCGTTCGGTAACAATACCGACCGCTTGATTATTTACGTCCATTACAACTAATGAACTTACGTTCTTCTCTTTCATTTTTTTGGCAGCTGTCTGCGCAGTATCTTCTAACCCAATAGTCTCAATTTTCACACTCATTATTTCGCTGACGTTTTTCGGCATGACTGTAAGCATCAAGTATCTATCTTTATACATTAGTATATCATGATTTAATTAATCATTTCTTAGATCTCATCGTCAATTGTAACCTTGACTTGCTTTGGATTTAATTTGTCTAAATCGCTATGGTAATCCTTGGGTATGATTATGATTGCTATCGCTTGCATGGAATGAGTTAGCTAGGGAAATAAATAGACCTTCATACATATGTAAAACCGTGCCCTTATATCCACAAGACATAGACATTATTAAAAAATCACTCGTTTATTACTTCGATACACTCGTTAAATTTTCAGCTGAAGAAGCATTACCGGAAATAACGAAAATAGACTTACTGAGTGAATGCAAGACAATTGCGAAAGCTCGAGATGAACTGGAAAGTCCCCCCAAGGAGCCTATCACAAATTCCTATTCTTATGCGCTTAATAATTCCGAATTTAACCAAGTCATATGTTCAGCTTTGAATTCTTACCATGAAGATCTTACAAAATCTATGAAAACTATAAGCAGCCTATGTAATGTGAATATCCCATTAAGGTCAACAGATAAAGATTTACAATTAGTCCAGGAAGCACTAGCGAAAATACCAGACTGCGAATATACTTTAGATGAAAATGAGTGATCTGGAAAAAGGATTTGAATATGTCAGAGTGATTGTAATTTGTCCAGGACTTCATTAATTAGTAATAGGTCATCAGTAAGCGTTTTTCTCTTTTGAAGTATTCTATGTTTTAGCACTCGCCTATAACTTGGAGAATATTTCTTTTCCAATTTTTCAAGGTCATTGTTGCGTATATCAATGATAAATTCTCTTTCTCGCTCCCCTATACATGATACCAAAGCAGCTGGTTCTCAGCTCAGTAATCTTATATACACCTTATTACGTCTATATGTAATAGTCCTATATAATGATTACGGTTAAACGTAAGACTTAATTATTGCCTGTTACGTTTATACGTAATGAATATGAGTCGATCAGTAATTGTAAAAGCAATCTGCAATAATTGCGGAAACGAAAGAATGGTCAAAGTGCCAGGACGATGTAAAATCCAAGTCTTTCAAGCGGCGTCTTGCGACAATTGTCAAGTGCTATTTCGAGCACAATTGGATCAAGTGATGAATGGAGTGGTTGCGAGATTATGAGCAAAGGTTACGTAAAAGACTCGAATGGAAAATACAGGTTAGTAGACAGAAGAGAAGTGCTTACAATTCAGGAACCGGAGACACAGCCGTTAAGCCTTGAAGAGAGATTGGTACGCCTTGAAAGAATCGTGTTGGACCCAAGGAAATGACAACTAAACAAAAAACTGTCAAACAAAAATCGGGATGGATATATTATGTTGAAAATGGAGAACGTAAGAGAAAATTAAAGATTGCAACTGTCACAGGCGCAGAGGCATGGGCCCTATGCAATGACATGGTTGATCTAACGAGCACAACTCGAAAAGGTGTCTTTGAGTTGTACATGGAGCAAACGCTAGATGAGGCCTAATTATGGGGTGTAAGAACATCTGTGAAACTTTCCCTCACTCTGGACGCACTGGCTATCATCAAGGAATAAAGTATTGTTCAAAATGTAAAAGGTTCATGTATTCAGATAACGTCTTTTGTCTATGCTGTTCGGGTAATCTTCGCAGCGGTCCCTATGACAAACGAGAGAAAGAGAAAAGAAAGGCCTAAACAATATTTTAAATCCTTATTAGAGACTTGTCCGTATAAATTAGTCCGACTTCCTCATTCACAACTGGTGAGTCCGGACCGTATCCCACACATGACTCACCAGTTTTTAGTTCTACCAACGTTCTTATTCTCCTTCAAGTCTCTAATTACTCATAGTCCAGATTGGGATTGCTCAACCGTCTCTGTCTGGGCTTGCAAAAATCTTTTTATATTTTTAGATTCTAATATGATTAAGTCGTAGGAGCTGGGGGTTACACCGTAATTCGTACTCATTATTGAGGACCCCCAGTTTTTTCATTATTATCCCTTAACTAGTAACTTAGCATGCCCCACTAATTTCATGACAAAATATTTCTCATAGTTGCCATGTGAACTTGGGGGATCGTCTAAAGAAATCATAAGCATTATGGAAAGTTACTGCTTCTATTTTTTCCGCACTAAATCCCTTTTTTCTCATTTCTTTAGCCACCAAAGGTACGCTCAACGGATCTGATATGCCCCAATCAGCGGCGCTGTTTACCATTATCCTATCTATCCCGTGCTTTTGAATGATTTTAATTGCCCTTGCTGGAGATAGCTTCGTATGAGGATAAACAGTTAACCCTGCCCAGAATCCTAGCTCAAGAGTCTTTTCAATTGTCTCCTCTGTATTATGATCCACTAGAATATTGTTAGTGTACCTGGAACCAAAATTATGTGTCTTTATGACATTTTCTGTTCTCCTTATTCCTTCTGCTTTGTTCATGTGTGGTAAGTGAATCATGGTCAACATATTTTTCTTTGAGGATATCTCCAACTGACGAACAAACAACTCTTCCTCTGCATCATTTATCAAATTATAACCTATTTCACCGATCGCAACCACCCTTTCCCTGTCCAAATATTTTGACATTGCCTCTAATGCTTGGAAGGCAAGAGGCCGAGCCGTAGATTCTTTTGGATTTACAGAGATACAAACAAATTGTTCAATGCCAAAACCACCTGCCCTTTCCGTTTCAAAAGTTATCATGTGTTCCCAATAATCCTCAAATGTGCCAGTAGTAGTTCTTGGACTTCCCAACCAGAAAGATGGTTGGACTATCACCTTAATGCCTGCTCTAGCCATCATTTCATAGTCATCAGTAGTTCTAGAGTACATGTGAATATGAGGATCAAAAAATTTTGCCAAGACTAATACAATGCAACGCTAGCCTTCTTTATATTTGTCTTATTCCTGGCAGGAAAGTTCACTGGAATATAGAATTTTTTTAACAGGATACCAATCCATGTCCGCAGGTTAAAATATATTAACTTCAGCTTCAAACGGATATGATTGAAAGATGAAAAAGAGAGTGACACTCTTTCTGTTAATGTAGGTCCAATGCGGCTTCGGAATCCTACCATGCTCGCATCAGGTATATTAGGAATATCCCAGGACATTTTTGAACGGCTATATCACGATAACATAGGCGCAATAGTGACCAAGTCCATTAGCGTGGACCCTATGAAAGGATATGCTAATCCCACGATCGTCCCCCTAGGTAACAAAACTTACCTTAATGCTGTAGGGCTATCCAATCCCGGTGTATATGCTTTTTCTCACGAAATAATGAGGAATAAGTTTGTACCTATTTTAGTTAGCTTGGTAGGATCTTCAGAAAAAGATTTTCCAAAAATGATATCATTATTGGATTCTTTGAATATTATTGGGTATGAAATCAATTTGTCATGTCCGCATGTATCAAAAATGGGAATGGAAATTGGAGATGATCCCGAGATGGTTAGTTTGATTATAAGAATCATTAAAAGACACACACGTAAGCCTATATCAGTGAAAATTGGAATAGGCTCGATGGATGTAGTTGAAATCGCCAGAGTAGCCATTGAATCCGGTGCTGACATGATCACTGCAATAAATACTGTAAGGGCCATGAAGATTGATGTTCAATCAATGATACCTGTACTTAGTAACCGGATAGGTGGTTTATCGGGAAAGGCCATCAAACCCATAGGAATCAGATGCGTGTACGAAATTTCAAAAGTATTGAATGTGCCCGTGATAGGATGTGGTGGTGTGTCATCCTGGGAAGATGTAGTAGAGTATATGATTGCTGGGGCTTCAGCAGTTCAGATTGGAAGCATACTAGGCAATAGTGACGATACTTTTTTCAACAGAATTACAAGTGGATTAAAGAGATATCTTGTAAGAAAGGGAATAAAAAACATCGGAGAAATCGTAGGACTTGCCCATAGATATTGATTTGATGAGAGTGGCCCGTATCTCAGAAACTGTATTGGAAACATCGAATGTAAAAACTCTGGTATTTAAGGACAGATTAGGTTCCATAGCCAGTGCTGGCCAATTCCTAATGGTGTGGATCCCGCGAATTGAAGAGATTCCCATGAGTGTGATGGTATCCCGGAGGGAAGGCCATGCAGCTGTCACAGTGAAAAAGCACGGCATAGGCTCAACTGCCTTATTTGAAATGGATGTCGGGGATTTTATAGGACTAAGAGGCCCTTATGGCAATAGATTTACAATATCAAGAGAGTTTACGAATGTTTTACTTATAGGTGGTGGCACTGGGCTAGTGCCTTTGCTCAGGTTGGCTGTGAACATTACTAGATTAAATATTCGTTGCACTCTGGTTATAGGAGCTAGAACTAAGGACGAAGTCATTTTTGAAGAATATGCTAGAAAGTTTTTGAGCGATATCAAAGGTAAGATCATAGTAACAACCGACGATGGTAGCTATGGTATGAAAGGTACTGCTTCAGACGGCATGATAAAAACTATCGGAGAAGAAAGATACGACTGTGTTTATACGTGCGGTCCTGAGCTCATGATGAAGAAAATTTTTGAAATATCAAAAGAGCGATCTTTACCCGTTCAAGCAAGTTTGGAGAGATACATGAAGTGTGGAATAGGAATTTGTGGTAGTTGCTGTATAGATCGTTGGCTAGTATGTCGTGATGGCACTGTTTTTGACAGCAACCAATTATCTTGGATGAAAGAATTTGGAACGGCATTTAGAGACAAAGATGGACAAAAGATGCAATATAAGTAAATTTCAAAATCTATTTCTCCAACGTCAGCAGAATCAGGCAGCACAAAAAATGTAAGTTACCTAAAATACTTCGTCCTTCAGTTTACATATATTTAGTCAACAATTCTCCATCAATCTAATAGTCATACTTATCTACTTAGTTTTTATTTGTAGTTTTGATATGGCAATTGGTTCTGAAATGAAGAATCGATCTGAAATTGAAATAATGGCCGCCATTTTAGGGGCGGCTGTATCTAATTGGGAATATAAAACCACTATAATGAATAATGCAAGTGTTTCCCACTCTCAACTAAGTCGCTATCTCACAGCAGCAGTTGAGAAGAAGCTAATGGAATATTCAGAGGTAACTGGCCTCTACAGAACTGCTGAAGCTGGATTAGTTTTCTTAAAAAAACACGAACAATTGTGTCTACTCTTCCCTGCAATCTCGGATCTCCCTGAAATTTCAAAATTCAATCCTGTTGTCAGCGAGTCATATAGTGAATAGCTATCCATATTTTAGTACGCTCAAATAAAAGAAGTTTTTTTCTATCTATCTAAAAAATAATCTTTCTTAGAACAAAGATAATCACCTCGAAGTCTTCTAAACGATCGTATTTGCATGTTGGTGTCTATACTTTGTTTTGCCCACGTATTTCGAATGCTTGCGAAAGTTTAGTATGCAGTCATTCACCTTATTTCTAACTTTTCCCTATTAAGGTTGGCATAATAGTAGTTAGAAATTGAATTTCTTCTTTCCCATAATGTGGGCAATCATAACCAGCACAGCAACATCGTTGATCTCGGTTGACTATAGCACTGTCTAAATGATATATTAATGTCCATGCTGAATGCAATTTAATGCGTGAAAAAATCCAAAAAGCTTTGTTTGACTGGAACAAAAGCGTAGTAAAAGACCTCGCTACTGATGATGTTTGCAGATTGCCCGAGTATGCATTGCAACTATCACGGATAATTGCATTCCCAGAATTGGACGTTAGAAATGAAATATCAAAGATTGATCAGATTGGACTTAAAATTCGCAAGACATTAGAAAACTTCTCTCAATCACGTCCTACACAAATAATCGAGAGAATAAACGATCAATTGTACCGAAAGGAAAAATTCAGACCTAATAACGATGACTATTATAATCCTTCCAATAGCTTTCTCAATGTAGTAATAAGGAGAAAAATTGGAATCCCAATCACACTGTCTATTTTGTACATGCGTGTAGCAGAATCTCTGGATTTTAGGTTGGTACCTGTAAGTTTTCCGTCCCATTTCCTAATAAAATATATTCTTGAAGGAGAGAGTGAAATAATTATTGATCCTTATAATGAAGGGAGAATAATGGATGATTATTCATTGAAACAGTTGTTAGATCAGACTTCACCAAGATTGAGTGTATCATTAACAAGAGATTTTGTTGCTAGGGCTTCGGTGACAAAGGTCATGATTAGAATGCTAAACAACTTAAAAACTAGTTACTTTGAATGTCAAGATCTAGATAAAGCGGAACTTGTTAATGAGATGATTCTGCATATACATAGTAACGATCAATACGGATTGCGCGACAAGGGAATGATTATGCTTAAAAGAAAATACCAGGAAGAGGCACTAGATTTGTTCAATCAATACATTGAAAAATACCCTGAGGCTGACGATATTGATCCTATATTAGAACTTGTTCGAAAGTTAAAGAAAAATCAAGGTAGAGAAACAGGATTCGCTTGAATCTGCAAAAAATTTGAAGGCATCCAATAGCAAAACATGCCTTCATCATAAGAGAAATATAGCGTTTTCTGGCTTGTAATTACATTGTGACGTCAACAATTGAAGCTGAACTTCGCCAACAAAACAGAAAAATTCTGGTATGTCGAAAAGATCTTGATTTTACGAAAACGTACGTGAATGTTATAATGATATTCGTGGTGGAAGAATCTCGCGGGTCAGCTGGCGGTAGAGCCGCTGGATATGGTTCAAGAAGAATAAGTAAAATAGTGTGCTTTAGTAACGAACACGGCAATTATGATAAAATATTTGAAAGTTGTGATGAGGAAACCATATTACAATTTGAAATCCCGTACAGCGCAGTGGCTCTGGACATAAAATTAGCTGATGGCAGTCAACTAGTAATGCAGGGCATTATTGACCCTGAAAAAGTTGAATCGTATATGCCTCTGATCAAAGATAAATCCTTTCGATCTCCAGATGAATGAACTAATTCAAGGAACTAGCCCAATTATGGATCGATAAGTAGGGAAAAATAGATACGAACAAGTACATTACTACCGTCAGACACTTTATCACTAAGTTAAAACTTAGGTATTGTTGTGCTATATCTTTGTTATATGTAATATCTAGATGTCCCATATCTCGCATCATGTTTATGTCCCGATGATTGACCACAGATTCATCGATATTGCAGTTAGTAACTCTTTTAACTAGAGGACCAAATTTGAAATATGGAGAAAATTGTCAAATAGGCCAATTGCAGTATTTGATTCAGGGGTGGGATCTCTCTCAATCATTAAAGAACTTAAAGCGGAGATCCCTACAGAAGATCTAATCTATTTTGCAGATAGGGAAAATTTTCCGTATGGCACTAAGTCGCCTGAACAACTGAATGAGATCATGATAAAGTCGATAAAGTCTTTGGAACCATATAGCCCTAAGCTTATAATAATGGCTTCAAATACACCATCTGTTCAGGTTCTTGAGAACATTAGAGAATGCACTTCCATTCCAATTATGGGCGTTAAACCACCACTTGCTGAGGCAGCCAGATTAACAAAAAAGAAGCATATAGGTATAATGGCTACAGAATCAACACTGAGGAGTATTCAGCTGAGACAACAGATCGCAAGAGAGGTTCCTCAGAAAATATTTGTCACGAGAATAAATGCATCGCCTCTGATCCGCGTCATAGAAGATGGTTCTTTTTTTGCTAGCAATGAAATTAGACAAGCCGTGTTTGACAGTACTTTCCAACCGGAGGCAGAAGACATTATAGATGTTATCACACTGTCAAGTACCCACTTGCCATTGATTAAAGACTATCTCGAATCCCTCTTTTCAACGATTAAATTTGTTGACCCTGCGCACAATACTGCAAAAGATGTAAAAAAATTCCTGAAAGATACTGGGATTTCGAAAAAGACGGGTACAGGGAAGATGCTTGTCTTTGTCACAGGCGATAAAATTGAATTTCAACAAGCACTCCGTCAAATGGGCTTTAAGTATAAAGTACAATCGATTAGCACAGCGTTCTAGTGTTTGAGATTTTTTTCGGTTGTTGCTGTAGTCAATACCAATCGTTATAGACAATTAGATATTCATACTAACAGTATCTGTTAAATACCCTCGGCTGAACTTTTAGTATGAATCATGACTTCTCGTCCTAATTGGGATGTATATTTTATGCTTCAAGCGGAGGTTGCCAAGCTTAGATCTAACTGCCTTACTCGCCACGTAGGATGTGTGATAGTAAAAGAGAATAGACAGATTGCCACGGGATACAATGGAACGCCGACAGGAATAATAAATTGCTTCGAGGGTGGTTGCCCCCGTTGTTTGGAAAGGGAAAAAGGTTTGATCAAATCCGGTGATAATCTAGATAGATGTTTATGTACTCATGCTGAAGCAAACGCTATTATGCAATGCGCGCTTTTTGGTATAGGAAGTACAACAACTGGATCTACTCTTTACTCAACTTATGCGCCGTGTTTGGAATGTAGCAAGATGGTTATAAGCGTAGGAATAAAGAGGGTAGTATCCTTAGCTTCCTACCCTGAAGATGGTACCGCAATTCTTAGTCAGGCAAATGTCATGATGGTAATGTTAGAGAAAGAACAGGTTATTCCATGGATCTCATATTTGGATAATAGAATTAGATCGGATTCAAATTGAGATTATATGTAAAATCCTCAGGTATAGAGAATTATTTTTTGCCCCTTTTGTGGCGCATTATATCTTGATCGAAATTGCATTCCTTTGCGGTTTTTTCACTATGGACGTGAAATCTTGGTTAGAGGATGACCTGCGCAAATAGCTTGGGGATTTTTGCATCATTCGCTTTTTGCGAGTAGAAAAGTCAGATCCATTGTGTAACTTGGACATTAGCCTGATTCGGATATAATTGTTTGAAAAATTGAAAGGCATGCGAAATCATATCTCCTGAAAAAGATAAAATCATCCTGAGTATTAATGAATTAATCTTGGCATCTTGTGAAATATGTGGCAATCTCTTGTCTTATGATAAAGTGGATGTTCTGGTAGACGGAGTGCAGTTAACTGTCTGCAAGAATTGTTCAAAAAGAGGCAAACCGGTTAGTAAACCGGCAATTCAGAACCTTTCTAAATCAAAGAAGTTTCAAAGTCCTCGTACAAATAGATATCAAATAATGGACGATATCATATTAGTTGAGGACTACGCTGCCGTTATAAGAAATGCCAGAATGCAGAAAAATTTGACGCACGAACAATTAGGATCGATGTTAAAAGAAAAGGCCACTTTACTACGGAGGTTTGAAACAGGTAGTTTGAAACCGGACAGAAACTTTGCAACAAAATTGGAACGGTTCTTAGGAATTAAACTGTACGTAGCTGAAAATGAATGAAGGTAACAAGTAAGGATGCAATACTGATAACATACCCTGTCGACCATGTTGCAGAAGAGGCTAAATCACTGGCTGAATCTGCAGGATATTCAATCAAAGAAATAATTACTCAACGCCATCTAACTAGATCAAAATATGGCGTTGGCCAAGGTAAAGCCGAAGAACTAAGAGAGATCGTTAGATTTCGTGAACTAAATTTCATAATATTTGACGAGGTGCTTAAACCCACTCAGCAATATAACTTGGCACACCTTTGTAAGGTTGACATCATTGATAGGGAAAAACTAATCCTACAGATGTTTACCCTTAGATCAAACACAGAAGAGTCGAAGATTCAAGTCAATCTTGCCCAATTGCATTATGATGTCGTTAGAATCAAGGAAAAAGTAAGACTCGCCAAGAAAGGAGAACAGCCAGGTTTTCTGGGTTTAGGAAAATATGATGCAGATGTACATTTACTAGACATCAAAAGTAGAATTACTGTTCTCAAGAGGAAGTTGATGAAGGAGGAGAATAAAAAACTGTTGCACCGTATAGGCAGAATCAGGCAAGGATTCCCAACAATTTCAATCGCAGGATATACTTCTGCTGGGAAAACGACATTGTTCAATCGGCTTACTGGTGAATCAAGATTTGTGGATTCTGGATTATTTACAACTCTGTCGACTATGAGCCGTGCCATAAAACTTAGTGACAATAAGGTGATCATATCCGATACTGTAGGTTTCATCAGCAAGCTTCCAGCGTATATGGTAGACGCATTCAAATCAACATTGCAAGATCTAACATTTTCAAGTCTAGTATTACTTGTGCTGGATGTGAGTCATCCATACGAAGTTATAAGGAAACAACTGTCGAGTAGTCTTATAGTAATGAATCATTTAGGAATTCCGCTTGGTAAGATAGTTTATGTGTTGAATAAGGTGGACCTGGTGGATCAGGATTTGGTAAAGAAGAGAATAAAAAATTTGGACATTCCCAATTCGGTTCATAAAAGTGCTATGATTTCAGCAAAAACCGGGATTAACATGGAAAGCTTACTAAAAATATTGGAATTAAAACTGTTTGACGACTGATAACGATCGTGAATATCCATTCCAAGTTTCGGTCCTTCGATTAGGGCATAGGTTGGTTAGAGATGATAGGACTAGTACCCACGTTGCATTAGTGTCACGAGCATTTGGCTGCAAGAAAATTTACATGGCTTATTCAGACAATCGTATTGTTGACACGATTCAGGATATGAATGAAAGATGGGGTGGACAACAAGAATTTGAGGTAGAACTTGTTAAGGACTGGAGATCTTTAATTAAGTCTTGGAAAAGGAATGCGGGAAATGTAGTTCATTTAACTATGTACGGAATCAATTTAAATAAGACGTTACCTCAGATAAAGAACAAAAGTAACATATTGGTCGTGGTTGGTGCCAGTAAGGTACCTCGCGAGGTTTATTCTATGGCAGATTACAATGTAGCAATCGGCCATCAACCACACTCAGAAGTTGCAGCACTGGCAGTTTTCCTAGACAGACTTTTTGAAGGGAGAGAACTGGACAGATGTTTTAAGAATGCCAAAATGAGCATAATTCCTAGTCAAGCAGGCAAGAAAGTAAGGGTAGAAGACCGATAATATAGATTTCCAATTACAACCAATATTCATAGCCCAGAATAGCAATTACCTCTCAACTCATTATCATGATTAGAAGTATTTTCATTTGGCATTTGTGGTCAGTTAATTTATCGAATATATATGGTTAGAACCGTTGATGGATCGAAGCGGGGGTTGCCAAGCCAGGTCAAAGGCGTGAGTTTCAATTTGAAACACGATGCTCAGACGATCCTTACTGGCTGAGAGACCTCATCCCTAAGGGGTTCATGGGTTCAAATCCCATCCCCCGCACCTATTGCAAGTAATTAACGAGACGGTAAACCCCATCAAGTGAGACCCAATACGGGGATAATTTAAATTCGATTGAGTCTACATGGACCGAAAAACATAACATAATCGTGTAATATAAATAAACATTCAATCTACTGACATGGCGAAACCATTGGATTATGACGCCTACTGGAAAAGATGGCTCAAGGTTTGTATTGAAGGCATAATAAAAGAACATACCGAAAGAGAGCAGGGATCCAATCAGATATACACTCCGCTTGACCAAGAATACCATGTGTCTGGTGTAAATAACTAAAGAATTGATCCTGCATTACTTCTCTGATTTGACCCGATAGAGACAGAGATATATTTCCCTTCTTCGGACCTTCTTAACAGCGGGGTGGGGAAGCCAGATCTTGGTGAGGCAAAGTTATCCCGGCGGGCTCATAACCCGCAGAGCGGTTTCCACTTCAGTATTCCTCAGTGGCCGTAGGTTCAAATCAACCCCCCGCTATCTTTAAAAGCTCCGGCATTCAATTCGACCATTAAGATGTCCTTTCCGATGAAACAAGTTTGGGTTAGGAAATGGATATATTCCTGGCACGTACGGATATGAATTTTCTCGTCCAAACCTATGCAAGGGTTTTGTTAAGTGACGATGTGATTTATTGCTGGATAAGTAGAATCCTGCAACTATATCACGTTTCACAGTAACATTATACTTTTCGATGGTTTTAATTTTGCACTCCTTGCACTGATATCCCTTACCCTTGCCTTCGGATTTCATACGTTTTCTACATACTTTGCATAAAGGATTCTGAGTATGGACAATTGAATTCAGTCTTAGAACGGCCAAGTACTCTAAGTTCAAAATCCTAGAATGGCCTCTCTGCTCTTCCCTAACCCCAAATCCAATATCAACAACATCTCCAATTACAAGTTGTTTTGCAATTCTTCCAAGATCAGTGGGCTCATATACTGCAACAGGATATGTATCTCTAGCAATATCAGAGATCTCAAATAAAACATGGCCTCCTTGAAGTACATACGGAATTTTGCTTACTGTACCTCGAACGTACCCTGCCATGAAGGGCTTCACTTGAGAAAAAACCAATTGATTTTGCAAGTGCATATTAGTGCCCTGATTTGTTCTGAAAACCAAGTAACCCTCCAATATCTCAGTGGTTTGTAAGGAGAGTAATGACTTCAGAACTGTGATAGGATCTTCACCCCTAATTCCACAGAACACAGGATCGGGACCGTGAGGGGTAATCAAAATCCGTTTATGTACTGCATCAATATTGTTAAAAGTACGTGGGAAGGTTACAGCGCTCATTTTAAGCACTAATTGTTCTTTTAGCCACCTTGGAGTACCTACGTTTTCTTCGGTTCTGTAGGAGATTGCCTCAAACGTATGGTCTCCTTCCAATAAACAGCCTATGGCAGCGAGGGCCCCAATGGATCCGTGGCCATTTCCACTTTTATAACATTGAATAGACTCATTTTCAATTATTTTTTCTGCGTCATTCAAACTTAATACGTTGTATAGAGCCGTTCGACTAAACTGTCTCACACTAGTAGGAATAGTAACCCCTTCATACGCGACGAAACCAGGGTTAGCACCGTTGCTAATGTCCGAATTTACAGAAATGAAGTTTTTGACGTAATCGATAATGTGTTCGCTTCCTCTAGTTGCGATCCGTAAACATACAGCCCCATTTCCCCTAGTTTTCCACGGAATATTAGGATTAAGTCTAATCAATAGAGGAAAATCAACAAACTTTATTTCATTTTTTTTAAGCAAGTAATCAGTTATTTTAAAGGCCAAGTGCGTCGTACATTTTCCTTGAATAGAATCAGTATTATCAAATCCGAGGTGCAAAATATTTAGATCTTCAGCCGTTTCACAAGCTGGCACTTGAATGGCAGCTTTTCTCAAGGTGAATGATATCCTGTACGTCCCCATTTAAACGTCAATTCAATGTACTCTACAATCATCTTTTGACAATACCAACTCACGATTTGGTTTCAAATCAGATCTTCTTTGCTAGTGTGTAAGGATTAAAAAGGCTAAAGAAAATAAGTTTACATTATCACTTTTCTCTCCAAAATAGACTGGCGAGGTATTCATCACTACAAATGATACCTTGAAGCGGAAATGATGTCAATCATCTTATCTCCTTTAATAATTATACTGTATTCATCCATAAAGGAGATACTACCATATAATGCACAACACTTCGACGTCGAGAAAATTGGTTTTGGGAAAATGTTCGATGATTATGGGAAAGGAAATTTACCAAGCAAATCAGGTGAAAGAGAATGGTCTCTTAGCATGTAAGATGCCCAATTTGAAAGAAAATTCCCAGTAAAATTTAATCATTATAATGGATTGTTTGTTCCGAATGTCTACGTGAGTTGTTAATATAGTAGAATAACAATGATTGTATGGAATCTCAACGTATAAGCCATCACAAGAGTACATAATAATCTAGTGAAATGTGTCGATGGTAGAGAGTGGCTGGTAAATGGTATATTCAAAAGTTTCTTTCGACATATTTAAAACACCGGAACTTCACCAGCTATAAGATTGGCTGATTCGTTCGCAAAAGATATTGTAATTCATCATCTGGATTTGTTATTCAATATTAAGTCATCTGACATATTGACGGAGCTTCACTTCATTTATTCAAAAAAAACAGGGAGAATCAAAAGTTTTGGTTCAAAAGACTTTAGCTTTGGCACACTCAGGTCTGACGGTGGCATTGCCCTAACCATCGAAGGAGCGCAAGCTCTTTTTAAAACTATAGATTTTCGGGAAAACTGCGTCATTCCGAAGCATGAAGTTATTCCGTTTATTAGAGAAGGAAAATCATTATTTTGTAAACATATTCTATGGATAGGTTCCAACATCAAGGTCGGCTCAGAGTGCGTGGTAATAGATAATGATGGAAAAATACTGGCAGTAGGAAAATCATTGATTTATTCTCTCTGCTTTAAGTCGAACGTCAAGAGGGGCATTGCAATTAAAATCAGAAAAGGATTAAAAAGTAGAGCTATTAATGAATGAGTTGAAATGATGCGATCAGGCAACCGTGACATGAGGCGTATGTTGGACAAAATGGGGCTTGAAATGAAGGATTTGGGGAATGTAGAAGAAGTAATAATTAGAACTGAAAATAAAGAGTTCTACCTACCTAAACCTCAGGTTATCGAAATGAAGGGAAAAGATAGTACAATTTTTCAGATAGTTGCAACGAGTGTAGAAGAATCTCAGAGGGAAACGCCATCAATCAAAGAAGAAGATGTCATACTAGTAATGCAACAGGCCTCGGTATCTAAAGAGAAGGCATTAATTGCTTTGACAGAGTCCAAGGGAGACATAGCTCAAGCGATATTAGGCCTCACGACATAATCATTAGACATGAGCAATAGAACTGGATATCTGAAGGTTATTCCATATGTTACAAACTCAAAAGAGTTGTTGGTCGACAATTCGCATAAGTTGCTAGATATATAATTAATTATTTCGTTGCTGCTCGATCGGAACCTGTCTAAAATCAGACTACAAGGCACTAGTAGATGAGAAAATACTGCTTACTGTGCTTTTTTGGTTTACTTGGTGTACGAGTGTCATTTTTCCAGAATTCATTTGGGGAACCAATCAATTAATATATACTTTGAATAATTCATTCGAACGGGATAAATGTCATCGGTGGAAAGTATAGTAAGTGCTCTTTCAGAGCTGGAGTCTGACATTGATAGTCTTACATCAAAAGTGGACGAAATGAAGAAGAGCCTCATGGTTCACTCAGAACAGGAAATCTCCAACATACGAGAGAGAGTCATTGAAATTGCTAAAGAAGAAGCGGGGAAAATAATGAATATCTCAAAGGAAGAAGCTGAGAAGGAATCTGCTAAAATTTTGGAAGAAGCTGATCAAAACTTGACTAAAGTCAGAACTAACATTGAGTCGTCGTTTAACAAGTGCGTTGAAATTGTGCTAAAATCAGTCTTCACAGGCAAAGCATAACACAAAAAGTAACTATTCTAAATATAACACTAGCGATAAAACTCCGTATGACCGCAGGTGAAACAACGAAATTCTGTTTCATTATGTCTTACAAGAAATCTCTCGCCCAGCCAATTACCGCGAATAGGACAGTTAGCACCCATAGTTTACCTCATTATAATTATTGCCAGATTATAACGAGTCATGAAATGCAGGTTAGTCACCGTGGTTCCACCTATGTTTATCTTCTTTTCTTTTCGAAGATAATCAACTATCTCTTGGTCGGTCCAGCAAGGAAATTAAAATAAGTTTATAAAAGCAACTATAGCAAAGAATGAAGAAGTTATTTAGTATAAGATACAATATACTTGGTCTAGAAATTCGTCATCATTTACCGGTTTTTGAGTGAAGTGTCTTTGATGCAGTTTTGACGATACATCAGTTTTGAAATCGTCATAATCATGCAAATACCTTAAAGCAGTGAGAAAAAGCACCTTAATTTTATTGTCTTTCGACTTAATTTCGGAGTAATTCGAATCCATTCATACCGGGCATTCCAACATCAATTGCGGTAAGGTCGTAATATGCGATCTTGAAACTTCCCAATGCTGCATTGGGATCCGTGAATATGTCAACTTCGAACCCAGACGTTTCCAGTATACATCCTAAAGTTCGTGCGGCAATTTCATCGTCAACCATAAGTACTCTACCTTTTGTTTGACCCGTCCCAGAGTAATAGCACTACACGTTGTACTTATTACTTCGGTCCGAATAACCTCGCATTATTCAATATTGAATCCCTTCTCATCTAAGAACAGTAAACGACTTTGTCAAAATTGGGCCATTTCGTTAGTAATTATTTTCTTGCAGATAGAAATTGCGTTGTTAGTCTCAGACGATTAGGAAAATTTAATAAGGATCTTGGGATACGCGACCATGATGGAATTCCCCTGAGTATTCTTGCTTTTCCTAAGAAGGTAATAGTAGCAACTGTAAGCGGCAGAGATTACTACAGGATTGTAACTATGTTAAAGAGTTTTGGACTCAATTTTATCTCCATGCTGCCCGAGGAAGCATCTTTCTCAGATGCAAAAGTAATAATTACAACTAAGAGTGAAGCGCCCATAATAAAAAAGGAGAGTGTGATTGTTTATTCAGAGATTGACACATACCCCATAGTCTTTAAGGCAAAGATCTTGAAAAATATGATTGGTAAGTTTCATGATGATATACTCATAATTGGAGTTGACCCCGGGCATAGGATTGGTATTTACATATTATATCTTCATGATGAGCTTGAACGCACCGTGCAAAGTTCAACTCGGGATGCCATTAAACTAATAACAATTTTGTTAAAAGAGATACATGCTAAAGAAAAAATTGTTAGAATTGGAGACGGACACACTTCAATAGCCCATTGTATTGCCTCTGAAATTAAGACCCGATTCCGAAACAATGTTAGAGTAGAGATAGTAGACGAGTTTGGTACTTCGCGGAAGAGTAGTTCTAATAGAAGAGGAATTAGAGACGAGTCTTCTGCAAAGAGTATCGCATTAAAAAAAGGTTACACCTTATAATCAATTTCCATCTTTGAGATTAAAATAATTATTCTACGGAATCACGATAGGTATGTGTCTACAAATATGAAAAGAGATGAATAATAGTGGTTCGACTGACCGGAAAAAAAAGAATCCAGAATGTCAAATAACAATATTGCAATGTTATGTCTAATATTGACATAACTAACGTGTCAAAGATAGAATTTTTGCAATATCCTTAAATAATAAACATGATAATATATTATAGAGGAATATAGATTTTTGAGATGAGTTGTAAAGGAATATGCACTAGACATAAAGCACAAAAGCCTGTAGGGCATGGAAGATACGCTAGTGGTCAAAAGAGATGTCAGATATGTGAGATATTTATAAAATGGGACGGTTTGTGGTGTCCTTGTTGTGGATATCGTCTTAGGACGAAGCCAAGGAATTTGAAATACAAGGCCAAGCTGCGAGCACGAAAAGATCAACAACTGTCGAACATAATTACTTCAATGGCAGTACATTAAAAATCACATATTCTAATGACTGACACAGCAATTTCCCAAAATTGTAAAGAAATTGTAGTAACCTCTAGAACCGGCAGGGTTTTTTTAGTAAGATATCTAGATTTCCAAAACGGTTGTGTTTTATCAATATCTGAAGATTTGCACAGACTAGGAAGCTTATATGTGTCGACATCATTCGCCAACAGTGTTCGTACTGCCAAAGTTATACCGAGTATTACCGATTCGTTGTTCTTAAACTCAGTTTCTGAACGTGTTGCCTCGATGATAAACGGACTCGCCATAGTGAATTTCAGTTCTAAGAATCAGCTCAATAATTCAGACATGGAAGACATTACGGATGAAATTCTCAAATTCTTTAAGAGATGAAACTATAATATAAGATAAAATGACTAGGAATAAACAAATCAATGTTCTTTCAGGATTAGAGGAATTCCTAAACTTATTAGACCATTCGAAAGAAATTGTCACCATTAACAAAACAGTAAGTCCGAAGTATGAAATTGCAGCAATAGTTAGTAGGCTGGACAAGGGAAAAGCAGTACTATTTGAATCGATAAGGAACAGCAAATTAAGGTTGACTGCTAATATTTTGGGGACTCGCAAAAGAATTGCCCTTGCAATTGGTGCCCGAAGCGAAGATCATATAGATGAAAGGATAAATGTAGCTGTTTCGAGGCCAATTACTCCAAAGTCTTCTCAGGATGTCATTTGGAAAAGGAAGGCCAAGAATCTCTTTGATTTGCCTATTGTTACTCATTTTGAGAAAGATTTTGGCCCGTATATAACTTCCTCTTTGGTATTTGTGCAGAACCAGGAAACAGAATCCCAGAATTTATCCACTCATAGATTGTTGAGGTTAAACGATACTTTTATGGTGATCAGAATGGTTGAAGGACGACATCTTCATAGGTGTTATTCCTACGCTAAAGAACATGGAGAAGACTTACGTGTTTCGATAGTTATCGGTGCTCATCCGGCCATATCCATAGCATCTGCCTACCAAGCATCTTATGGCGAAGATGAGTTGGGAATTGCTAATGCTCTGATGGGTGGACGACTCTTGGTTACCAAGGCTCCCCTCTCTGGTCTGCAGGTCCCAAGTCGGTCGGAAATCCTCATGGAAGGACGAATACTTCTAGATCAGGCCAAGTCCGAATCCATGGTTGAGATGCTTAGGACATATGACATGAAGCGCAGTCAACCGATTTTTCAACTGGACAGAATATATTATCGTGACCAGTGCATTTACCACGATATCCTTCCTGGATATGGTGAACATCGCTTACTTATGGGCATTCCTATTGAATCCAGAATCCATCATGCGGTAAAAAACGTTGTTCCTACCACGGAGAATGTACATCTAACAGAGGGCGGATGCAATTGGCTTCACGCAGTGATCCAGATCAAGAAAAGACTTGAAGGCGAGCCAAAGAATGCTATTTTAGCTGCATTTGCTGCACACCCCTCGCTCAAGATGGCTATCGTGGTCGATGATGACATTGATCCAAAAGATCCTATCCAGGTGGAATACGCAATAGCAACTAGATGTCAAGCTGATAGAGATTTAATAATCGTGCGCAATGCCAAAGGTTCAAGTCTGGATCCTTCAAGTGATCAAGAAAACTTGCTAACGACAAAGCTTGGAATAGACGCAACAGTCAGCAAATTCAAGGAGAAAGAGAGATTTGAAATTGCTAGAATCCCGGGACTGGAAAAAATCAAGTTAAGTTATTACCTGTGATCTTGCGATTTATCAGTCTGATACTAAACGGTGATTAGCCCTAAATCCCACTTCCTTTGACGCATGATCAAAGATAGGTTGTTGTCATGGGAGCAATTGTGTAGGTTTGTTCAAGGCCAAGTTATATTGAATATGTAGCTATGTAATTTTGCCAGACCAAGCTAAGATATTTTTGCATAATAGGATTCTAGATCTAAAATAGACTGTCATTCTACAAGTAATATCCTACTAATAATAAGTCTGTAATTTCTGAGTTCAAATCTTACCGGGTCTCTGATATTAGAATAGTAGTCAGAATACAGATATCCAATACGTGCTGGATAACCTGTGTCTAATGCCTTAAATATCCTTTTCAATTATATAAGCAGAGATAGCAAGGATGAAGCCCAACAACTTTGCAATGAGAGACTGGCATCTTGAACACGTTGAAAAGGTTATTCTTCGCTACATTAAGGGACTTTCGGACGATGCCTCTTCCTTTGAGAAAAGAAATTTTAAAAAGTATAGTAACGTCACGAGTTGTTCCAAACAAATAGAATATGATATGAAGCATGGAGTTACTGCAGAAGAGGTCATCGCAATAATGCAAAAGATAAGACATGATGATTCCTATTCTGATTTCAGGCAAATTCAGGAAGCAGTACAAAGACTTGACGATCTTGAACGACAGTTAATATCTCCCAAGAGGGTTACTCGATGGTAGGTCACAATATGTCATTAGAAATTATCCTGTTATATTACCGGAAATTTAATACGACCGTATTTCCTTTTAATCGATTAAATTAGCTGGAATGATTAGTAAATTGCCCCAAGCAAGATTCTCTGAAGGAAACTTAATAGTACTATATGCTAATTTTAAGGCCGATGATAAAAAGACTGATGGGATACCCGGATATTTAAATGAAAGACTAATAACATGTACAAGCGTTTATGGTAGAATTTTGAAATCAAAGCCCGATAAGCTCAAAACTGAGATTCTTCTTGTTTCTTCAGATGCAAGGCTGGGAAACGAAATAAAACAAATGTTATGCACTAGTAACTACATCGAAGGATCAAAGGTTACGATTGTTTCAGACAAATCTACGTTGGCCGATGCCCTAGAGTTTGTTTTAAAGATTATAAAAGAAAGAGCCAATCCGCCAACAGTCTATGTGATTGCCTCTCATTGGTACAGAGAAATTTACGATGCTATCGAGATAAAGTTCGATGGATATCAAACGCACTTTGAGGGCGCATTGGACCACAGACCTATGGACGAAATAGTTGAAGAGAAACAAAGGGAGACGCCCAGAAAAGGAATTGAGTTTTACAAGGAAAAAGCAAAAAATAAAGCATTAGATTTGTTACTAAATCATATCTTCCCTGATAAAAAAGACAGTTAACCGATTATATAATTAATCCTAAGGTTTAATATCCTCATGCTAGCCGGATATAATTTGATACGCGGTCATCGTCTAGTTTGGTTAGGACACTGGCCTTCCAAGTACTGCATATTCGTCGATGCAGATGAAGAAAGCCCGCAACCCGGGACCCCATCTTTAATTTGAAGTTGGGGCGGGAATTCAAATCCCGGTGACCGCATGTTTTTTGTATCAAATATTTGTATTTGACGAGTCTAGAAAATATCAAGATTTTTATATCATGGATTGGTTAAAGTCATTATCTTTTATGCCTGATGTAGCTGAATTCAAGATCCTTAACGCGAAATAAACACGAACTGTTTGATCATGTGCTTGCAGCCATACTTAAGAGTGGCAATGAAGGTGTCTTTCAGACTGAAATCTGCAGAGAATTTTCGTTAGATAGTAGGGACGGTTCTAGGCTGGCAGGCAACCTAGAAAAACAGTCACTGATATCCAGGGAGAAGGTACTTCACAAAGGAAGATGGACCTACAAACTTATTGTAAAGAAATCACCTATGGTTGACGGTCATAAGAAAAGGGTTGTGCAGATCACTTCCGTAGAAGGAGCACCGTGCTTCAGTTGTTCGTATCAGCACTCTTGCTCTTCCGAAGATGAAATGACACAATACAGCCCGTCTAGGTGCAGCTGGATCGAAGAATGGGTAATTGCCAGTTTTGACAAAACAGTGGCAAATGTAGGTGGCAAGAGGCTGAATGGCGACCTAGAGATATCCCAGTCGGGATAAAAGTTTGTTGGTATAGTCAGGGTAAACTGCTTTCGAATGCTTTAGGCAAAGTTGTAAAGGCCGAATCGATTTGTGCTTCTCCTTTCACTGACCAAGTCATTGAACGTACAACAGCTGGGTCCTTGCCTAGTTTTTCGTATAGAAATGAAGTTTTCGCAGAAGGCATAAATACGAAAGTAGATTGGAGCAAAATCGTCTTTCCAGGATATAGTTGTGGACGTCCATTTAGGGGAACATCCTCGTATGATAAAGTGTTAGTACCCAATAAAATATCATTTCCAGTCAAATTGTAATCAATTCTAGAGGTAGTCAGTGCTCTGTCAGTAGGGTTAAAGTATGCAAATACTACCTTCAATGAAATCGTTTTGTTTGCATCATTTAGGCTCATCTGTTCAACTCTGTCTAGCGATATTTTAATGTCCGTAATACCTTGTCCAGATAGAGTTGCTAGGATCGCTGGAAGTAAGACAATAACAGCCACTATTGCTGCAATTACGCCAAACAAGACAACTCGTCTTGCGCTCAAAAACATGTACGTGAGATTGAGTGTCTCAAATATATTCCTAGTCGGCGAGCGCCAATCTCTTTGTCTCGGTCCACCAAAAAAATACCCTACCTCTGCTATTAATTGATAAGGTCAGTGAAATTGTAAAAATTGCAACATATAATATGGCAACCAATTTACAAGTTGAATGATATGTCTTTTGAAGGGGCCTTAGCGACTTGGGTACACATTATTTGTTCATCAATTTGGGTAGGTGGCTCAATTTTTATTGGGATTGTCTTGGCTCCGGCCCTTAAGAATGTAACATCTAGTACGGAAGAACGATTGCTTTTGATGATCAAGTTTGGCAGAAGGTTCAATAACTTAGCAATTCCTTCTTTCATGATATTAGTTGGGACCGGAATTTACAATGGAAGATCATTCTTGGCAAATCCAGAAAGTTTATGGCAATCCCAATATGGAATGATCCTTCTTATCAAAATAATACTTGTAGTAACCATAATAATCGCGTATGTATTTCATGTCAAGACAATCAACAAGGATACAGAACGAAAATTAAGCATGCGGCAAATGGATAAAGGACAAATTAGTACTGTAAGATCAAGAATAATGATTCTTGGTAGAGTAACTGTCATCCTTTCTGTATCTGTTCTTTTCTTGGCCTCACTTTTGGATTCTGGAGGTTATTAGAAATACAGTTTTTTCTTATCAATCGATATGTGTCTCAACTCTTTTACTATTGTTATCATTGTGAATGCAAGTAGCTAGAGTTATAGGGTTTAACTTATCAAATCTCAAACGAGTTAAATCATTTTCCATAACCCAATGTTTGCGACATCAGCATAACCCAATGTTTGCGACATCAGTGCAAGTATGCTATCTGACAATTTTGACTCACTAAAAAGAATACTTACAGTGGAGTTCTTCTTCCTGTAGGTATTACTTTTGTTATGATTAATTTAATAGATACAATTAATTCAAAACTAGTAAAGCGACGTTTTGTATTAACGTGTCTAATACTAATTGTCTTTTGACACAAGCTGTCAGCCTTGAACCCTCGAGATGGCAACAGAATTCTTAATGGGTTAATTGCTAGCTTGTCGAACATTTTGACAGATTCTTCCGAAATTAATTTTATTGTAATATCAATCATAACATCATTCCTACGAACGAATGAGGATGATACTCACTGCTCAGTAAACTCCATTGTCCTAAATTTGGCGTACAAAGTTTGTCGACTGCAATTAACTACTTACGGGCTCGCATTTGTCCATTTGTTTAGCGAATCTCGAAAAGTATCTTTTAGTTCTATGTGTCCGCAGATGATTGATTTTGGAATTATCATTAGATTTAGTAATCCTCTGATGAAATTGTCCATATATTTGGGATGCTCACAGAAGTTGTAAGAAAATTGTTCACGTCAATCACAGTTCGCACTCATTTATTCATTAAATAATTTTTTGGTCTTTACTCGAACCAACCACTATCACAATAACACTAAAAGTGTTTAGATAGGCTAAACAAGTCATCAGAATTTGTCATTAGTTCATCTATAAAGTTCATTCTGTGTAGCTATCACTCAAATTAGTGAAAATCTCATGGCTCATCTTATCTGGCATAAAGCGGTTGTTTCAATTATCTGTATGTTAAACATAAATTATTATACCTTCACAGTAACTCTCTGTTAAGTAATTGAATAGAAGGGTTGTGTACATTGCCTCTGGAGTTACGATAATAGCGATATTGGGATTAATATTAGTTATCAATAACTTTGGCCTAAGCGTTGGAAATTTCTCAAGTGTAAAGTTGCCGTCAGTCAACTTAGGTGAACAGATTTTTAACGAAGAGGCATTGCGAGATGCACGATCCCTAGTTGTTTCAATTAAGGATGTTCATGTAGAACCTGTAGATATGAATCGGGCAAACATGAATGTCACGTTTGACATTTTTAATCCGAACAAAGCTACTGTGATGTTAGAAGTTATTTCTTACAATTTATTTACCAACTCTGGAAGGATAGTCTCAGGAGACATTGGTGAAAAACCTACAGGGTTTGTGGGTTCCCAGGCTAACATTTTCCCCATTGTAGGGAATGGCAGTATAATGCTTAAGGATAGCAAAGTAATCGAACGAGAAGGGCCGAGTCAAACTAACTTGGATGGTCTAGTAGGGAACACCCAACATTATATTATAAATGGGACATTTTCTTACAAGCAAACTTCTAGTTTTCAGTCATCAGGCGGAGAGAATAATTATTCTCTTACCTTCCCTTGACAAAGTGTCGATCCAACCATTAGGTCAATTGTGAATTGAAGTATCTGTCTACCGGTCCTTTTTTCTGCTTGCAAAAAAGATTCTCGAAGAAGAGAAACAAAAATATTCTAGTCTAGCAAAGATTGTGCATGGCCGATCTGTTGATAGCTTATGCAATAACAGCATTAATGTTCGTTATCTTAGGAGGGGTAGTCTTTGGTGCAAGAAGTAGAAGATATAATCAACAGAAAAAGTCACGGCTAGCGCCCAATTCCTGAATTATTTTGGGAACATAGATAATTAGAAGTTTGATTCAGAACAACGGATAAGTACTACAATCGTTATCTTGCTGTTTCGCGCAATCTTGCCTCCTCTATTTTTGATACTGCCAATACTCCAGTTGCTATTTCTTGCCCAAACTAAAGAGGCCTTCCAGCAGTTGGGGGCCGGTATCCTTTTGTTGCGGGAAACACCTATCATTGTATTTGCAAGTAAGACAATATCGACTTGGCTCTATGACTGGCGTCTTTCGTTCTCCCAGTAATATACTAAGAATTCTTGCCCTTCTTACGACCTGTTCAAACATTCGGTTGCTTTTTCCTACAAAAAATTGCGTTTGTTGTCCGTCTTGTGTGAAATAGACAACTAATCCTACCTCCCGTTCAAGAGCAAACAAACATGCGTTTGTATAGAGCATATCCTCAGGAAGAAGTGAATCGGGAAGAGTCGAAACAGGATAGAAATTGACGACGAAGTCTTTTTCAAAAACTAGGTCAGGAGTCACAGTTAAAGTTAGATTTTCCACCTTGTATTCTGCAGCTTTACTTCCCATAGCATCTCGAAAGCCTAGTCTTAAAATTCTCTGAATTATCTGTGGAAGGGCATCATTTTCAGGCTCAGTCCTCTCATAATAAGATAATCTATTGCATTGGATTGCTTCTGCTACATCAATTGTATCAGCGTCCAACTGTTTATGCTTAACCCCAGCACAGTAAATTTGTAGCAATTTATCTTGTATTAGCTTCGGAAAGTCTCTACTGCCAAGCATAAAAAATAAGGTGCATTTAGTGATATTTATGTTTGGTACAAATTGTTTAACTGGGCTTAAGCAAGATTACAACTAAACTTATAAAGTATTCGATTTTGGCCTAATGCCGAACCAAGTTTATCCAGATAGCAGGAAGACAACCTAGTGACAGCGAATCAAACATACCGGGTATTTCCTTTCTTTCAATCATCTAACTTCTAAACTCAATCATCTAATTCTAGATCTGGAAACCATTTTTGTTTTATCCTAAAAGCCGGCCTTAATCGGATTTGTTGGTTTCATTAGTTCTCGCAATAGCGTTGTCGCATACGCGCCTATTGGTAACCTAAACTTGATTCCTCCAGTCTTTTCGTAATCGATATCTTTTACCATAAGGGGTAACTGTCTAAAACCTCCTTCAACACTCAATTCTTGCATCTCCCTTAAGAAGAAGTTGCTGGGTGTCAAGCCTTCCTCTGATAGCATTCCAAACATTATTTCTTCGAATCTATCCTTAGCCTTGCGCAGCGAGTAACCAGCAAGTTGTGTGGCTGGAACCACCTTGTCAGGATCCATGCTATCAACAAATTTTCGTAACTTTCCTAAATTAAATTGATCCTCAATTTCAAAACATAAATTTCCGACCTTACATTCGGTAACATTTTCTCCTTGCTTTATGCCAGTGCTCAAGCACTTATTGAAAAGATATGCCTGGTAAGCATGAACGAATAATCGCCTAATGTTGATTGGTATCTCCCGCAAGGCTGAAATATGCTTTTTTCCATTCACAAGCGAAGTCAAAATCAGCCGCTCTATGTCCATTCCACGGGGAATATTTCGCAATACGGACTGATAATTTTGTGGATCCTGGCATCTCTCTCTTATTTCCTTGCTGAATTCTGAATCGTATTCGGTGGTGTAACAAAGCAGCAAATCCACGGCACCTCGAAAATCTCGCTTAAGTATTTGTCTGCCTACCAAGTGTGTGACTAGCCGCGCACTTCCGAAACGCTGTAAGCCATAAAAGTTCGGTATGAGATGACATTCTTGAGAAAAATCTGAAATCTTATTATCGTTCGCTTCATGTATTCTTATATAGAATCTATTACCAACCATGTGGGATTTTCTGACAGATTCTTCTGTATATCCAAGCAATCTTAGCTTCGTGTGTCTTGTGCTAACATTTTGTATGGTATCTTGCTCACTGGTACAATACTGTAACGACACTGCTTTAGAATCCTTAATGCCAAGTAATCGCAGATGTATCCCTAGCTCTTTTCGGATCTCAATCAAGGCATGATTAGAATCCAAACCAGTTTTCTCTAAAACATAAAGTGGAAACCTAGCCTTTTTGGTTTTGATTTTGGAAAATTTTTCGAATACTGAATTATGTAAGATCTCTGTAACTTCGAAATCTTCATTCTTATCCTTAATATGACCTCCGATTCCTTCAAATTTCGTTGAATAAAGTTCAATTCCTGCAAGCATGTCAATTCTTGGAACTTGGGGCAAGTATACAAGAAAAACAATTTCAATTCTCTTAAAAAATGCTATCGGTGAAAGTAGAATATTTCCTATACATATTTCATGATCCAGAGGAATGTACGGCCTAATCAATAGAAACGTATGACCCTGACTCAAAAAAACATTAGTCATATATAGGGCGTTCATACACCACAATTATTGACTGTTGGAACTACCTTGATAGATCCTTGTCTCAAGCATGTTGTCTGTGAAAATTGTCTTCATTTTGATAGCATATGTGCGTTCTATGATGCACACAAGTTCTGCATTGAATGTGTTTGCGATCATGCGTCATGCCCTATATGCAAGACGGGTTATCATGCAGTGACCATATCAGATTAAAATTAAAATGGGGCGTAAATTATTCCTATTAGGCGATGTAATATTACTATTGATTTGGTAATTCTCATAACTTTTCGTCTTCCAACAATCTCCCCTAATCTGAATAATTTATTTAGTGATTGGTTGATTCCGAAATCGCTAATTTGTTTAGAATATTCTATATATGTTGTAATCACTAATACAAGATCATTTTGCCTCTATGCCTGCATATAACTATTCACCACAGTTAGACAGCCAGATCCAAAAAAATAAAGAATTTATAGGAACGATAGCAACCAATATCATGGGTGTAGGTCAATTCATGGCGAAGGAGTTTATTAAAGAGATTGGGAACCGTTCTAGAGAATTCTATGAATTTGTAATGCCTCCTGTAGATGTTTACGAAGAAGGATCAGAACTCATAGTAGTTATTGACTTACCAGGCTTTCAGAAAAAAGATATTCATCTCAGCATATACAAGGACATATTATCTATCAAGGCAAAAAGAACTGCAGAAGGACTAGAATTTACAACGATTCACTATATGCAAAGGCCTGTGCATGTGGAGAAGAGAATACCTTTACCAATTTCAATAACAGACGAAGAGAATATTAACAGCAAAGCTACCTATGTAAATGGCGTTGTAACTTTAAAAATACCGCTGCCACATACTAGTAAGATACCTGTAACCTAAGATGATGTCCGAGACGAAAAAATGACCCAAAGCGATTTATTTCAAGTTCAATACTAATGGAAATACTAGCATAAAAATAGAGAACCGGGAATTGGTTTAAGCCAACTTTTAGGTGATCGTAGTTTGAAGAGATTTGCGTTCTAGTGTTTCGTACAGTGTGGCATCTTCTTTGGTTCCCTCTATTTTGAGTCAGTAAATACTTGACATATCGAAAGTAATACTGATTACGGGAAAATGTCTTAATTTATATTCCCTATTTTGTTCTCTTTGTTCTGCGGTTGGTGGAGAACAGTAATAATTTAGTAATGATGTTGCTTTGGCTTGCGGAGCTGACCTTCTCAAGCTGGCTACTGTCTTACGGAGCGGAACACCTTTCATTCAGGTATGGGGCAAAATTCGTAGGAAGGACCCTTCTGAGTGTAGCCACGACACTACCGGAAATTGTTATTGTATTATACGCCGCGGCAGGTGGTTCGTACGGCGTGGCAATAGCCTCAGGACTAGGAAGTAATTTATTAATGATGACACTGGGTCTTGCAATTATGTTACTAATAGCTACTACAAAACTATCAAAAAAACCCCTTAAATCTATCGATGTAACCGCATTCAAGTTAGACAAAATATTCCTCTTAATTACCGCAGTAGTTAGTGCAGTTATTTTTCTCGATGGCTACAACTACATTGATGGCGTAATTTTTCTTGGTATGTTTATTGCATATATTGTTATGGCATTTGTAGAAATGGCGAAGGAGAAATCCCATAGGGAACTGGAGAAGCCAACTACTACCAAATCAGAAAAAACAGTAGGAGGTTCGGCAGAATCCCAACTAAACCCCCTCTTAAGGAGACCTATAAAGATCGATAGGCAAATGGTCAAATCAATTATTATATTTGTGGCTGGCACCATTGGAATTGCTGTTGGGGCAGAACCTTTTATCCATTCGCTTGAAGGATTTTCAGCAGACGTAGGTATGTCGGCAGTGGTTTTAGCTGTAATAATAAGTCCAATAGCCGGAGAGATGCCTGAAAAAATTTCCTTGATGCTTTTGGCAAGAAAGGGCGGTCATGGCGCATCTATCGCCATTGCCAACGTATTAGGTTCCAAGATATTAAATAATACCTTGTTGTTAGCAGTTGCCGTTTACGGAGCAATACTTCATGGAGGTTTTTATACTTCAATAGATCCAACTCCATTATTGCTTTTTCAAATATCACTTGTTACTTTTGTAACATTGATTGCTCTAGGTTTAATGTCAAGGAGGAGTATAGGTTTAGGCACAGGCATAATTTTAGCATCGCTGTACGTAGGGAGTATTGGAATTCAATTGATATTTGTACATTAATTAGCCAGGTTGAAAACCAGCATAACAATCTCTCAGTCGGACTTTCTTCGTAATAGAATTATTCGAATTGTAATGGGATGTCTAAATATAAAAAATCTAATCTCTCGGCATTAGATATCCGATTCTCTAGTGTCACGCCTGTATCCACGTGCATAGCAGAATGGATCCTAATTCTAGCGATTTCATCAGAATCTTGATGCTTTAAATGGATATTACTCAATTATGGGTAATTTGGTGACGTAGTTCTATTTACTATGCTTGGAAATGGTTTTTCACCGAGCGTCATCTTAAGATCAAGATCGGAACTATTACGATGAACCATTATAGTTATTTGATCACCAGGTTTTTTGTTATCTTCAATGTAGGAAACTAAATCATCGATGAAGATTATCTTCTTCCCATCTACGCCAGTAATTATATCTCCTCCATGTTTCTGACCATATTGATCCGTTAATGTTCCTTTCAACCCGGCGAGATCCGCAGGACTATTTTTCACGAGTGATTCTATAAACACACCTTGGAAATTTCCACTCAGATTTTGAAAAAGATTAGTCAATTCTGTTGTCAAGGTCACTCCAGCTATTCCCATCCACGGATGACTAAAAATTCCTTTTTCAATTATTGATGGGACAATCCTGGTAATTGCGTTCGAGGGAATAGCTAGTCCGATTCCCGAAAAGCCTCCATTTTCAGATAGTATACCTGCGGTGTTCATACCAACGACCCTGGAATCTAGATCTATTAGCGGTCCTCCAGAGTTACCAGGATTAATGAGAGCATCTATTTGTATCATGCCTGGGATTGCATAAGAAGTACCCTGAGCAGTCATAAGTCTCCCTAACTGACTCACTATTCCAGATGTCATCGAACCCGCCAATCCATATGGATTACCAATGGCGATCACTTGATCTCCTACTTCCAGTTTCGAAGAATTACCGATTTGTAGTGGTTGGAATGGTCCGCTAAAATTTACCGGTTCCAAAACAGCAATGTCACTGAATACATCTTTGCCAATTACCTTCGCGTCATATCTACTTCCATTTATCAACATAACATCCACAGATTCAGAATCTCCAACAACATGACTGTTTGTAATTATTCTACCTTCCATGTCATAAATGAATCCAGATCCTAAGGTGGTAGTATTCTGGTGTGTGTTATTAGGAATTGCATGAGGAAATGGAGACGGCCTTGTTATCTGAACCACAGAATCTTGAATACTCTCAAAGATGCTAGTCCAAGGCTGAGTTTCTATTCCGAGTTTCTCCGTTGGTGATGAAAGAGCATAACCTCTCTCGGGAACGAGACAAACAGCAGAGAATGTTACAGCCAGAAGAAGGAAGATTTTGTAACTGTAGAATAATTTCATCCAAGATATCAATTGTAGTCAAACTAATAGACATTTCGAACTATCTTTCACTCAATCTTGAAGAATAAATCTGGTTGGCTGCTGAATGCCCATGTTGGAATTGGCAGGTAGACTAGGATCAGGGTGAGAATGAACTCCTGTTCCACAGATGATCACAAGCACCTCTTCGACACTCCGTTTCATTCGTCCAAGCCCACTGCAGCCTACTTCAGAATAGTATATTTATTCCAAAGTGACCAGGCTGTTCGGCATGTACAATTCTGACAATCTTATTGTTGCATTAAAATCACAGTTTCATTTGCAGAGAGATGGATACAATTCGGGTGTTGCTGCAGGTTATCACGCTGAGTTATTTGCTGCCAACTACCGTTGTCTTACTTTACCTGTCACTAATAACAATGCAGATATATTAATTGAATAGAATAAAAACTTGAAAATTAGTTTTAGACATCGCTAAGATGTCCTATTTCTAATTCTATTTCTATTTCTATTTCTATTTCTCATTCCGCTGTCTACAACCATTAAGCCAATTGGTACGCACTTTCTCAAGTGTAATCCAAGAAGTCCTTCTGCTACTTGAACTTAAACCACAACTTCGCCACGGATGAAGACACTCACAAGATAGATTGACCGGTCCAGTGTTCGTCAAGAACTTTTGGATTCGAAAGCATATGCACATTTCTTAGACCCTCAAAATTAGTTAATCTCTATTGTTTTTTTGAATAACTTTACCTCTTTATCGACATCCAGTATGCTGAATGCTTGCTGGGCACCCAACTAAAAAAAGCCAGAAGAACAACCGCAGACAAACAGAAAAAACTGTGGATCCTTTTGCATTATGGTTTCCCATGCTTAGTAATATGTACAGCAGTATATTAGATCCTATACCTCCTTATAAACTTGATACTCCAATTAGGAACCTCATACTTCATACACTTTGGAAACCAGAAATTAGTAACTTTTATACTTGATAACTATCAGGAAAAGATAGGCCTTGTACACGAGAGTCACGCTAGGTCATTTTGGGGCATAGTACGGACAGGACTTGGTTTAAACGTAGTAAGATCACAAAAAAAATTCAAGTTATGCTTGCAGCGGGTCCCCCTGTATCTTTGCCAATTCTTTTCTCCAGATCTTCTAAGATTCTGTGGATCTCCCTTATCTCGTGCATAATCTCTTTTTGAGTTAAAGGTATTCCTGATTCTCTCTCTAGCTGATGATATGCCTCTTCAGATTTCCTGACAATCACGGAGATAAACAAGTTTATGATTATAAAAGTTCCAATTACAATAAAACTTACAAAATATAACCAATACAAAGGTCCTAGGTTAGTCACTATTGGTTCCATTAAATCTGGCCATCCTTCAAGGGTGAGGACTTGAAATAGCGTTGTCAATGAGGTCAGAAAAGAGGACCAACGTTCTGGATCAACGTTTCTGAAAAGATTGTATCCAACTATTGCGTATATAAAGAATAGTATAGAAAGCAAAATCAGAATATTAAATATGCTGGGTATCGAGCTGACAAGAGTAGTTACGATTGCGCGGAGTTCTCTGGATTTTGTTACCAACCTAGTTATTCTAAGCAGTCTGACCAGCCTAGCTATCGTTGAAAACTGACCGGCAATAGGCATAAGAGACAGAATTATGATTGCAAAATCGAAACAATTCCAAGGGTCTCTAAAATACCTGTGAGGTTTTGGGTAAGCTGAAATCAGTCTTAAAACAGCCTCGACGATGAAAACGGTGACTACTAGACTTTGAATTAAACTGAATGTTCCTGCTTCAAGTAATTCGTCGTCTTTATTAGCTGAAAGGAGAGCAGGAGTTGCTTCAATGGCGAGGACTAATGCTTGGAGAAGAATTACTCCAGTTACTATCCAATCAAAAATGTCACTTGTTACAATGCTTTGTGCAGAACTAACAATTATCGTTGTGTACCTTTTTGACGATGTTTTGCTTTTGTCCACAGAATAGCAATATTTTTCAGGCCCATTATATTCGATTCTGGCTGCTGATTAATCTCTCGCCCTTGAGTAACCAGTCAATTTAATTAGGAAATTCTAACTTCTTGTTGACTATCAAATCAGATCTTGAAACTGTGGAAATGTTCTCCGCACTGTGCACATGCAATGTGAAATGTGGACAAGTTATCCTGACCAAGAGGATCTTTTGCTACGCGAAAGGTCTTGTTCCCACATTTGCATTTCTGGTCTTTGGTGAAACTCATATTAGACGAAAACCCCAATTGTATTAAAAAAAGTTATTGACTATTAGTCTGGCTAAGCTTACAAGGCTTGACCGTTTCTTATATGGTATTTAAGGTATGGATAATTTTAACCGAAATCTATCTATCTCGCGTGTTTTAAATGCTGTATTTTACAGTCCTGTTGAAGATAAATAACGACATACGGGGCTAAATCAGCAGAATGTAGTGTCGGAAGTTACTGATTTGAATTGAAAGGTGTGGCTGAACAATAACTGAA
This sequence comes from uncultured Nitrososphaeraceae archaeon, assembly GCA_963728595.1. Classification (GTDB taxonomy): domain Archaea; phylum Thermoproteota; class Nitrososphaeria; order Nitrososphaerales; family Nitrososphaeraceae; genus TA-21. Next base: position 113,326 of record CAVSLF010000007.1, read on the forward strand.
TACCTAACCAAATCATTTTTTGATTTGTGTACTTATGACTACCTCATATCCCTCTTTTCATAAATTCCGTTTAGGCTTATTTTTAGCTCGTCTAACTGATCAGTGGCCCACTTGACAAACCCGTCAGTCATTTCTTGCGGCATCTTTCGCTTTTCAGAAACTAGAAGGAAACCCTCAAATATCTTCTCATAAGTGGATAGACATACCAGCATATTTCCAATCGCGTCTGATGTAAAATCATTACTTTTACTAGCTAAATAATTTTTTTTAAAGAGATCTAATAAGGTCTTTGTTCTTACTTTTATTTCATCACTATCACGATTTTGATTCTTGGGACTGAAACCACTCACTGCTGCATCCAGTATCTTAGGTTATGACCTTACTTAAAATATGATCTACACTTGAATGCTACCACTTAGCTTTACTTTGTGTACTAACATTACGAGTGATGGTTATCAAAATATATTGGATAACTTAGCTACCATTTTTTGGTCTAAAATTTTGGGTTCAAGATAGATGCACAGATATTTATCTTTGTGACTCGTTAGTGGAATCACAAGTAACTCCATAATATCTGATTCGAGAGATATGTGCTGGTCCACATTTGAACCAAGTACTAATTCAAAGTTAGAGAAACCTAAAATATCGAAATAGAATTTAGGTGAGCAGCATTTAGTATTGTTATACCTATTTGGAGGATTCTTGATCATAGAATTTTGTAGTTCATTTCTGAATTTTCCTGCAAGTAATTTCCTATTGTTATCAATTACACCCACGTATTTTACGGATTTGTTGGAGTAAAGCGTGTCAAGACATATTTGATTGAGGAAGTCTATTTCTTTCATTTCAATTCAAAGTTATGGTAACTGACATTCTCGAATGAAAATGCATACCTAGATCTATATATAAATGAATAGTTATTAAGATGATCTTATTTGATTGCAATTACGCTCAAATTATGACTACAATGATGTAATAATTTGTTAAAATTCTCTCATTTTTCTAATTTAAAATTCCATTACAATAAATTCATAATGGACGAAAACTACGGCCTATTGTGGCGAAATAAATGGGTTTTGCAGTCTCTTCAGATACAAGAATTGAGCAAGTCTATTGAATTCCTTCATGTCAAGAGTGGATTTCAAAGACCAAATGTACAATACGATTTTATTTACTTAAGATTATATAAAGTCATTTTGTGACGGGAAGTAGAGGAGATTGTATCCCTTCTCACTATAGCTCTAGAAAATGCCAGCAGAAAAACGACATCTATTTGGATCCGAGTCATTACATGTCTTTTCAGAAATTCTCAAAGAAAACTTGATTTAGTAACATCGATTGAATAACTTAAGCACTCTCCTCCTCACTATTTCAAATCCAGCTTTGTAGTATCGATATTTAGACGTTCTATATCACATGTTTTAAAGGTGTCTCCTTGATCAATCTTGAAGAATATGCACGTGGTTGATTTCGCAGTTTAACCCACAATAAAAGTAAGAATATACATTGGTATTTACACCCCGAAAAAATTTAAAAAGTGGTGATGTTAACTTCAGTTCCGTCTATTTGTTTTCTGTAACTATTCTCCTTTTTTCTCATCAGTCCCTTCTTGTTGAGGATGGTTATTTTTGAGATGTGCATACATCATGTCCTCGTTTTGGAATGTCGCACCACACTTTTCGCATTTAACTGCAGGCTCTGCTTGCTTCTTTTTCTTGAAAAAATTGAAATTTATCACGTATTTATATAGAACATGATACAGTATAAACTTATCCTTACCTAAAATTGAATTATTGGTGCATGAATTTTAATAAATCTAGTTTATTATGGCTCAATTTAGTATTTGGAAAAAATCAAGCTATAATCTAGCCGATTTATATTTAATGGGTACCTTTTTCTGGTCGTCATTTATCTCGTCAATATGCCAAAGTTGCAAACGTACCATACGTTCTGTTTCAGTCCAGTATTCCGCATTGCAGTAATGACACTTCAGAGTCCTTTTTCTTGTGTTCTTCATTTTAGTGTTATAATCTCTGAAGAGTATATTCCCAGTTTTAATTGCATTTTCTATTATTGATTAAATGGATTTAGTTGGACAAATAATTAAAATTAAGTAGTTAATCATTCTATCCAGTAGTTACATTGCTAATTAAGGGTACCTAAGGAAGGAAGTTCATGAATTATTTTCGTATAAGGTTTTTCGGGTGAAATTTACTAAGGGGATGTTTTATGTCACATCTCACGTAGATGTCACATTATTTAAATTTCTACTTTAGTTTATATTTGCCTTTGTCTTAGGAGATAGATAACATTTGAGCTCAAAATAACTTCTGATATGATTTATTGATAGAATATTTGATAAAACAATTTTTGGAAAAGGGATGCGAATATTGGTCTATTATCTGCTATGCAAATCGCACGGGTGAGGAAATACCAAAATCATTACCTAAAAAGAGTACAAGAGTCACTATTTGGTCATTTTCCTATATTACTCAATTATACTATCTAAACTTCACTGTTTCTGCCTTTCCACCATTTCCCTTCACTATAACTTTTTCAAAATTCAAATCTTTTGGGTCGGGTGTAATCATTATGGACGAGAAGGGACCAATCGTTCCCACGCTGTAGATTTTTCCGTTGTCGCCGAATTGTACAGTTACATCGTTTAGTGTATCAAATTTATTATTTGAAATCCTTACACTTATTGTCTGAATCGTACCCATTGCTTCGTTCTGTTCTCTGATTTCAATATTCAAGCCTGACCTAGTTATAAACACGGATAAAACAATTATTCCAACCACGATAAATCCTCCCAAAATTACGAATTTAGCGATTCTAGCATAATTCCTTCTACTTCTGCCTGTCCCACCGCCTCCTCCCGCAAATTGTCCGGATCCATCATCCCATCTCCCCATCGATTGATAACCTTATCCTTACTACTTTCTACTTTACATCAACTTATAAGAATTCTCGCTTCTTGTCTCTATCAACCGATGCTTTCGTCATAACAAATTAAGGAATATTACACCAACCTAATAAGATATCAACATTGCATAATGGTTTTTATGGAAATCAGGAGGATTCGTGAATAAAGCTAACCTTTTTTCAATACCTTGGATAATTTTGATATACAGCCCACATGAAACAGCAGTTACTGGTTTCGATCTACAGAGACTGTCCTGAATTACACTCAATTCCATAAGGTAACTAGTATTGATGAGGTGTCAATACAGCACCAAGTTACAGAGTTACATTATCTGACATTGGTGACTAGCCGATCTTGGTTGGTCAGTCATATGCACTCCCCTATATTGGTAACCGTTAGTTTTCTTTAAATGGGCCAATTCGTACTTTCTTAAGAAAATGTGACTACGAATAAGGAAGCATATGCCCCTTCTAATTTGTTTTCTTGACTACTGTTGTATATCAATCAGGAACTTAAAAGCTAATTAATATTTAAGTATAACATGGAAGGAGACAGAATGACGGTTGGACCAAAGACAACAAGTACATTTTCATTTAATATCAAATGGAACAGACTGACTGTCATCATATTATCTCTAGTACTCTCAGCAAGCACACATTTATTGAACCCAGTAGGATTTCCAGACCTCTTTTATGACGAGGGAGTGTACATTGGAAAGGCTTTGCATTTTTTGCAATCGAACAATCCTCAAGAAGGATATTTTCATGGCCACCCGGTTTTCGGTCAGATTTTTCTTGGAATGCTCTTTAAATTCAGTGGGTATACAGACACAACACAAATTCACCATGGTAAAATTGATACTAAATACAATATTAACGATAATAATAATCCAGATGATTCAGTTGAATCAATAAAGCGTCTCTATTTACTCCCCCGAATTTGGATGGGGATTTTGTCCGTACTCGACACGCTCTTGGTTTATAAAATATGTGAGACTCGCTATAATTGCAGAGTTGCGGCAATGGCAGCAATATTCTTTGCCGTGATGCCAATCACGTGGTTTATTAGACGAGTACTGCTTGATTCCATTTTGCTACCATTTTTCCTATCTTCGGTATTTTTTGCAATATTCTCAAGGAATTTAGAGCAACAAAACCACAGAAATATTGCCGTTCTTCTATCTGGTATCTTTTTGGGACTGTCGATATTTATTAAGCTTTCTATGGTCGTAATGATTCCATTGGTCCTTTACTTGGTATATTATACTTCTATGACTAAGTCTAAAGCCGGGATTAGGTTAGGAATGAAAAACATAGTAGTCCGTTGGTTTATTCCAGTAATCGCCATTCCATCATTGTGGCCAATTCAAAGCATTGTCGACAATCAGTTTGATCTATGGCTTTCCGATGTTTGGCTTCAGAGCACTCGAGCAACTGAGGGCCTTATTGCAATATTTCAGAGTTTCATTATTGTAGATCCAGTGCTCATGTTCCTGGGGTTTTTTGGCATAGCCTACAGCATATTAAAGAGGGAATATATCATTCTGCTCTGGATTTTACCATTCGTATGTTTTTCGTCAATATTTTATACTCAGTATTTCCATTTGATTCCTGTAATACCAGCCTGGTGCATAGCCGCAGCTTTTCTCATAGACAGAATATTGTCTACAATAAGGAATTTGGCCAGGCGTCTTGTTGTACAAACGATAACTTTTACATCTATATTTTTATTTGGATTAATCAGTACTTTGATGATAGTATCAGCCGACTTATCGTCCAGTCAATTTGAAGCGGCTATATATGTATTAAATTATACATTGGCAAATACCGACCGAAAAAATGATACAACTATAATTGCAAGTCCAATATATGCATCGATGTATACATATGCTTTTCATGGCCCCTATGCTATGGATTACTTATCTACCAAGTTCTATCAAATTTTAACTAAAAACATCATTCTAATATCAGACCCACATTATCTGCGCGATATTCAAACGAATATGATGCCACTTGAGTTGAACTCAGACGTTACAAATATGAGCTCAAGAATGCTTAAGATATTTTACGGGAACGTGTTGCGTTATGATATTGATTCCTATCCATATGGTTCGATGCGCTTTAATTATGAAGGTAGTATTGTAACAATCAACCAATCAACAACATATGCCAGATCGGATTAGAAATCTCATAGTCTCTGTGTAAGGGTAAGCAGCAAAAGTCATGGAGAATTATGAGTTGCAGCTCCTTTAAGAGTGAGAGTATTCAAAAGTAGAACGAATGTATTAGTTACCAGATCAAGACTATTCTAAGTCTAAGTCTAAGTTATTTTGAGCTATTTTTCTAATTGTGTCTGTCTCCTAACAATTTGTGATCAATGTTAGGATCTACTTCGCAATTATGAAGATTGACCTCCAATTAGCGTCAAAAGGCCCCCTTATAATGAATAGATAATAAATTTGATACGCTGTGTTCTGAAAATTGACCACATGTATTAGTATGATATGTCATGATGACCGTTAATGAATGCCATTGAACCTTGTAAATATTTTATGTTACTCACATTTCAAGTGACAGTGTTAAAATTCTAATTGGATCATGCGTCGGTAACCACAATTATGCATGATTTGAATTTAGATAAAGATGATCATAATAAGAATATTAACCGATTTTGTTTTGGGTCCGCGCATGGCTACCCAAAATTGCTTCTACTAATGAACATTATATGAATATAAAACAATGAAGTGATAATCTGCTCATTATTTGGTCACAAAACTATTATAGCTAAAAACACCTTACTATTATCATATTTTGTCAGAACTAAGAGAAATAAAAAGTGTCTTTCTAGGACTACGGACTCTGTACCAAACATACTTTCCTAAAGTTGACCCAGTCCTCGTCCATTCCTTATTGATGTCCATAGAGGAAAATCCTGAAAAAATTCCATTTTACATGGTGGAAATATTTACAAAGCCCGGAACTGATGCTGAGAAAATGAGAGACTACATCATGCAAAAAACAGGGATGGTTCCTTCCATACATGATAACGGCACCCATTATGTAGTAAATCAGAGACTTAGCTTGGAATTCCTCAAGGAATTGTCAGACTTAGAAGAAGTTATAGATATTGCTGGAGATTATACTGGTGGCGTAACAGGCAGAGGGGCTTCACATGAACAGAGAGGTACAAGCGCGTAAATTTATCTGCTTTTCTAATGATTTGATTAGGAAGTTATAGATACCAATTTAAGGAATAATACTGGTTATTGAGATATTTTCTAATGATCTGGTCAAGAGTGTTGACATGGATGGAAATCTAATATTTTCTAACTGAACTACTATCCATGGGCTTACCTACCAGAGCTGATGCTAACATGTTGATATCAAGTCTTTAGCAGTTTCAGTATGTTATTAATTATCCTTCCGTGGTCGGCTTCAACTTCTGTGCTTACTAAAAGGAGATGAGCGTCTTCTAAAGGTATTGTAATACGCTTTATTTTTTCATACTCTGCCATCGCATATTTTCCCTTTCCAGTTCTAGGAGCCAAGGCATTACGTAAGCCCCACCTCGCTAATGCTTGTAAATTCGATCTTCTCGTTTCCTCTGTTGAAAGTATATTTTCTATTCCTTCGCGCTGGCCACCGCATATTATTTCACCAGTTTCATCACACACACCAGCGAAACGAACCTTCTGGTCTGACTCCATTATTTGCTTACACAACACATCATAATCCATAGATTTAACAATATTAATTGAACTAACTAATACAAAAGCTTATTTCAGCTGAAAATCTAGAAAATATCCAAAGTTTAAGAATACATTATACCTATAAGAACAACTAGTAGCTAAAATCACATTTAGATTCTATTCACACCAACTTCTTAATCGCATTCAGTCATGACACGAATTATAAAACATTTACTCTTACACCACTATTTAGTCGGAAATAATGACTAACGCCTGAGATGAAACTAAAGAAGCGTATGCCTCTATAGAGCGAACTGGACGATGGATAAACAAAATATCAGGAAGGTCTGGTGAGCAAATTCTCAGAGACCTACTCTTTGGGGATACAGCAGCTGTTAGTAGCTAAGTGCTGAACCCTATTCCAGTTTTCTAATTACTTTGATTTTCGTTTGTTTCCATGCTGTTAAGTAAGGTGTTGTTAGGATTGCCAATACTGGTATCGTTTTCAAGGACCTGGGTGTCGTTACCAATCTCCAACGAGGCGGCTGTCTCTGGAGCGGACATGTTCATTCCACTTTGGTTCATGTAGGTCGGTTGTCCCATCACAGATGGTGTTATCATTGCGAGGCTAATTCCGAATGACAGCGCTAAACACACTGCCACGAATGTCAATTTGTTCATATTTCTTGAACAAATCTAAGTCAATTTATATATTCCGTTCAACACTAGTGTCGATATCTCGCCGCGCAACTAGTATACCCTTCCAAATGTTGAGCTCAATCAAGGACATAATCAGTCAAGTTCCATATAGTGAATGTAGATGAGCGTGATCTAAAAGAAAGCGAGTCAAGTAGTAGAGCAGTGTTTTTGCTTTTCTACGAAGACACTATAACGTTCATAAATTCACTAGCACTAAGATGTAGCAGGAACTGTAGTATCATCTTTTCTTTCCCTCTTAAAATGATAAGCAATAAAAACGCCAATGATAATTGCTATAATTATATAGTTGACAGGTGGTTTTAAGAACTGAATAAGCAGTCCTAATTTGGGAATCACAATGATTACTTTACCAATGTAATTGCTCTTCAGTATTGGAAAGTCCAGTCCAACATATGACTCGGGATTATTATCACCTTTGGTGGCAACAACCTGCTCTTTGCTCCTCGGGTCCAACCCTACAAATATGACTCTATGCACTATTGTCCTAGGATTTCCTTGTTCATCAAAATCTTCTGGTGCCTTGAACACTATTATATCTCCTGTCTTTAACTGGTCAAATGCAGCTTGCGCACTGCCGCCAACGCCATGACCATCATTTTGTGTTACAACAACGTCACCGACCAGTAGAGTAGGAATCATGCTTCCACTCACGACAACATAAACGGGATTGAATTCGCCCAGAGCCAGCCTGATTGATATAAAAAATGCTATGATAATAATAACAGATATCAAAATAGAAAACAGAGTACGCTTTTTAATGTTATACTTCGAATAGGAAACCATTACTAGGCCAGTTGCTTATTTTATCTATATTATCTTTGTTCTTTAGAACACGGGAATTGAAATACTTAAATCTCAAAACAATCGACTTACATGCTTCGTCATATACGCATCAATTGCAATTATAATAGTTTTGAGTCCTGACTTTGGGTTGGAATTACTATGGGAATGGTATGTCTATTGGAAGTTCGAAGGGATTCTTGTTTTTTGAGATTGAGTTAACTAGTTGTTCAGGTCCATTGCTCTCATCTTTCACAGATATACTTTCCGTATCAGATAAGGTCTGACTCTTCACGCATTCAAGATAATTATCACAAGTAGCATTTGTCCCTATCGAATTCTTTTCCTTAACAGAGACATGGTCGTTTGTGGGCAATGAAACAATTGAAATACTAGGTTTCTCGTTTAGAGCCTTTGATTTGAAAGGATCTGAGACAGTCTGTCGTAATTCGCTTTTGTTTGTGGGAGACGCGTCTGTTTTCTCAACCAAATTCTTTGTTGCCAGATCAATTTTTGAAGAGAGTAATTCTGTATTTAATCCTAGCATGTCCTGTAGGCTCAATCCATTTACAGGACGAGTTATTACACCTGATAGCATGGCAAATATTAATAAGGTACTAGCCAAAAATGCAAATTTACTTTTGTAATGCACACTTATCGCTACTCAGGGAATGTGAAACTTTCGAGTTTATTTGAATTCAGGAATGTACTCCGATTCGATAATCAAAGTACAATATGAAATAACTAACTTAAGGTAGCTTGACAGTACATATCTTTCCATAACTAGTGGTAAGTTGGGTTTGCTAGTTGCGACTACTTGGTAATGTATGATTACAAATTACCCATATTCTGAATTATGGGTTGTAAAGAGATTAGTTATATTGTTACAGAGTATTTTAATGGTGTATTTTATACTTATCCGACATTGATTGGACTGTGTGAAATTTGACCCTGTTACAAACCGGACTAAGACGATTTCAGAGTGTCCCAACTGGTGCACCAAGTTCTAGAAATTCCAGGGGATAAATTACGGTGAGAATATTCAAAATTGATAACATGGATAAGCTATAAGATGATGACCAATAGTAAAATACGCCCGTGAGATGAAGAAACTTCAAGGAATAATAGATTCACTAGCCTTCAGAAGGGTGATCGAATACGCCACATGCGTGCCGAATTAGTTAGAGGCCGTTATCTTGGGAATATATGTTCTCATGACATGACATTTGCGCTATACACGATAATTTATAGAGAATTTGGAATAAGTTATTGCTGCATTTGTCCGATTTTGCCCTAATTGAAAACAAGGTAAATTATAAAACATTAGAAACTCCTGCTCGTAAACCAGTTAAAGTACCTCGTTGGAGCATTTTTTCTGCGATAAAGATCGGTTTATAGAGAGTACAATACATTAAAGTCTTAATAGAACCAGGTTTCAAAGAACCAAAAGAAAGAAACAAAATGAAATTAATTTTTGTAATCGCAATAGTTCTCATCATTCCTATTTCGGTGTATGCACAAAAACCTAATGGTATATTTCGAAGCGATATTCTTTCTGTTAACAATTTAACTGCAGTACCGTACAATGATACGTACAACATACTCGGAATAATAACGAACATTAGTAATGATACACTTAACGGCATAAAACTGTCATTAGAAATTTATAATTCCACGAATAATTTGATAGGATTGACACAGGGATCTCCAACATATACAATATTAGAACCGGGTCAATCATCTACTTTTGAAATTTTGAGCGATGTTGGCAGATTGAATGGTTTTGATCATTATATTATCAAAACAGGTTATTACGCATCTTTCTCATAAATTAACACTTTATTCATTTCTTAAATTTGCTCTCTCATCGCGATTTTCTCTGTAATTGTACCGCAACTAGTGTTACAACAAGGACAGAAGACTTTCTTACAAAATAAATAGTTTCCACAGTACGAACTAAACTTGACACAGTCATTAAATATTGCATGTATCATGCCAACTAGAATAATAAGCATTAGTCGGCAGGTGAAAACTGAGCTCGAAAAATAGATTAAAATTTGTGTGTCAGTCAGAATGGAATATATTCAAGATGAAGTAGAGTGTGTTTGCGAGTGTTTAACCCAAACTATTTATCTACACGATATAGACATACTAAATTCATTTCCTTTATTTTCATCGCGACCATACTTGTCGTAAGCAGCTGCTTACTTAATAATAGCATCACGAATAAGACATATGCAAAGTCAAAAGACAAACCAAATAAAGATATTGTGAACAGTAACAAAAAGCATGACGGATTTTCTGACAAGTCTGGACCTCATCTTGGCTTAAACATGAAAGGCTACTATACAGGCTTGCCCCAGTCCAGAGAAGGTTTCAAAAATCCCTATCCAAGTAACTATTATGCAAGTAGTTTCAAGGCATTTTCAAACGCAAAAATTATCGACCATGTTCGCTATAGGGTCTATTGGGAATCATACGTCAAAAATCCAATAGAATTCATAAAAGAATTAAAACATGTTGCAAAATTAGCAGACAAATATGGAATCAAAGTGATATATGACAATCATCAATTCCACACCTCGTCATGGTTAGATGTTGGCAGTGGCACAGGGTTTCCAACATACTTGTTCAACGATGCAGTACTTTACAAACAAGACAGCGGAGGAATACCAAAATCTACGGCTGCAGAGGCATGGTGGACCAATTGGTGGGACAGAGCAATTAAGAGCGTGAACGGGACAGATGGATGGCGCCTGCAAGCAGAATTCTTGAAGAAGATCGTAAAGACAGTTAACAAACATCCAAGTACATTGGGTTATGAAATTTTGAGCGAACCACAAGTTCATAATAAAAATCAGTGGACAAAAATTGGCAAGTACAATACCTTCATGACTAAGGAACTCCGCAAAATTACAGACAAGACCTTAATCTACAGTATGAATATTCCCATTGATCTGAAAAGTCACATAGAAGTAAATGCTCAGAATCTTGCCAAAATGACTCCTGAAAATACAAAAAATGTTGTATTCAAGATGAGTCTCTACGGAATTCCTTCAGGTCGATATCAAAGCGACAAACTCGAATTGTTTGAAAACACAAGCCGATTAGCTGGAGTACCACTTTACGTAGGGGAATGGAATAATGTGAAACGAGTTGCAACCACTGTTGAAGGCAAAAAGTCTTTTGAGATTAGTGCCAAGCAGAGCGATATCAGTCAGACTGATGCAAACACCATACTCCAGAAATTCAAGGGAATTGGCATTTGGGGAATGGCCTATTGGAGTTGGAGTTTTTTACCTGAAAAAACTCCAAACTTTAATCTCGTCAAGTTCGTGTATGATAAAGCAACCGGAGAAGGAAAAATGAAGATTACTAAATATTTTGGAATTATGGAAAATGCATACCAAGAAGTGTTTGGACAAGCATCTGATAAAATGAGCACAGGGCCCAAGAAATAATGCTGCAATCTTGACAAGATAATAGAAAAAGGAATGACACAAGAGCTGTTTACTGTTTTGTCACCTAATCTGCATCGGTTCTAAAACGCTAACGTAACGGTGCGTCTTGAATGACTATATGCGAGATAATAGAAAAACAAACAAGAATATCTTTGTCGTTGCTAATTGTGCAATATTACAATACAGAGGGCCATTACCAAGAACGAAGGGCAATACTCTAAGATCAGGTCTTGCCATGCAAACATATGCCTAGAAGGTGTTTCGGGCATATGAAATAAAATGACGAGGTTACACAATTAAGAATTTTATAGTCCTACGGAATCACCTTAAAGAAATAGCCGGAGAGAATCATTAAACATCAATTTATTGAAACTTAATGATGGAGATTATACGATTATTTCCGAGAATAATCGTATTGAAGACGTCAATAATGATAAACTTCCGCGTAAGTGAGACGTCAAAGGTCTGTAACATCTTCAAAGTTCACGCCATTGCTTTTGGTAAAGTTCTTTTTTTCTCTATCAATTCAATAAGTTGTAGTCGTGAAATGGGCTTTTGAAGAATATCTATGGGAAGATTGAAGTATTCTGCTGCGTCCTCGAAAATATCTTTACCGTAGGCAGAAGCAAGTATAATTCGCTGCCTGGGATTTATTGATATTATCCTTTTTGCTACTTCAAATCCATCGATATTTGGCATCTTGTAGTCTAAAATTAAGATATCAAATGGTTGATAGTAAGAACTCGTTGCTGCCTGTCATTTCCTTGAATTTTTCATTATATATTCTCAAGCATTCTTCTCCATTAGTGGTCACAGTCATATGGTTGGTTTTGTTCTCAAGTATTTTTACATACATTCGCACAATGTCCTGATCGTCTTCAGCTATCAGTATATTCAACGACTCGATTCACTCAACATGGGAGATAACATACTATGTAAAACTTGTTTGACAGGGAGTGTTAGCAAATTATTCAAGCAATAGAGGAAATTATTTTTTGGCAATATACGATCATTTCCAGTGAAAACCGTTGAGACATTCATGAGGTGTGGAATGAAAATTTGGAAAGGTCCGATAGAATTTGGATTTATCAGCATCAGATTAATTCTGTTGCAACGATGTTTACTGGAATGTTTTGATCACAAAGACAAATAATTTGTCAATAAACTAACTTTAGCTCCCGCAACTATTCTACCAACTAAGATTCTTACTTTTTATTAAAATGTTCAGAAATTCGATGAGAGCACCTGTACATATTCGAACATAAGCTCTTTTATGCCATGATGTTATCAAACGAGTTTCAAAAGCAAGATATTTGATATGAATCACTATATACGTCCGCCGCAAAGTCGCTATAAGAAATGAAAGATATCGGAGTCGCGGGGTACCCCGCATGAGGCGCCAAACTAGTTGATTTTTCGAAAAACTGGCAGCAGTAATTTATAATTAGTAATAAATGCAAATTTTTGAATCTGAGATGTCTTTTTTGCAAGCTATCAAACTGCGAATAGTGGTATAGAAAAGAAAGAAGCACTCTTAATAAATTTTAACGCATAGAGCAACACGCACCAATGAGCATTTTAGATACTAACAATATCAACCAACAGACTCTAACAACTATTTTTTGGTTGCTCGTTTGTGCATTAATTTTAAGTTTGATATACGTAAAATGCAAATATAGAAAGCCAGATTTAAGAATAGCATTTGCATTAATAATTATAGGAACGGCCTATTCCTTCGCATTTTGGGATTACCTACCAAAGCACAACATAGGCACAACTGAGCAAAGATTGATTGCTCTCTTAGTTCTATCTTTGACATTTTTTCCCCTCTTCTACAAATCAACGAAAAGAGTGAGGGTTGGCTTTACCGCATATACAAAAGGTGAAAGATTAAGAAAGCAGAATCATAAGTGTGCCAGATGCAAAAAAACTTTGATTAAGTTCAACATAGATTTTGATCACAAAAATGGTAATCGATCTGATAATAGAATAACTAATTGCAGAGCATTGTGTACCCCCTGCCATAGAAAGAAGCATGCATACGAATAGATGTCATACTCACATGTTTTGGGAATGGAAGCATCAATAGTTGCTAACGTACTGACCCTCCGCACAGGCATTGCGTTGGACCAATAGGATAATCTATTAATCCATAAGTGGTAATCGTATGTAATTTTGCTGCAAATCCAAAGATGTTCGGAGTTCTTATTGCCCAACACCGCCCCTCTACTTTACTTGGGAACCTTTAGCAGGATTCTCAATTTCTACATAATCAAAAACGCGAGTATTAATGTATTCATTTCTTATTCTCGATGGCCGCAGGATAGAATGCACCCTACCAGGAAGTATAACTCCATCCAGAATAGCTGATATAACTCTCCAACGGAACTGATCGTCAAGTGTCAATATCGGATGACTCTTGTCAGTAAATTCAGAAATTTAGTCTAGTATTGATTACCTTGTTGCTTATTAGCGATAAAATCACCTGTTCTACTATGAGGTTGCGTGATAGAGAGGAAATATTTGCCTCTATACTCGTTAGCACAGGGTCAGGTGATGGCATAAGTTTGACAAAGATAATGTTTAATTCGTATCTTACTTATTTCCAAATTCTTGAGTATTCTAAAACTCTAATTGAGCGCGGCTTCTTGGAATATGACTATACTGACAAAACCTTCAACACTACACCAAGTGGGTTTAAATTCCTAGAGTTGTATAATGAAATGAGTCAGATCATCAAGGGCCATCAATGACATTAGAAAGACAGAGAAGATAATCCAAGCAATAGTACAGATATATCTTCAGATAGGGATTTAGTTTATTCACAAAGAAATAATTGTGCGTATTGTTGCCTGAGACAACCAAGGAGGTTAAGAGGTTACCCATGATGGGGCAACATTTAGACCTACAATTTTTCTTTCTCAAAATAGAATCAGTGGTAGTGGCTGAGAAAATTTTGAAGTGATACTCGAAATTTCTTGACCCCTATCAACATACTCTTCACTATTGAATGACGTTTTTCATTTCGTATTCTAATGTTGTAGACTTGTTCTTTATCAGGACAGATTAGGTATATGGATCTTTGAGAGGATACTCCTGAGTAAAAGGGCAAGTCCTACTGAGACCAGGGATGCAACTGCTGCCGTAAGGAACACAAGGCCAAATGATTCTTGTGAGGGAAAGCTTCCAAAAATGCCGCTGCCTATACTTATTCTTGATTGAATAGTCTGCAGGTAGACAGCCGCAACGACGGGTCCGACAGAGCTACCTACAATCCTTAATAGACTGGTCATGCCTAACGAAATGCCACTGTACTTTGGAGGTGTTGCAAGTATCACAATATTCATTGCTCCAACACTTGTCAGCGATAGCCCAACAGAGAGGACAGCTAGACCGGCTGAAACACAGAAAGGATTTGAATGGACAAGCCAGAGTGCAAAGAAACCAGCAGAGGTGATAACCGAGCCTGCTATGATTGGTTTAATTGAACCCAATCTTGATATTATAAAGCCCGACGTAGGCCCAAAGATAAGTAGGACAATTGCAAATGGAAGCTGAACGTTTCCCACCCCTAGTGCACTTTCTCCAAATCCTAGAGGTATCGGATTTCGCACTAGTATTGGGATGGTTTCAAAGACCATAAACATGGATAATCCTACAATAAGTATCATCAAGTTTGCAGGGAGCACAACCTTGTCAAATAAGAGCCTAAAATCTACTAGAGGATTCTTTGCTCGTCTCTCTACTATGACAAAGACTACCGACGAAACAACACCGACGACTACTAATGTGGTTAACCAGATCTCTGATGACAAACCCAGGGGCCCCACAATTGTGTTTTCATCCACTTTTGTACCTAAAGATTCGTTGCCAGCAGAGGTCTCAAATAAGGTGATAGAAAGGAGAAGAGATATTATTGCTATGGCTAACGTTACTGCCCCAAGGATATCAATGCGCCTTGATTCATCTGCTATATTTGTCCCTGCACTAGTAATGTCTTTCGTTTTTCTCTCCTCATTCATAATTTCTGGGTTGACAATTACAGTATCTTGACTTGCTATTGAAACTATATCTTCACTTGAGCTTTCAATATCGCCCCCTATAATGATAAATTTCCGTATCACAAATAGGAGTGCAAAGGCTACAGGAATTATAGTGAAGAAGGTGGCTTGCCAACCATAATTTTGGATTATGAAGCCACCGACTATTAGTCCAATAATAGCACCAGAGGCGAACATTGAGGTTATAACGCCCTGCCCAATCGATATTTTTGCTCTTGGAAACTGATCTCTGACAATGCTAAATGCAATTGGAAACATCGACATTCCTATCCCCTGAACTGCCCTAGCTAGTAACATCAATTCAAAAGTTGGAGCCAATCCTGCAATTGACACCCCCACAGCATAAACTAACATTACTATCAGCAGTATCTTTTTCTTTCCGTATATGTCAGAAAGCTTTCCCGCAATAGGTGTCATTACAGCCCCCGACACAAGATAAGCGGTAAGAACCCATGAGGACATTGTATAAGAAACGTGAAAATGACTGATAAGGTCTGGAATAGCAGGTATTAACATCGTTTCAGCATACATTACCATAGTTGCTATACAGCTCAATATTCCAAGAGTCTTCCATGCGGACAGTGGAATCTTTTCTAATTGGCCTGAAGCAGCGGAAGAGCGTGAAAGAGATGATGAAGTAGATAGAAAACTCGTAGAATCTTCATCTCCATACCCTCTTGGGTTATCTTTGGATATTTTCAAATTTCATTTAGTCACCTGTCCCCTTGTCCTTTCTTCAATTTTTCAATATTCATTTTCGGGATTTGAGCTCGTTCACGAGATAGTTATTAGTGTGCTGCAGCTTCGGTTCCCATTCCCCTAAGTTATCATATATCTTGTTTAGAACTGTGCGTAGGATTTCAACTTCTTCAGGTCTAATATTCCTCATAGCTCGCTTTCTCACTTCCAGAACACATTCAGTCATCTTCTCCCACATCAATTCTGCCTTCCGAGTACGTCTAATCTTGTTGTTTCTTCTATCATCAGGATCTGCTTCCCTTCTTAGAAATCCATCTTTTTCCATCTTGTCTATCATGGGAATCAAGGTTGGTCCTTCCACTCCGATCCTATCCGCAATTTCCTTTTGCGTCAAGCCGTCTTGCTCTGATAACATGACAACTATTTTCCACTGTCCAAAGGTAACTCCCACCTTGCTTCGTAATTCGACATCAAGAGATTTTGCAAATATTCTGCCAGTCCTATTGATTAGAAAACCAGGACTAGTCCGATAATCGTATAGCCTAATAAATAAACACCTAATTAGTAGTATCCTATGCATTTAATTTAAATGTATTGGGTCCTGCAATATAAATAGCAGGCAAGAATGTTATATTGTCAGCATCATTCATCGTGATGCAGCCGCCATTCTCTCTGAATGGTATTATAAAGACATATCCTCAGTAAATCGCCACCTGGAACAGGGTCAATACCTTATATGGTAGCTCTTACTGGGAACAACACATTTGAAGAAAAATGGGACAATTCATTTAGATGATATTAATAACATGATGAGCAAGTTAGGTCAAGTATACTTGGACTATACGTAGGCGAGGATAAACGTAATTACTGTATAATGAAAATGCTTGCTTACTGTTATCGATATATTATTGGTGTCTGGATAAAGGTAAATGACTATTCCTACGGGACACAAAGGTGATTGTATGACTCATTTGAACTCCGTGCGAAAACTACTAATCGTGGTAACTGTAACCTTGAAGATAAGAAAGTATTCTCCACTAACTACAAATATGATTAGTTTGCCAATAACTGTAATAACTGAACTATGAAACAAATTAACCCCTCCGACTTAAAAAAGAAGATAGATAATAACGAAGATATATTCATATTAGATGTTCGAACCCCGCAAGAATACGAATCATGGAGATTATCCTATGAAAGACATAAGACTCCCAAACTGATTCCTGTTGATAGTTTACTTGCACAGGGCTCCCCCTTAATAGAAGAAATTCCAAAAGATAAAGAAATCATCACGATTTGTGCGCACGGAATCAGGTCAATGGCTGCGGCGAATTTCCTAAATCAATTGGGGTATGATGTTAAGAGCTTAAGTGGCGGAATGGCGGGATGGAATAAAGTTTACGATGTTGCACAAGTTCCGGTTCCTAGCCAAGCTTCTTTTAGAATTTGGCAGATAAGACGGGTATCAAAGGGATGTATGGGTTACATGATATCTTCAATACAAGATAAGAAAGCGGTGGTTATCGATCCGAGTCGTGAAATTTACGAGTCTTTCGTTAAAGTTGCAGAGGATAATGGATTGCTAATAATAAATGTAATTGATACCCATCAGCACGCAGACCATGTCTCTGGTGTAGCAAAGTTAGTCAAAAGTATCAAAATGAATACGAACCCAGAAATTTTTGCATATTTTAGTTCTTTTGAAGAATATAACGGTAATGAAAATACGGGACCTCACAATATCAAGTACCTCAGAGATGGAGATGTAGTCGAGGTAGGTGAAAACGTAAGGCTAAAAGTAATTCATACTCCAGGCCATACGAAGGGTAGTATGTCCTTTTTTATCGAACCTAGCATTTCAAATCAGGATAGAGATGAGACAGATGGAAATATTATTCCATATGAGTACTACCTATTTACAGGGGATACCCTATTTGTTGATGGTATCGGAAGGCCCGACCTGAGGGACGAAGCAAAAGATTTCGCTGGACTGCTGTACGAAACTTATCACCAAAAAATCGATAAATTTCCTCTTAATACTCTGATTCTCCCTGCACATTTTAATGCAGCGTCTGTTACTTTAAAACATGGAATACCGATTTATGAAACACTTGAGTCATTAAAGAAAAAAATAAGGGTTCTTTCTATTAATAAGGAAGAATTTGTAAGTTTGGTAACTGAGACTGTACCACCAAAACCCATGAACTATAAAACCATAATCTCGATCAACAAGAAAATGCTTCCGTATGATGAAGTAGAAATACCAGATTTAGAGGCAGGCCCTAATTCTTGCTCCATTTCATAAAATCCTAATTTTTAATATTTATTTGAACTCTTCAATTAGCGGTGTTTTGACAAGTTGTTTAAAGGCGTTGTCAGCTACAAAAAATTCCATTCACCTAACAAGAGAATTACCAGCGATAATCTTGCCAAGGTAATAAAATCTGTGTGTTTCTATTTCTCCCTCTACTACCCGGAAGGCTTGTTTGCTTAATTTGATAAACGAATAATCGCTTTAGGATTAATCATAAGAGCTAGATAAATGGTTGACTTGAGCTATAAATAACGACACCGATACGACGTAGGCCAATCCAGGTAAGTAAGGAAACAAAGTTAAGCAATACATTATATCCATCATGATCTATAAAGAAAGAATTTATGATGCAGACAACTCAATCAATGCGAGGCTACATGCGGATACTGATTGCAACAATTGCAGTATGCATAGCAGTCAATTTAATTGCCGTTAACGCGAACTATCGGGAGAGTTTTTACATTCCTGTGAATGCACAATCTTCCGTAAGTTCAAACACGGATACCAGGAATTCATTGTCCCTTCCGGATCTCTTTTCCAGAGTGCAAAACTCTGTCGTGGAGGTATCCGATGTCGTAAGGACGATAAGTGGAGATGGAACAAGGTTAGGTTCTGGATTCGTTTATGATAATGCAGGTCACATAATAACGAATAATCATGTGGTCCAGACTGATTCGCGAAATGCGCAGTTTGACGTCACCTTTTCTGATGGTAACGCTTATACTGCTCAATTGGTAGGGTCGGATCCATATTCTGACCTTGCAGTTCTAAAACTTCAAGATGTACCCCCTAATAAGCTGGTACCGCTATCTATTGGAAACTCCTCTCAAATAAGGGTGGGGGACGCAGTAATTGCGATTGGAAATCCTTTTGGTCTTGCGGGGTCTATGACAACTGGAATCGTTAGTGGTCTTGCTAGAAGCTTACCTTCTAGCAACGAAAATCCTTCAGGAAATTCAGTGCCACTTTCATTTTCTATTCCAAACATAATTCAAACTGACGCGGCTATCAACCCTGGAAATTCCGGAGGCCCTTTACTTAATACTAACGGTGAAGTAGTCGGAATAAATAGTGCCATATTTTCAACGACAGGTGGTTACTCTGGAGTGGGCTTTGCGGTCCCATCAGATACAATAAATAAGATAGTCCCATTTCTCATACGCACTGGGACATTTCAACATCCTTACTTGGGAGTAGTTGGTCAAAATATTACACCAAGTTTAGCGAAGCAGTTGGGATTGAACGAGGAAAGAGGATTCTTGATCACCGGTATTACACCTGGAGGACCTGCTGACAAATATGGTTTACGTGCTGCACGCCAAGTTACTAGTGATACAGGAAGAGCTGCAATTGCTGGAGGAGACATTATCCTAAAAATTGATAATCAAGATGTAAGAAAAATAGATGACGTCCTCTCTTATTTGGAAAAACAGACGACTGTGGGTGATACTGTCCATTTAATGATTAGCAGGAATGGAGCCATTCAAGAGGCAGATGTAGTTCTTGATGCAAGACCTTCACCAAATGACATACAAAATGTTGCCGCCATACAACCGAATTTAGGAAATAGCCAGCAGTCGCCAAATGGTAACAATGACGGTAGTAATAGTAACGATGACAATCCTTATGATCAATGTGCACGGTTTGCTGGAGATGATTTATGTGGCTTTTTCTTTGGCAGATAAATAAATCTGAACGAGGTCATGAGGAATATCGTAAAATTCATGAAGAATATTCTATCCTGCAGTTACCAGCGTCTATACTATAGGCGTAGAAGTCATTGTCTCGGACTATACCCACGTCTTTGCCTAGTATGGGGAGCATAAGGAAACTTTCTGGTTCTATCAGAAAGGGAAACTGTATTCTTGCTAAAGGAAGCTAGAAATTTGAAGGCGGTGCCTGGAAATGAGACAATTTTTGAAAGCAGAAATCGCATCAAAGCCACAGACTGATGGAGCTGAAGTGATTATTATGCTGGATGACTTTTATGACATATTTGAAAGTATGTCTGGCCAAGTTATTCAAAGATCTTGAATAATGACCTTCAATGACTACTGTTTTCTGTAACCAAATATAGCATGGTCGTAGGGAGGTGCAAACATAGTATTCAAGTTAATTTCGAGCATCCGAAATCAATAGCATTTGCAAAAAAGCGATTGTTTTTCCAGTAAATGTTAATATTACCTATAGTTAATGTTATTTGATTATCGATTTACGTGAATAGGTAGGTTATAGTTCAAAATTGGTCTGTAAAGGGATTTGCATTCGTCACAAAGCACTAAAACCAATTGGAGTTGGTCGATATCTTACTGGACAGAAACGATGCCAAGTCTGTGAGATCTTCATAACTTGGGATGGATTGTGGTGTCCGTGCTGTGGCTATAGACTGAGAACAAGACCACGAAATCTTAAATATAAGGTCAAGTTACGAGAGAGAGAATTAAGGAAAAAGCAAGAAGTTATCCTTAAAGTTCAAAAATTTACGCCCAAGAGGTGACCTACACTATCCTGTTACACAAAAATCTCCTGTATTCCCGTCTCTGACAGATATTGACTTAATAAAACCTCTAATCTCCCACGACGGCTCACATACAAGCTTCACGAGAATACCTTATTCTTAGGACATTTTTGATAATATTCTTAAGTATTATTTATATCACAAATGCGAGTCTAATTCACGTACATGTAATGGAAATCAACATGACGGTGCTAAAGAATACAATTTCTAAGGCACAGTATGCAATTTTCCTGACTTTCATAGGACTGTTATTTTTTTTACTCTCTCTACCATCTTCAAGTCTTATTGATGTTATGGGGGGGAGCGTAACTGGAAACGGGTTTAAAAATTATCTGTTTGGTACTATGGTAGATGATACAATAATTGGGAAAGAAGGAAATGATAGATTATATGGATTAGCAGGGGCAGATAAAATCTTTGGTGGTAATGGTGATGATATTCTACAAGGTGATCAGGGGAATGATATCCTGAATGGCGACGATGGAAACGATCTAATCGTGGGTGGGGGAGACGCAGATAATATCATCGGTGGCAATGGCGATGACATCTTAATTGCCAGTTATGCTGTCAATAATACTTCGATAAGAGATTATGCACAGGATTCAATAACTTGTGGTTCTGGAGATGATATCGCTTACTTCAACACAGATGATAATGACAGTGCAAGCAATGATTGTGAAAACTTAATTTCAACCTCTGGCCCTGCTTCTAATTCAACAGTTATTTTACCCGAAGATTTATCACAAGAAGAAAATGCATTGAATGAATCTAATATTTTTTAAGTGATCCTATTACCACGACTACCAATCGTTATTACTACTCCTTTAACCTGATTTTAACTATTACTGGATATTATCGACTAGTTAAGTAGGAATTCCTGTTCTGACTCTACGAATCAGGCACAAATTACCAAAAATGAAGTTTTCATTACTCTGAACTTCAATATACATATTCTGGATTCATGATCTAGACATGGATAGAGCGATTCCTTATGTGCATCAGATTAAGTCTCCAACTCATTGTAAGATCTTGATCGTATTAATCGCTCTAGAGGATATTCTTTTTATACCATTATATGGTAAAGCGATTGTAAATGTATCGGAACTATTTCTAATTTTAGGAACGTCAATTATAAGAGCTACGTGAAATCTAATGTCTCCTACTACAGCAAAGTAATAGATTACAACGCCCACACGTAAAGTCTCTATTGAGGCGGTTTGGGTGATAATTATTTTTAGAACTTGCTGGAACTGGCTGACAGGTCAGGCAACTTCAGTAAATCAGCCATTTTGTTGTACGCATCTAAGAATTCCAATCCTTTTGCTGTTATGTTGTATTTCTTATTTTGCCGATCGTGGTCCAATAACTCATTAGTACATAAGTAGTCCAAATAATATAATAATTGGGTATACGACAGAAAAGAATTATACATTATCTTGGTTCTCGTTATTCCGTCCCTCACTGCAGCCGACTGCAAAATGGTTGCGGTGATTTCGTCTCTGCTTCGGTATTTCATCATGTAGTATTATACATTATCATTAATAAAGAATTAAGTCAAATTGAAGAGTTATTTGACTTTGTTCACTAACATCGTTCATTGTTCACTCATGGATATTGGCCTCCTCGTGGGCTCGGATCACGATGCTGTCCATCTGTTTATTCATTTCCGTTCTTTTTTGTACATCATACTGTGGTCCTAGTAAGATTTGTGCTAATTTATCTGGTGGACTTCACGATCATGTTTCTTTAATTCCTCTGATGTTTTAAAGGAAATCCCGCCACATTCTTCACATGCAAAAGTCCTTTCAACCCCCGTGGGTTTAGAAGATTGGCCTGGTATTGAAGACATGAGATGCACTACATACAAAAAATATTTAACCATTTGTGAATTTTATTCTTGTATTGTGCTTGACGCATAATTTCCGTGGCAGATGCTAGAGCTCTGGGGATGGCTATTGAAATTAATGGCTGAAGGCGAAATTGGCTGGTAGAACAGGATAGGCGAGATATTTTTAAAATCCATTGTGGTCTCTGTTTTCTCTGTTGTAACTATAGGCTATCAATTAGGAAACAAGGCGAACCTTTAACTCAGCATTCTATGTATACAATAATGCTTTGGTTATGAATTCGTCTTAACGCAAGTCAGAATATCTAAAAAATGAGATCAATCAATAATAAGTAGTTAGTCGTAAGAAGAGTGATAGTAAGTATTATGAGTGAATTTGCCTTCTTCCGTTTTAAGAGCAATAATTTGCTAACTCTGGAAGAGGAGGCACACAAACAAGAGATAATAAATATAACAGAAGAAGTTCTTGACGCAAAAGGTATAGAATGTGACGCAAAAATAGCAAAAATTTCTGAGGAAAAATTAAGAGAAATTCTCGAGGAAGTAAGAAAGTTGCGAAGGAAAAGAAAAATAGTTTCCAAAGATACCGATAGCAAAAATGAAGGAGTGGAAGAAAAAGAGCAGATGGAGGAGGAGATTCCGTATATCAAGTAGGTGTAGACGGTAACTTGAATTTTGATAGGATAGCAGATCGGTGGCTTGCAACTCTTGGGATAGGTACGCTACTTTTTGGGATCGGGTTATTTGTGTTGCGAATTCCCGTGCGGACAATAATGATTTTCTTTGCACTGGGAATTCCTGTTATTTTACTATGGTTGTATGTTGATCAAAAATCACGACGGCAACAGAACGAAATGGATGAGCTCAATAAGTTACAAGATCAAGCGTGTATATGTCCTGTTTGTGAACACGAGCAGGCAGCCGTTTGTATGAGTAAAAAGTGTCCCTGCTGCATCATGATGAAGGGTACTGACATACTAGGACATTCTGTTAACCCGTTACAATGAGAAAAACTAGATGTTACTCTAATTGGTATATATTTAAATAGTTTTTTTACTGGTAACACGTGCTACATGGACGGAGTTTATTATGTTCTCGGCTTGAGTTCCATTATGCAGCAAGAGCAAGATCCTAAGGGAATAGTTGGGTTAAAACGTATCATAATGAAGCAAGGAAAGGAAAATGAATTTGAATCATTGTTCATGGATCTTATGACCAGAGTTCGTAAACATGAAAAAGAGGTCCAACTATGCTCTTTACAAATCAGAACTATCTAGAAACTATCTAGTTATTGAGCATTAAGAGAATAAAGATGCTTTACAGCGCCATCAGGAACCTCATTATGGGAAGTATTTCTTCCCAAAGATTCGAGAATTACTAGAAAAGGCAGAGGTAATCCCTTCTTTAAATAATTCATTTAGGGAGTATTCCTTCAACCCATTTTGAGTAAAACTTAAGTCAACGTGCTCAGGTGACACTGTTATGTTAGGTGATTTTATTGGGGAATTGAAAGGAAAAATAACAGGTCAAAGAGTGTTAAGTGTGGATGCTCCCAGGATGGAGACAAGCATTTCCGCAAGTGGCAACTTAAGGGGAGCCCAAGTGACTGAAACTCTCACGTACGTAGCTAATCAGACATCAAAAGGAGTGCTTCATGGCTTAGGCAATGGGCTAATTAAGAGTACAGAAGGAGAATTGATAACATATACAGGTGAAGGAATAGGTAAGTTTGAGTCTTCAGGTACGTTAAATTGGCGCGGTGCAATATTCTTCACGACTTCGTCGACTGGCAAATTAGGTTCTCTTAATAACCTAGTAGGAGTTTTCGAAGCACAGGTGGATGCCGAGGGTAATTTTTCTGATAGAACATGGGAATGGAAATGATATTTACTGAGGATCAGTATCCGCGAAGAACAAATGACTACTCCGCTCGACTGAAGGTGGATCTCTATTTTATTCGAAAAAGTCTTTAGTGTATACTAATGTACAAGTCTTACCCTCGGCTTTAGATATTCCGTCTCCTACGCTTCATATCTGGGTTTACGCAAATACACTCTTCAGGTTTCTGTTTGCACCCGAGACAGACCAAGTCTTGACCACAGTTACATTTTTCCATAACTATACCAATCTGATCTGTTTTAAATCTCATAAATAATTGCTATCTTTCTAGGGTCAAAAGATCTTCGATTAGTTGCTACCTACACATGCGATGCTAAAATCTTACTATTTCTGTACTGAAGGTTTCCATATAAGGTTCTGTATAACTAAAATATATCATATATGCGGGTATCCGCCAAGTGATATATCGCTAGAGTCATTAATAATTCTGAAATTCTGATATCGTTCCTTGTCTGAACTAAAGACGAAGTTATTCAGGTAATGACCCAAAGATTCATTGTGATCGGAATTTCGACTTCATATCGTCACGTGTGGTCCAAAGAGGCTTTCATTGGGCGTTCATTACTTTGCATCCGAGCAGTACCTTTGGCTAGGAAGAATTCTAAATGACCACAATTTTCGCAGACATACACGTCATAAAATTGATATCTTCTGAACAAAGCAGGTATTGGCGCTTTGATAGGCCCAAAGTCTCCAGGAATTTCACACCGCTGATGAAGAAATCTAGCACCACCACATCCACATTCTCCTTGAACTCTATTAATCGCAGGATTGGCCATTACTTAGAATCCATTAGTGTGATTTATTTTATTTTCCCTCGATCCAAATGCAAGTGGAAGTCATCGCAAGAATCCAGTTCAATCTGTTGAGAGAAATGGTGCTTAAATACTCATTACATAGACTTCCTTTGGGAGCACATATGGGATTGCATGACTCCGATCGAAGAAGTAATGTGTTCCCTTGATGAACTGATAAGATGTGGAAAGGTACTCTATGTTGGAATGTCTGACGCACCAGCCGTGATAGTTGATAGAGGCCAACACAATTTCGGAACTCCGGGGCTGGTCTCCGTTTACGGGCCTACAGATAATGTACAGCTTGATTGAAAGAACTCCTGAAAGGGAACTCCTTCCAATGATTCGCACTCTGAATATTGGTATAACCGATTGGTCTCCCTTCGGTGGGGAGTGCTTTAGGGAAAATATAATGATGGAAGTAAGGAAAAACGAGACCAAAAAATTCGAAACAAATAATCCGATGACTGCTGCTTTTGTAAACGAAAGAAATCATAATAGCGAAGGAAGTACAGAGAATAGCCAAGGAAACAAATAAGACATCATCGCGAGTAGCCTTAAGCTGGATAAGGCATCAAAAAGAGAGAGGCGTCATAGTACCTGTTGTTGGTGCTAGAACCCAAGATCAAACGAAGGACAATCTTGGTTCACTTGATTAGAATTGTCATCAGACCAATTAGAAGCATTGAATGAAATAAGCTAGATTGAGTTGGGGTTTCCACATAATTTTCTTTCCTCTGATATGTACAAGACTTTGATCCACGGAGATGTATTTTCACGCATTGATTCCCATAGATGATTCTAATTTTGATGGTTGAGCTTCGATAAACAAACAGAATCAAACAAGTGTTAAGTGCTTGCTCTCGTATGCGTGAAGCGTCGGATAGGGACACTGAAGCTCACACTGGATCGTATAAGATGGATGGGAAACAAATACACTTTCTAGATTTGAGCCAAAGTTGCCAATGTTATATACTTCAGAAGAGACCAGTAACGAAATTGTTGGGATTACGGAATTGGCTAAATGAGCTGATGCTTTTCCCTGGCCAAACTAGGCTACCGCCCATCTTTGTCTGGCTCATTCAAGTATTTCTTGGATTACTTTTGGTCAGAATTTGCAGGCAAGCTATTGCCTACATTGTTCTTTCATATGAGAAAGGCATGACAGTCATGGATCAGATGCTTACTGCTGTATTGTTCTAAGCTCTTGCTACAAATGATACTATGTCAAGCCCGTTTATTTGATTGCTTTCTTTTCTTGTGCTCTTTGGACGCTTGTGTCTCCGCGGCTTTGTCATTGTCTTCTCTAACTGACTCCAAATATTCTTCTTCAGATGTCATAAGCTAGAGTAGCCAATAAAGTATAATTAAGATTAATTCTGGGGCGCATCCCAAATTATGAATCGCTTTTTTAAAAATGAATGCCGCGAGATTATCTTTCGAGTTACCTGCGATTTTTGAACGTGGATCAACATTTTGAATTAAAGACCCCGGAGAGATATCAATGACGAATTCACTCCCTTTTTTTTATACATGTTAGGACAAACTAAATACTTTTTTGTTCGTGTCTATGAACTCATGCAAGGGAACACAAACAAAAATAGTAGGCTAATTCACAGGAATATTACCAGTTGACTATTGGAAATGCCTCCAACTAGATAGGACGAAGATTGGATAGTTTACTGACTAAGAAATCGCAGCAAGATCTTTAAGTACTTACATTGCCTACACAAAATTGACATATGTATTCCCGTAGATGCCTAGCAACAACGTTAACAACTGTTCTGGTAATAGGAGCGTTGGTACTATTGATTGCGAATTCTGTCAATCTTTTGGTATTTGATATTATAGGTGCACAAGAGAACTCACCTGATACCAACATTGGGAATAAGACAGGTACTAGATCTGTCTTGCGGTCAACCCAAAGCCAAGGTTATGCATTAGCAAATCAGGTAACCGTGACCACAGATAAGCAGACATACGAACCAGGAGAGATGGTCAACATTACTATAAAAAACGTCGGCACTCAACCAATACATTTTTCCGGAGTTAATTCTGAAATAAGAATAACGAACCAGGAGTCTGGCAAGAGTTTCATACCTTCGCCTTTGCTGTTAACAAGCCTGATCCCGTCAGGTTCATCCAAAATAGTCGTATGGAACCAACAAGATTATATCGGCCAACAAGTAGGTTCTGGCAACTACACTGCTTTGGTATCCATAGGTCAATTAGCTGCTAACACAACATTCGCTATTTCCCCATAGTGTCCATAGATATTAATTAATTCTTAAAAACTTCGAGGCTGGATACTCGATTTATTGTCGTCACATGTACATTCCGGATTGGAGGCTTCCAGCACTTCGTCTAATCCGTTTGTTCGTCTAATTAGCTCATCTCGTTGTCACGGTCAATTCCATATAGGTCAGACCCTGAAAGAATATAGCTCTTCTGATAAATATCATGGCAATGCAAGTTGTTGTGCAGGAGACTGTATGCAGAAATCAGTATATGAAGAATCACAATCATCTTGCCTATCGGATGGAGGATTGCTTGTCTAAGGAGGATTGGTTGTCCCAGCCGAGTCAAATGGATAACAGTCTATTTATGAAAAAGTCAAGTTGAATTCCGCGCTACAGACTCTCTTCTGTAACAATAAATTTTGCAAACTGACATATTTTCACGCACTCAGTTGATTCATCAACGTAGTCATATCAAAATAAACCTTCTCGCACACTAATCGGTCGCTATCACATTCAAAGATGCATGCAACTGGTATATCCATCAATCGTCCTGTAGGTTTAAGACCGGCCCAGTCACCAAGATGCGTTGCTTTCATTCTTACTTCTAGGATTATTGCATCATCAGAATGATGCGTCTTGATAATCACAACAGCAAAGTCTGGAAATCCTTTAAACATTCCAGAAAGTAATTCCCCTAGTGCTTGGTCACCATCATGTATTATGCCATTGGAAATACTTGATAGCGAGGTGTATAGAATGTTGCGATTGAAGCTTCAACATCGTCTATTTTCAGCCTCAATATGTTGAATAACTAGAGTTTCTTCTCTACCTTAATACCTCCTGTTCGGTGCTCATGTGTCACTATATTGACTTACGGAACGGGATAAACCTTCCTACAGGTATGTATTGTATATAACATAAATATGCTGTTAAGCTAAGTCACGATTTTCAGGAGAGAGAATCAAAAGACTGGGGGTCCTCAATAATGAGTACGAATTACGGTGTAACCCCAGCTCCTACGACTTAATCATATTAGAACCTAAAAATATAAAAAGATTTTTGCTAGTATCAACAAGCCCAGACAGAGACGGTTGAGCAATCCCAATCTGGACTATGAGTAATTAGTGACTTAAGGGAGAATAAGAACCTTAGTAGAACTAAAAACTGGTGAGTCATGTGTGGGAAGGACTGGAAAGATTTGGACTCACCAGTTGCATGACGGATACGGACTAATTTATACGGACAAGTCTCTAATAAGGATTTAAAATAAAGTGGTTTACACCTTTCTTTTCTCTTTCTCTCGTTTGTCATAGGGACCACTGCGAAGATTACCCGAACAGCATAGACAAAAGACGTTATCTGAATACATGAACCTATTACATTTTGAACAATACTTTTTTCCAATAAAATACCCTGTTTTTCCCGCACTAGGAAATGTTTCACAAATTCCTACGCATGCCATGGATTTAAGCTCCTTCTTTACCTCTTTTGGAGCTTCATGTATCATATCATCACAAATATCGCATCTATGAATTACGGCTTTAAACTCTTTATCTGTATTTGGTGGCCTAGGATTCCACAGCGAGCTCATAATTATTGGAATCAAGACTGTGACTGATATCTTATCGTTAATTGTCTCGGCCGGGTTGAAAGCCCTCCTACAATTTGGAAGGGCTCATCAGCCCAAAATGTCTATAGTAACGAACCATTAGACATTGATATTCATGTAAAAACTATGTATGTTTTAGATTTCCTAACAAATAATAAATAGGCGGTAAGTCTACCTGAACTGATATTCATAATTTGTTACCACTACAGTTTAGATTCTCTAGGAGGAACAAATTATTTCTAAAATACTCTTTTCTAAATCCTACTCAACCTTAATATGAAATGCTTTTTTCCTTGTCCTAATGAAAAAACAACATGTATCACCGGTCATTCTAACTCTTGTTATTATGACCATAGCAACTACGACTTTGGCAAGTATAGGTGGCATAAAGGCACAAAGCGGTGACACAG
The DNA here is from genome assembly GCA_963728595.1 of uncultured Nitrososphaeraceae archaeon. Classification (GTDB taxonomy): domain Archaea; phylum Thermoproteota; class Nitrososphaeria; order Nitrososphaerales; family Nitrososphaeraceae; genus TA-21. The sequence goes on from CAVSLF010000007.1 coordinate 143,291, forward strand.
AACAGGTTAAAGAGTATCTAAATCAAGCCATGCAAGCACTAGATGATGATAATAATACGCTTGCGCTAGAACAAGTAGATCTCGCCTCAGATGTGCTCGAAAACATGACCGGAGGTGCCGATGCTGGTGAAGAAGATGATAACAACGGTACAACTGAAGAAGGTGCAGGAAATGACGCCGCTGAACCAAGTGATGAGGACTCGAACGATGAGGAAGATTCGGAATCCAAATAACAGGCTCTACAGCAATACCTAACTCATTCACAAAATCCCACTTTTTTCTTTGCACAACAACAGTTCGTCATGATATCATTCGTCATCTAATGTTTGTTCCATATACAACTCAAAGACACCTTTTCGAGTTGTGCTCGTTAGATCAACCATGTCATTGCATAGGGCCCTTGCCTCTGCTCCTGTGACTGTAACTATCTTTAATTTTCTCTTACGTTCTCCATTTTTAATATAATATATCCATCCCGATTTTTGTTTGACAGTTTTTTGCTTAGTCAATTCTGCGGTCCTATAACTAGGCCTTCAAGTCGTTTTACTCTCTCTTCAAGGCTTAACGACTGTGTCTCCGGTTCTCGAACTGTAAGCACTTCTCTTTTGTCAACTAACCTGTATTTTCCATTTGGATCTTTTAGATATCCTTTACTCATTTGTAACTAAATTCTGTTACATCCTATTAATCAAGATAACTGATAACTGTTAATCATTATATACTCTTTAATAACCAGATTAGATATGCGAGTGTTGTTGAGTAAGGCCGAACGTGAATTCTTACATGACTTGTTAAAAGATAACATAGAGAGGTATTCCTATCATTACAAGAAGATCTTGAAGAAGAGAATTCTAGACAAAAGGAAGGAATTAACTGAGGACATACATTTGATTACAAAAGCAGAAGACAAGTTACAAGCACTTTAAAAATAACTTTAAGTATATTTGTAGTGAACCAGCTCTTAACATGCACAACAGAAAGTTTTACGGCTTATTTTTGGCACAAGCAATACTGCTAGCTTCTGCTGCTGGTTTTTCTACGGCTCAGGCTCAGAACAATACTCAGAATGACACAACACTGACTAGTCAGCTTACAAATCTTACGAATGCAACAAGACACCCACCTGAACAGATTAAGCAAATGGATATCTTAGGTGGAACAGTCAACGGAACGTTGAATGCAACTAACACATCAAATGCAGGAGGAAGCTAACTGATGTGGCTAGCAGCGCAAAATCCCCTCATGAATAAAGTAAGGCTCGAAATCAGTTTTTGTCTAGCTTTCCTAGCAGCTGTTCTCTCAAGGTTACCAGGTCCCAGTAATCTCTTCTTCCTTTTATCTTGCCGTTTTCAAATTCTCCAAAGCTACACGTCTTAATGGAGAAGTGCTTACCTGTTGCTGGCAGACCGGGAAAGTCTCCCTTCTGTGTACCTGAGTACACTATTTCCACAGCAAATGACTTATCGTCAGTGACCCAAGCTTTTGGCTCAAGCTTGAAATCTGGAGCTGCCGTGAACAAAGTGGGATAAATTTTCTTAATATCATCTTTTCCTTTCATAACGACTCCAAATGTCACATCTTCGATCACAATATCGTCCGTTAAAAGTGGGAGCACTTTTTCAACATCATGGGAGTTTTCCGCTTCTATCCATTGTTTTAAGAGGTTGTCATTGCTAGTTGCCATTTAAATAAGATAAGAAGATATCTTATTTTAAGTACGTAGTAATTTACGACTTAGTAGGTAACTTAGATAATACTCGAATTAATATCGGGCATCGTACCGGCCAGAGAGTGAGGGGAGCCGTAGCGTTGACGCTAACGAAAAACTAAGTCAGCAAACTTCATTCAGAATTGCAGCGGAAATCGATCAAGAAATATATACACAACTCTACTAAAAATTAAAGCATGTTGTCATTATCCTGTCTTGACACAGGAGCAAGAGTGATTGAAAGCGATAGTGAATGCAATTATGTTGCTAGAGGAATGACGGAAGAAGAACTTTGGAAAGATGCGACAGAACATATAGTAAAGGCACATGGTATGAAAATTGAGGATATTACTCCTCAATTTAAACACTATAATAAACGATACATCAAACATTCCTAAAATAGGTATTTGCCACAATTATAGATTTGCGAGGGATTATATAAGTTTGGTATATTGTAAACCTTTCTACAGTTAAGTTTATGATTATTTTTTGTTCCTTCTATTTGGAGAAATGATATAAATAAAAATCGTGGTGGATATCCAATCTAAACCCTTCCCAGACACTCATATCGACAGGACACCTTTCTTTCCATTTGTTCCTACATGTCCTTTGGATCGGTAATCAATCTATTTCACAGTCCTCGTGACAGATTGACGATATATTGGATACTTCACCTGAGGGGTCTTTAGTAACTTTTAATGATGGAGTCCCGCAATTATCATCTACGAAACCGTCTCCTTCATTGTCAATACCATCATTGCAGATATCATTTGCAGTCGTAAACGGATTCAAAAGCGTGAATGGATTACTTGCAAGAGCGATGTTATTCGCAGTATAGTAGGGTATCGATAAAATAGAAAAAATTGTCAATAAGGTGTATACAAATAATTTATTTTCGGAACTGTTCATTAATAGTATAGCTTTACTAGGACTCATTGATCTCACAAACTAAAACATTCTTGCACCTGCTAAATAGAATGAGCCAGATGACAACTGCCTGACACAAGTTTTAGAATTAACTGAAGGATCTGAAAATATTCCCTTTGACATGAATTGAAATCTATCCTAAAGCATTTATACTGAACCCTTCTTTTTACTTTAATTCACATTCTAGATAATTAAGAATAAGATTATGCTGATTTAGTTGTTCAAAGAGATGTACTCTTACATTTTATACACTTCACTATTGATCTAATGTCGATAGGTCATGATTAAGGCTAAACCAAACGTTCTTGGAGCAAATTATGTATTAAAATGAAAAATATATATGAATCGGCACGAAAAACCAACATGTTGAAACTCCCATGAATACTTTTGAAACCGCACAACAGGATATCACTCCACTGCTTCATTCTCAATTATCGTCTATCAAGATAACAGAAACAGTGGGGGTGCTATTTTTATACATCGAACGTTTACTTTAGTTCCCATTGAATTAATAGATTAACTAATTAGAACTAACTTTCTTAGATAATAACAGATCAAGAGTTAGTAACAACGTATGCTTACCAATAAATACTTGCTAAGATAGTATAAATCGATTCAAAAAAATGAAATATAGAAGCAGGTCAGAGATAGTCGCAATAATCCTCGAAGCTGCAAATGGAGGAACAACAAGGACAAGAATAATGTATAAAGCATTTCTCTCGTTCGCACAATTGAAAGAATATCTCTCCATGCTATTAGAAAAAGGATTAATAGAGTATGAGGAAGGCACTAGGCGTTATAAGACAACGGAAAAGGGCATACGAATGCAGCAGGTATACAACCAGATAAACGATGAGCTTGTAATTTCCCCCACAGGCCAATTACAAAGGTAGGAATTTTTCCAGCTCTAATACATATGCTCCATAGGCTTCAATAGACCTTATCATAAGATTTGTTTGATCTCTAAATCGTTCTTTAAGCATCGTAAGATCGCTTGGACCAGATGACTCTAGTACAGATATTAAATTGCGATATGCCACTTTAGCTTCACGTTCACAGTCAATTGCTTTTTGTTTCAATTCAGAAAGCCTATCCTGACCTGGCACGCAGTCTATAGTAACTGACCCAGAATTAAAAATATCTTCCTATTACAATCTCGTTTCAATTAGGGGGCAAACTAATGTTGTGTTCAAACAATTGCAAAGCTTTAATGAGGTATAGGACATACAAGGACTCAAGCTTTTGGTTAAAGTAAGAATTTAACCAGATGCTTGAGAGCGTTTTACATGATGGTTTAATACTTACTCGTGACTAATTTCTTGCCTTTTGTTCATTGTCAATAATCCTTATTGAATTTTAGAATGGAAGTTCTAAATTACTTCGCAATTAGTAAAAAGTTAGCAAAAATGGATAATTGTAAACAGAATGTTTAAGGAGAAGAATGCTATATACGTTGCTAGGTACAGTCAAAAAGTGGCGTATTTGTGCCACTGTTCTTCTAGTTATGAAAAGACCACCCTTCGAACTCTCAGAGTGTTGAACTTAAATTTGAAACGTCTGCGATTGTACCTCCGAAGTACACTCATCGGCATGATACAGTTAGTATACTGCATTAGTATACTGCAGATTAACCTCTGACAGCACCCAGCGTCAGTCCTCTAATCATTTTCTTTTGGAAAATCAGCATCAAAACTACGACGGGAATAATCGCTATGTTTATGCCAGCTGTCAGGTAGCCCCAGTCTATCCTGTACAGCGAGATGAACTGGTACAACGCCACTTGAAATATCATGGAATCGGGTTTGTTAGACAGTACCACAGGTAACACAAATTCATTCCAAGAAAATCTAAAGGACAAGATGGCAGCTATAAGGAAACCGGGAAGGGACATTGGTAACGTGACACGAATTAACGCACCTAGTTTTGAACAACCGTCAATTAGTGCTGCCTTCTTCGAGTTCTTTAGGTAGAGATTCAAAGTAATTCTTTAGCAAGAAAATATTGAGTGGAATAATGAGAATCTGAAATGTCAACACAAGTGCTAGAAGTGAATTTAGAAGACCGGCATTAGCCAGCATTATATATAATGGTATTATGTTTATGACCACAGGGATCATGAACAATGCCAAAATTGTGCTCATCATCAGATTTTTTCCTTTAAAGTCATATCTTGCAAATGCATAACCCCCAAGGGCACTCACAGTCACGCTCAGAGCCGTACTCCCCACGCTCACTATCAGGCTATTAATAAGACTTAAAACAAGTTTAGAATCTGTCAAGACAAAAAGATAATTTTCCAGTGTCGGGTGGTCTGGCAAAAATTTTGGAGGAAAGCTTATTGCTTCTTGGTTTGGTTTGAAAGATGTGGAAAGCACCCATATGAGTGGAGCCACAGTAATGAAAAGATAGACAGCGACAACAGAATAAATCAAACTCTTCTCAATGAAGATCTTCATTTAGCAATCTCCAGTGATTTGGTAGTAGACATTGCATTTGAAGTCGTGGCCTGAGCAAGATTTTTTTACGGTAGGTACCATCCTCACTCTCGACCAACTTCAACCTCAGTACCGTTCTTTCTGAAAAGTTTGAGGTAAGAATATGCCAACACTAAATTGACACCTATGAGGAAAAGCCCTACAACGGACCCTTTAGATAACAGTCCAAATTCGAATGCCTGCCTGTACATATATAGAGATGCGGTTGTACTCGCGAAAAGTGGTCCACCGTTAGTCATGACTAGTATTAAATCAAAGAAATTGACTGACCACATAGTTATCAATATGAGATTGATGAGAATAAATGGCTTAAGCAGGGGAAGTGTTATGTGAAAAAAGCTTTTAGTTTTCGTGGCCCCGTCTATAAGCGCTGCTTCATAAACAACCGGACTGATCGAGAATAATCCGGCAGTCAAAAATAGCATCGTAAATGGTGTTCCGTGCCACATGTTTGCAATAACAATTGTCCACAATACCACACTTGGATCTGATAACCAAGAAACAGGGTTCAATCCCATTTGTTCCAGACCATAGTTTAATATCCCGAAGCTATCGTTGAAAATGAACTTGAACGAAAAGCCCGTTATAACTGCAGAAACTGTCCACGGTATTATGAACAGGGCGCGCAGGGTGTTGGAACCTCTTACTTGTTGATTCAATACCACAGCAAGAACCAGCCCCAAAAAAAACTGAAGTGTTACCGATCCACCTACGAATAGTATACTGACCTTAAGTGATGAATGAAAACCAGGATCAGTTAAGAGTTCTAAGAAATTATTAGGCCCAACGTATTTCCAGTCCCTCAAAATAGTTGAAAGAGATACGTTATGCACTGAAAGATAAACGTTCCACAAAAGTGGAACCAAAAGAAATACAGTTAGTATCAAAAGAGATGGTATTAAGAGGAGGTAGGGCTGAATTCTCTGCGTTCTCCTCTCCAGCACTAGTTGTCAGAACCTGCGATGTTAGAATAAAAATCCAAGTACTTGAACTTGGGGGGTACTATGACCAGCCAAGTACTTGCGCGGATTTTTTCGCTGCGTCATCTAACGCTTGTTTGGGTTCCTTGATGCCAAGATAAACTTCATCGATTGCCTGTCTTATGTTATCTGCTATCTGGGGATATTCGGGAATGCTTGGCCTGCTATGTCCTATTCCGATCATAGAAATCATTTCTTTATAATATGGTATTGTGGCGTTAAGTTGAGCAGAATATGCCCCCTCACCAATTGGTTTTTGAGTGGGAAGATATCCGTATTTTTCTAACACTGGTGCAAGTACGTCAGGTTGTACCATTATCGTAAGTAATTCCCAAGCGAGATCTCTGTTTGTGGAGGTCTCAGGAATACCAAGCATCCATCCTCCCATCATTGTTGCACTAGTATCACCTTCCTTGGGAACTGGAAATGCAGGTATCATACCAACACGCTGGGTTAGCCCTTTCCATTCACTGGGTGGAAAATGTCCAAGTAGCCATGATCCTTCCAACATCACAGCAAATTTCTTGTCTGCAAACTCTTGGCCCCAGAAATGATCTATTTGAGGCTTTATTCCCGCTTTTACCTGGTCTTTTAAAAATTGAAGTGCTTTGACTCCCTCTGTACTGTTATAAGAAGGAAACCAGTAAGTACCCTTTTGGGCATGGCCGCTTTTTTGATCGACTATTTTGCCACCAAGCATCCACAGATACGGATACCACATGTCAGGAGAGTGGCTAGCACCGACAAGATGCATGGCTTGAGTTCCATTGCCTTTGAGGGCAGCCTCCATCTTCTGGACTGAGGCGAGATACCCATTCCATGTCTTTAGAGAGTTAGGGTCTACTCCTGTCTGATTCAGGAGATCTTTCCAATACCACATGGACCTGACATCAGTCCAGGCCCAAATTCCATATACTTTGTCGTTATAGATGCCACCGTCCCAATTAGTTTTGTACCATTCAGACGATCTGTTCCACGAATGTGCAAGACTTGACAAATCCGACAGGAAGCCTCCTTCTGCGAATTCACCGAGCCATATCTGGTCTACTGAAACAATATCGATTGGAGTTTTTCCTGCCATCGATGTCAGAATCTGCTTTCTGGTATCCGCATATGGCAATATTCTGGAGTCTATGTTTATGGTCATATCGGGATGTTTTTCCCTCAGTTTCACTAGTGCACTTGCAAACAAAGTATCCCATCTATCCTTTGGTTCTGCTACTATCGCAGTTAATGTAACTTGCTTGCCTTGTTGAGATTGAGCCGTCATGAATGGAGTTAGGCTAGCGGAAGCAAGGATCGAAAGTACTAAGCCACATATGAGAATGAGCTTGAAGTTATGGGATACAAAACCAAAACTTTTATTCTTGATAGCAGAAAAGTGCTTACTGAAAGAATCAAATCTGGTCATTGCTTACCTAGGGAATTTTATGCTTTTAAGTTTTTATTATGCAGTTCTTCCTGCCTTTTATTGCTCTCTTTGGGGGTTGCTATAATAGTCCATGGGCAGATGGTTAAGCGGATCTTCTTACAAGTTAGCATACAAAATCATTCTCGAAAACTTTAGCCACTTCTAGTCCATCTCAGAAAATAAAGGGATTATGTATGAAATTTTGGAAGAAAATTAATATTCCATTAAAAGGAAAATACTTCTCCAAGCAGTAGATGGTTATTTTGACAACGCTTCGCGTAAAAGATCTCACTAAGAGATATGGCAATGTCACTGCACTAGAAAAATTTTCTCTTGAAATCAGTTCAGGGGAGTTCATGGTTCTTCTTGGTCCGTCGGGCTGCGGGAAAACAACCGTCATAAGATGCATTGCAGGACTGACGAATCCTTCAGATGGTGAGATTTACATTGGAAATGAATTAGTAAACGATCTTCCGCCAAAGGATCGCGATGTAGCAATGGTATTTCAAAATTATTCACTCTACCCTCACATGAATGTCTATGATAATATTGCGTTTCCATTAAAGATGAGGAAAACGGAACGGCACGAAATAGACGAAAGGGTTACGAGTATAGCGGAACTTCTCAATATAAGTCATCTTCTTAACCGAAAACCACGAGAGATTAGCGGGGGCCAAATGCAAAGAGTTGCACTCGGTAGAGCACTCGTTAGAAAACCAAGGATTTTCTTAATGGACGAACCGCTGAGTAACCTTGATGCTAAATTACGGACTGATATGCGGGTGGAGATCAAGAAACTACAAAGGAAATTGCATATTACTACACTGTACATTACACATGATCAGGTAGAAGCAATGAGTATGGCTGACAATATAGGGGTGATGGAGTCAGGAAAAATACAACAGCTTTGTAATCCAGATGAAATATATAACAACCCTGTTAATCAGTTTGTGGCAAGTTTCATAGGAATGCCTCCAATGAACTTTTTAGAGTGTAGCTTGGTTAGACAGACTTCCCAGATTTTCTTTACATTTGCCAGTGGCAGCGAAGGTACAACTCACAGTAACGTTATGCTCAAGGTTCCGGATAATTTGTCAGACAAACTCTGCAATTTCAAAGAACAAACAGTTATCCTTGGAGTAAGACCAAGAGATCTCCAGATTTTGAAACCGGATCAAGATTTTGAAGGCTTGAAGTTGATAGGGGAAGTATCTTTTTTGGAAATGCTTGGTGATGAGTCAATAGCAGAAGTACGGTTAGGGGGAGACTCTATAAAAATTTCTAATGTAAACCCTAATTCAGAGAATCTGACTATCGGAAAGGAAGTCAGGTTGGGAATAAATCAGAACAAATTGTATTTGTTCACAAAGGCTGGCAATAGAATAATGGGTGAGAATTAAATTACTAGCCTTCCCCCCATGACCAATGACATTATTTCACTTCACTTTGGCAAAACTGCATTTGCTTGACCGGCTATCTTCCCTGCGGTTTTCTATTTCACTGCCTTTGAACCAATGATAGTCGAAACCATTGGCACCATTCCTGCGTTCTCAATCAAATGATCCACAAATACTTGCTTGCATTCTTTCCCTGTGTTTTCCTTCATTGAGCCTAGGCTGTCCACGGCCTCAGGTTGCCAATGACTTTTAGATAATTCCAAAAGTATCAATTGTACCTCATGAATCACCTTACCAAACAAGGTAAGAATGTACTTTCCGTCTTTACGTTTAATCATACCTGTCTCTATGAATTTGGAAATTCTCAAGTAATATTGTTTACGTGACATCGTATGTTGATCCAAAAGATCATCAATGGATATCCCTTTTGCTGCTATGGAATTAAACAAGTTTAATGATTTTTCATCACTAATTGCAGCTAATATTTTTAAAACCGATACTGATCTTACATCCTTACTTTTCATACCGTTTTCGAATATCCAATTTTTTTATTTGACACTAAATCGTATGACACCTCACACTCACGGATGATGATTATGTCAATTAATTCCTTGCCGAGATAAGTTTCATCGCGGACTCTCATAGATCAGAAAAAGAGTGAGCTGCACTATTAGGATTGTGTCGAGAAATCGCATAGATCACGATAAACTATATTGAATGTTTTTCATTAACCAAAGCTCGATGATAGTAGATTTGTATTTGTTTTGGATTGTAGTACAATCCTTAGGGATATTACGAACAATATGATAGGTGTGGAAAGGAATTATTTTGCTTATTGCCTAAACAACAGTAATATTTTAAACGATTGTACAACAGTTGCGGAGGATTTCATTTAAAATCACTTATTTACATTTGTTCTAGTATTGATAATGAAGCTTAAACGTTCGTGGCATTGAACGCTAGCTTCAGACAAAGGTTATCTCAATCTTCATTTTTCATCCATACTCTGGATAGATTATTTCGATCTCATAAGCGATTATTAGGAATACGTTGCAATAGTGTAAATGGAGATATCCAATGGTAGGATAGTATTGTCTTTTTTGTCCTGTCACCGAAATCTTCTTAGACAAACTCTTTAAACAGCCTAAACATGATGTATTTTGTTAGGTTGGAATTAGAGTAGTTATGTACAAAAAAGCAAGATATTGGATAAGAAAGGATTATGCGGAAAAAATTCTTTGTGGCAAGTGTCTTAAATGAAGTGTTATTTACCTGTAATACTAGAGATTAGGGATTGGTAAAATTTGACATGTAAAGGCATTTGCGTTCGTCATAAAGCACTAAAGCCAATTGGAGTTGGTCGGTATGTTGTCGGGCATAAGCGGTGTCAAGTATGTGAGATATTCATAAAGTGGGAAGGATTTTTTTGTCCCTGCTGCGGCTATAGATTAAGAACAAGACCACGTAACTCCAGATATAAATCGAGATTGATGGAAGCAATCAAACAACAAAATATAGTTACTATTCAAAGGAAACTAAAGTGACGGATGTCTCGATACGCCTATTGCGTAGGAATTAGATCTGACCACGTTGCTAATTAGTCTGAAATCCAAGATATAAACTGGTTGTTACGGCTGACATTGTCTTTGCATGTTGCATTAGCGATATCTCATTGCATAAAAATCGAATACTAATTTTTCCTAGAACCCCGAACAACTGTAATACCGTTGTACAAGATCACATAATAACGCCTTTTTTTAATGGTTGCTCAATTTAAATGTCATTCTCCAGCTAGATGTCGACACCGAATAAAGAATTTTAAAATTATTGTATTTGAACGATGTATCCTGACGTGGCCTTGCTGCGGCCGATAGATCAGCCATATATTTTACACTATCCTTGGTGCCATGTAGATTCCCTTGCAGGGAAGAATACTGCAACAACCCTCACTTAGCTTTTGCCAAATTTAGATCTCCCTCACAAGAACCCACTTTCTCGATTTTTATGTGGTCAAATATCAAAGTATTCTACTTTAAGGAAATAAATTTTCATTAGAGGTTCCTTAACTCTCGCCCACACCGGTCTCATACATTTGACCAGATGGTTCTGAGTTTATTTGCAGAGGATTTAGCATCGTTACTATTTGTAAAAACTTCCAAAGTAATTGTTCTATTATAGTCAATATACTTTAGTGCTTTGACTGTTTCTACATGATCTATTAAACCTTGACCAATTGGAAGGTGCTCATCCCGCTTTCCATGATTATCATGCCAATGGATATGAATTATTTTTTCTTCAAACTTATTGATGTAATCAAATACTGATCTCATTCCTCCTGATGTAAAAGCATGAGGAATATCTAGATGAACATATAACGCGGCGACATTATCGATAATATATTTGAATTCATCTATATTGTGTATTCCATTTGAAATTGGGACGTTTTCTAACATCACCTTCACTTTTGACTTTTTAGCATACCTTACGATTTCTCTAAGACTTTTAATCAGATTATTCAAAAGGGCCTGTCTTTTTTCTCCATAAAACATACCATTGAGATTGGCATGGAAATTTATAAGATCAATTCCTATCGATTTTGCTGATCTAATTTCCCTAAGGGACTCAAGAATCCAAGCATGTCGAACATAGTCATAGTCTGAGCACAAATCTAACCAGTAGGCTGTGTGACCAATAGCTTTGTGCTTGAATCTCTGAAGCAGCTTTGATATCTCATATCTCTTCTTGTTAATTATAGTGGGATTACCTTCAGGTCCTTCTATACCTATCTCCACATAGTCAAAATTTAGATCATATATTTTACGTATTTCACTCAATATTTCATTCGATGGATCGGTGAGTAATCCGTAAGATGGCATAGAATCGACCTACGATCTATTTACGCAATATACCTTAAAAAATGTTGAAATGCGACTAAATTTTGCTCGTCTGGGCTTTGCCTTTACGATTTGCAGCGTTGCAACAATTGCTCGTATTTAGACTGGAGGTTACCGGTGATGTAATTCAGAGGAAATCGGTAAAAACGAAAAAGGTGTCCCTTGAACAGTCAAATTAAAAGCAATCGGTTAAACACAATAGCTGAGGTCGCGGTCGCGACAAGGCCTTAAAGGGTATGTTGCGGAGTACCTACCGCATAACCTCATCCGAGTCGAGAGAATATACTTCCTTCCCACATCCTAGTATGTGCAACGATTAGGAGATCATAATAGGAAACGCATTTTCCCTCATGTATAGGATCTTTGGGATACTATTTTCATCGCGACATGTAAGGAATCACAGATCTGCACTTCGCATAGAGTCTTTGATCATTTGTATCAAAATATTAGCAATAACATTGTTAGATAATAATAGATACAGACCAAGTAACAAATGATGGTCACCAATAAATACTCGATAAATTAGTTTGTTACGATTCGAATGAAATATAGAAGTAGAACTGACATAACCGGATTGATCTTGGAAGCGGCAAACGGCGGTGCGACGAAGACAAAAATCATGTACAAGGCATATCTGTCATTCGCACAATTGCGAGAATATCTCTCCATGCTATTAGAAAAAGGACTAATTGATTATGTAGAAGGCCGGGCAATCTACAAGACAACCGAAAAAGGAATCAGACTCTTACAAATGTGTAATCAAATGAATGAAGAACTTGTAGTATTTGATAACATCAGATAGATCATAAAAAGAAGTTGGGTAATGTAGTTCCAGCCACCTTTGAACATGAGAAAGTAGTTGCAATAGGTGCTGTGGGAATGAAAATAACTAACTTCCATTTATTTTTGCAAAATTACTAATTTTCTCTGGCCTAATTGTAATATTCAATAAGCGATTCGCTGTCGTTTTACAGTTGTAGAATAGGATTGGCAAGTACGAATCGAGGCATAAGTTCCTTGCGGCAGATGTCAATTGATTATGAAATAACATTACAACGCCCTCATAGGATTAGTACCATAATTAGCAACACTAAAAGATAAAAATCGTTAGTAATTTTTATTTTGTTTCAGACCAAATACTGTATGTGTTACTGGATAGTAGTTAACATCTTGAGTTCTATTTTTATTTTGATAACATCATGAATAAGGTTTCCTTACAATTCTGCAACGATTAAGGATTAGATTTCCTTCAAAAATTTGAATTACAAGTTCGGTAGAGTGCTCAAAATGCGGCGTTATGCCTTCGATCTAAAATAAGCTATTCCTCGGGCTTTCGTTGTTTATTTGGCTAGTTCTTTCAATCAACTCATGTCTTCCAATCGGTTGATTTGCTGATCTTGATGACGATACTCTCTGTGCCCCGAGCTCTTGATAATCATGTAAGCACTCCCAAAAAAGTTCTCGTGAACCGTCTTTTGGCTATTTCAAGGGCCTTTTTCCCTCTCGGTGTAAGACTGTATGTAATGGTTTTGCCTTCCTTCTCCTCGCTCAGAAACCCCGCATCTCTAAGACCTTTAAGGGCAGGATAAATTGTGCCAGGACTTGGTTTTTCACCCCTCCTTTTTGCTAGTTCATTGGCTATTTCTTGGCCATGCATTGAATTTTTTGACAGTAAAAAGAGAATCAGAAATCCCAACAACCCTCTCATATCGCAGCATTCCTCTCCAGGTCTTTGCATATTTAATATTGGACATCCGATATATATAAATACATCCTTGTTTATATATCGTATAACCGATATGATAGAGATCGAAATGGAGGTGATTGTATGGGACAAGGATGTTGTGGAGTAGGAATTCAAGGGGCAAGGAACTTCTTAACAAAAGAAGAAAGAATTTCTTTGCTTAAGGAATACAAAAATGATCTAGAGAAAGAAGTTCAAGGAATTGCTGAAAGAATTACAGAACTCGAAGAGTAGAGAAGAGATCCTTTCTCTTATTTTTCCAATTAGAATTAGAATTTCTTATCTCCCCAATTACAGATTAACGATCATACGAGTTCAGAGTCCTATCAAGCCGAGTTATTTCGTCTACGGTCCTTTGTATTGCATGCAACGAAATATACATAAGTACTCTCAGTCTTACATTACAATAGCCTCAATGAATGATAAAACATATTTAATGGGATCGGACACGACCTTTTGTGATATTTAAATCGTTGTCCTACTAGGTTACGCTAGTTCAATGCCTCGGGGATCTCACGTATAATCTACTTGTCGGTCACGGTTAGGAAAATTCCTCTGTCGTCCATTTGTGAATTTATGATAATTGGAATTCGCAACGGATCGGGATCGATATAACTAATCTCGATAAGATATCTACCCGGTTGAATATGCCTATTTAAAGATGGCGCACTCTGAATTCCAGATTGCGTTGGAGAGATAATTGATGGTATCCCTAGTTGTGTTGCAACTTCTTGGAGTTGATTAGTATCAAAGAGTGTCTGATTTACCCTGTTGAATTCAATAGGATTCAAATAAAGCATCGCGGCTATCTCTAATTCTTTTGTTGACTCTGGAGGTATCGAAGTTTTAACCCTTTCAGATGGAACAGACCAAGAAACCTTCTCTTTTTTATTGTCTTTTGTTAAGTACCCTTCACAAAATTCAGCAGACATCTTCCCGCTATTTTTTATGGCCACTCTATTTAGCAAGAACGGTATTTTATAGCCTCTTCCGTCCGGATGAACTACTGGTGAATTTGTGTCTGAGATAAAACAATGAATTAAAATCGGAATGATCCTACTGATATGGTTTAGGTCTAGCTTCGCCTTGCTAGACCTTTTTCCAACAATCTGAATAACCTTTGAGCCAGCATTGACTGCGAATCCAGCAGCGGTAACTGCAGCAGAGAAAGGATTGAACATATGATGACATTAAAATCCAAGGACTAATTTTACTTTATCTATACTGAGATTTCAAAAACCGTTGACTCGAGGCATTACTAGGATTGATCTAAGTATGTTAAAGATTCTGATTTTTTCTACAATTCTAATTCTTTAAGTTTTTTCTCCTCTGGTAACAACTATATTTCACACGTATTTGCGTTGAATCTAATTGTTCATAGAGTAAATTCTAGGTGAAAAAGCGTGTCGATCCGGCACAACCAATAGTGAAACTAGTGATCTACGAACATCAAATACTGAAGCCAATGACATAATTGATATTTTGCAATGGAGTTACCATCAGATGCGAGCGACAATGGCACCAAGATTTATAGCTAGGTACTAATCGCCTTAACTCCCAATAACTTTGCTTCTAACTATTTATTACTTTGGTGAATGAATTTGGTGGCAAATCAACATTTGCAAAACTTACTGGGTCAATTATCTTCGCAAGTATGGATAATCCTGTAACTATTCTTGGTCCAGGCTTGCTGAAATATGCATTTGCGTTTACGGCATAAACTTCATTCGTTTGTACAGCTTCCAAGGAGTTCCATTCAGAAAGACTATCTAGTAACTTTGCCTCTTTTAAGGTTCTGTCTACCTCAAACCCACATGGCATTAGTATTATTTTATCCGGATTAAAGTCGATAATTTGCTCCAGGGAGATACGGCGGGATGGTTGTCCTCTTGTGCTTAAGCCATTATAACCTCCTGCGATATCTACCATCTGTGGAACCCAATGTCCGGCACTGAAGAAAGGATCAATCCATTCTATGCAGACAATATTTGGGTCGTCCATTTTATTGGTATTTGCAAAATC
This sequence comes from uncultured Nitrososphaeraceae archaeon, assembly GCA_963728595.1. Taxonomy (GTDB): domain Archaea; phylum Thermoproteota; class Nitrososphaeria; order Nitrososphaerales; family Nitrososphaeraceae; genus TA-21. Next base: position 158,869 of record CAVSLF010000007.1, read on the forward strand.
GTTGTTTTTGGTCCTTCTTTCTCCTACTTTCCTCTTTATATCATTTATTCTGTTCACTAATGATTCCACTACTTTTGTACCTTCATCCAATCTGCCAACTCTTTTTGCTACATCCATTATGCTTGTCAGGATATCATCCAGGTCATGAGGATCAAGAACCAATACATCTGGATCATATCCTAAAACAGATTTCGCACGATCTATTTCTTTGGTAAATGGTGCACATACTTCACAAACACCTTGGGCAATAATGAGATCTGGTCTTGATTCTTTTAATTTTTTTTCATCTATAGTGTATATATCTCCCCCCGTCCCCATTAATCCCGCTATTGCATTATCGATTTGTCTGCTAGTCAGATTGGCAGCGTCAAATGAAGAGTTTATGATCCGCGGTTTGTTCCTAGCGTCACCAGGGTAGTTACATTCATGTGTTACTCCTGTTATTTGATCTCCTACGCCAACCTCGTATAGTATTTCGGTGGAACTTGGTAAGAATGAAGCTATCCTATACCTATTTTGTCCGTTCAACTTTGCTCCTAATGACACAGATCAACTAAGAAAACTAGAATATTTTAAACATATTCTATGATGATAAGCTAATTTGTATACAGGTTATCTACTGTTATGTCAATATTTATTTTGGAGATAGCAATTAATTGATTTAGTGGCGAATCAGGCACTTCAACATGGATGACGGCAGAGATTAACTATCGTTGTTTTCTACTAGTTACAATGCATTTAGGATTCTTATATAGAATTCTTGTCTGATGGAAGAGTCATTGTTCACGCTAATTTCTGAAAGGAACACGTCATGGGATTGAAATCCGTGGATCACTCGACTTAGAATATCTCTAGAAATCAAAGCCTCCGCCGTCAAAGCCTCCGCCGTCAAAGCCTCCGCCGTCAAAGCCTCCGCCAGCATCTGTTGCATCGGAAGCGCCACCAGAGTCAGCCTGGTTGTCTGTTCCGGCGGTATCAGAAGCATCAGAACTGCTACCACTATTGTCTGCGACTGCGCTTTCGGATGGAGTCATTGCCATTCCCATGAAGGACATCATTGATGTGAAAAATAATACATTCATTAACCCAGAAAATAACATGTAAGGCATCCAGCTTCTGTTCGAGTCCATATAAGTTTGGAGTTGCTGCTTGTCCCCGCTCTCATACAATTGTTCCAATTTTTGCTTATTTTGTTTTAATTCCTCGTGTTTAATACCTAGAAGATTCTTCCCGGTCTCGGTGATGGTTATTTTTACCTTTTTGCCTCCAAAAAAACGCCTCTTCTCAACCATAGTTGCCAGGCGTTGGATAACTAAATCATTAACTATAGAACTAACCTCATCTTTGTTTTTTCGTACAGCATCAGAAATCTTATCAATTGAATCAATACCTCGTGCTATTGCTTCGAGGACCATGAAATGCGAAGGACTTTCGTTTATTTTTGAGCTTGCGGACATACTAGATTATAGACAAAATCCTCATTTAAACATTCATAAAGCTATTGTGGGGAAACAGCAGGTTTAACTCACTATCGTCGACTTCCAAATTTGCTACGTAACTATCGGTATGGAGTGTCTAACAATTACCAGTTTATGATAGCGGGCAATTCTTTTTTCTGATGTGAAAACTATTACTAATAATAATGGAATTATTCGCCACTAAGCAGACTTAGATATTGATGAACCATTTCGTGTTATCCTACAGACATTGACATAATAAACACTATTCTAAATGTCAAGTGTTATCCATCAGAGATTGATACTAGGATTAGACCCTTGTAATGTAAACCTACTCTTAAAAGGTTTTTGTTCAACCTAAATATGAAATAAACGGTAAAGCATACCGAGCAAGCTAAGCAGATTAGCAATAGAGCTTTCAACGCCGCCCATTCCAGCTGGTAGAACATTCAGTTTAGTCCTACCGACAAACATGGTGTTTTTTTTCTGTTGTAAGAGACCGATAAGGAATCTAAGAAAAGTTGCAATCATTCTTATTATTCTTATCGTTACCTTTATCCCAATACAAGCAAAAGATAAATATTGTGGAGTACATCAGTCATGACTAGAGTGTGGAAAACAATTTTCATCAGAAGTATTTATATCTAGAACCAGTTTAATTTTCATTTTTTCGCTTACTAATACTGCCATTCAGGATTTTGACTGATGCCATGAGTCAGCCTCATTATTCCAATTTCTGGTAATGCGTAACGATTATATAATTATACATACAGAGTCAGGGTATGAAAGATGCAAGACTACTCAAAATATTAGTGGAGGAAAGAGCTATGGTCAAAGTACTCAAGACCATAGGCCAAGGAAGGGAATACCCTACGAGAGAATTGTTGACAAAGTTAGGAGCATATGGATATGGCCATAAATTACTTCTGAAGGCGCAGAAAAGAGGGCTGGTAGACAGGAAGACTGTTAAAAACAAGGTCTTCAATAGACTAACTAGCGATGGAAAAAAGATTGTAATGCTAGCAAAGGAAATAGGCGTCTAATCGAATACCAATCAAGTAGAGAATTAATTGGAGGCATTAAGCGATGCTGATGATAATTTCCTCAATTTCTTGAAAAGATCAAGATGATTTGACTATACTATGAGGAATAAACCGAGCAAGTCTTTCTGACGATATCTTTTTGTCTAGTTTAAATGATGTAGTTTATACTTAATTGAACTTTTATTGAATCATCAATTATATATATTATATTTTATGCGCATTGGCAGGGGATTATAAAGGTAATAGATTACGAATCCATCAAAAATTTAGTCGCATTCGGCGATAACGTTCAAAAACTCTCATGCTCATCTAAAGTAGAAGTACTCTCAGCGTTACTCGGCAGCACCTGACATGGCGATTGCAAGTAATATACTGGGAGAAAGCCAAAAGTGACCTACCTGACGGCCCGGGGGTTCTCCTAGAATAAGAATTTCATCTAGGTTAAGGTCTCAACTCAATAGATATTGTACAATAGCAGACCCCAATAGTACATTGTTTAATCATGACTATGTCTTTTTTTTTAGCAATTATTTGATCGTGATCTCTCAGGGGATGCAAACATTTTTTGCAAAGTGGTTCATGGTACCAATTAATTTCAATCAATGACGGGAAATCAAGTAATAAAGTTGCGCTATGCTATTAGATGGTTTGTGTTCTATCCGTCAAATTATCACTATCATGACATGCATGTTGATAATCAAACACAGCGTTCAAGCACAATGTATCGAAGATCGAGTATAAAAAGAAGAAAAACCCTGTTACTGTGGTAAAACAGGTCATGCTGATTTATAAACGCGTACTATGTTATAATAAATATAGTGGACTCATCGGTTGTTTTGGGGAAAGAGGCGGAACTCTACCACAAGCTCCCAAACGGCAGGATGAAATGTACTGCCTGCGCTAGATTGTGTGAGATCCCTGAAGGAAAAATAGGATTATGTGGCATAAGAGGAGTAACAGAGGGCAAATTGTGGCTATATACCTACGGGAGGGTCATAGCTGGTCAAATAGATCCAATAGAGAAAAAACCTGTGACACATTATATGCCAAGTTCAGCTATTTACTCGATTGCAACAACGGGATGCAATTGGTTGTGCAAATATTGCCAGAACTATGATATTTCTCAACGACGGAAAATTGAAGGAACGGAGATGAGTCCTGAACAAGTGGTTATGAACGCAGTGAATTATGGAGCCCAAGGAATAGCTTATACTTACAATGAACCGTCAGTTTTTATAGAATTTGCGAAGGATTGTGGAATAGAAGCGCACAAAAAGGGAATTTTTAACATATTTGTGTCCAATGGATATGATACACCTGAATCTGTCAATATGATGAATGATTTCTTGGATTGTATCACCGTTGATTTTAAGGGGAGTGGAAATAAAGAATTTGTGAGGCGTTATGTGGGGATTCCTGACGCAGAACCAATTTTCCAGACGATTAAAGAAATAAAGGCCAAAACCAAAATACACGTGGAAATCACCGACTTGATTGTTCCTCAGATAGGAGATGATCTTGACGATGCACGAAAATTATGCAAATTTGTCTATGATGAACTGGGTCCGGATACTCCGATACACTTCTTACGATTTCATCCAGATTATAAAATGATGGAATTTGATATGACTCCCATTATCACACTTGAGAAACATCACGAGATCGCAAAAAAAGAAGGCCTAGAATACGCATATTTGGGTAATACGCCGGGGCATAAGTTCGAACACACTTATTGTCCACAGTGCAAAGCTGTAGCGGTTGAAAGATACGGCTTTAGTATATCTTCATGGAATCTGGATGCCAAAAATTGTTGTAAATCATGTGGTTTCCATATACCCATAGTTGGATCTCCTAAAAATATTAGGCAGAATTTGTTCCAGCTTAGAAAATAAAAATTCAATATTCTCCAGCGCAACGTATTTCCTACCGGTAATATGTGACCTAGTAACAAATCTAAATTATCTCTCCATATTGTTAATAAGAACCTAGTCTAGACAAGCTCATATTACACAGGGTATACAATTATTCTGCACCAAATAGGTACTTTGTGGATAGAATTGGCATAACGTAATAAGATTAGCGTCCATTAATGGTAGATAGTAAACTGTTCTATTGCTCAGGTGAGAGTGGTTCCCCTAAATTTTTCCCACTAGTGATAGACTGAAAATGTGGATAAGCGATTGATGTCGTTCTTGAGCCTAAGCGAAATATTCCTTGGAAGGTACGACGATATGCTGATGTATCTCAATTTTTTTCATTGCAACGACAGTTAATAATATGTACGGAAGTTACAATGCATCAGTCACTGAAATACGGATATCATCAATAAGATAAAAGGTAAATTGAATAAGGAACACAATCGATTCTGCAGTTTATTTGACATGGTAAACGTTGAGCGGATAAATCTACTCCGATCTTTTCTCAGGAGATAAGGTAGGAGCTCGGAAAGTTTTTTTGTCAAGGCGAGTATGTCAGTTATATTGCCAAATATAATCACTGTTACCTCTGAATTCATTAGAGGACACATGGTCTCTCGAAATGTATTTTCCAAGAAAGGCGAAAATGGAATTGTTCTTGTAGTTGGTGGAAGTAGCATTTATCATGGAGCGCCTCTTCTGGCCTCAATGGCTGCACTACGAGCAGGTACAGATCTGGTTTATACTGGAGTACCCAGATCAATTACCACAACTTTACGATCCTATTCTCCAAATGTTATTGCTTTACCTATGCCGGCGGACCGTCTTACGGTAGGTTCCGCAAACAGGTTGCTCGGTAGTCTCCCAAAAATACCCCATGCAGCCGCAATTGGAATGGGAATGAGTATTTCCAAACCAGAAGCGCTACTGTTACTCGTTAAAAGATTGATCGATAAAGGAACGAAATTGGTTTTAGACGCCTCTGCATTGATCCCAGATGTTCTTGATATAATAACAGGGTCAGAGACAATTGTAACGCCACATGCCGGCGAATACGCAAGAATCTTTCAGCAAACCCCTGGTTCGAATAAAGAAGAAATGATTTCAAATGTCTTGAAAATGGCAGAGAAATATAAAATCACAATAGTCCTCAAAGGCTGGTTGAATATCATAGCCGATGAAAGAGGAAATTTGGCAACAGTCATGAGGAGTACACCCGCAATGACGGTAGGTGGAACGGGGGATGTGCTAGACGGTATTGCATCAAGTTTATTGGCGAGAATGAATCCTTTTGATGCCTCCGCAATGGCAGTGTACTTTAATGGGATTGCTGCCCGTCTTGCTTTTGAACAAAGCGGTCTACACTTGGTCGCTACAGATTTAGTCGATAGTCTTCCCGAAGCAATGAAGCCTTTCGACTCTATCACCGACGGATAATTAATTATAGGGAGTCGGTAGAGAAGCCAGAAATATGCAATAAAGAATAATTTTCCGTCTAGACGCAATTAGATCATAAAATGATCAGGTTACTTATTATAATAAATATCTCTTGATTATTAATAGGATTATGCGCTACAAGAGATCTATCCTGTACCTAACGGCCATTTTTTCGGTGGCGTTCTTGACTTTACTTTATGTAAATTCGTCATTTGTCGGTTTAGCATACTCCTACGACCAAGTTAAAATATCCAAGCCGTATACTTACGTGGATTCTAATGGAAATACGCATGTAGCTGGGTTAATTAAGAATCAGGGTTACGTCCCACTTAAAATTATAGTAGCACTTAAAACTTATAACAATTCAGGAGGTTCTGAAGTTTTACACAATACGACTCTGGGAAGTATCGTTTATCCATTTACAGAGTCTCCATTTAAATTCGACATGGGACAGAATTATTCTGTAATTCAGCTCACCATATATTGAAAAGGTCTCTGAAATTCAATCGCCGTTTTATGAAGTGTTGCTTCAAAATTATACCACGATGAATGCCACAGGAGGCAAAATCCTTGTGGGCACAGTTAAGAACATCGGTAACGTTATTCTTCATAATGTTAGCGTATATGCATCAGTCCACCAAGAAGATGGGACACAAATAGACTCAGTAAAAACTATTAGAATACCCATCCTAAGACCTGGTGACGTCGAAAACTATGTCGCTAAACCTCATACTGCGGTACAATCCAGGGCAACCTATTTCAGCTGTGCTGGTTTCGATATTAACGCACCAATAAATACATTGGTTTTTGGAAATGGTCAATTCTTGCCGTATAGTTTAGAAAGCGCAGCAAAGATAAGTGATTTCAAATACAATAAGGATGATGATAGTTTGACTTTTGTGGCTGATCATTATAATCCGGTCGGCGGTACCGTTGAATTGAGAATCCCTCAGATTTCAGATATTCATACATTGTCGGTAATGTTGGATCACAAAATAGATACGGATGCTAAGATTACAAAAAATGGTAAAACTCTAGCTGTGGATATTTTCATTCCCCCGGAATCACATAATGTGAAAATAATGGGAGTGCTATCGACAATATCATGATTTAGCTTTGTGAGAAATGAAGGAAAGGCATTAGATATTGTAGCAACGAATCCAACCTCTAGGAATACATCTAACTAATAATCTTAGAATATTTAAACTCTAGAAAGAATATGTGATTATTCTCGTAAGAATGCGTCAGGATCCAACTTTGATGTTCTGTCACTTGATAGAATTAGGACCCGGGCGAAAAATGAGTCAGATCCACGATGCGTATGACGGGTAAACATTTTAACACCATTTGAGAGTATATTCTATGATATTGATTAGTCATGCTGAAGCTAAACATAGTTAAAGAGGTCCACTCAGAACCATTCGTTGTTTTTGCCTCACTTCCCGACATGGGAAGGGTAGGTGGATTAACTTCTACATTCTTAGCTAGTCAATTTGATGCTCAGTTGGTAGCTAGTATTACCTCAGTCGAAAAACCCTGGGTCAGTGTAAAGGATGGTCTAGTTGGTAATGTAATTGATACGTACAACATTTACTACAGCGCTACTCAAAAATTGGTGATATTTTCTGGTAACAACCAACCAGAAGATCCAAGGGAGCTCTTTGGATTGTGCACCACTTTTCTTGACTATTGCATGTCTATCGGCCGAATTACTCGACTGTATACTGCCGGCGGTTCATTTAATGAACAGTTAACCGATGAACCAAGGGTTGTTGCGGTTGCGACTACTACCACGCTAAGAGAATTGTTATTGAAATTCAAGATAAATGTTATTGGTAATGAAATTTCAACAATCACATGGTTCAACGGTCTTATTTTGGGAATGGCTGCCGAAAGAAATATCGAGGCAATAGGATTTTATGGCGAGATATCAAACAAGTCTATACCACAACCCCTTGGGCAAAAAGCATTGTGAAAGTTTTTGGAAGAATTGAAGGTATGAATATAGATATCAAACCCTTCGACCGACAGTACGAAGAAGTGTTAGATAACTTGGAAAAACGAAAGGGGATTAACGAATCTAGACCAGGTATAGGTTAGGTGAAATTAATCAGCGGTTCTGAATATTTGAGCCAGTGTATAGATCTCGAAAAATATGTTTGGTCACAGTTTGATTTGCAAAAGGAGAATCTATACAAACTGGATGTGGATGTGGAGTTTTCAAACAAAAAGGCAAATAACGAGAGTTTTGTAACATCTCGATGAGTTCGCTATTACGGTAATACGATAAATCCCCTAGCCAAGCCCTTTCGTGTTTCATCCGGCAATGTCTGACCCGGGAATTTGAGAGATTTGACGTCAACTTCGATTTGATAAACGCCGCTGACAGGGATGGTCAAACTCACAGTGCCTGTGCCATTCAATGCAATGAGATTATCCTTGCGAATAATCTCCTTTCCATCGATTGAACGAATTACCAATCCATAATTAACGTCAGTATTTAATGAAGAATCTTTTTGCGCATCACTAAATTTCAGTGTTAAATTACTTGCTGTACCTGGTCTTGGTGGGTTTGGTGACCAGGTTAGAGATGCATGAATCGCGCCAAAGTCGGTAGTTATGTCTGAAGAAGATTGCTTGGAGGCTTGCCTTATAGGCATAAGCGTAAATTTCATTGTGTTATTACTTTTTCCCACAACTTCTTTCATTCCAGCAAGCTTGAGTATATCGTTTTTGGTCAGAAGATAGTGTATTATTAATGCCTTATCCGATGAAAATGGATCTATAGCAAGGGCCCTCCCGCTTACTGGTTGACCGTTGACTGTAGCATTAAATACAGTGGTGTTACTGAATTCGGAAAACGATTTTGGTACCTTGAGTTCTTCATGCACAAAGATGTTCACAGCATTGATCCTGGACAAATTCCAATCAAAAGGCATCTCCCATGATGCTACAAGCATTGAAGCTTCAAAGTTGAAATTCCGAATTTTATCATAATAGGAAATAAGGGTGGCATTGTATACCTTACCGTTGTAGGTTAGGTTCTCTCTAAATACGTCACCGACACTAAGATAGGAATCAAATTTCGGCGCATCTTCGGGTTTGAAAATATTTCTATCGTTATCTATTCCGAATATCTCAATTTGAAAGTGATATAGTCCTCCGTCTAAGAGTAGGGGACCGCGTATGACTACATTTCCTCCAGGATCGGCTACAAGTGCATCCTGAAACGGATCTCGGTCACCAAGTATGCTAATCTCCCCTGGCGTGGGTTCTATTTTTAGCTTGAGCACACCATTATGTGCATGGAAAAAATCATTTACAATGGGTCGTTGATCAGGTGAACTTCCTTTTGTAATACTTATGTGATATGTGGTATGCTGAATGGTTTGGTTAGTCTTTTCGTCAAATAACCTGAAAAGTACATAGGCATCTTGCTTGCTATCTGAGGTCAAAATAGGTGGATTTATTTTTACAAACATACCTGCTTGTCTGTCACCAACCGATGCCGGAGGGAGATTCTCTTCGAATAAACCGTCAGAAAATGCTAGTTTTACTATGCTTGGAGCAAGAAACAAAAATGATAACAAAATGCTAGTAAGTAAAACTTGATTCCATTTAGTCATCAAGAATGTCTGATATGAAATCAGATGATTACATTATTTATAGTTTGGATTTGGCATATGGTGAGAATCCTTGTTATCAATTGAATCAGAAAGAGTCTTAGTTAGTTAGTTAGTTAAATTGATGACGTGATGTGTGAATCTGTTATGGCATCATTTACTAGAACGGCCGATGGGTTGAAGTTCCTCACAATTTCGTGTCTGATGGTTTTAACTCAATATCTCATTTGATTTTATTCGAGCGTTAGCAGCTGAGATGGGAAATGGCCATAACATGTCGACGGCCAGTTGGGACAACACGGAAGCGGCGCTGATGTTCAATATTGATCCATTTCCAGTTATTGCAGAAAAGAAAGTTGATTTTGGTATTAAATTGATGATGGATAACAAAACAGGAAATAATATCTCTCATATGACGTACTTGATTACGATCACGAAGGAGGCCAAAGGATATTTATCGAGTCGTTACATACCCAGGACGGAAACCTGAAAATACGATTTGTTTCGACTGAAACTAACCCATATGAAATATCCAGGTATCTCGATGATGGATTAATAGTTAAGTTGTGTGATTTTCGTTTTATCTGAATTAAATAGCAACTATGCTAGGAGATAAATTTTTTATCGAAGGAAATTCCTTAGTTGATGTGGCCACCAGGGCTTCTGCAAAGTTCAATAGCGTGGATTTCAATCTGTTTTCTACTGTATTAGAATGCTGTAGAAAAAAGGCTGAAATTAAATACGTCAATGATAAAAAATATCATATTGCTGGGAAGTCCGTCTTTGGAGGCCGCACGAATAAAGACGGGATCAATTTTCAAATCATCTTTAGTGACGATAAATCAACTATGGAAATTTACGATTATTCCAAACGCGGAACTGACAGACGGTTCATAGACAGTATGTTTGAACTCCTTGTTCCACTTTTGGGAGATAACATCCAGATGAACTTGGAGGACCTAAACGAATGTGGAGTATGTAGAAAGAAATTAAGGGTAGGATCTGCAAAATTCGTGCCATCAGTTGGGTGGGGAACATGTCAAGAACTATGTGAATCATGCTACACATTGTTATTAGATCATGAGAAGAACTATTGCTGTGTGTGTCATAGCAAACTAGGATTTAGAAAGTATGCGGCAAGAATTAACTGGAACAGCAACCTGTTGCTTTGTAAGGATTGTTACGTCATCACCAAGCAAAATTCCAACGAAGATGTCAAGATTTCGAGTAGAACAGGATTGCATTTGTCTAATTCTAAACGAATACCCAACGCTGGTTTCCAAGAGCAGGACTTGCAGAAGATAATGAGTAAATCAGTACTTTCTGGGGCAGACGATCCTGTGCATATTCTAAAGATCAGGTTTGCTAGGGGAGAAATAAATAAGGAAGAATATCAAGAAATGCGTAAATTGCTCGAGGATTAATGTATGAGGGATACGCTTGGATAAGTTTAACTTGGTAAAAGACAGTACTTTGTCAGGCAATGTAGAAGATATTGTTCAAAATCTGACCGATCCAGTAAAAGAAGTGTTTTTTGCAATAAGCAGCTTCGCCATGTCATTGGGCACAAATGTAATCAAAGACAATAGACCGCACAGGGTAGTTTACGCAAAAAGTATAGTTTTTCGATCCTTTCTAGACGTTAAACCTCATGTCGACCATTTGGAAGTTAAAGTGATCAAGGGAAGAAATATCGAGCCAGAAACATTTAAGATAAAAAATATTCAAGAATTCGACGAAATCAAAATAAAGATCAATGATGCGTACGCAATGGTAACCTCAGCTTGCCTCACCATGGCGAATCCCAAACGGTGACAATATTGGAGAGATTGCTACACTTTGGGAATTCGGCTGTACCGATTATTACGCCTTCAAAGACCATTGCTTTTGTTTTTTGACGGTCATTAAAAGTATTAATACCCATGAACCCGAACTCCCTGTAATGAGTAAATTATTTCTGGCAGCTATTATTGGAGCTGTACTGGTAGCAGGCGTGGCAATAAGTCCGCTTTTATCAGGTCAGTTACAGGTAGCTCATGCGCAAGAATCAAAAACGAAGAAAGTGCTTTTAGTTGCAGTTGAAAAACCAATACAGGTTTCACCTGACAATGCATTACATCCAGGCGGCATATGGTACAACGCGTATACATTCAATGGTACAATTCCAGGCCCAGTTGTCTCAATTGACCAGGGTGACACATTGGAAATTACATTGAAGAATGACGGAAAAGCTATACACAGTCTTGACTTCCACGCAGGTTATGGCCCAGAAGCGAGCATTGTCTGGTAGTGTAAAACCAGGTGAATCAAAAACGTGGACACTTAAGGGTGAATTCCCCGGAGTTTTCTTGTATCACTGTGGTGCTGACGGACTAAATGGCATTTGGGAACACATGGCCAACGGAATGTATGGTGGCATTGTTGTACATCCAACAAATGAAGCAAAGGCAAAAGAATTCTACGTGGTATTCAGTGAATTATACAACAGTGCTGACAAGGGTCCATTTGTAGGTACGAATGGAACTGTAGGATCATTTGATCTGACTAAACTTTGGACAAATCAACCAGATCTCGTCTTGACTAACGGTATGTCTTTCAAGTATGTCCCCGGAATAGGCGAAGTAAACAAGCTTGAACTTAACAAAGATGCACAGTTATTCAAGGTCAAACCAGGTGAATTGACAAGATGGTATATTGTAAATGCTGGTCCGAATGACGGAGTCTCATTCCACTTCATTAGCGGTATGATCTCAGCACACGATGGTACCAATAAGGCCAATGATGCATTAGGCACACAATTGTGGAACGATGAAACATATTGGATTACTCCAGCCTCAGGCTCAGTCATTGAAGCAACATTTCCATCTCCAGGACTATATGTAGCTGTTGACCATGCAATGAAGGATGTATTAAGAGGTGGCGCATTTGCAGTAGTAGCCGATGGCAATTCTACAGACACCGATCACCCCCCAGGAACATGGGTTCCACCTAAAGGCAGTGATAAAGTATCAGGAGCATCGATGTCAGAGGAACAGATGATGGCTAGTAACATGACATCTAGCAACGCGACTGCTAGCAACGTAACTGCAAGCTAAAATAGAATAGAACAAAAAGAAGAACCTAGACGCACATTGCGTCCACTTATTTTTTATTTTGTCAGTAAACGGATGTAAGAATAATTGCTAAATTAAATTTTCCATATCACGTTTATTTGATCATTTTATTAAATGACAATTCAGATTTGTCGATTGAGGACGCCATTGAATTTACGGATTATTTTCTTAAATAAATTATTGTAGAAAGAGACTATGACGTATTTTTGTTATTTGCCCGCAATTGAAATTATAAAAATGTTAAATTTGAAATTCAAAGGTTTTAATATAGTATTGATGCAAATTCGTCCATGTTTAATCTCTTTTTGACAGCTATAATTAGCTCTGTACTGATAGCAGGAGTGGCTTTTAGTCCGCTTTTGTCAGGTCAGTCCCATTTGACCTATGCGCAAGATAACGCAACATCAATGTCTGGCAATGTGACGGGAAACACAACTTCGACTGGCAATACAACAGGTACATCAGGCGGTAATTCCGTAACAATTGCAGCTGGATCCTCAGTTCCAAGCAATGGAAAATTTTTTGAACCTCCGACCCTGACGGCTTCAAAGGGAACAACAGTTACATGGACTAATGCGGACTCAACATTGCATACAGTGACCTCGGGAAGTGCGGAAGCTGGAAATTCGGGAACAGAATTTGATTCAAGCTACCTTGCTGCAGGCAAAACGTTCCAACACCCTTTCAATACCGCAGGAACATTTGATTACTACTGCACCCTTCATCCTTTCATGACGGGTAAAGTCGTGGTCAGCTAATTACTCTTTTTTTTATTTTTTCAATTCAGTTTTTAGATACTGTTTTCAACTCAATTACTCAATTTTGCAATTTCTACAGAATTCTTGATGTTCGGCTATCTTTGGATGCCAGTGATGCCAAAATATTTCTCATTTAACGAAAAATAGAATCGAATAATAGATACTGTATAGTGTTAAGATACTTTACCTACAATCCAGGAATTCTTACCTTAAAGGACTTTTATGCTCATGATGGAAGTCCAACGCATGATTCATTACTTCACACAAATTACAGAGCTCAGATTGTCCAATGGTCCTTTAACTTTGACCAGATCTGGTTATTTGTAAGACTGATCTTCCGTTCATAGACAGACGAGTCTTTTTTGAAACTATTGTTTGTCTCTTGAATTTCAGACTGATCGATACTTTCAATATCCAAAAGAAATGGTTTTCTCTCATTGCACATCCTAGATATGTCATCTAAAGATATCAACCCTATAACCAATCTATTATCTGATGGGGAAACAATGAATAACTCTGATAGACCAGACGTTACCATAGTTTCTAATCCTTTTTGAAGTGTGTCTGAAGGGAGTAAAAAAGGTGGATCTTTAATCATGACGTCCTCGACAGTTTTTATCTCTTTATTTTCTTCAGAAGTTTCTACCAGGTCTCTATAATGTACAATGCCCTCCAACTTATCTTCATTATTAGTAACTGCCATAACTGTGGATTCAGTTTCTTTCATAATTCGAGTGGCCTCGTTAATAACAGCCTCCTTAGTAATATCGTAGAAGGTGGGATCCATCGCATCACCTACTCGAAATTGATGTAAGGATCTTTTCTTGTTGAGATTTTTTTTTCGGAACGAAAAGCCGGCCAAGTTATTCTTGTAGATCGAAGTATTCTTGCCAGATATGACATAAGAAATTAGGACTGAGATTGTTAGTGGCATCAATAAGAAATATCCTCCGACGATCTCAGTCCCCATTACGATTGAAGAAAATGGAGTCTTTGTCCCCGCAGCAAAGAACGCGAACATGCTTACCAAAGTAGCAGAGGGTATGTCTACAAATGTGAATACTCCAAACAGATGGAATACTGACATTACTGCTGCTCCTATTAGACCTCCTATTACTAATGTAGGGCCAAAGAAACTGATGCCACCACCCGAGCCCACCGAGATCGACGTTGCAAACATCTTTACAAATATAATTGCAATTAGTATCCAAATCGGAAGAAATTCATAATTACCAATAATAACTATCTGTAACATTCCATAACCAGTTCCCAATATCTCAGGGAAGCCAATGGCAAAAATACCTACCATCGCGCACCCTATTACTGGTTTCAGGAACGATGGTATTTTGATTTTTTCAAAGTATGCTCGAATAACCCCAATGATTCTTGTGTAAAAAATGCTAGATATACCTACTATCGCAGCTAAGGTTGCGTAAGCAGCAATTGACTCTATAGTAAATTTAGTGATCATCGCTTGTGGAATCGTCAGAATAGGTGACCATCCAAGATAGATGCCAGAGACGGCGTAGCTGGTTAGAGATGCTACGAGTACAGGAAAGAGAGATTTTATCATAAAGTCCCTACCATAGAGCAGTTCTATAGCGAAAAGAGCTCCACCAAAGGGTACTCGAATCATACTTCCAATGCCCGCCCCCATTCCAGAGACAATGGCTATTCTAGTTTCTTCGTCATCTAGTCTAAATAATTTGCCAACGATCGATCCGAAAGCAGAAGCGATCTGAGCCATCGGTCCTTCAGGACCGCCGCTACCCCCTGTACCAATTGATAACGAAGAGATGATAGGCTTAATTATCGCAACTCTGCGCCTAATCAGACCTTTGTCGCTATGAAAGACTTCAATGACTTTGTCTATGCCATCACTTCTGGTTTCAGGTGCAAATTTAGTTGTTATTAATCCTATTACCATTCCTGCTCCACTCATCACAAGCGGTATCATCCAAATTCTTTCAACAAATAGAGAGTAAGAAGAAGACGCTGAAACGTTTCCAGTAGGTGGAGGTACATACCCGATGACATATCCTAGAAAGAACGACGAGATAGCCTGAATGGAGACATAAAACAGGATAACTGTACAGCCAGAAAGTAATCCGACAAATACCGAAATTATAGTCCATTTTCTCAGGTATGTGACATTCAAGTCTTTCCAGCCAAGCTTATCAAGGAATATTTCAAGCTGCCTAGTTAGATTCGAATCCACTCACCTGCATCATCGACGGCCTCAAACTTTACGTTATTTCATATTAAACTCATATTCTTTAAGCTCAGGGATTATTCACAACATCTATCTTTTTTGCGATCCTTATTTACCGCATTAACTCAAATTCCCACTACATATTCATGGCAAAGATCTCTTGTAAATCTAGTAAATTTAAGTAAATTTAAGTAAATTTAAGTAATATTCAGCTAAATTTGCTGGGCTGTAATAAATATAATTTTGAATTATTTGCATCAGAACCCAAAACATATACGATTCCACTCGATGGATGTGAGATGACATTCGTCAAAGTTGCATCAGTTTCAAACACAGTATAATACTCTCCAGATAGCGTATCAAGACCGATTACTTTGCTAACAGGACCAGAATTAGCCTTTGAGAGTTGCGTTGTCTTGTTCAGGGCTATTATATAGAGTTGTTTCGAAGATGGGTCGTAAGATATGTCCTGGAGATATGGTTCGACAAGACTAGTTGTGTTCTTTCCTGAAAAAAGATCTATAGTGCTGACCTCTCCGTATCCGTTCGCAACAAACAATGCATGCCTTTCTGAATCAAATGACATTGAGATGGGATCTTTTGTTGTGATGTTCTTGTTTATTGTATTTGTTGAATCATTTATTACAGAAACCAAATTGTCATATTTTGCAATTGCATAGACCTCGCGGGAATCTGGGCTAACTAATACATCCTGTATGCCAGATTCCCATTTGTCTATCATAGTGGTGACGCTATTAGTCCGACCATCAACAACGTAAATTCCAGGATTGCCTCCTTCAGGATACAATGAACCAACGTAGATTACCTTGCTTGTTAGGGATGTTGCTACTCCTGACAAATCTCCCTCTTTTCCTTCTTCCGGTTCAGAATACAGAGAAAGTCTCTTGTAGTCTTTTGTATTTGGATTTATAAAATAGAGCGAGTCATACTCATAAGTGACTGCTTGTTTGTTAACACGGTATTCTCCTGTAACATAAAGTGTTCCGTTTATGGGATCCACTGCGATGTTTCGAAGAAAGTCATGCTCAGGATCACCAATTTTAATAATATCAATTTTTTTATTCGTAGCACTGTCGATAACATAAATCACATTTTGCCCATTCAATTCCGATGGCGATATTACATAAAGGGTGTTGACACTAGGATTTATTGCCATAGATAGCGGTTTACCTTTGCCCAATGGGATCATGCCTTTGAATGTGGCATTTAGAATAGATAGGCCGTCATCTTGTGAACTGTTGTTGTCTCTAATCTGAAGTGCTTCACCATCAACAGTACTCGTATGGTTTATACCGATAAGTTCTGACCCCACCAATGGCGTCTTTTGAGATGCGCTGGAAGCCATTGACGAAGTACTCAAGGACATGCATAAGAAGAATAGGAATACCAACAATAATTTGCCTGCAAACATATTCTTCCGTATGATATCTAAACTAATTAAGTATATAGAAACTTGTTAATAGGAAATTCTTGTATACAGATGATTTGGGTTGTGCAATATAGGAAATAGCAGGAGGGAGAATCTTCAAATAAGAAATCCCTCCCAATATTATTCTCCGGGATGGCCAGATCTTCTACTTACTGATTTTGGATGATCCAGCCATATCGACAAACATTACAGCATACGAGTGCACAATTACAACCGAATTGACCGTCCAAGGATTCTTTTTTCTGAATGTTTGCATTTATTATTCCGCTGTAATGATGGGTTCTTGATACTAGGCTATTTTGATAACACACTTTCATGTTTACAAAGGATTAGATTGGTGAATGCTTTAAATTTCAATATGTATAATGAAGCTGATAATTATCATGTCGCATCATAAAATCATTTTGATCGGTTTATTGTTCCTGAGCTTGATCCCAACTGGATTACAAATCAGGTGGGCCTGGGCTATTTCGTCTCAAGGAATTGCTCAAAACAACACTGATGTTGATGGGAGCGTAAATGATACGAAGAGAATTGATATGACCAATAATACCAGCTTTCAAGATGAAAATCACATAAAAGAAGGAGGCAGTGGAATTGATGCTCTGAACGGGACAAACATCGATGACATTTTATCTGGTGGGGGTGGTTCAGACACCATTTTTGGGAATGGAGGTAGCGATGAACTTGATGGCGGAACGGGACCCGATAAGTTGTTCGGAGGAAATGGCAGTGATGTATTATTCGGAGGAATAGGCAATGACAATCTTGAAGGCGGTGATGGAAATGATGATTTGTATGGAGGCCCAGGTGCTGATGTCTTAACTGGTGGCCAGGGTGCCGATCATTTCCATTGTGGCACTGGGGTTGATAGAATAGTAGACTATAATACGACTCAGGCGGATATCAAGTCATTCAACTGTGAAATGTAATTTGTGGCATGGTAGTACTCCGTGTATGATTATTGAAAACCTGCATCATTCTAAAAAATAGACTATAACGACTAGGAGTCATTCACGCTTTCTTAGATACTAGTATATCACTAGTACCATTGGCATATTCCATACTAATGTAATAGGGGGACAATGTGCAAGATTTAATAGGAAACGTCTTTTTGATTATACTTGACTGCTATATGATGGACAAAACGAAATTTTTAATCCATCTTATAGTTATTCTCCAAATTGCATTCATAATTATTTCGTTGACGCTACATGATTCTTATTATTCAGCTTCTTTTGCATACATAAATAATAACACGTTATACGATACTGGAACATCCCAAATCGGAAGCGTGAATGATACCAATGGAACTTCGAATTTAACTAAATCAGTTACTATATCATCTCAAACTATCAAAATCCCAACTGACGGAGGTAGTGTTGACGTATCAGTACAACCTTCACCCTTTCCTTTGATGATTGGCGATTCCAAATTCAAGTTAAGCTTTTTCCAACCATCGAGTGAAACAATTCAGGTACATATTGATTATGATGTTGTCATTAAACAATCGAATAAGGAGGTTTTCCGTGCATCTGCCTCGACAGGACAGCCTTTGCTTCACACAGCAGAAGGAGTTGTTACCATTCCTTTCAAATTTATTAGTTCTGGAAATTATACCCTGGAAGTTGCAGTTATGGGTATCAATTTCATTCCAATTAGGACAGAATATGCTTCATTCAATTTTAGCGTAAAATAGTTACCGGATTGACAACGCGTCTACTCGCTTACATTCTATTATTCAAGTGAAGAATTTACGCAATTAGGTATCTGCCATAGATTCTTATACCCAGAACCATATTCAAATTAACAAGGTTAACTTAAGTTAATTAAGTATGTATATCATAAAACGGTGTGAATATGGAGTTTAGGTTTACAAATCCATTTAAAAGATGGAGGCCAAAAGGAAAAATGTATAGCCTCAAATGTAGTCAGTGTGGGAATGGATTCTTGTCCAGCTACAGTTTGGAGGCACCAATTTGCGGCAGTTGTATGCAGGCCGCAAAGTCATTGGATTCTACGATAGATTACGACATTCAATGTACTACCTGTGGTAATAAAGGAGTGATATATTCAAAAAAACAATGCCATGCTTGTTATTTTGGTTTAGGGAATAAAGAAGATGAAGAAAAATAGTCAATTCAGGACCCTCCCAGATTGTCATTTAGGCAGAATGATATTTTTTAACCTGATGGTGATCCTAAATGCCTGCTGATCAAGACAATCATTCGTCCCGTACAGACATCTTGAAAATGTTGGATACATTTATAGATCAAATGTCTAACATCAGAAGAACCTTGAAGGCAATATCTATCTCAGCTTTGATCTTGGCCCCACTTGCATTAGCACTATCGCTTTATCTTATACGTCATCCCTCATTTCTTGGCATGATGGATACTGGAGATGAATTCGGGATTGTTTTGGTAACGCTCTTGAGTTCGGTAATGGTAATCTCATCAATTTGGATAATCACGGGAATTAGACAGTATAGGCTCATTGACTCCTGGAATAAGCGCTATAATGAATATCTTCAGAGAAAAGAAGAAATAGATAGGAAGATAGCATCGAACTTTGGAGTAGCCGAAGAATCAGAATGATAACTCGGAAGCACTTTTGTTTATTTTAGATTATCCCGTAATTCTTTATATCTCAGGTTCAATTGTTGCTTTACTCCCTCTCGGGAAAACTTTTTCATATGGTTCAAGTATACTCCTACAAAATTCTAGCCCCTTTTGTGTGGGCTTGTAAACCGTTACCATTCTTTTTCCAAGAGATATTTCAGCTTTCGAAATGAAACCATTGAGTTCCATTTTTTCAAAGATTGATCTGTGCTTTTTTAAATTAAGTCCACAAAAGCTTACCAAAGCCGTTTGGTTAAGCTCCCCATATTCGACTAGTTTCATAATAATATCTTTGACGATGTAAATTCTGTCGCGGTACGACTGTGAATCAGGCACTTGATTAAATCATATGAACTGGAGGTTATATGCTTAGCTTATTCCTTTAATTTTTTTGTTTGTTTGACTTTTGCTCAGGACTAACTTCTTGTAGAAATTTAATTTTATGCTGAATAGTTCTCCAATCACAACCGCGGTATCGCTATTGGTAAATGATAATGCTATTTTGCCCCAAGAAGGACTTTTGATCGTAGACTTAAGTACACCAAAATCATATCATACAGCGAATGAATTATTTCTATCTTGGTCATGACTTCTATAAGGCCTTCATCATCTTGTTATGGCCCATTTCAGGGATTTATCCAAAAGTTCTGATGTCAGCTCACTAAACAAAATCTCAGTTGTTGCTATGTTAGTGCGGCACCCTAAGATCCGCTATTACAAATCCAGGGCTACTTCTAAGTAAAGAGTAATCTCGTTGGGCCATAGATTGAGATGACATCAACGAAACAATTACGCCATCTGACGGGAGAATATGTAAGCTGGGCTAGCTCACAAAAATAGAATGTCTTTTTACTAAATTTTCCTGGCTTCTTTCACCTAAGAAATAAACAGACCATTTCACCCGTTGTCAGTGTTATTATCTACAGATTCATTTGGAGAACTAGTAATGTTAACAGATTTTGCTAATAACCTCTTTTGCTGCGCGCTTACAGGGGCTGAATTCTTATTTTCTATGAAGGCATAGGCAATGAACAATATCAATATTATACAAAAAATCGTGCAGACCAAAACGAATACGTTCATTACAATGGCTTTTTAAGTTGGAAGGGAAATAAAATTCTTCTTACGATCACTTTGTGATGCATGATGCATGATGCATGATGCATGATGCCCAATTTGTTATCAATGTGAGAAGCACTTTCTTAGGACCTTCGTAAGTAAATTTGATGCAATTCATATTCTCAATATTAAACTCAATTTCTGATAGGGACCCTCCCTTCCTTTTACGTGATGCATAGTCTTTATTCTGGCTCATAAAATTAAAAGCATGACAACTTGTGACGTAATAGGAAAATTAACAGATTTACTCAATATCAATTATATGAAAAAAATAAATTCAGTCTATGTAAGATCTAGCCTTCTAATACGAATATACCTGTTCGTTTCGTACTTTTTGTCCTGCGTATCACGAAGATTGATTGCCATCAAGTTAAATACATTTCAGAGATTCAAAAGGCAGGAAAAATTCTTTTGTTTCGAATGTGGAATGTATTTATCTCATGAAGATATGAGTATTTCTGTGGCGGGTTGGTTTGGTGTGTGCAGACTTTGCAATGGGGCTTGTGACCACTGCATTCAATTTAAGAAGTATTAACCTACCGTGAAGATGTGAAATTAGTTAACTCTCTTTGACTTATCAAGAATCATTTTCAGAGTTACTCTTTTATGTCCGTATGACTAATATTGAATAGTCTTCTTTCTTGGGAACAAATAACAAGGGAAAATGTCACTTCTGTTACGAGGATGAAGAGAAAATTGACAGAGCTAACGAAGCCAGCACCCTGTTTCTAGGACTACCGTGTTGCGATTCGTGTTTTTTAGAGATAATAGATCTTGAATCAGAGATAATGGATGTCTTAGTCAAGGACGGTTTCTTCGCAGATCAAGAGCGTGGCAATTCAAAAAAGCAGCAATTACTGTAACAAACCTTCGTAGGCACGCATCAGAATTCAGTTAGACGAAGGATGGAATTAGAAAAAACAAAAATATTTACCTTAACCTATGAATGAGCTTAACTGTTCAGGTTTGAATCTATCAAATTTTTTGTTACGCGTCAACAGTCTGTTCTTTAGCTTGTCGAAGTTACCCTGCAGCTAACACAGGTCACTATTTCAACATATATTGGTTAAAGGAAAGTTAACGCTATAGTTGACATACTATAGTGGAAATAGCATAGTTAGAATTTTTGAGAGTTACCATCTACAAACTAGACTTTTAACGGTACAAGCTCAACTTCAATTTTTAATCCTGCTGTTGGAAAGATTTACTTGCAAAATCTCATTGAATAGTCGGGCATAGTACAAATAAGATAACTATGGGGGTGTTCTTGTCCAGTCATAGTTTCAACCTCAACTAAAAAGTCCTTTTTTTTAGAGTCAGGATTATTTTTCAGTTAAATTCTTATTTTTGCGGTTGGGATTGTATATCAGTAAGATTCGAATTGTCTAAGGGTGCCTCGAACGACTGGATTAGTTTAGTCGTAAAATATAGCAGTAAATGCAAGACGTGCAACAAGGCCATATTTAAAGGGGAATATGCAGTATGGTCTCGGTCAGCTCAATCTATAAAGCACATTGAGTGTCATTCAAGGGATCTTGAATCAGTGACTTCTCCAGATTCTATTCATAATATGCAACTAAAATGTGCGATATGTAATCGGCTTGCAGGTTGTCCCGAATGTGAATTTGAACAGGATTGTGATCGTATGAAAGTATCACAACTTTGTATCTGTGAAAAATGCTACCTTGATGAGAATGCTCTAGAAATGTATCAACATGCAGTTTCCGAGCTGCTTTTTAAATCCGATTCATCTAAAAGAAATTAGTCATAGATAAGTATACCGCGGTTACGGAAGGAGATTATTAAAGACAAAAATTAAAGGAGAACCGGAGCTTTATAATTTCGAATAATAACAAGCCATTGCTTTCTGGATACTTCTTCAGGGACTCATTTGTTTACTAACATCTGAGGCAGTAAGATTGAAGCGTTTTTAATCACATAAATAATGCTTTTCCACATGCAAGAAATAAAATAGAACAGTTTGGAAAAAATCTTCAAACTACGAACAGATTTTAGTCTTCATCGGCGAGGAATATGAACTCACATACTTAGTAGGTTTAAGCGCATAAGTTCAGGTTTGGCAATAACCATGACAACGATCTATCTTTTGGCGCAGGCTGCAGTGCCATGAATTGTTAGAGAACCTTGATTTTTGAAATACGTTGAAATACTGCATTATATTAATGACCAAACTATAATTGCTTAAGACAGTAAAAATTTCAAAATCATCTGCCATCTACTTCCTACTTGTCTTTGCACCAATAGCAGTTGTTCTTGAGTTAATCGGTGCGGATCATTTGATTTTATTTGCAATGGCTATAATCGGTTTAATTCCTCTTGCAAAATTAATTGGTGATTCTACAGAACATCTCGCAACTCATTATGGCGCAACTCTTGGTTCTTTACTTAATGTAACCTTTGGAAATGCGGCGGAGATAATAATATGTGTTGTCGCTATTAATGCGGGCCTCATAGAACTTGTAAAAGCATCTATCACAGGGTCAATTTTAGGAAACATCATGCTAATATTTGGTCTAAGTTTGATTGCAGGTGGAGTTAGACACAAAGAGCAGATATTCAACAGGGAAAATGCCGGATTACAATCTTCTCTAATCTTCCTGGCAATAATAGGTTTAGCAATTCCCACTATTCTATCAACCACGGTTCTGAAACCAATAGATGTTGAAAATCAACTTAAATTACAAATATTAAGCGACATCCTCGCAATCGTATTGATCTGTGTGTATGTCGCGGGAATATTATTTACATTTTTCACGCACAAACATCTTTTTGTAGACCCTAGTGACGCAGATGAAGTTTTGGAACAGGATCATGATCATTGGAGCAAGAGAAAATCTTTTCTAATATTGGGCGCTAGTATGGTTGGAGTAGTAGCAGTAAGCGAGATCTTGGTGGGATCAATTGAAGAGACAAGTAAGCAATTTGGATTTGGTGAACTGTTTGTTGGAGCGATTATAGTCGGAATAGTAGGTAATGCTGCTGAACATAGTAGTGCGATCTTGCTTGCAAGAAAAGGAAAGATCGATCTTTCAATAGGAATAGCAGCAGGATCAGGCACACAGATTGCACTTTTCGTTGTGCCAATTCTCGTCATGGTGGGGATTATTCTAGGTCAACCATTTACACTAGAGTTTACTCTATACGAGTTAGCAACATTATTTCTTGCTGCAATCATAATGAATTTAATAGCGCATGATGGGAAAAGCAATTGGTTCGAAGGAATAATGTTAACGGCGGTATATCTAATAATTGCAATCGGATTTTACTTTATTGGCTAAATTGAAACCACAATTTTTTACTTGGAATCGTAACCGTACTGAATACCTAACCATTATGCCCATGCTTTAAACTATTACACTAATCAACGGGACATTAGAACAAAAATATCTGAATTGAAGATAATTTACCACAATAGGAGATCGGCGAAACCGCCCAAGAAATAAAGTCACTGCGAGAGGAGGATTTACGATCGCAATTCGGAGGTCATCAGCAGTTATACAGTCCCTATTTTAGGCTTGCGTATGTCAAATCTCAAAAGTAAAGACGTCCATAAAGTGAAGATAGGGTAATCAATTGTAATCTTCTAAAACTAAATCAAATTTGTTTAATATGATAATTAATGAAGATATAAGTTATTTAGGACAAAGAAAGATAAACAACCCTGTAGTATAGTAATAAGGTCTATGCACCTGTTCAAACCACGATATATGCAGTTCATTCTAATGATATTTCATTTCAACCTATCCGATTGAATTGAGATCCAAGTTTGCCCTTCTTCTTATCATCAGTATGGTTATCATTGCAATCACAACGATTTTCCGACCCGTGGAAACAATATATGCAGATATGCTGACAAGCGCATTGCGCCAGAAAATTGGAAACTATGATGTACAGCTCAGCACCACACCTGCTAATCCAATAGCAGGAAAGGAAACTACTATCATGATTAAAATTAGTAGCACTAGTGATGATTTTCCAATAACTGACATTCCTCTTGTAATAAGAGTGAGTAGAGATAACGTCGAATTGGCCAGAACAGATCCTATTTTTATTTCCGGTGGACATTACAAGTATTCTTACATTTTCAAAACACCTGGGGTATACGGATTTGACTTAGATCTATTAAACAACAGTTTAGTATTTGATTCCCAAACCAATCAACAAGCCACATTTCAATTTCCAATACAGGTTTCGGATTTTTCTGCAATTTCGTTGACTTCAATCCTAGGGCCATTCGTGCTTTTGATTGTCATTTTAGGAATAGGATTCTTTGCTATTAAAAAATATCGTCACAAATTGTATAGACTTAAAAATACAAGCACAAGAAAAACTTCCAGTGAATAAGGACAATGGCTGTTACGCATATCATAATATAATACAAAGAGGATGATTCAATCCATGAGTTATCTGGGCTACAAAAAAACCGAGTCGCAAGAGCCGTTATTCTTCCCATTTGTGTCATACAGATTGTATTAATTGGATGATCATATCTTGTACAATTTCAATGTAAATGATTTTGCTAAAGAAAGCTGATCCACATGTTGCGCAATTGCATTGGGCACTCGGTAACATGACATGGATACAATTAAAAAATACATTTTTCAGATTTGTCGGATAGGAGACGCATAGGAACACGAATATATAATCTAGAGATTGATCATATCTTAATGCCTCTCACCCCTGCGGAAACTGAACGGTTATATGAAATTATTAACTTGTACACTGATTCAATCACCGAAATAATAAAAACTACTCGAGATGGCCTCCATGCCAAAGAGACTTATCAAGATGATGAAGAATATATCACTGGTTTCGTACATGGTTGTATTATTACCCACTATTTGCTTAATCTAAAATATCAATATGGCAGAGAGCTCAAAGTTGATGAAAAAAAGCAAGTTTATGAAATCATTTTTGAGAAGACAGACGTGATTACTAGCAAAATACGCGAATCGGATTAGCCAAATCAATTAAAAGATTCGGGCCTTAGAATGGCCATCACATAGGGTCATGAAGGGAGCCAGATAATTAAAATCACTATGATTTGGAGATTTATGTGGCATAGGCGAGGTATGGGTGCCAGTCTATTGGAATAGTCTCTCTTCACTTAGTGAGTAGGATTTCGAGTAAAACGTTAATTCCCTGAAAAATAGGAGTTCAATATCACTCTCCACGTTCTCACTGCCTTAATTTTCTTGTCCCGGAGCCCTTTTTTGTCGAATTTTTACCTTTTTTGTACTTAATGTTGTTCTTGCCTACTTTAACTCTTGATTTGGAATTAGCACTCCCTCTTGATCTGATACTTGTAATTGATTTGTCTAACTTAGTTATTGTTCTTTGAATGTCATTAAATTGAAACTGCACCTTTCTGATACTTTCATTTTGTTTATGGTTAATGACTGCTAACTTTTCTACTTGTACCAATTTCCTTTGTATTCGTATTAGATATCTTCTATCCTTTCGCTCGAATGAAAGTGCTTGTTTAGTTGCTCTTGTAACCTTAAAATAATTTTATCCTCAGTAATAGGATGATATTTCTTCTTTATGAGGGGCTTTTTTAGAACCTCGTTTTGGCAGAGTTAGACCCCCTTCCATGGCAGTAGCATCAGTGCTAAATTCAACTTCTATACCACCGCCCACGTCTTCATTTTCATTTATATTTTCAGGTCCAAATGTGTCTTCTGCAGTTACTCTACCTTCCCCATAACCTGGAGTACCAAAATTGGAATTCGAGCTAAAGAACAAATTGATCAATAATACTTTCCCATATGAATTCAAAATATAGCTATGGCCTTCTGACATGAACTTTTTGTGTCAATAAGGGCTTTTTCCAAGCCAGAGGACAGACATCCCAAAAAGTTATTTTGCATGAATTAATTTCATCACACAAAGCAAACGATGAAGTAACTTTGTTACGTATCATACGTAAACAAGGATTATAACAAAAAGATTTACCTATTAATTCATTGGTCAATTTATTGAATATGAGCAGAAAAAGTCTTGCAACATGTATCCTGGCAGCCGGTTTGCTAACCTCGATCATCATAGTGGTACTTCCGATGGCGACAGCACAATTCCCTATGAAAGACCATCGAATGACAAATATAACAGGATCTGTGAATGTTCGAGAAGCCATAAATAATTTCATCAAGGAAAACCAAAAAGTTAGTTTCTCACAGGCATCTGAGACAGCACAAAATCAGATTACCAACGGTACGGTACTTGGAGGTCACATAGGAATGGCACAAGGATATTTAGTGTATACGTTTTTCGTAGTAGACAATGGAAATAAGACAGGATACAGAGTAATAGTAGATCCTGGGAATGGACAAGTGTTACACACTAGTGAAGGCTTTTCCCTGAAGTCACTTGGATTAATGCATGGGGGAGGACTAGGAGGAAATTGGAAGGATCACGGTAGGGGTGGGATGGGGCATCCTCAAGATGGGGGATGGAAAATGACCAATCAAACGGTAAAATAAGAAAAGTGAATGAGAGCTAGTTGGCTCCAAATCGCAAATCAATATGCGCCAACACACCATCAATCATTTTTTCGAGATGATAGTAATATCAGAACGAAAGGAAGTCTTTTGCTATGTTATCGTATATTTTTTGTCGAATTTTGCAGCTTTAATTTCGCAAACCATCAACCTCACAATTGCAAATGATTACAGCAAGATACGATTAAAATTAGATACCGATGAGTTCAAACGAAAAAACTCACAAGGCATTATTTTCATATGACCTCCTTAAACGACCCCTCGCGATCCCGATATGAGAAAACCAGAGCTCGACTATGTTGTCCTGCTTGTACCGAAGAATTTGTCGTCGCAGACATTGATAAATTCCTATCGCGTGCGAAATTCTTGTGGCGGT
This sequence comes from uncultured Nitrososphaeraceae archaeon, assembly GCA_963728595.1. GTDB lineage: Archaea > Thermoproteota > Nitrososphaeria > Nitrososphaerales > Nitrososphaeraceae > TA-21. Next base: position 186,515 of record CAVSLF010000007.1, read on the forward strand.
TGCTGATGATGAATATCAACGAAGGTCATACAAAGCAAAAGCTGTGGGGTACGTTAGCAATAATCAATTCTCACGAAGGAATCATCCAGGATTTGCAAAATACAGGATTAGCATTTGATTTTTGTTTCAGATGTATAGCAGATTTATCGGAGTATTATTATCAGCGTAAACGAATAAAATATAGGATGGTAGGCAATGTGCCCTTGCCTGATAGTTACGGTTATTCAAATATCCCGTTTGCAAAGACTTGAATAGTTAGTAATGACCTGGCTACATCTCGGCTATTTGGAACGTAGAGATCATTATTAATGGCGGATCTGTATGGACGAATCCAAATGGTATCCCGATGAATTAATCCGAAACTACATAGTAATGTGTAACTTAGTTACCTAGTAAATAAATAGTCGGCAGAAGTACTGAAAAGATTAATGAATAGAAAGGGTGTATCGTGGAGTATCATTCTGATTCTTGGTTCAATATTGTTATTTCCCAACTACATGAATTTTATACAAGCACAATCAGTGGGACCCAATAATCCTATTAAAAATGTGACGGCATTGAGTAATTCTTTTGGTAACGTCACTGAAGTAGAATTGCAAAACAGCACTATACATTACTTTGAAGATGCAGATGGATATCTTGTATTTCCCGTGGGACAGGGGAACCAAACCTCTAAACTACCCGCAGTTATCATGATTCACGAAAATAAGGGATTAAATGATCATATCAAAAATATGGCTAATCTGTTAGCTCGGCAAGGATATGTTGTACTCGCAGTAGATTTGTTCAAAGGTGAGGTTTCTGTAGATCCTAACGATACAAGAAGAATGGTCCAGTCAGTCAGAAGTAATCCGGAACATGCAATCAGCAACCTGCAAACAGCTGTAAAATATATTAGTTCTTTACCGAACGTTGATTCATCCAAAGTTGCATCTATAGGTTGGTGTTTTGGTGGAGGACAATCATTGCAGTTGGCACTAAACAGCCAGGATCATCCATTGGCCGCCACTATTTTATATTATGGAACGCCATTGGTCACAGACAAGGGAAACTTATCGAAGATAAATTGGCCTGTACTTGGAATATTTGGTGACCAAGATCGAGGCATTCCAGTGGAGAAAGTTAACCAGTTCAAAGCCGCTTTGGAAGAAGACGGAATTACAAATGAGATACACATTTACCCCGGAGTAGGACATGCTTTTGCTAATCCTTCTGGTGCCAATTATGCTCCGAAAGAAACACAAGATGCTTGGCAAAAGACACTTTCTTTTCTAAGGACACATCTAAGTTAGCCATTTAAGTTAGCGTGAATTATCTTAGATGAACATGACGGGATAACGAAAATTTAGTCAATCGCGGATTTAGATCAACTTATCCAAATTCCTAAAATGAAATTGAGATATCCTGTTTGCTTCAACATGTAAGAGATCAGGCAGATTTTCACATGTTACGATCCACTCACTGCGCATTGACTAATCAATTAAGATTGAGCAAATAATTTCTTGTATCGATTAGTCGTGCCCATAATACGCACCTTCAGACATGTTGCTATATCCGTAACGCTCCTTATGGTTGATTCACTTGACGTTCAATGTTAATTTGAAATCAATATTAGTACGAAAACTAAGAGAACAGATGAGCATTTGAAATGAGGTACTTTTCAGATTCAGATGCTTCTCTCCCCCTCCTACTAACGGGTTTCACTTTATAATTAGCTCTCTTATCTCAAATTTATCGGACATTTGTATGGAAAAGTGGTATCATAAAGCAGTACCAGACATTGGGACGAAGAAGTCAAAATCTATAATTCATCCATTCATAGTTAAAGGACATACAGGTCTAACCATTAATCCATACCAAGGATGTCAACACAGGTGTGGATATTGTTACGCAACTTACGAATGGTCTCCAGAATTCTTTGATAAAATTTATGCCAAAGGTAATGCAGCTGAAGTATTAGAAAATCAGGTGAAGGTCTTGGAAATCTAAAGATATAGAACCGGTAATGGTATCGTCTGCTACCGATCCCTACCAGCCAGCAGAGATAAACTATAATCTAACACGAAAATGTATTGAAGTATTACAAAGATACGCGTTCCATATTACGTCTTCACAAAATCGAATATTAAGGGACTTGGAATTACACAAAAAATATAAAGATAAGAGCTTTTTAGTTTGGTCAATTACGACATGTAACGAAAAGAGTTAGACGTCTTATCGAGCCTGGAACTCCATCCGCATCTTCTATGTTTACAACGATAAAGAGATTTGTAGATGCTGGGGTATGTTGTGGAGTAAATGTGGATCCCATCTTACCACTAATTACTGACTCAAAAGAAGAGTTAGAATCAATCCTTGATAGCTGCAATCAATCAAGTGTGAAGTATGTATTTGGTGCCGTTTTAAGATTAAGAGATGACATATGGCAAAGGATGATTACAATTTTGATGTCACTTGGTATAGAACATGGCGTAGATGAATACGAAAGAAGAATTTATCAATTTACAAAACCATTGAAGCCTGGATACAATATTAATGCCAACGATTCCTATTCTACTAACGTACTACAGGATTTAAAACAAAGGGGGTCGGAAAGAGGAATGATCTTTGACTTTCCAGTATACATTAGAAGCAGACAAATCAAAGGAAACCACGCGAGGAATGTAATTCATAGGGTAGGGCCTGGTCAACAACTCACCCTCATGAAATACATGTGATCAATAGACTCGTAATAAAAGGCCACCTACACAATCACTCAGGAGTTATGCCAATGCTTCTGTGTGCTCCATTTCAGAAAAAGAGGTTGGCCATGTTCTTAATTGTCATTAGATCTAGAAAACTTACGTATATTCAGCGTTCAGTACCGATGCGGTTCTACATTCCTGTTTTACACTATCATCTATGGAAGAAATAAGACTATTAATATCTACAATACTTTACTAACGCGAATATATCATGATTTGATTTGCGCTAACTGTTGTTTGAAGTAAAAAAAGAATGGGGAAAGAAAACTACGCCGTATATTGACAGGTATTACTCGCCGCCTAAAGTTCCATCAGCCGATAGTTTCATCAGTGGTCCAAATGTCTTACCGTTGTCGGTACTTACTCTCATAACCGGGATGTCATCTGTCTGATTTGTTTCCCACCATGTAACCACTACACTATCTGCATCTGAATCTATCTCTACTCTTGTAGAATTTGAGTCTGTAGAATTACTCAAATTAATTACGTCACCAAACGTCTTGCCTATATCCGTGGAAGCTCTGAACATCACTTCGTCATTTCCGGTCTTGTTAGTCCACCATGCTACGTAAACATTGTCACCTGTGATCGCAGGAGGGGCTTTTTTATTATCACTACTAGGACTATGGGTCGTGTTTCCATTTCCACATGCCTTGAATGCGTTTGTCGATTGTACCAATCCTGGAGTTGTTATAATTGCTGTTATTCCAAGAGTTATCATAATGATAACTCCCGAAATGAATTTTGTATTATTCATGAGATTTTTCTATCTGTGGACTATAAAAAGTAAAGCAGTTCAAAGCGCTTGCTTTCACCTATCTACGGATAAGTACCTTTTGGCGGTATAGTCGATTCCGTTACTGATGAGGATCGTATGTGCCGTTTCAGATATAAGTCAAACGTTAGAAGGGATTCTTGTTTTACAAGACCACTCAAAGTGGGCCGACGTTTATTGAAGAGCCTAATAGCCCGTGTGTCTGACTTTTAAGAGGCACATCCCTCCCACTAAATTGAGCTTGAAGCTATAGGGTACTAAAGTATGATTTTGGATGCTACTCTTGGTTTGCAAGGTTTATCCTTTCAAATTAGTATGGAAATTTCCTCCCTATAGTGGTGGTGCCAAGTACTGTTCAAATTCGGCATCTTACCTGTTTGAGATTAGTAATAATAATTGTCCATGTTCCTCTACGAACTGCGAACACGGCTGAAGAAAAGAAAGAATTGAGCCCCATGTCATAAAGAGGGTCGAAACAGATATTGAAATCAGCGACGTAGTTGCATTCCATGCAATCAAACATATATTTTTGAGTTTAAAGGATATGAAATCGGAACATGCAGATCCACTTCAAGTTTGAAACCGAGTATATCAAAAAGGGAGGTCATTTCAACCTGGTTTATAGATATGGATTATTCACTGTAGATCTTAGTTCTTTCTCCCATTCTCCCGAGAGACTCATGGAGAGTACTGGATAGAAGTAGAAGAATTATCTCGTTTCGTGTATCTTCAAGGATTTTAGCATTTGCTCAACAGTCGGCAGATAGGTCGCAAATTTTGAGCTTTCAGTGCTATATGATAATAGATAAATCTTCGTGCCTACTGCTGTCCATGATTGCATTAACCCAAAATTAAGTGGATTTCCCAAATTTGGTAACGTTGATAAAATTATTTGATAACCTGGTCTGCCAGCAAGAGTAATAGGATCTGAACTTATCACCTTAAATTGGCCTGTACTGTTTAATGATGTAAGCGTTTGGTTAGTGAAATCTTTGAGCGATACGTTTTGTTGATAATTCATCACAGAAATTGAAAGGCGTGCCGGAATTGAGTCAGAAATATTTTGAAGAGGCGAATAAAAACCCGCTATTTGAGTATAGTCGGGCAGTCCGCTAGTAGATAAGGTCCAGTTTGAAGGGATGAACATCAATATTCCATGCATTCGGTTTACATATGGAAGTAGATCGGATGAAGTCACATTCGTAGCGTACTGTTCAAGCTGAAAATCAGTGCTAGTGTTATTTCCAATAAATTGAAGAGGTCCTGTTCCCGCACTAGCAACTTGCGCCGCAAGGATCGTCTGTGATGCAATGACTGTACATACATATAAACAAATCAGCAACGATGTTCTAACCATCAAACTCATTTTCTAACGCGAGTAAGAAGAAATTGTTCGTTTAATTAAGTTTTGCAAGTTATAGTTTTGAAAAAGATTGCAGATTGGAGTGAATGCAATCAAATTCTACCCTATGTCCGTAGCCAATGATAATCAAACACCTTTAGACTCTTTCTTTATCCCCACATTCTTTTTGCCAGGGCAAGTACATCCTTATATCATAGCTCTTTTTATTTTCAATACCTTCTATTAAGCACCGACCGCAGGATAATTCAAAAACCATTGTACAAATCAAAGTGAATTGGAATATATATCATGATAAGTAAAATATTTTTTATTAGTATATAGTAACCGTTGGCAAAGATGGTCTAAACAATTCTAATTAATTTTTCATGTTCGAGTAGAATGAAAATGCTCACTTACGCCGCACTACTAATTTTAACCAAGACCCTGTGAAATGTTTCTCTCAACCTGATGATCTTTCCCCTGTGCTTTAGAATGCTCAGAAATCATTAGGTGCTCTAGGAAATAGATCACCGACTACCAGTCCTTAGATAACAACTCACCAGTCTACAATTCCTAAAAACGCTGTTCTGTACTTCGAGAACCAGAATCATAACGCTTAAGGTTTCTTGACCAAATGGAACACATCAAGTTCCTCACGGCACGGATCGCATAACAAGAGTAATGGCACTTGTTCCTCTAATTCTTCTTCAGAAATCGCACTCGTAGGATTTTTTATTTCACTCTCGTATGCCTCGTATGGTTTCTCACATATATCACATCGTGAAAAGGTCGATTTTGCTTCTGTGGGTGTAGTAACCCAAATATCTTCCATTATATCTTTCATAGGCGACTTTATCTGTAACTACCTTACTTAAATTGGATTGAGTGAATAAAGTTGAGCCTCTAGTTCACAGATTGAGATGATAATCAAGTTATGGGTTTGCCAAAATCAAAGTTATGTTATCCATGTCTTTCGGTTATATCTGTGCATAGAATACTCTTCCTCATATATCTTGACCACATTGTATTACATGTTCTACATCTAATTCGCCTGGTGAGAGGTCTGGTTTTATTATTTTTGTCATACATTGTATATACGCTCCCACCGTAACTATCCTTGCTTTCTTTTCTTCGCATAGGTCCTGACTGGACTCCGCATGCGCAAATGAACCTTTATTTTTCATAACGCCCGGTAAATGAAAGCACGTCTATGTTAATGACTCGTGTGTTCGTTGATAGAATGTGGAATTGTAGTACTTGCTTCAACAACTTCGAACTTCCCTCTTTTTTTATTTTGAATTGTCAGGAGTACTTGCATTAAGAGATAACCCAATATTCTCCAGTATTATCAAAAAAAATTAGGAGATGGAATTTGAAGAATAAAAAAACATAAGGGAACGTACTCATACCCTCCTATCTTAGTCCAAGATCCCTCATTCATCATTGAACCAGCAATTAGTTAAGGACCGGCTTACTCCTAAATCTTTCTATATCCTGCATAACACAATCCAGCGCCCAGAATTATCAGTGTAAGTGCAATTATAGGGTACCAAGTAATTAATGGGGGTTCATGCTGGGTTAACAGTTCATAAATGAATTCTTGGATCAATACTATACCAATAAACGTCATTATCCCGCCGACTAAATATAATAATAACTCATTTACTCTCTGCATCAATTCTCCAGCTGCCCAATCCGCCACACTGTCAGATAAGTCCTCGCCATTTGCGCTTCAAGGTTGATCTATTGTGAATGGCGGCTTTAAATAATATTCCTCGAAAAGAGATAGCAAATGCAAGTTAAATAAATGACATTGTCGAGACGCTAATAGATGACTATGAGTTCGAGAACAACATGGATTAATCGAATTAGTATCACCAGAGATTAAAAACTGCCTCCAGGAATCAATGAATTGGCGAGATAATAATGCTTTATGACGTTGTAAATTGTAACGGTTTTTGGTTACGAAATAAATGATCAAAAGGTGTTCGTTGTTTGTTCAATACCTTCTCTGGATGGGCATCATTACCATATTGTTAAACTAAAGAAAACATTAATTTCTTATTCCCCACTAATGGGTGTCATTCTATGATGATACAGAGTAGTGTACCAAAAATAACCAGGAGCGAAGAATTGTTAGTTATATCCATCATTCGGATCTAATATTCTTAACACAGGTATCACAATATCTTTCTATAACAGTGGCATGTTCCACGCTAAAGCAGGCTGTATGCGTTGCGACATTACCACAATATACGCAGAATTTTATCTTCTTGTCTGATTCATTTGTGAAGCCTTCCACATATTGTAATGTTTTTACTTCCATATCCCCTCACCTGATATAACTAGATCTTCATAGAGCAAATGCTGAATTTTCAAAGAATTTTTATCATCATATAGTGTTATCAAACGTCATATAAAGGACCTTTGCCCGTTATACAATGATTTCTATTTTTATTTAACCATTAAATCGCTTATATATGGTTACTGAAGGGCAACGGACAGGATTTCCAACAGATTTTTAGATAAGGTAGAGAGCTAACAGGAATGGTGACCCATAGAAGTCCCTGCTGGGAATGGGATAGACGACTTCCCAATTGTATTCATCATTAATTGCACAAAATTAGGCCAGGCATGACTTTTTCTCACTTCATATCTTCTGGAGTTACCCTTTTTAATCTTGTACTACTTGTAGGTTAGTGAATCAATGAAAGGTAGCTTATCAATTGCTTCTTTTAGCGGAAGATCAATATGGTAAAATGGAAACATAACTAATTCATTCAGACGGAACTAGTAACTTAAAATAGGAACATAGCAGTTAATTGGTACATCTAACAGTTAGATAGATTGCCAAGGATATAGAAGAACAAAGAATGGCCATATTTATGACAAATAAGATTGTAGGCTATCTTCAGGTTAAGAGACGTGAGTAATGGCATATTTTAGCTTTATGCCTGCAATTTGACAGGGGAATCCTTCTCATTTTCTTTTCAACGGTTACATTAGAGTATTTGATGATCATAATATACGCTTGACAATTCTGGCGTCATTGGAATCCATGCTTTGCCATATCACATCATATCCCATCTTTGAAATAAGATCTGCATAGCAAGGTTCAGGTATAGAATTTTCAGCGAAGATTGAACACGCATCAATAAATTTTGTGACTCCTCCAATAAGTGCGACTAGTTCATGGATTTTGAATCTTGATACAAAATACGGCCCTGCTTTCAGATAATCTTTGTCATTATCCCTCGATGCAATTGCGACGACAGATTCAACTGGAATGTTGTACTCTGATGCAATTTCGACGATTGAAATGATATTCAGCTTACCATCAAATTTTATTTTCAGGTTAGGGTTATTCGCATATTTCTCAGCCTGCTCTTGATCAATTTTTTTTAAGTAATTCAATAGGACCTTAATTGGAATTGTATCATTCTTGTAAACAATTATTTTCTCTCGTAAATTAGTCGAATGAGGTATAATTCTTGAGCAAGTGAGACCTTCGTTTACTGCAATGAATAGATCGATATTTTGATTAGAATCTATGTCAATCAGTTTTTGTAACTTTTTTTGGAGGTATTCTTTAGTCCAAAATCCTACGATTTCAAGGTATATTCTCCTGTCGTACTTTTGAATCATAAAGTCCGGAATAAATGCCCTTCCCCCACTTACAATTAGAGGATCAGGTTCCCTGATGAGTCTCCATCCATTGGCTACCTGTTCAAACCTATTCGCAAACTTTTCTTCAACAGAACTATCAAAATATGAAGTTAATCTGTTATTACTATTATAAGGATCTGTTAGTGGCGAAGGAACCTCTAGTGAGCTAATGTTGAATTCATATATTTTCTTTCCAGACATCGTCTTTCTGACAATCCATGAATTCAACGACCACTTACCGGATGAAATTATCGATGGAAGGAGTTTGGCGATTGATGTCCCATATCGGTCAGTTAACTTGAATAAGCTGATTGGCCCATCAATAGTGCACATAAGATCTGTTTCGTCTGTATCGTTATTGGTAACTGGGGAAACCACATCGAAATTATTATTGTTACTATTATCATTCCTGACTTGTTCGGTTCGTACCTCATTGTGCTGTAAGTTGTACATCAATCCGAGGCGTTTTACGTTTCTTAAAACATGCTTCCAGTGTACACCCCCATAGACACAAAATTCCAACTTTGTACAGTTAAAAAGTAGTGTTTGCATTAACGAAAGATTGTACCATCCCAGGAGCTCATTTGGGCCAAGTGCGCTGAACTGTTCCAATATCATATTTTCTTCAAGATCAGACCACATAACCTGTCTGATGTGAGATCTAGAAAGATTCATCTTTGATGCTACTAGATCTATCACCTTGTCACGATCGAAGTCGGTCAAGGCGAGAGCTATTCTCGATGATTCTTCAAATAGTGCCTTTCTGACAGAAAAAGGATCAGCCATATCACCGGCACTACCATTATCGAAGATTCTATACTGACATCTTCTGTCGAGTAATGTAGAAAGGCCTCTCACAAGTTTATAATCATCATATTGACCTTCAACTGTGGCTATTCTTTTTTCAAGTGACTTTTTCTTCTCTTTGTGTTGAATTGATTGATCGAATTGTCTAATGAGGTCTTCTGCTAATTGTACATCTCCCTTTTCCCCTGTGCAAAAAAGTGGAAATATCGTTCCTTTTCTGGTTCGTACTCTAAGTAGTAGGTTCGGGAGCATTGCTAAACTATCAGACTCGATGATGGTATTTATTATTCATATGACGATATTAATTATTGTGTGTGCGACCTCTTTAAACCTATTCAATAGTTAATTCGACAAATTGGTAATGTCATGACCTGCTCTTACTTTTTTCGTTAATCCTAGTTAGAGCCTTCTTCCTTCTAGCACTGGTAATTGTTTCATGTGTATCTGATGAGATTAATTCGATCAATCTGGCCTTCTTGGCAGTATCTATCTTTGGTCTCAAGAGTCTACCGAGCCGCTGGATATATTCCCTGCCGCTTCCGGTTCCACTTACTATAATACCGAGCTCGGCGTCTGGAACGTCTACACCTTCATCTAAAACCTTTGATGTTACTATTGCTGAGTATCGTCCTTCTTTGAACCCCATTAAAGTATCTTGCCTTTCTTCTTTACTTGTCTTATGAGTTATCAATGGTATGAAGAAGCGATTGGATATTTCATGCACCAAACTATTGTGTTGAGTAAATATAATGGTCTTTAACCCCCTGTTTTCTACGAGTATTTCCCTCAATTCATCCATTTTTGATTTGCTATTTAATGCAAGTTCCAATGCCCTATTTCGGGCCAAAAGCGCTTGTCGGGCAGCTTTACTTTTTGCAGACATCATTATTAGTCGTTGAAATGCACCTGTGTGATTCATCCTAAATCCAGATTTATTCATATATACTTGATATGTTCCATAATTTCTATCATATTCTTGCTTCTCTTGCAACGTCATTTTCACCTGTCTTCTTTCAATTTCATAAGGAGCTAAATGCTTGTTCTTTGCAAGTTCCAACGGATTTGCTTGAAAAACAACTCCACCAACTAATTTTGGAAAATCTTTATGTAAGTTATCTTCTCTTTCGATGGTTGCCGTCAAACCTAGTCTATATTGGGCAGCCATTTGCTCTGCTATCGATCTATATCCCGGCGCTGCTAGATGATGTACCTCATCAAACACTATGAGCGAAAATTTGTTTCCAATGCTTGCAGCTCTTAAATAAGCAGAATCATAAGTTGCGACAGTAATTGCTTGAATATCGTCATTCCCACCACCCAGATTTCCTATTTTTGCGTTCGCAAAGTGTTTTGAGAGAATTTCTGTCCATTGCCCCATTAAGTCAAGCGTTGGTACAACAATAAGTGTAGCAGAGTTCACTCTTTCAATTGCTTTAATACCAATTATTGTCTTGCCAGATCCAGTTGGGAGCACGACACAACCTTTCATCCCTGCTTTGATCCAATTTTCCAAAGCCTTTTTCTGATACTCTCTTAATGAAACTTTGCCCGGTACAAAAAGTGGAGAAGGAATGAGGTCCATAACAGAATCATCATAATCTATAGCATTTTCCTCCAAATAGCAAATGATATTTGAATAATGCAGAGCTAGTGCCCTTAACAAGTTCGTTCTAGGATCAATCGTTGCAAAGGGAATATGAGTCTAGCCCTTTAATTATCACAGTTCCGCTATGATAACTAAGCAAGGTCTTTAACATGTATACATGATTGAGGCAAAATTACTAAATAATTCTTTTCCTGGCTAGTGAGATGAACTTCGTGAAGCATTTCAACTTTGAAAATGTACGATAGAATGTCCAGCTCTAACATGCAATTTGGGCAACTATGTCTTCAATTCCAAAGGTTGCAAATTGCTTTTCCTAATTACAGTTGGACCCTTGAGAAAAAAATAGTAATCGAAATTACCATTTGCTCGCGGGGCGCAAGCCCATAGAATTATTCCGCACTTTGTCCGTATTTGTCGATTTATTCTTTTGAAATTTGTTTTATTTCCACACAACTACGAGATCCAAAAAGACCTTTTATCGGTTAATGATCGATTGAGCATACGTCCTTGATGTTGAAATCATTTCAAAATGATATATAGAGCTGATTGATTTTGGCGTCTTTTTCCTCTAGTATATGATTGAACCTCAATTTTACGACAAGTAAATGAGATGATGTCCTGAATAGTCTCCATTTTGGACCGAAATTAAGACATGACTGCCTGCCATATCCACAATGAATTAGTTCATGCTTGTCCCAACTTTGCCAACTACTTTGTTTACGATGGGTGTCCAAGCCCAGGGATGAGAACTGATGTAACCAAGTAATTGCTGGGCTATGAAAATTCGAGAACACTTAAATTAGGTAAAAAATGAATATGACGTAAATTAGAACAAATATCTTAGGGAAAGTGATAAATTTTATCTCTCAATTCAAGTAAATACTATCAAAGATCTAATAGTTGTCGCTACAAAAGTTACTCTAAGCAGCGTGGACGCAGATTGAAGGCCGTTGCATCACATTCACCCTATGACCACCGGAATTCTCGGGCAGCTTTTTCGCGTCACATTGATGGCGAGGGTATGATGCATCACACTGAAAGAAAGTCTTTCAGATTACCCTGTGGATTTACTCTTGCAAAATCTTGGGCAGGTCTGAGGAAAGCATGGCTTGGCTTCAAAATTTCGAAAGGAAATGACGACATGCAGAAGATGAGATATTATTCACGAATAATTCGGAAATTACAAGTCGAGATGGGCATTTGGAAGACACACTTTGATCTAGATATTTTAGACGATGAAACCATTTGGCAAATCGAGCAGGAGGTAAAAGCTCTGGAGACACGAAGGAGGCAAGAGATGGACGTTAATGCTAATGGTCTGAACGATGATGATAGTGCGAGAGATCGTGATTATGATTACGACACTCTCTTGACTGAAAGCATGGAAAAAATCAAGCAAAATGGGTTACCACCACCAGATGAAAAAGTACTTTACGTCCATTTTAATAGAGAACAGAACTGCCAGATAACGAGTAGAGATAATGGCGGTACTCCAGCAGATGGGAAGGAATTCACACACCATCCCACACCAGATGAAGACAAGTTTCCGGTTCATTTTAGTAGGGAAAAGAACTGCTACGTGGTGAGGAAGGATGCTACCAATACTGAAGCAGATGGGAAGGAATTCACACACCATCATGATCGGTCTTTGGACTACATGCCTCAACTCGACGCAACTGCAATTCTTGATCCCGATGGCAACAGTTATAGAAAGAGGAATAGCTGCTATCACAAATCTAAACCCGATTACAATTATCAGGAAAAAAAGAATGCATGTTACTACAAATATAAACCCAAGCCAGAGTCAGAAATAACCTAGGGAATTCTATCTACCGAATGTATATTCTTAGGAATTTCCATATCTTTGTGCAGATAATTACTTTGGGTTTTTCATATACAAAAATACAAGCTATCCATGCCAGAGGCTTTGCCCGATATCATATTTCAATACCCCCTTGTTAAACGCTAACGCTAATAACTTGTGAATCACATATTAAGATATGTCAAAAGTAGATGAAGATATAAATAATCAGGTCAGTGAAGTTCCTCCCAAGAAACGAAAAACACAAGAAGATAAAGAAATAGAAAAAATTGAGGTTGAATCGACAGGTGGTGGATTTGATGCTGGCGGCGGCTGATTTGTTCAAGAATAGGGCGAAGTGTTCAAAGATTCAAGAGTTAGATCCTATCCAGCTTCTATTATAGATGCCCGGGATTGAGACATGAAACAACATTTTCCGTCTTTCCCTGGCGCGATGGATTAAGGGAATATCCGATCAACTTTTAGACTATTCTCTTAAAGAAAAGAGCACCCATGCTTTTCTAGCTCAATTTCTGATGATCATTCTCTCGCCACAGTTGGAAATGTTTTACAGTATAAGTCATGATCGGCTTAAACGTAGCGTAAATCATAATTATTCACAAGGTTAGCAGCGATATTATTATACTAATATATTTATAATTGAATATAATTGGGTAACAGTTTCTAGTTTTCAATCTTGTCGAGTCAGCAACTAAATTTATTTATTACTACTCCACTACGGTAGCATCTTGATTGCCCAGCACATGTAATTATATATTCGTTGAGTAGTGACTTTGATGAGAATTCCACAATTTTAGTCCTCTGGATATGAATCTCGTTAAAATTTCAGGTCCGGTATGAAACTACTGATTCCCCAAAAATTGGATTTTAAGATGGAATGCAATCCTGTAATTAGATCAACTCGACATAAAAAACAAAAAAATTCGAGATTCAAACGTGTATTGCTAGATGCCGAGTTGGTCTATGATGTTACTTGGGATAGATCTTTTCCTCCCAACCACTTTTACAATTTCACTCCAGATAGCATCATTTACTCCCTCCATAGCCTTTATCTTCTCAAGGAGGTCAAGAAGTTGCCCGTTGTCTTTCACTATTGTTTCCGCTCTTAAATCAATTGTATGCTCTCCAATACTCTTGCCTACATACGTTACTTGATCTAACTCAATAAGTTTATTTGCTACTTCATCCGTCTTTCCGTTACGGGTTGAAATAAGAAAATCTATGCGCCTCCACCCAAATTTATCGAGGTTCAGTGAATAGGAAGACTGCAAAAATTCTTTTTCTAATCGCTTGCGTCTTCGCTGAATTGTGGTAAGTGGGATTCCTAGTTTTTTAGATAAGGATGCAGAAGGTCGTTTGCCATCAGGAATGAGAAGTATCTTTAATAATTCCTTGTCAACTGCTGACAGCTTTAGATCCACACACAAATAATATATAACAAAGGCAATAAACTTTTTGATTAATCTATTAATTCCATTGCCAAGGATAGTGAAAGAGGCAGGAGTTTTCTCAAAAAAATTGTTTTATTGTGGTTACAGCCATGAACATTCTGCCAAGTAACACAATTTTCCTGCTCGCCGATAATACAGAACGGCAGGTTTCAGCACATTTCCCGGAGTAACAACTTGTTTGAGTAGGATTGTACCAATTACCTTTCACCCCGTATGTATTAGTTGTACAAGTATTATTATCAAATTGAACTATTGATGGATCATGACATTAGAAAAATGTTAATCCGACGATAACGGTAAAAGAGTTCATCAAGTGCGGGGAGACAGAAATTATAGGGTTAATGAAAAGATAGGTAAAGAAGCTAAAGTTTGGTATCATTTTATGCTCTCTGGTTGTCTCCTAAGATGAATTACTGATATTATGCAATGAAGGTAGATAATTTTGTAAATAACACACTGGCACTGACTAACTTGCAAAAAACCTGGTAGTGAATATTGAATCCAAGTATCTCATGTTTGGTAGTAAAAGAGAGCCGAAGGCTTGTGTAGACTCTAAAGGGTAAAAGAACCTCTAACACAAAAGCCACCTCCTACATCACTTCCTTTTTCATTATTTTTTAGTCTCAGGGAGTCTTAGTCGGCCTTACAGCATGCCTAGGCAAATCAATTACTTTTGGGAGCCTGAACAACAGTTTAGAAAATAAGTGAAGGTTATTAATTGCCAGACGCTTCTAATATAACATCTGATCTGAGTCTGTTTATTTGGTAACAATTACTACAAACCATTTTATCGAACCAATAGCGTATGTCATGCATCCTCTGCCCGCATAGTTGACAACGAGTTATAATTTGCATCTATTATGATATGTACGATATAGTATAAAATCGTTCTTTGCAATTCAGCACTGGAGGGTAATAGTCAGTCATTATAATCAGCTATATGCGGCCGTTAGTTGTAATTTAATCATCATCCAGGGATTGTGAAAACTCAAATTTTTAACCAAGTCAGGGCATATCCCGCCTTTAGACACATATCATCATAAGCCCATCAGGGAATATACTTAGTACCAATATAATTGTCATAATTCCAAAACCTCGTCCTTTCCGTTTTTAATCTTTTAGCTCTCACACCCTACTCCGTCGGAAGATATGCTGAACTAAGTTTGAAGGGTCAAAAAGGCAACCCAGATCTATATTCTTCGAAATAATATATATTTGTAGGAACAAAACTAAACTGTGTCAGCCAAATGTCCTAATTGTGAAACGGAACTGAGTCCTAATACAGTAATAATTTCCGAAACTCAGGAAAGTATAAGAACATACGCATGCCGTAAGTGTGGAATTAGTCTAAAAGCGGAAGACTTAACAAGATCCGGTAGACCAGAACCAAAATAGTTATTCAGTCGATACGGACCAGAGCTCAAAATAACCTAGACAAGAGTTGTAAGCGAGAAGCATGGAATTCCATGCGTGTTCCAAGTATTTGGATGTGTCCCCATGGAGTTAAAAGTGATTGATACCAACTAAATAATTCTCTTGAATGTTTAATAGTGTAAATCGAATAATTGTTCTGTAAGTTTGGGTAAGAATCTGGCATTGACGATTCTATTATCTGTCATAATATATGGACTCGGGGAAATCTACTTGGGTATGATCAATCGTGGAGTAATAGTATTGATTGTAGGCATAGGCATTAGTCTCGCAGTAAGTCTTCTGTTGCCGTTTTATATTGCCGCACCAATAATATTCGTGTACTGGATCTGGCAACTGGTCGATGCGTACCAACAGTATAAGAAATTAAATCAAAGTCCACAGTAAAAACATAAATTCAAAGAAATGCTCAGCAAATCGACATCATACTCTTTCACGAGTCTTTTCAGTAATTTATTGTTCTCCCAATCTTATTTTTATTTGACTTTTAGATCATATGTAATCTCAGCGGAATAATCGCTAGGTACTGTTCCAGTAACTCCCACGTTGTAATACAGCGGATGATCTCTTAGTGGTAACGGCATCAAAAAGACAAACCATCCATGAGATCCAGATCGCCTAAAGAGAAACTCATGGAAAATAGTAACATATTCAATAAATTTCAAATCATTCTTATTTTTTTAGTATGTTCCGAGACTCATATCAGCTTGTTAGGAGTGACCTGGAGTAATTCGATTCCTCGTTGAGATTAGGCTTGAAATTACTCAACAAACCTATGTCTCACCCAATCATATCTTAATAAAAAGGCGATCCATCTCGATTATCTAATAATTTCGTTTGGATTACAAGGATAATTTGTGGATATTCTATACAAATTAGAACAAAATTTTGATCACTTTTCTGAAATCTGTCAAGTATATTGTTACTAGTGTATTTTTCGGTGAATTTTTATAGTAAATCGGTTTATTAACGGCCTTTTTTAACCTACCTCAATGACTTTAGAACAGAAACAAAAAAAAATTATGACAATAGTATCGTCGGCTTTTGCATTAGCCATTTTAGTAGGTGCAGTGAGTGTCACAAGTGCACTAGCCGACGTAGGTTATGATAGGGGTGAAAAACT
Organism: uncultured Nitrososphaeraceae archaeon; assembly: GCA_963728595.1. Lineage (GTDB taxonomy): Archaea > Thermoproteota > Nitrososphaeria > Nitrososphaerales > Nitrososphaeraceae > TA-21. The sequence goes on from CAVSLF010000007.1 coordinate 203,282, forward strand.
CAAAGGGTTTACGTACGATCATGATAAAGCAAGTGAAAGCAAAGCAAAAAAAGCATGCAATTCTTTGGATGAAAAAGATGAATGTATCGAGTGTATCGAACATAGAGCCGATTTGCAAGGATTAAAAGGATACGAAGTCGTTAAATGTTTGAAAGAACCAGACAAATATGATTACTAAGGGAAAGATACAATTATCTTTACCCTTGGTTGTTATCTATCATTTTCTTTTTTTTTAAGATTTTTGGTGTAAATTTACGTGTATAATTATTTCCTTACAAGAGAACATCGTTTAATGGACTATGATTTCACCAATGGTGATAAGGGTAAGATAAAAAGCCAAGCAACAAGAATGCGACAATATCTATCCTCGAGTATATTCTCGGGTGGAAACAACAAGTAACATTAGATCAAATTTCCTCTTGTGTATCAATTCTAAGGGGGTGTACTTGTGTTGTTTACAACACGGCCTATGTCAAAAAAACCTAATATGTAGTAATTGGGGTATAACATTGAAGATAGCAGTCATCCCCAAGGACTGTTACTTTTAATCACGTTTTGTGTCTCAAATCTACGCGTACCTACTTCCTCTTTGGTGGGTATGCTATAATTTGCTCACAAAATCATCGTCCACTTGCCTGCTCGTTAGTTTGAATTTTCAACTACGAAATTAAGAACGTAAATTTTGTTGTTTTATTCCCGCTGGGATTTTTTGCTTGGTTGAAATACAATCTTAAACTTGAGAACAAAATTTAACCATGTTCATAAATAATAAAATTCAGTCATATCTTTTACCGTATTCTAACCCACGCTACCCGCCGAACAGGCACAATAACCAAATTCGTCTATGCGCGAACCACACATTTCACAACGACCGAATTTGTTATAATCAACTTCCCAGGGATCTTTACCAAATAACTTAAGATGGTCATTAATCTCTTCTGGAATGATATCTTCTTCTTTGGATTTTTTCTTCCTATCTGTCATTTCTTATTCAAACTTTTATACAAACTCCGGATCTTCTCTCAAAAATATGGTCTTGTCTCCCGATCCTCTTGTAGCCATTACAAATACAAATCATTTCTATTCTATTGTACTTGTTGTTCTATTTAGCAATTTGAAGGGTGTTTAAATTATGCCCCTTAACTATTATGCCCTTTAACTAGGTAAGAAGATATTACCAAAAATCACTCACTGAACTAATGTTATTGTCCCGAGAAGAGATCATAAGAGAACAGTTAGGACGAGCGGTCAAAGATATTCTTGAGCAATTGCCTTGGATGGCAGAAGTCTTTCGTAATCCGACCTACGACCTAAATAAAACTGTAGAGAATGAGTTGGACTTCTTTTTAGGAGCAGTCCTAGGCGAAATACTGGAACGATACACACAATATCTTTTGAAAAAACAGATCAAGCCGTCCGCTGAAGAGTTCGCTTGGATCAACCAAACTCTCTTCTCACGTGCGAATGAATTCAAAGATCTAATTCGAAAGATAGTACAAGTATAATAGCTTACCACGTTATTTTTGTCCATTAGTATCATCACTCATCATCCTAAATCAAAGGACACTCTACCTCCCTTCTGAATTGTAATTCAGTTATAAGATGAGTTCCAACTATTGTTTTACATTTATTAGAATTGAACTATCCAAGATACTCATCCAAGATACTCACAGCCATGGTTGGAAAATGGGCGACAAAGGTGAAGCCAAGGGCACCTACTATCCAGTAGTGAATATTCTCAATTTCAAGAAATTACCCCCAAAATTTTCGTCGTGCGATATGACAGACACAAAGTGCACGAATTCCATTATTAACTATTTATTCATTGTATATTACTGAAACTATCCCGCCTTTCAAAAGGATCGAGTAAGCCCTTCTCCGATGCGCTAGATCAATGTTGTCTTGATTTGGCGCATATTTGCAATCTGGAAGAGCAATATGGACAATTATTATTAAAACAAGTCATCATGAAGACAGCTTCTTATTGGTCGTACTCATTTACAACTTCACAATTAATTTGATAATCACCGCCACTTGAAAACATGTATATCTTACCACCTCCACCCTGATTTCCTCCAGAACCACTATTAATAAAAACTGGATCAAAATCATTACCATTCAGGCGATCACTAACTATGTGATCTTGATCTGGCCCTCCAAAGAGTTCTATCGGAGCCTTCTAATCCTTCAATAACATCGAAACCAGATTGTCCAGCAATCAAATCATCTCCTGAACCACCTGATAGTTCATCATTTCCATCACCCCTCCATCACAGATATAATAGTGATATTCATGTTCAAGATCGGCTAAATTAATTTGAAAGTTAGATATCAGTTGCCATTTGTTTGGCTTAGTTTTTTCAAGAAGTCTAGTCTACTCATCGCATTTGATAGTCAGTTTTGTCCAAGACTTGACCAAAGAACGAATAAAAGTAAACTCCATCTTTTATCCATCAATAAGTAATTAATCAAAATATGAAAGGAAAACTTGTAGGTGTACGACCTCTCTCAGCAACAGCTTTGTGTTTCAAGTGCGGAAATGAGGCAACACAAACTGCCTGCTATGATATCGGAGAGGGATTCTTACATACCGAAAAAATCTGCGATTCTTGTACCTATCGTAAATCTAAATCTAATGACAATGATTTCCTCTTATTGGGCCGCTAGTTCTAATTGGAAATATTCAATGATCTATAAAAAAATAAGATTAGACGTTTTACTCCTGCTGCTTACTAACTAACTAGGACTGTTTAAGTAGGTTCTTGAAATGTTCTTTGTTCTGAGTTATCTCTTTAGTACATGCCACTTCTGTATAACTATGGACTTGAATTCCGTGTTCCTTCGCATTTTTAAATAATTCTTCTTTTGTTTCGCCGTGCATTGTGTGTGTACTAAAAGGATTACCCGCATCTTTACAGTTGATCGATAACGTCATTAACCCAACTGTGTTGGGAGATTACTTAGATCTTTGTCATAATTGTTGCTGTCCTCAAGCCACAGAAAGGCCCGATTTTTTTATATTAACTATTCGCTGTGGTCCTAGAATCACAGTAGTTAAATCCTTGATACAAAATTACAATAATAGAAATGGTTGAAACAAAGAAAGTTAAATTGGAAACAGAGATGGAAGTTGATGTTCCGATGGATATTGTAGTAGATAAGCAGAGACTTAAAGCTGTAGAAGATGGTATTGTAAGGGTAATTTCGAGGGGCCTTTACGAAGAGGGGGTGTCATTTAAGATAGTCAAAGTTAATTTTATTCTATAGACTCGGGTGTGGTGTGGTCCCAATATATCCTATCCTGAAGATCAACTATTCTTCACAAAGCCGACGATATAATTGAGCAATCTAAGTAGTTTATCACTTTAACTCAGTCACAAATTACTCTATCCCAACTTTATCAATCCCTCCCATCCTCCTGATTGCCAAGTCTCATTCATTTCTAAAAGCCTCTAAACGGAGGTGCGAGCAATAATGAAAAGCATCCAGTTATTTCAAATAGTTCCATGCTCATGTATTGTTGCATAGAAATATAACAGATTGTAAGCATCATTCTCGATTTGTCGTCGTTTATTATTATTGGTTGTAATAACTATCATAAGGGGCCATCTGAATCTTAGCGATTAGTTGTCTGACATTTTCCAGGCTTTTTGACATTAATTCATGCCATGATTGTTCCGTGTACGAATGTGTGTTAAGAGCATGATATTTCGCATTCCTTAACAGTATTTCTTCTGTTACGCCGTAAAGTGTTTGGGAGCAAGTAGGATCAATAGTACCCTTACAATGAATAGAGAGTACAAACACAGTTCTCAGCAAGATCGCATTGTGAAAACCCAATAAAATCTTATTTATCCAGCCCTAAGGTTAATAAAAAATTTAAGCGTAGCGCATGGTAAAAACGGATGTTTTTTCACTCAGACAAACTGATTGACCAGGAGAGATATATGGTGGCCGATGGCTGACCTTGGTCCAATCCCATCGATCGTTAACTGTTTAATTAACTAATTTTATAGATGACTGGCTGCTCAATGGGCCGGTTGCAGCCAGGTACAGACAAATGGATTTAGATGGCGTTCGTTCAAGGCAAGGTGTCGTAACTGTGGGGAGTTTGTATCAAAAGCATGAAACTAAGGTAGAACCTGAACTAGAAGCTATCAAGGAACCTTCAACAGGTCAAAAAGGAAAGGTTCAGAGGGTGGGGCAAAACCCAAGCAGCGAACTGGAAGAGGCAGCAACCCGAGATCTAAATAACAAGTGGGAGATCAAAGATAGCGAATTAGACGCGGAGTTAAAGTCTGGTGCGGTACTCCTGGCCTATTCGTCTAATGATCCAACGGAACCTATAGTCTAGAATCAGTTCACTATCAAGTAATGTTAGCGAGTTAATATGTCAGGCACACTGTTCGTTTGGTTCAATACGAATGCAACCTCCTTCAGTAAGCCATTTCCAGAAATTGGTTTTCCTACAACTCTCAGGAACCAATTATTGTTTTCGTCTAGTTCTAACTGTTCATGGGCTGCTGTGAGTAACATCGCCTGGGCGAATTTGTCTACCGTTCTGATTTTTTGGTATAACTCTAGTCCGTTGAGACTTTCCATTCGATAGTCAAGTATAATCATGTCATAGTAGTTAGCCTTGAATTCTATTAAGGCCCTAATTGGGTCGGTGTACGTATCTACTAGATATCCTTTATCTTCTAGGATTAATGCGAATAAGTACACAATGTCTTTTTCGTCATCCACCATCAGTATTCGTTTCATATTGTTACTCGATGGTTGTAGTCATACGTTAGTAGGGAGCATGTGTGGTTTCGACTAACATTCTACATCCTTCAATCTGTGAATACGGGCATAGATTTGTACTCCACGAATAGCATCTTTTTAAGGTTATCCACTAAATTTCCTACCTCATAAGAGTCGTTTAATTCATTTAACTTTGGTGTTTCTAGACCAAACGATTCCAATTCAGAAATTGAACTATAAAGATATGATTTGTTGTATATCATATCACACATCACGATAATTAAATATAAAAGACTTAAAGGAGTGCCGTTATAAAGTATTCAAGACTTATCCGAGGTCAGATTCGTAGCAAACTGCCTTTTGGCAGTGCGGTTGTTGGTTGTACTTCCTGACTTAAAAAGAAAGTAAGAGTTGCAACATATCAACGGACTTTATTAGTCGCCCAATCAAAAACTGCTGAGGGTGAAATCTCAAGTTCCCCCTGCAGTATGAACCCCAATAGATTGGAATACAGAACACATCAAATTAAAGTAAAGTTACAATTTGTCTTAGCCGCTAGTGATACACCTAGTCGGGACAAAACAACACTTTTGATCCCGACATTACTTTTATGATCCGCAGTTCAAAGATGGCTAATGAAACATCTTAGCACTTATCTTAGGGACAACTCTTTCAACAACATTAGCAACGTCAGTCCTGAAACTTCGATCTTTTATCGAAAAATGAATTGTCAAATAAGGTCGACCGCTAGTGCCTGAAAAACGGTCACCTCTACAAACAATTGCATTAATTTGTGTCAAATTAGATGAAGGTGAATCTGAAGAAAAAATAATGGAGTATTTAGAAATTGAGGACGACTTGTTTATATTTTGTGTTGAATTTGCACTTGAAAATAATCTGATAATCAGACAGGACGGAAGATTTAAAATTACAGTCGCTGGAAAAGAATTCGTAAGCGCTTTCTGACGGGTGAAAAAACATTTTGCGCACGTATGCAGTGGCTGAAGTATTTAGTCTTAAAATTTACTGCCTGTTAGCAGCACTTCACTTTGGTTATTCCCTTCTAGAAGTAAATATTCTAGTATACCTGAAACCGAATCCTGACCAGTGCCACAATTTTACATGTTGTCAGGCATAACATTCAAATGGATATGTGAGGACATTATCATAAAATTCTTTAGAAAAATACTGAGCGAGAATTATTCAGTTATCTTGCCTTGTGAAGTAGTTATAGTCACAATAGAAAATTAATTGCAAGGCTATCAGTCCAATTGTGTTAGCAGCCGATCCTTGACCAATAATTAAATAGGTGACGTCATCAACTACAAGCCCAACGCAAGGGTTTTGATAGTTCCCCCTTGTGTCGGGGCTTTGATACTCGGTAGGGTGATGAAAGAATCCTAAACCTTTACTGATTTACATAGATCGAGTGTACCTTTTTTTCATCTTCTCCATAAATTTAAGAATACAGACATGATGGAAATTGAACTATTCAAAAATAGAGTATAATTTCAACAGGAGATTCAAAAGAGTTTTTAGCCTAACAGTACATCGAGAAATAGACTAATGCAATGAATTAATCAACTATCTTACGCACTCCAGTTTAGAATTTCACATATAGGTTGTAATGTAAAACACTACGATAAAAACGAAGAAGAGAACAAGCCTAAGCAACAAAATTGGAATTTCGTTAGTACCCGACTTTAATCATGTTGAATTTATGTTCGTCTTATTCGTTCGCCGATGCATTTGATTCTACATCAACACAAACAAACCTTCTCAATCACAATGATTGTCACTTATTTGGTTCTTGCACCGAGTCTATATTCAAGATATTTCCGCTCATTCAGTATGAGTGGCCTGAAGAATTAGGAAACGAATTTCAAAATATGGAATTATCTCCAAAAAATCAGAAGAATGCATCAATTCCATTTGAATTACCATTTCCCTAAAGGCCATCTGAACTACCAAGGATTTAATGGCACTTTGGTGTGGGTTTCCTTATTTCTCCCCTCTAAGAAGTCCTTATAACAACTAAAGTAGTAAGGACGCTCCTACTTTCTCGTTTGACGAAAATAAACCTTCACCTATAGAAGATAATCCGTTTTCTTGCTGGGATGAAATCGGTCATTAATTTTTCGGATAAAAAAGAGAAGTCGAACTTTAAGTAGTTCAATGCTTTTAACAAAACATGGCCAATTTACAGGTAAGTGCTAAGATGAAAATTCGCGAAGGCATGCTAGAAGGAGTAAAACAGCATGCGAATGAATGTATCCAACGAGTCACAGAAAAAGATCCTGGGACTATTCAATACGATTGGTTTATTAGTTCTGATAATACCGAGTGTGAGATTCAGGAGACGTATGAAAATTCTGAAGCATTCTTGGCACATCTATCCAACCTTAGCGATTTGTTACAGATACTCTATGAAAAATTTGCTTCGGATCACTCTGTTGCAATTTACGGTGATACCTCACAAGATCTTTTAGAAAAAATAAATGCAAGAGGAGTTGACACAAAGTTCTTTTCCTTCTTACAAGGACTGTAAGGTTAAGTCTTCCCAATCTATATATTTCCCACTCCCTGATTGTTCTGTTCTATCGTTGAATCTATTCTCGGGAGTGGCGTTGTGTCCGTGAATAAATTGAATAAACTTGATTCAATTTGCAGAGATTGAAATGTTATATCCGATAATGTCCAATAAGTATTGATCTTCAAATGGATTCAGTGACAGTATCCCATCGTGACAAGAAAATAATAATTTGCAATTTCATTGAAGAGCGTTGGGAGAACCATCAGAACGCTGTAAAAAATAAACTTGACACAGATTTCAAATTCATGGATTTCTATAATGTTGGTCTTTTATCTCAATATCTCAAGAAGACGGGGGTCGAGGGTTTGCCGGAGAAGGTCGTGGCGGACAACCTAAACATGAATGGGATTAGTAGTCCGAATACTAATTGCGATGAAGTCATAGACAAAAAGGCACTCGGAATCGATGACTATGATTTAGGAGAGATTCAAGAAGTTCAGGAAAAAGTGTTCGTTACTCAAAAAGGCATATTAGATAAAAATAAATTTTATTACAAAAAGACTGGTAGACAGATTCGATGGTCTTTATCTGTGGTTCTATCTCCTACCTCCTTTCCGTTATCTAGATCTCACAAGCCGATTAAACCCGTGTGAACTTGTGCTACCCGTATTAGCACTAATACATTTTTAATCGATATACACTGTGTTTATGAAACATTGATTACAATAGTCAGTCTTGGAATCTGAGATGCTATCAAAATCTTCGTAGATGTGAAAACACAAGTTGCACTGTTTAAAAGACATTTTCAATGATACTTGTTAGACTCACAATATTCACCTTTCCAAGATGGTTCATTGTCATTACCATAGACTATATGATGCAAATGATATTTGGTAAATAACTGATGCCAAAGACAGACATCGTTAAAATATATCGGTCTAAAGGTAATTCTGATACATTAGCAGTTGTTATAGTGAGAATTTCGCTAAAACTAGAGCGTGGAGATATGTTAAAGGCTTCTGTAGATTCCAAAAGTGAAAAAATTCTTTATCAAAGAGTCACTAAGCCGTAGAATTTTGGATTAAAGTTATCCACTTATTTTTTCCTTGTACTTTAATTCAACATTTCTCTGCTGTGGTTTGTCCTCTTAGTGCTTCATGTTCTCTAATGTAATTGTGAAAGATTTGATAGAATTTTAGAATCTTTTTGTCCTGTCCATTTAAATGAAATTCCTTAAGACTCTGTAGCGTATTTCTGCAGCGTATTTAGACTCTGCAGAGTATTAATTTAGTTGATCATTGACTAGATACCTTAAAACCAAAATTCCCATTACAAAAGATTATGAATTTACATGTCAAATTTGCCAGCGACCCCGAGCAAACCACATTGGCTTCATTCGATAAATGTCTAGAGGATGATGTGAAGCATCATAGTTTGCCTCTTACGTCACGCTGTCAGAATTGCGAGAATTTGAATACAGTGTATTATTGCATATCAGGACATACTAAGCAGTAGTCATGGGACTCGAGGACGCTATGTGTTGGATGGATATTTAAGACATATATCTACAGACAAAGTTGTAGCAATGTGGTCGGAATACGAGTATTGCTAAGGTGCAAGCGATGTGATTCTGACTTTTACGCGGGTCGCATTGTGTCTAGCGAGTCGTTGTTCCTAGGTTCGGATTATGGCAAGTGTATAAAAGAATGTCCATTTTGTATGACATCAGAAATATATTTTCAAGAAGATTACTTTCTCGATCCGGGATAGTAATCTAGTGATGTCCACCTCTTGAGTTTTCTTGTGTAATAAGATCTCCGAGGAGGGGGCATCACATGTAATTTACAAAACAAATTTTACTCCCTATTGCCATCAATCTTTTTGAAACGATAGATATAGACTTTACTAAGCCATTTTCTAGAACCCATATTCCCGAGAACTTAGTTTCAACATTCTTTTTTCGCATGGAGTAAATCTATGCATCATCAATTAACCCTCGTAAAATGATAGAACTCGTCTTAGTAATAGACTTGAAATTGACCGCCAAATTGACATCGGACATCTCTCATTAAGGATAGCAGCAGTCAGCTTAGGCTTTACGGCATCATCATTACCACAATTGTCAAAATCTGAGACAAAGTATCAAAAGAGAATCTTTTACAAACTAGTTAGCTCTAGATTGTTCTTGATCTGCTTGTTTAGTCATATTCTTGGATTTAATCGCGGCTAAGGATTGATCTATTTGATATACTGCTAGTTTGTCTCTTCCAAGTATCTCGAATTTTTGAAGAATTGTTTGGAATAAGGTCTCTTCCTCTACTTGTTCATTTACAAACCATTGTAAGAAGGAGTATGTAGCACGGTCTTTTTCTTTTTCAGCAATTTCTACTAAATTGTTAATGAGCTTTGTAACAGTTTGTTCACTTTTTAGACCAGCTTGGAAGGCAGATTCTAGGGTAGCGAACGAACCTTGAGGTTTTTCTATTCCCGGAATTATCGCTTCTGCTCCAGCAATATTAAGAAAATGAATGAACTTTAGCAAGTGCGTATTTTCTTCATTAGCTTGTTCGAAAAAGAATACTGCACTTCCCTCAAATCCAGTTCTTTCACACCATGACCCAATAGCAACATACGCATTGGTAGATGATGCTTCATAAGAAATTTGATCATTGATTGCTTTTTCCATTTGTGCTGAAATTCTCATTGCAACTATCTTGGTATTTTTCTGATATCTATATTTTGCGTGATGAGTTTTAAATGTATAAGATGAAATGATTAGATTAGATTAGATTAGACTAGACTATGGGTTCCGTGCTATTGAGTATATGCCTTTTTACCATGATAGATGTTCATTATGCAATAATCCTTTCAAGTCACTAAAGGCACATCACCGAAAACGCAGGTGTCGACCTAATGGAAGACCAACCTCGCCTAAAGTTGGTGTGTGGGATTATAGATTATTATCTATTTTTTTCTGGTGATAGTGTAATTTGCTTTATCAAATGTGGAGTCAATATAACGAGCTTTCTAGCAATGAGAATCATACTGGTCCCGGGGCAGTGGGTAACAAAACTCCAACAAGAGAAGTAATAATCCAAATGATAATTGCCATTATCAATGCATGAATCCATCCGATTTTGTACAGACCTTTTAATGCTAGAAGCCACGCTATTCCTCCCAAGATCGCAGCAAGCAAACCGTTCCCTACGAGAAAATAGACGATAGCATAAATTAATGAGCCGATTATGGCAGTAAAAAATGCTACTTTTAAACCCCTTTTAGTGCCTACGAAGCGAGAAACAAAGTATATTACTATCGTAGAAACAACCAAGCCAATCACAAAGATCAAAACAGAAGAAGCAGAATATACCACTGCCATTGAGCTTATCAATCCATTATTCCTTATATATTATACTAAGATTGCGAAAAACGGATTTCAGGTCCAATAAAGTTTGAGAAATCAGCTAATTCATTTTCTCTGGGCTTTAGACATGTTTATTATGACACAGACTGGGCCCGATGATAATTAAGAGAATTTACTAAATATTCATACTAAGTCAATGTCCTATTTCTACTACTTATTTGAATATTTTCTTCTTTACTGTTGATTAGGATAACAAGATGACACCTTACATTTTTTGCCAGTAAAATTTTTATTCTTCATCTGCTGGATAGAACTTATGATATTTTTCAAATGAATTAATTAGATCATGTGGTGTCAAAAGATTGTAATCGAGTGGGTCGCGCATCATATCTTGAGTTAGTTGGTCTACTCTTTCTATGGCATACCTCATCAAGATGTCTTCCCCCCTTATCATTAAATCGAGTTTCTTTTTGCTTTAAGGTCAGGAGTTGCGATTCGATTTCACTTTTTTTCCTTTGTATTCTTGACCTTTCCGTTGAAAGTGAAATCATTTTTGTGGTAAAGAAGCCTGCCGTTATTGCGATGAAAGTCGCTGAACACTGAGCAATTGTATTCATTAACGACACGTCGATAAAACCCGAGATATCGGCCAAGACCATACCTTATTGCCTATTTTGGTTTCTTTTTATATTTTATATAGGGTCTGTTACACTGAAGAGAAAAAAATTTAGGAATTATAGGTTCCCACACAATTTTGTATCATTTGCTTGTCTGAAGAACTCTATCCCCGTCTCGAACACTATCTCCTTAAAACTAGTAATCTCACTAGTTCCAAGTGGGTAGAACAGTACCGTCCTTCAGGTTAGGCAGCAGAGATCGAACGTACAAAGTGGAAGCAATTTAGATCCTATTTGGATAAGAAGGATAGAAAGGTGTTTGATCAGAAGCAAAGTTGCAGCAGTATTTTATGCCTAATCCTCACTACTTGAGCCCGTTTCCTACAATAGAAATCTTTTTCTCGCCAGCAATAGCCTTGACAAATTGTGGATCGATGATCGCATCGATATTTGCATAGTCACTCATAACCCCTTCGTGTAAGGAATAAGAACATATTACACCTAATATATACATTGAACTCAAATTGCCTGTATGAATTATCAGGAATGAGGTTATCTCGTAAAGTCATTAACTTTGTGCTGTCAAATCCATGAATTATCTCATCTTTACTTAGACCTGACGCTGAGGACATTAACTGTAAGGCTTGTTCTTTATTATCATTATAATAGTCCAACGATTCGATTAGGGATTTCAATACATTCTTTATATCCAGCGGTCTTTGGTCCACAATACCTGCGTGAAATGCTAGAACGCTTACTATTATCCCGGGGTTTTCTTTTGCAGTAATTAAGGTGTGATATCCTTTGGCCATCGCCTCTTCTAAGAATGGAGAGTATGTGTGACCAGCATCAATTTTCCCACTATCCAAAGCCGCTGATGTGTTAGCACCGGCTACGTCGACAAACTGGACATCGCCCTCACCAAGTCCAACTTTTTCCAAAGCCTTAAGAACAACAAACTGTGAAAAAGTATTGATTCCTTCAACCCCGATCTTTTTACCTTTTAAATCCGTTAGATTTTTTAGTTTACTTATAATGGCATCGCCACTCTGCGATGTATCAAAGTTGTAAACTACTTTTGTATCGATCCCATTTGAATCTTGAATCATAGCATTGGAAAAAACTAGAGTGATACCGTCTGCACTCATCTTTATCGTATCTGCTCTACAGCATTGAAATAATCCTTATCTAACAACAGTTGAACATTGACGCCGTTTTTCTCAAATATCCCTTTTTCTTGCGCGATGTATGCTAGAAAGTTGGGCGGCCACAACGTCAACATAATCTTTATGGGTTCTTGATTACCATTGCTGTTGGATTGAGCGTGTAACAATAAAGTAGGATTTGAAACTATGGTTATAATTGATACAAATATCAATACCGCTGCAAGCACACTATTTCTTTGATATAACAAGGAGTTCACCTTCTATAATGGATTGAACAAACATAATATTTGAAATTTTGGTTCTAATCAGGAGGCTAAGACTACTGTGATAGTCAAGGTTAATTCTATCTAATGTAGCAAAATGACTCTGCCAATCTAAAGGAATAGATCATTTCCTAATAAATAAAAGTGTGAGCGGAGATAATAATTTTAAGAAACTTTATAGGTTCAACCTAAGAAAAGGCTCCAACATTTTAGCCATCTTAATGTACAGATCTTAAGAATTGTCGTCCTTTTGGAGTTATCTTATAGAGTTTTAGTGAATCATCATAATCCAGCAGCCGCTGTCTCCGAAGAACTTCCAGGTGTAAAAAGGTGGGGCTATAAGAAAGAAACGAAGTATACATCAATCTAGTTATTCCTATTCCTGTCGCATTTGCTTGCGCAGCACTTTCTAAAAGGGATGCATAAATTTCAATCGTATCACGATATCTTTTCGCCGTTTGATCTAATATGTCTAATTAAATATTAAAGTGATATTATATCAATAAAATAAAATAGAGACTGAAGGGCCCTACTGACAAGATAAACTATATATCATTGAAATCCCTGTGCTGGATATGTTATATCTAGTTACGGCGGAATGGATAGAAAACCCTGGAGCAACGGCAGAAGAGGCTCGCTACTGTTTGGAAACAAATGATAGATCCCAGCGTTAAGGATTTGGCAAGGTTGGTAAGAGAAAAGACCATTATGGGAGGAGTTTTTGCAGGTGAAAGAGCGGGATGCTTTATTATAGAATCCAAGTCCACAGAGGAATTGGGTCAAGTAATACGAGATCTACCTTTCTGGCCGCGTCTGAAATGGAACGTTAGGGCACTTGAATCATTCGAATCTGTTAATGCAATGGAAAGAAAACTCTTCGAGCGTGTCAAGTGAAGATTACCAAACATAACCTCAGGAGTCCCTTTTTTTATGGAATGAATGAATGTAATTTTATCTTCCTAGAAAGGGAAGATAGGAGCACGTCCAAATCCCCCCAAAAAGAAAGAGAATCAATAAAGTCAATAGTCGCCACTTTGACAAATAAAGCGAATAGCAGATTCAGATATTATCAAATTAAATTGGACCATGACCAACAAGACGATAACTGACAGATACCTTTCAACCATAAGGCAGCAAATCAAACGTGAGTCATACCACTGGTACCAATTTATGGTGAAGATGAATCTGTGTAGTCCTCGAATTCAAAGAAGACCACAACCGAAGACGACGATAGCCTCCACCTACGAGTTCTTCATTTGACAAGTTGCTAACATCTATTTGAAAGTAATAGGATTCCAAGCAAGACATATTTTTATAAAAATTCCAATATGTCGGTGGAATATTAATCAGACCCCTCTGTAAACTCGCGTTATATCATAGGAATTCCGTAGATCAGTTGTTCCGCTCATTTTACGAGAGTTAGATCCAGATTAAGACCTTAATTGTAAACAGGAATATTTTGAACCGTACTACTATACTATGTTTAATATCAAATGCCTCTTCTTCTGTTAAAGAGTAGCCAATTTTATTTATCAAAAGGATAAGGAGCTTACTACATGAAATCCTTTGCACAATCAAAATACCAGTTGATCGTTATCCTAAACGGTTTGCTTATGGGAATAATTTGTATGACCTTGACTAATAACAATTCGAGTTTTGCTATTACTCCTACTCCTGTTCCTGTTCCTTCTAATAGCACTATAACAACGAACCTTGCTGACAGTCTTAATTCAATAACAGCAAATGTCTCATCTTCAATAAAAAGCACTATTGATAAAATAATGTCGGACACTTTAAATGGCATGATGGATGATACGATAAGCTTACTTCTAAAAAATACGAGTCAATCAGTTACCAATGGTAATAATTCAACAGACGTGAAATTTGAACCCAAAATCCCTTCAGGCATTGATATTACTCAAATGCCTATGGAAAACAAATTGAATCCTTCATACGAGCACGAAGTCACAGTATCTTGACATCTACCATGAAGATCTAGCTATACCAATGTGCACACCAATGAAAACTAAATCTCTTAGTACCAATCCAGATTGACCAATATATCCAGTTAATCATACTCTCAGATAGATTGGGAGAGGCAGGATGTCAGTAATTACCAAGACTGAATTAGATAAAAACAAACAGTTGGTTAAAGACACATTTTACTAACACGGAGCGAGACCGCTGGATACTAGTGAAAATTGCTTGCTAGGTAAATTTCCTAAAATACAGTCGTGGATGAAAAGTTAACGTTTGATTAGTGAAGAAACTATATTATATGCTGGAAGTAGAGACGTTATCATGAAACACTTTGACGGTAGGGGAGGATGTTTTTGAAGTACATGATCAGTTGGTTCGAACGCCCGCAAGGTTCGCCTATAGAGTACGAGAATGCCCAGAAGCGAATACTTGAAGTGTTCACTAAATGGAAGGCGCCCTCAAATTTCAAGATCGAGTTGTTCGTAGTGCGAGTGGGCGAATGGGGAGGGCATATGTTGGTGGACTGCGACGATCCAGCGACCGTTCACAAGGCATGCTCGACATTCCCTGCATTCGAATTCCAGGCGCGACCGGTTATTCCTGTCGAGGAGGCTGTCCGAGTCGAGCTCGAAGCCATTGCCTGGCGGGATGGACTGAAAAACAACTGATATCCTTCATTTTTTTGAAAATTCTTAACTCGAGGGTATTGATCGGCGATTACAAATTAAATTCCAAAAGGTTAAGATAACAATAAATGATGAAATTTAGTCAGTTTTTTTTCTACTCTTTCCCAACCAGTAATTACATTTCAACTCGTCAGGATCAAGCGTGGGATGTAAATGCCCGCGATGAAACCGCCTACAACGTTCTTGTTCGTTCATTAACTAACGGGAACATTTGCAACTTGTAGTATTCCGCTCGTGCTAGTGAGAGGAAGGGACATGAAATTAACAAAAAGTTAATGTCTCAATCAGGAAATAACATTGAACAAATATCCCTGAAGTCCTATATCAAATTAGTTACTAACAATTAGCAATAGAATGTAAGCACAGATAACGATTATTGCCACGGCTTTTTTGGCTACAATATTGATAGCAACTTCAACAATACTTAGTAATTCGTTGGTTAACATGGCCTCTGCTAAGACGACACATGATTTTTGTTATGTGGCCTGGGTTTTTTCAGGGACTTCTTTGGTAGGAGACCCCGGTGATTGTTTTAAAATATTAAGCGAATGTCAAGTAGCGCAAACTACCCTAGTCCGTGAAGGATAGGGAAGTTATTCAGTTAAGATAACAAAGGACTGCTTTAAATCTACAAACTCAGATAAATCCACAAACAACTATTGCTGGGATTTACGCCCCACTGGAAATGGTAAATGCTATGGCAGTAAAAAAGAATGTGAAAGTGGCAGAGAAAAATCCAAAGCAGGTTTTAGTTGGTACAGAGTAGGCTCGGAGTGCTACAAACTTTAAAAAAAGATAGAGGACTGAAGGGCTCTACTGACAACATGCCAGCAAGCAATTCTTACCCTGTGAAGAGTCTTCAGAGGGATGTCAACGATTTTCGACTTGGCCCTTCAGGGTTAGACAGTTAGTTTGTTGGGATTAGGTTTGTGTATCTTATCATTCAATTTTGTAACTAATATCCGAAAAGACACCTTCAGGAGAGGGAGTATTATAAGATGAAAATAAATAATAGTAAGGATAATTACTTTTCGCGCACTGAGTTTTTGATTTGAGGATCCTTCTAATAGACGACAGTAAAGACATAACAGAAGCAATATCTTTTTACTGTCAATCAGAAGACATAAACTATAAGGTCGTCAACGAAGGCAAGAAAGCACTGGATAGTATTCGACATGGAAAATTTGATCTTATTTTACTAGATTTAGCAATGCCTGAATTTAGTGGCCTAGACGTAATAAACTCGCTAAAAGAAGAAGCAATATTAGAATCAAATAATGTCGTTATCTTTACTGCTTCATCCGATCGAATTGTCTTAGACAAAATGAAGGACAGCGGTATTAAAGAAATATTCAAAAAACCATGTTCGCTAGATGACTTGATAAAATTAATAGAGAAATACCGCCCTAGACAATAGTGGCTAGAGAGGGAGAGGATTAATTTTTAATTTTCACAGAATCACTTATCTTTTTGATACAACTTTGAAATACTTTGTTTAGACTGTGGTTTTAAGCCTGAAGGAGAGGGGTAGTTCAACAGGCTAGGGGGTTGTTGTCGACAAGCCAACCTCCGGCCTTGACTCTAAAAAAGGAACTTTAAATATATCTGATTAGTGTACGCTTGTCACACGGCTATGGCATTAGCCTTGGATTGAGTATCAACCCAAAACCGCTTCTACGCTGATAATGCCTACCAATAGAATCAAAAATGGTAGGTGAACAACAAAAATTAAAGGAATTGAATTTCTTCTCTTAGCATTGGGTGCACTGGCTGGAGCCTTTCTCCGATACAAGATGGTATCATCACCACTTATGTTTGGGGCGTTACCACTCAATATTTTGGCGGTAAATGTATTGGGAAGTTTTGTATTAGGAGTGTTTTCAATATTATCGGCTGTCTGGAATCTTGACACAAAATATTTCCTCCTTATTGCGGTCGGGTTCTGTGGCTCATTGACCACGATGTCTTCCCTTGCTCTCGAATCAACAAACCTTTTGGATAATAAACAGTTTTCAATTTTTGGACTAAACATATTAGCAAATGTTGGTTTGTCATTAGGTGCAATCATTGTGGGAAGAATTTTAGTATCGACACTCGTGAAATTAGGAGATTGAATCGATAACGCGAATGAAAATGAAATGCAAGAGTTAATATAATATCAAACTAAAATGCCGAAATCATGGAAGGAGAATTCGAAGAGAGAGCAAAATCCATAGTCGAAGTTGAATTAGATAAGATTAGGAGTATGGTGAAAAAATACTAGACAATAACGCCAAGAAGCAAGCGAATTTGCTAGGTTTGTCAACAATTGACGTTGATATAAAAAGTAATCCACTTGCCTTCAATGTTTTGAAAAACTTTGTTACCAATATGATACTAAAGCAATTTGAAGGGAAATCTGGAAAAATTAATTACGAAAGAATAATCTCGGAAATAGTCAACCATATTATGACATTCTGTATCGGCTACAAAGCCGCCTCACTCAAACCTACCAAAAAGGCATCGAAAATAAAATGAGGACTGAAGGGCCTACTTACTACAGGCCAGCAGACAATTCAAACATCATATAACCCTTAATTTGTCATTCAATCAGCGAGGTGGGGAAGCCAGTTTCTCTAACGAGAAGACGAAGTTATCCCGGCGGGCTCATAACCCACAGACCGGTTGTTCAAATCAACCCCTCGCTAAAATTTCTTTGTTGCTTTCAAACTTGTTTTCTCACATCTGCGCCATTTCGTAAAATACTTACATTTGTCCTCGTAAACCTCGTGGTCTAGTCATATAACACAGATGCGTATAACATTTGCTTTTTTTACGAGACTCCCTCCCCTTCTCGTGTGATATCACTTAAATCGGCTGAATCTCAATCAAGCCGAGTGGGTAGAACAGTCCCTACTTTTAGAATGGCAGCGGAAATAGAGCGAACAAAATGGAAACAATTTAGATCCTATTTGGACAAGAAGGACAGAATGATGTTTGATCAAATGTATGATTATGTAAAATTAAATAATGCGGCCTGCAGCAACGCATGTAGACCTGTCGTAGTACACGCCGTCCTTATGTCAATTATATTTGAACACTACAACCAACTAACAAAATTGATGGATCAAAAAAAGGTGAAAGATCAGGCTCAAGAATTAAAAGCCAATACTCTTGACCTGTGGACATAGACCTTCTTTGAGTTCAATAATATCTAGTGAATCTATTCAAAGATTCAAAGTAAAGATAAATCACTTCAATTATTAGAAATTTTTCTTTCTTACCGTAGTTATAGTTTGTTTCGTAGGTTCGTCGCCATGATCAGTTCAGTATTCCTTCGACTCCTTTCAATTGGCCTAGTTATCTTATTTTCCACGGCTGTAACAGCATGGGCAAGCGTGGCGTTTGCCGATGAGAAATCATCTCCTAAGATAGAATGCACAGTAGACACAGAAGTCATTGATCATAATTGTAATAGTAACAATTCTAACATCGAAGATAGCACCGTAATACAGAACCCATCTGATGGCGACTTTGAATCCCTTGCGGTAGTAAGCACCGATCCGAGTGACGGAGAAAATGACGTTCCTGTAGATTTGTCAGAAATAAAAGTGACATTTAACAAAAAAATAGACAAGAACAGCGTGGATACAGGAAGTCTCGCCCTATTTGCCAACAACTGTAGTAATGACGTCTGTAATAACCCAAATATTCAGGATATATCAGTGAGTGGGAAATCTGTAACATTTACCATAGAAAATAATGACCACTTCTCCCCTGATACTAACTACATTGCATCATTATTGTCAAGCATCCAAGATGAAGTTGGTAACCTTTTGGACTGTGCTAACTCAAACGCGGTTGATTCCAACTGCGAATGGGAGTTTGGCACTTCAGGCACAACCATCGCGCCAGTCATTACGCTGGACCCTACGTCTGGGCCTGTTGGTACTGAGGTAACTGTTACGGGTATCGGATTTGATCCAAGTACTGAAGTTACAATATCATTTGATGGAAGTACTGTAACTACGACCCCCCTTCCAGCCACAACCAATACCAGCGGAGAGTCTGCTACCTTTACAATCCCTGCGTCATCGGATGGATCTAAGTTTGTTGTAGCCACTCAAGGATCTAAGTCCGTCTCACGACCATTTGAAGTGACACCTGTCGGTCCGTTATCAGATAGTGTGTCCGAAAACGAGAATGTGTCCGAAAACGAGAATGTGTCCGAAAACGAGAATGTGTCCGAAAACGAGAATCTGTCCGAAAACGAGAATGTGTCCGAAAACGAGAATCTGTCCGAAAACGAGAATCTGTCCGAAAACGAGAATCTGTCCGAAAACGAGAATCTGTCCGAAAACGAGAATATTGACGTGTTCGCATAAGAGTCCGGAGATAGGTGTTAAATTAACGAATCACTTAAAGCTGACTGCTGCTTCATAATTTCTTGAATGAGTGATGACACAAGTTCCCGAACTAATATCGGGCAAAGTACTGGCTAGAGAAGGGGGGAATACGCTAAATTCATTGTTATACATTGTATATTGCAATATTCAATGAATAGCGAAACCAAGGATTGGCAAGTATATCAAAGTAAAGAATACAGATTCAAAATAAAGCATCCAAAATCGCTCTATCCATAGGAATATGATGGAGGAGAAACTATAATTTTTAAGAAGTATGACGCTGCGTTCGGTAACGTGATGATCCTTTGCAATAAGGTAGCACAGAAGGATATGACATCAGAGGATTTATTTGAACTAGTCCTTCGGTATATTCCAAAGGACCGACGAATTAGTTTAAATGTATTAAAAATATCTAACGGGACTGTAGACGCAACTGAATTAATACGACATGAAGTTGAAGTAAATCCCGACTTTTCTAAATTGATTTATATTGAATTTCTCAAAGATAACGTTCGGTTTAATCTAACTTGGCATGGACACGATAAGGAGTTTTTAGAGGATACTGGTCTTTTTTATATGATGGTCAATTCGTTTGAGTTTTGTTAATGCTCTTTCAGAATGAAATACGATCTTTACTCTCTGACATCGTTACTAAATGACATCAGCCATTGCATGATTGCGACTCAATATCCAAACTAAATTACGGGTTTTCTTCCAAATTATGGGTTCCCTTGCTCACATCCGCGTCTAGTGACCCGTTTGCAACACAAGAATCAAAGCATAGTTGCATGGAAATAGAACGAAATGATTAACTATATTTTGGTTCGGGTAAGGCAGAGTGGATCAAAGAGTGTCGTACTGAAAAAAACAGAGAATCTGTCTGAGATGTTTGGTTAAAAATTTCAACCAAAACTATATTTGTAATTTAGATTTGAGATGATTGTCTAGTGCCTCGCCAAGTTCGAGTTGTACTCCGTAAATCACTCTCCCGAAAGGTGTCAGTAAATACCTTCCACTTTTGCGTTTAATAAGATCTACTTTGATTAGTCTGGAAAGTTTACTGTAATATTGTTTACGGCTTAATTTGACACTATCACTAGGGGTGTTATCGCTATATGTGTCAGCCGCGATAGAATTGAATAGTTCTTGTCCGAATCCGATGGCTTCTAATATATTCCGCTTTGTTACGTAATGTACCGCGTTTTTCAATGTACAAGTACAGATTTATCACCAGTGGATATAGGACTTGCCAGGTAGTTAGTGCTCATTAATCACAAAGCCGACATAATCGCTTTGTATCGCCAATAGTCGGGACATCCACAACGCGTTTCTAATCTATTCAACAGATTCAACTACTGCGGAAAGTACGGTACAATCTAGGCGGGACTCTATTCTACTCCAGAAGCGTCCAGCGGTTCGGTAGAATCATCTGCTTTCTTGAATTCGCCGACTTCATATACAACAAGTGCGGAAAAGTTGAGGTGCCCGTGTTGGTTACTACTCGGAGTTGACTCTGCAGTTGACGCGTATTTTATATCTATCAGTCTAAATTTAGTGTCCATTCCTTGTGTATTACTCACGAGCCATCGATTGATTTCATCAGTCAGTGAACCTATGCTTTGTGAAGATGAAAAACCTTGAGTTTGTATCATTAATAGACATTAGGAACTGTATGATAAAACAGTTCGTCTTAATATTCAATCAATCGTAGCACACAAATATTATCGCTTTTTTTGTCCTTTAGTTTGAACATCTGTAACGATAATCTGAAAGCGTCTAATACATTATCATATGATGTGGCCTCTTTCTCGACTTTTGTCTAAACCCTCTGTCTGATATATTTAGTGCCGACTAGATGCGTTAACGTTGACAAAAAACTGACGAGCATTGATTCGGATTTGATATTCACAAATTCCAAATCCCATAGAGCAGGTATTAAATAGAATAAAATTAACTATATTGTGACATAAAGCGGTTTTTTGCTATATACCCTTATGAGCGTTAAGGTGTAATACATAATTGCAAGAGTAACTGCGATCATGTATTTTGCATTTGAATTCAACGTTCTTTTGCAGGTGCTTCGTCGCGTACTCTTGCAATCTAGTTTGTAATTTTCAAGGAAGTCGTACCTATATGATCAACTGAAACCGGTTGCTATTTTGCCATTGCTGGCCAGTTTCATGCTATTACCCTACATGGACTCTTACTAATGATTTAATCATTGATTAATGACAGCCACAATCACAGGCTCCATCTTTAACAGGATCGTATCTGATTGAACTGTGTTTACAGTCATCACAAATTAGAAAACTCTCCTCTGCAGTTGGTTTCTTTTCTGCAGACCTATCCATCATAACCTTCCGTTTACGCTTTCTAACCTTCGCTGCTGGTTTTTCATCATCCTGGACCATAAGTAGGATTATGTTCGAACTAGATTATAACCAGTGCCGAGGAGAGAAAATGGTGACGAATGGTAAGAAAACGTTAAGAAAAAGATATGGCATCATTGCCATTTATAGCAGAGATATAATTAGATTGGTTCGAACCGCAGACTATGCCAGGCCCAGGGAGTCCATCATTATCATCGTCACCTTCTACAATCGCTGGAACCGCTTTGATGTAGCAATTATTACGGCTAGTAAATCTGAAGTCTTGAACCACATCTCACAGGTAGAACACTTAACCCATTCGTGATATTCATCATAGGGTTTGAATTTGCATCCTTTGATCCCATGGGAGCATTCAGGATTAGGACACCAATCCTGCTCTAGTGTCAATGGACACCATACTTGTTTACAATGCGGCATTTTGAATGTGTAATTGTACCTGTAGACATACATTGCCAGTTTGTTGGTTCCCGTTCAATCTTAGGTTGAATCTGGAATTGTTCATGCGGAAAATCTTGAAATATGGTATGTAATGAGATTTCAATTCAAGTTCTGCTATCGCTCTAATCTTAATTTCAGAGACCTCCGAAATGTCCATAATTTTGATATGATAGCAGCGAGTCTAACCGTTCCTTATAGAACGCAATGGTCCTGTAACTGGATTCGCGGAGTTCAAGGTACCAATTTCCTGCTTGCTCTTCGACCTGATTTAGATTCTAGCGACAGTGCTTCTACCTATTCGGATCTTTTTTCTTCCCAGAGAAAATTAACAGTATCCTGGTCGGTCCATCTCTGTAACGAGTAATTATGGACTATTCCCTGGATGTCCTGTCCTACTGCTTTTGTCCATCTATGACGCTCATTAGTGACACTTTTGTTATCTTGTGACAATTTGTATTACATTCAAGGAATAATAGAGCAGCCAGTCAGTTCCTAAGTATACTCTGAAAATCTAAAAAATGGTTTAGGTTCCGTATTCTCTCCTCTTTAACTAATTGCACAAGTTCATCTGTTATTTCACCCTGGTTTGTGCAAAATTTAATTTTAATAACAACGCATCATAATAACGATAATGTCAGTCCGAACGTTTTCATGTTCCAATTGTAAAGAGCCATTCAGCGTACACCTTCCTGAAGATACGACAAGATCAGACTCTAGTAAATGTCAAGATATAGACACAACTCATCACAATTTAGAACACACAATACAATGCCAAAATTGTGAGCACAGCAACACAATTTACTATTGTACTGAAACTCATGCTATATTGGCTGACGATTAGGTATCAGTGCTCTTTGATCTACCTATTGGCCAGAAAAATCTAATGATTATCGTACAACCAATGATTTGTCAGTCCGTGAACACATGCGTGGATTTATAGTCCTGGTAGAACATCTGCTTAAGATTATCCACTAGATTTTCGACTTCGTAAGAATCATTTAATTCATTTAATTTCGGGGTTTCTAAACCCAGGGATTCCAATTCTGACATTGAAGTAGGAAGATCCCATTTACTGTTTATCATGTCAAACATGACGTACATTCTGGACACCAAAATATTAAAGACTTTTACTTTTCCGGTTTTATGTTGCATTTGAATTCATTCGAGTTAAGTGCAGGATGCAAATGCCCGCAATGACACCGCCTAAAACGTTCTAGTTCATTCATTAACTAACGGGAACATTTGCAACTTGTAGTATTCAGCTCGTGCTAGTAAGAGGAAGGGACATGAATCAGAAATGAGAAAAAACGGATCTTACATATAAGTATTAGGTGCATCTGGCATGATTAGTTCGTGCACATTCTCACTCCGTCTTAGGTAATCATTTGAGCACAAAAGTGTGATATTTGAGGGAGAAAAGCAAGATAATAGCCGATAGTATGAAAGTATTGCTAGTGTCATTTGCGGCAGAACATATACAAATGTTATCACATCTGGTAATGATGATAAATAAAGAATTTCTCTGCATCCCCCAGGAGTATAATAAACTTGCAATCGCACTTCGTATCGCGTACGCTAACGAACTTTCATTAGATACAGATAAAACAAGTTACTCAGATTCACTGGTTGCTTTGAGACTCGCTTGTAAGATGTATAAAATGAAGTGATGTTTCTAATTTTCGTTTCTTAGCGAGGACCAAGTCCAAATATCTCTTCCACACCTTGGCTATATGCATCTAGTAATTCAGGTATTGTATCTGGTCCACCTAAGAATATCCTCAAAACACCGTCTGTATAGACTTTGTCAAACTCAGGAATCTTATCATGTGCTGGTGGATTAGATAATAATGCTTTGATAACATCAATTTGAAATTGTCCTGATAACTGTTTGAATTGTACTAACTTTTGTTGTTTATCTGGATCTGGTGGCGATTGCAATACCTCACTTACAACATTCTTGACGAATGACCATGTTAGACTTCTAAACTCTCCACAAACATCACATCCCGAAAGCCCTTGGGCATACACCTTTTGTTGAATTACTACAGTACTAAACAATATCACGCCTGTTAGAATTACCATTATTGGTGTACGTATGACTTTCATGGACCGTATTGGGACATAGTTTGTATTAAGGGTTGAGAGTTACAAGTAAACTACAGAAATAATTATCTAGTTTACAAGTAATATAGGTTGAAATAAGCAGAGAAAAATAGTAGGGTAAGTTATACCGTTAAAAATTTAGTGACGATAAATATACAATCGATATTAACGATTTAGCACGATTATAATTGCAACCGGCCCATTGAGGAGCCAGTCAGTTAGTATTAATCGAAACTTGTTCAAAATCTTCTTAGTATCATTTTTAGGTAATAATGGATACAGATTAAGGAAGAAATGAAGATCACTCATAAATATCCTAATGGTTACCAGGTATTGATTCTAATGAAATACAGAAGTAGAACTGATATAACTGGATTGATTCTGGAAGCTGCGAACGGTGGAGCTACCAAGACAAAAATCATGTATAAAGCTTTCCTATCATTCGCGCAGTTGAAAGAATATTTGGCAATGCTAACACAGAACGGATTAATATCATATGAAGATAGTCAAAAATACAGGACAACCGAAAAGGGCTTAAGAATGCTACAGATTTATAATCAAATCAATGAGGAACTAGTTATCTCGGGCAACGGAGACAGAAGAGCAACAGATTGAATTTAAGGTATTGAGGTTTACCTTATTGCGAGGCCACAATACGGCGCAATGTCAATAAATCATATTATATTTTAAGAACACTGGCAGCAAGAAGCAAGGAAATTCTTTCCAAATCAAGTTTAATACAATGTTAACATGAGTTATTAGGTATGTGTGTTAAAAATTATGTCGAACGGAAAGAAAAAAACGATACCATTCTCAAGAACTGTCGACCTTTTCCTCTAGATGCTACAGCTATGATTATTTTCAACAGAAAACTATAGAGGATTATTATTATCATTATCATAGCACAACCGGACACCCAGGTAAGGCTGGTTATCCACGCGTCTGAATCTGTATGATAGGATCATATTTAGTCCCAAATGGATCAGAACTATACATTTAATGGGCTTACAACGTGATATGGAAAAAAAGTCCTTGGGATGTTGCACAGAATTGTGGACATGTTCTCAATAACAAGTGGCATTCTCAAATACTAAAGCCACCTATTCGCTAGAACTAAAACGCAAGTTGAAAATCGACATGTTTCGAAATAACATAATCAAATTGATTGTATATTCTTTTTTTCCACGGCGTCAGTTCCTCTTAAGTAGAAGATTCAGGTATTACGTCCTTGGTGTTCGGATTGAATCGAGGGAATTGAGTGAAGCGAACTTGAACCATGAAGTATGAATGTAGTTGATTATTTATCATGTGGAAGAAGGTTTAATACAAAAGATATTAGACAAACACTAATGTTTGCCCGAACCTATCCTGTAGGTAGTGCAGATTTAGCAGTTGGGACAGACGACAAAAGCAGAGTAGAGAGAAACAGATACATGAGATTACGTCTTATACCATGACTAACCCAACATGACTCCTACTATCCGCTATTCCGGTCCACCCGCCGAAGATACAACCAGATGTCCCGTATGTCACAATTTAATGATAATACCTTATCCTGTCAAGACTAGAGAAGCGGGCGTTGCATTTCAGTGCCCATATTGTTACGAATGGTTGCGTGTCAAAGAAGTGATAGGAAACAAGCCTCCAAATCTAAGCGAGGAAGAAGCCATGAGATGGCGCACTGTAGAAATAATTCGTCTTGACAATGCAGAAATAAAAAAGATGTCACAAACGAATACTGTCACAGATACAGAAATATTCGAATGGGACGCATAGTAATTTTCTAAAGAGACTTATTTTAGTTTTCTTTGTAAGGCAGCACCTTCAACATTTTATCTCGAGAACATTTCCATTTCATGCTCGCATTCATTCGACAATTCCACTCTCGCTAATTCTCTTTAGTTCATAGTTACTAATTTTTTTGCACGGCAATATTGTATCACCCTATTTTGAATTGATTCTTTATACGTAACTCATAAATATGCGGTCCGTAGGCTAGGCTTACAACATAAATGAGATGTCAGTATTGTAAAAATGGTCTGAGCTACTTAGACCATGTAAAAAAACTACGTCCACTACAAAATGCAAGACTTCGATGCGTATATTGTGGTGTTGAGTTCACTGAGAGAAAACGATATCAACAGAAGAACGCTCCTTGAGTTGTACTTTTATTTATCATATATCACCAGGTCTTTTTAGACAGTATGGAAAGAGTATCTTCAATGTTAATGTCTAATACTATGAAGCTGTTCGATATCAATACTTGAAAAGATAAGTAAATCTAATAGGCAATCAGAGAGCATCAATTCAAAAACAAAAAAGGTAGTGAGATTCTTACTCACCTAACGAATATTGTTTACTATTATTATTTAATATTTTTTCTTCCCTATGCTACTTCGTCGCCGACATGAACTACACAATGTGATAAGACACGATAATCTACGAGGTGGCCACATGGCAAGACTTTCAAATCGCGATAAGAAGATGATAATTTGGAATTTCATGGAAGAACTTTGATAAGCATAAAATGCACGTGAAAACAACCTTACTACACATTTCAACTTTAGTGATTTCTATAATGTTGATCTCTTCAATAAATATCTCTCGCGCATCGGTGTCAATGGATCATCCAGTACAACTGTAGTATTAGATACTCTGAGAAGAAGGGTTTCATAAAAATCGAAGAAGGTGTTGTTAAGCTGACTGAAAAAGAATTGGCTGAGTGTCAAGAATGTACTCGCGATTGGGAGTAACGCTTGGTCGCTATGGAATTAAATAGTACAGGTACAACACACACTACAGTCTCAATTCTTATAAAGACCTATTTCTATCCACATAATTTGAAGTTACAAGTTCAAACACTATTGGAGATAGAAAATTCACGATTATATCAAAATGTAATAAATAGATTAGTTTACCGTATGTAAGAAACTCAAAGATGATAATGATGAAGCGTTATTTCATTCATTTCTGAATGTTCAATTTTAGATTGTGAACTATTGACACTAGTTACCATTACGGGTGTCATAGTTCATCGTTGAGATGGAATTTCCATCAGCTCAATAAAATTTAATCTGTTGAATAAACCTTTCTCAATCACAAATTCAGATTTTGATTTTTCTTTATGCTACGCAGAACCAGTTTAGAAACTTTGGTCTTTAAACTGGACATATATGCAAAAGTAAATCTTGAGTACCAAGCGGGGATGGTTCGCAGTTTTATTTCACCATTGCTAGATCTCATTAATCTTCGATTCTTCCTCCTCGCGTTCTTCCTGTCGCTCCTCGTGTTCTTCATCCTTACCTCCTTCGACTTCGGTTTCGACAATCCTGAATCCCAACTCTTCGGCCTTCTTAGTCAACGCCAAAACCTTTTCCATTACGATTGATTCCTGATCTTCGTCAATGAACATTTCAAGTTCCACCTTCATACCATTTACGACAAATAATCAAAATATATACATTCCATTAGTTAGCTAGCACCAGGAATTAAAGCGAGTGGAAGATGACCTGAAAATGTAGTATCCATTGACCAAGATCTAGTCCTTCTTTTTCGAATTTACAATCCACCACTCTTGGAACCGAAGAGTTTTTGAAAAATTCAAAGCCTTTATTAATCCGAAGGAGTTTCCCGCATTATGAACAAAGACACGCAACGGAACTTTGGAGTGGGATTAACCATGTTTCGTGGCAATTGTTTGCCTCGTATCGACCCTAGTGTTATTATCTGATTTGAATAAAGAAGGAATTGTTATTGCCCAATCAGATTCGAATGCTTCCAAATTTAAGATTATAAGGGATCAATATTTGCAGTCATGGGAAAATTTTGGCTTTCAATCCATTTTTGACACATACGTTGTTGGAGGTACCAATAGTGGGTATGGTGTCTATGTAGAACATGTGTCTAACTTATCAAGTGTTTCTAATGCATCAAGTTTACCAAACGTCTCTAATGCATCAAGTTTACCAAACGTCTCTAATGCATCAAGTTTACCAAACGTCTCTAATGCATCAAGTTTACCAAACGTCTCTAATGCATCAAGTTTACCAAATGTTTCTTACATGTCAAACGTATCTAGTGCGAACATTTTCGCACCGGGAGAAACTATGTATTTGTATGTGGAACCAGTGGGATTTACTCACAGTCCAAGCTCTAATGCAAGCGTAAATACTCAGTACACAATTGATATCTCCGCAGACATTAATATCTCTGCGCCTAATGGAACAGAACTTGCTTCGATAATCGACGTGCCTGTTATTAAGGTAACATCATATCAGAAGAAAACTGAACTGTCTCTGCTGTTGACTTTAACTCAGATCAAACCATTCCCGATAGGAGACTATAATATCAAATATGTAGTCAAAGACAATCCTTCAGGCAGGACCTTTGATATCACTAAAGTAATAACTATAGCGTAGCAAGTTGGTAAAGTTGAAAAAGAAAACCTATTTCAATGTTAGAGACTCATAGTTATGGAAGGGTAGTAGATATGGTGACAATTACGTGAAATCGTTGTTTAGCAAGGACTCGGGATGACTCAGATACACTAGATATTCCTATTAAATTCGGAACCTGTACAGTAGTCTTTTTTCGTCTTGAGCGTCCTACATGTTTACTTATCTTCACATCTATT
The DNA here is from genome assembly GCA_963728595.1 of uncultured Nitrososphaeraceae archaeon. Lineage (GTDB taxonomy): Archaea > Thermoproteota > Nitrososphaeria > Nitrososphaerales > Nitrososphaeraceae > TA-21. Next base: position 232,586 of record CAVSLF010000007.1, read on the forward strand.
GTCGTTGTGAATGGCAGGTCAATAATTTGTTTTCAAGAAATTAGATTGCTGTTACTGCCTTCAATTCATTATAGATTTCATGACTAATTAAGCTATTTAGGTTTGACCTGATTCTAAGTGGGACTCATTCGAAGCGAGATGGTACGGGGAGCCAATACCAACGGAGTGTCAATTAGTGGATAAACAATTTTAGGTGCTAGCCTAGTTGTGTAGAGCGTAAATCCACATGCTTCACAAACATAAGACAGACTATCGAAATCTGAACTCAGAATCATTAAGTCAAAGCAGTGTGGACATTCTATTTCATTTTTGATCGAGTGGCGATCCTTGCGGTTTGTTGGCTCACGCTCAAATACTGAAGACTCTAAGCCTGCATTTCGCTTGCTCATCATATTCATATTATGTTCCACATTTTTAATAATGGTTTAATGTCACCCAAGTTGTACCATTTATAAAATACACGACATGGGAAATTGATGTACTTTTTTACCACGGAGTAATACCTCCAAAGCATAATCACTTGTATAATTGCTCTGGAGTAATGTCCTTGTCATGTACATAGTCCTATCCATGGTTGTAACCTCATCGTAACTGTCAGTTTTTTCTCTGGTTTGGTATTATCTACTTTGATCGTATAGCGTAAGAGTCTAGTTTATCAATTCAATCTACATGCTATCTGAAAGATTGTATGTTGGCTTATGGAGGTGATTGATATTCTTCGCTGCACCTTCAATTTCACTCACTGACCGCCTAGTTGAATTTCGTAAGTGCGGAAAAGAACGGATTCATACGGAACTGCCAATCCGGATGAGATCTATTTATGAATCACTAAACTGAGAGGACAACCTTTGCAAAAGGATTTAAACGAAGCTGGCATTTATTAAAGTCCAAGTGCGGAAGTGCTCGATTATTTGTGCCACTCCATGAACAGGATCACTCTGGCCAGTGTCCGTGGTTGGTGAATAATAAGCACCTCCGCGCTTGGATAATTCGTTCGGAGCGAAGAAACAAGAATGATTTTCGCACGACTATTATTCTCGAATGGAAAAAATGAAAACCGGTTATCGATATAAATCAGAATTTTAATACTAATATCTTCATGTAAAATAATCATGAGAGATCATCATACTGCTACTGACAATCTTTTAACGTCCTTAATTAGAACTGACTGGCTGCTCAAATGGGTAGCATTGCGATTATGTTCTTAATTATGGTCTCTGATTACGAGTGAACTTGGACGTGCTTGTATAAACAGCCTTTAGGAAAATAAAGTTTCTAGTGATTATAAGATTACTAAGTTAGCTTTTCTTCTTCACAGAGATGTAGTAAATAGAAGACCATTTATGGATATAAATTGCAATTATTACAATTGTAAGCTATATTCCTATTGATTTTCTAAGAATCAATAAGTATGCCTGAAGAGGATACTATTGCTATTGGTGGTAAATTCTTCTTGAATTCCGTTATTGATGTACTGAAAGCACTTTCTGACCCCAAGGTGCTTGCTATTTTTAATATGATATCCTTGTCAAGCGTCGATCGGGAATTTCTGCTCTCTCATCTGAGCCTCTCTAGCAGAGGCTGTCATTATCGTGTTTCTCGTTTATTAAGAGCTGGAGTCATAACTCGGAAAAATGGAAAATATTTTGTTACGTCATTTGGTTTGTTAGTTCATCATGCTCAAAATCTCATAGGACTCGCTTTGAATAGTTATTGGAAACTTAGCGCAATCGATTCACTAGAATCCTCGCACAGAATCCCACGACACGAATATAACAAGATAGTTAGTAACCTGTTGAGTGATAATAAGATCAAGGAAATACTGACACGTGAAAGGGCAACCATCAATAGTATCGATCCCGGGAAGTCAATAAACAACATTCCCCTGAAAATACAAACTTCGACACGGAGGCTCGGACAAACAATTTGAATCTCAAAGGGAAAAAGAATTTTCAGTGCCTAACGGCTCTAGATGACCTAGATTACATTCCTCTTGACTCTATATCTGAGGATATCCTCTACCGTTCGGTAAAAGAATCTCTCGAGCAAGTAGGCAAAGCGTACTCTAAAGCAGTAATTGATCATATTTGCCGTATTAATCGATTGTCTGAAAGGGAAATAATGACTAACTGTGACTTGTTTGAAGATTCGATGTACCGATTATTCGGACATGGCGCAGTATCTATTATCAATAAGGTCAAAGTACTAGCGTTACGACGCTCATTAATAGAACACAAATCAAATCTCACTATCCCTGAAATAGTAGACCCTGCTCTCACAATTAATGATGTATTGAATGAGATTCGGCGGATAGAAGCATTAGATTTTGTTCACAAAATGGCATCACATAATCATATTGCGTTATTATACTCTCATAGGGATTCTCTCATTAAGATCTTATCAGAATATTTCAGTCCCAATGACGCACCGAAGGCCCTCCTGTCAGAAAATCCAGATAACTATTCTCATCTGAACCTAACCAGTTCTATCTCCTATAAAGATTTGTTTGGCCCGATCACAGGTCCCTTAAAAGAAGACGCAGTTTTCAAATTGCAAAACTGGATCAGTAGTATAAGTATTGGAAGCAAAAGATCCAATATCTGCGCGCGGATTGCAGAAGATGACGCAACATGGTGGATAAGGAACGGTTTTACTCGAGCACTTAGTTCTATTGAGCTGTCGCTTTGCAGGGAATTGCCTCAAAGTACCTCTATTTTATGTGCATTTGATATTTCTAAACTTACTCCAAAACAATTGAGCGCCATGAGGGCTATAATTGGATCCCACGATTATGTCATTATCGAAGAACCCTCTTTTACTGTTTACAGATTTGGTAAACCAACATTCAGAAATGTATAACCATCACGGACCAGAATCAAAAAAGCAATCCTATTTTGATACAAGGTCAGTACGCAATTCTCTGATACCTGTATTGATTGCCTCTGTCCTGTTTGCCTATCTATTGATTATATTATCTCCTATAGACAAGAAGGCCTTGGTAATTGACATCATAAAACCAACGTATGCTGCAATAGCAACGGCTTTATCACTTGTAATTGTTTACAGACAAAAGACTGACGGAATAATTGGTAAAGCATTTACTTTACTTGCTGCCGGACTGACATTATTCCTAATTGGAGAATTAATCTCGAGTTATAACGATATTGCAATAGGTATCGAGAATTCTTTACCATCGATAGCATATGTCTTTTGGACGATGGCGTATGGTCCGATATTCTATTTTGTTTTCAAAATGTACTATTTTCTTGGTGCTTCTCACTCAAAAACCCATCAAATATTAATATGTATTGTGGGAGCAGTATTTCTCACATATTTTATCATTCTGACCTCCCATAATGCTGAATTCTCAACTCAACGAGGTATTGCGTCGTTTTTGATTTCCATAGCATACCCTGTATTGGACGTGATCTTGATTGTGCCGTCTGCTCTGATTCTATTGAATCCCGTAAAAGGCTCATTGACAGCTATTCCTTGGATATTTCTAGCCGTTTTGATATTGGGGATTGGCGACAGCATATTTGCATATACATATAATGTTCAAGCAATTGAAGATTTGAATTGGATATCTAAATTATTTTTTATAACAAGCTACGTGATAGTGATTGGAGGGTTGTTTTGGCATAATAGATTTTTTATATGCAATCAGAATGAAACAAAGTTTTATTGAAGGATCCGACCCTATAGCCAGACAATATCTAGCAATTTTCTTTCAGTTTATGAAGATCGTTAGTGTGCATAAGGGCAGGTTCCACAATTGAATCGATGCTGTCAACACTAAATCAGAGATCTAGCTAAGGAAGGTCAAAGAAATTCGGGTAATGCATATTTGGCAAATTTTCGGTCCAGATATGTCTTTAAGGAACCTATATTGCTTAACTAGATGATGGCAGACGAAAGACTGACGCAATTTCTAAAGGAAGGAAAAGACTGGGAGAGAAAGCCTACAAGTATCCCCGGTGTGTTCTTACTCAAACTACCAACCTTCAGGAGCAGACCAGACTGCATAGTCGTTGAAGTTAATCCCGTCGATACGTCTGGATCGCCAACAAAGAAGAGGGGAATAATTATAAGATCCGGATCTGAACTAGACCAAATTCGCAATATTATCACAAATGTCAAATTAGAACAACTGGCAAAGAGCATAGATGAAGTGAATCCTGAAGTGAAGACGGCTGCAAAGAGTTCTTCAGATGTCTTTGAAATTTAATTAGAAAAAGCATCTATTTTAAATTAGGAGTCTTATTTTCCTTGGATCGATTGTCCTAGTTTCTGACAGATTCAAGGCTAGTGGATAGTTCCAATGTCTGAATTTGAAGGTGCAACTTGAAAGCTCTAAAATTTCATTTCACGGGATAAACGGATATATTTTGTTTGTATAGCCTTCCCGGTGGATGTCAAACCTACCTACCTTGTAAATTTTGTTCGACATTATTGTGAAGGTGAAAGTATCTCTATGTTCAATAGAAGCTCGTCTCTAGTTCTTTGAATGGAATTGAAGGGAGAGGTAAGATCTCTCAAATTAGATGTTATCTCTAACCATGAATATGACACCCAATTTACTGCCACTCATTCTTATTCGAAAAGCAGGTTCGGCAGGGATGCAGAATTGATAATAGCACTTGACATGATGTCACTAGGATGGAATGTTAAATTGTCGAAGGGCAGCAGGGGACCTGTTGATCTTTATGCCTCCAAGGATTCGGAGCTTTGGTACATACAAATTAAGGCGAGTTCTAGAGCACCAAGAATAAAGAGTCGAGAGATCGAAAAGTTAATTGATTTTGCTTCAGCAGATGGTGCAAATCCTGTAATTGCAACATTACAACCATTACTGGACAGGGATAACAATAGAAGGCTCTTTGTTTCCAAATTCTTTATACAAGAAAAAAATCAGAAATATGATGTTTGTGAGGCGGACACATTCCAAAGGTTCGTTATATTCTTCTATCGACTTCCCGGCTGGAGTCACATAGTACCGTAATTGTAATCCCTGGAGTTTTCTAACAAAGGTAATTAATCTGTATGCGCTAGGAATGTTCAACTCCGAAGACTATCTTTACTCTAACTTTGGATTCATTTATCTTTCCAGTTTTGGTAAGCACTTTAGCAAAGATACCATATACCTTCCATCCATTAATTTATTAATGGTCATTTGTGCTTCGTGGAGGCGCTGCTTACTGGCTGACCAAAGACCCCAGGAATGGGGAGGACTTTGGCTAGAATAGTTATATCAGATGTAACCATAAAATATCAACGGTAACGGGAAAATAATGAGAAGAGCGCATCTGGCGATGCAGAGACATGATTTCAAATGTAGGGTTTGCAATATTCGCTGGTCGACGTTTGTCCGAACGAATTCTCTGTGTAATAGATCTTCAGTTGGTGATGGAATACATAATTTTGATTTTAGGAAACCAATCAGGATAGCCCCGCAGGAAAATCCAGTCGGTGCCCTCCACGCTATAGAAGATCAAAAATAAATAACATGCATTTCTTAAATCTTTGTGCTCAAATACACAAATATAACTAGCTTGTATAAGTTCGTTATAAGAACCTAATATGGCCCAAGTAACGTACGAAGGTACAAAGAACTAGTTGTTTACCTTGATATACAACCTAGGAGGGGAGATCTGCATTCAAAAGTTATCAGCAATTAAAATGGTCGTCCAAGTGATGGACAGATTGGCAATGGACGGATGAAGTTCGTGACAATTCTAGAATCGCCAATGATACTAGCAATAACTCCAATAACTATCAACTCTATATTAAGGCGAATGAAACTTTCTTTGTTCCAGATGAAGGCAGTTGGATGATTTGATAAGATAGTTTATTACATATTTAAAAAATTTGCATTTACGTAACAAGATGAGTAGAACATTTCAGCTGAAATCACCCATACATTATGTCTAGGGCATAATTTACGCGGTGTGTGACGATGAGCAGTGTCAAGCGAGAAAAGACGTTCTTTTGATAGTGATACTACTGAGCAGGCATGATTTTGTAGATTGCTCCGTTAATAAATGATATAACATACAGGTAACCATCAGGCCCTACGTTAAGACTGCTTATCCCGCCAAATCCATCTCCGAAGGTGATATCTTCTGATCCTGTAGAATTCCAAGTTGACATTTGTTTATATACAAATGGAGCAGGAACAACTAAATGAGTCCTATTCTCATTTAGATCAAAATGGTAAATTTTGCCGTTGAGAAAACTGCCCACAAATATGTCATTTTCATATTTTTCACCCAATTTATTTGATGTTAGAAATTTCAAACCAACAGGGACTACTTTCTGCGTCCAAACAAATTCAGGATCACGGTATTTACCAGTACCGTTAAAATAAACAAGATCTGCAGGTGCCGCAGGGACAAAGGTTACTCGGACCCTGTAGAGCTTCAAATCCACCATTGAATCCTGGTTCTATTAGATTTATTTCATCACTAATAATCCGACCAGGCTCTGCATCCCATAAATTACCAGTTACAGGATCAAAATCAATGCCGAAGCTGTCCTTCAGCCCGTACCCATAGTACAAGTTAAGTGGAGAACTATCTCCAAGTAAACCATGGCCGTCTTTGCTTAATACTGGATCCCCATCTTGCATTACCCTGAGTATTCCCGCCCTGCCATCGACAGGCGTTCCATTTACAAAATTTTGTGTCAAGGTTTGAACAGCTGACACGTCACTCGCGGTAATAGCACCTACAGAGAAATAGACGTTGTTATCCGGACCTATCCTCAGGTAACCTCCATTATCCATGAAGCCCTGTTTAGCGGGTAGCACTGTAAGTAGCTTTGGATTTAACAATTTGCCATTTACCAATTCATAACGATATAGTCTATTTTCTAATGGTTCGAACATACTTGTTTGATTTTGTATCTTAGTTTGGTTGAGAGATTCAGTATAATAGAGGAATACATATGTTGCATTAAACTCAGAATTCTTTGAGATTGCTACTCCTAACATCCCTTGCGTAATACCTGTACCTACACTAACGTTGAGAAGAGGATGGCTGGATATTATTCCATTTGTAACTCTAAACACCGTTCCTCCTTTTTGTAACATAAGAAAATCATCCGGACCAAGAAATGCTATCGTTGTTGGCATGCTAAGGTTAGAAATCACTCGTACGACCTGGAGATTGCTGTCATTGACAGTTGGAACAGTAATCGTCCTCGCTGATTGGCTCGGTTCGGATGACGAAGTATTTTGCAATGATCCACTAGTGATTGTTTTATTTGAAGCACTAACCTGAGTAATACCTGTCATCCAGGGATGAAATGTGCAATGATATGGTACCTCTCCGTTGCCACCGACAACAGCAGATCCAGTTGACCCTGGGGATATCAAGCCTGTATCAAATATTTTTCCAGAATCTGCCGCAGAAGAGCTAAGGCCTGAAGTTGCGGTATGTGGTGCTATGTCTTTGTTGGTCCAGGTAATCTTTGAGCCACTGGAAACTGCAACTGGATTTGGTTGATAATACACTTTAACCTGCTGAGCTGCGGAACCTTCAGCTATTGTAATAGAACTAACAGCGCTCTCTGGGTTACCAGAACTCCTATTTGTTGTTGTCGTTTCTGCTGTACTCACTCCTAGTGGTTGTTCCACTGTACCTGGTACGGCATTCCCTTGGATTTTCGGATTATCTTGAGCTATGCTTGTAACATAGATTGATATGAATGCGGCCAGAGCTAGAACGACGCCCACTCCAAATATCGCTTTGGAAAATGTACTGCTCATATTAGATTTTCATACCGTCGACAAGGCAACCATTTCTATCAGAATTATCATAATGAAATAGAACTCGCAAATGACGATGAACTAGGGATCCGCCTCGCTTATATTATTTACTTCAGAGGTCCCTAAAGAAGGGCGTCGACTCAGTATTCTATTCCGATTTACACTTTAAATCCTGGTTCCCACTTTAAATTTTTCTCCCAGTTATGCTCATTAAATCGCGTGGATCGATTTCATTGGTTCTCAAGTAAATAGTCAAACTTCAGTATTCCTACCTGCTTCTTGCCGTCACAACACGCTATACTTACCTAGCAGCTAAAACATTTGGTTCATCAAATGATTTAATATGCCTTTTCTCACATTCCGTTCCTTCTGGTGGATTCAACTCATTTGCCGATACGCAAGTAAAATATTCGTCTCCCTCTTGGATTTTACCAATATCAGTATTCCTATCGAATGTAAACATAACACTAATGGTTTTACCATTTGCTCCTTCTGCATCTATTACCTTAGATTGAAATTCACCCTTGATCATTGCTACTACCTTGATTTTGTGCACGTCTAGTCTATCGTATAATGGCACCAGAATATTGATCTTTACATCTTTTGCTTTGGAGCTTTGACCGTCAGACACAGTCAAGAATGAACTCAGGCTCGCGGCATTTATTCCGTCTGGATTCTGAAGATCCCCTTCGTTACAGACATAGGAAGTCATCAATCCTGTTTTTCCATTAAGTATGTATCCGCATACAAAATATTCATCGTTCGTGCCGGCAGTCACAATATCATTTTTATTCTTAAAGTGAAATGGAATAGATATTGACCCCGGAATTGGCTCGGATATAACACCGGTTTTTTTTGCTTTAGTATCACCATTAGCAGAACTTATGAGTTTAAGTTTGAACGGACCATTAATATTTTGTGTATTTGTTTTAGATTCAATCGTAAACTGCCCTGCAGCAAACACCTTTTCAGCGAATACTAAAACTACAGACGCTGCAATTAGGAGAGAAAGGCACAATATTAAACCTAACATTGCAACGTTATTGTTAGCAGTAAGCAAAAACACCACGTTCCTCATTTCACAGTCGCTCCAAATGGATTTAGATCCAGGACCTTGGGTTCGAAAGAGTCAATCGGGTTCATTTCAACACTCTTATCAACGTTCGTTTCGATGTTAGTATCAGCGCAAGGCCCACTTTTTTCATATGTACTATTCCTTTGCACGGAACAATCTGAAATCTCATATTGTAACTTGCCACTCTTTGCATAAGCAGAACCAAGTGTCGAAATAACTAGTGAGAGACCTATAGTTAAGATAATACCGAAAACAATTGACACAGTCACTAGGTTTGTTTCCTTTCCCATGGAGTTCCTACTAAATACAGTAATGAAGCATATAGAAGATGTGAAGAATCTAAAAATAAGAAAGAAACTTCATTTCTACTACAAGATATTAACAGAATACTTCCTATATACACTGGAGAGAATGTCTTTTTTTCTAAGTCCTTTGGAGAATTATACGATTTCACAATATGCAAATTCGTTTATGGAGTTCGAGTAATGAGATCATAAATGTATTCTTGTGAATGTTTCCTATACCGTGACACAAGGCACACTAGGAATTCTGGCTTCTCTAGAATAAAAATCGTGTAGAGTCTACCCTCAATTTCAGGAATATGTAACGGCTGTCCCCTCGCATCCAGTTGTGTTTAAAAGGCATACTAGCATAGGCGTAATCAATCTCATTTAGAGCCGGGTCTGACCCTGAGTTGATTACCATCTACTGGGTTAGCGATTGATCTTTCTTGTAATTCCCTTATGTTCTCGATTCCAATGTGCTAAAAACTCTGAAATTAGTGGTTCAAAGTCACTGACACCACGATCTTCCTTCTTAGCCACCTTGCCAAATTTCTGCCCATATCTTACACAGCTCCAGCAACCGACAAACGGAATGAGAGGAGCTATGTAATAACCTGCCTGCTTTCCAGTGTAACCCCATGCTTCACCTACTAGGCAATACTTAGAATCCCTGGCAAGCACAGATCTATCTCGTCTTTCGAGTCCTTTTTGAAATTTGCGAAACCAGACAGGGCAGACATCTTCCAATGTTAGGTCTTGATCTACGCTGGATTTATCTTTGGGGGATCTAATCACACTCAATACAATCACATTGTCCATACTCACAAATAATGCTTTAATTCTTTGTCCTTTCCTGCACATACGTCCAGAAGTTGCTCGTTAGTAATATGTTACTCGGATTAGGTGCCATACTTGCAATTTAGTTTGTGATACAGATAACAAAAGGCCAAGTTAACAACATAAGAAAATCAATATGGATAAACCCGAGTTAACTGACTTTGTATGAGTAACGAGGTCAACGCATCCAATTTCTTAAAATTCCAATACTCACGTCATTCAGGTACTTTTCTATATGTATCATCAGATCACGTGATGTATGCATTGAAACTAACGTTAATATCTTTTTATTATTATGTGAGTTATAGGTATTAGATACATTTCACCTAATTGACGGTGTAGCGGACAAGGAAAATGGGCTTGTAGGGGGAATGCATTCGGCCATTATATTGAGCCTTACATAATCGAGGGTCCAAGCCAGTTTCATTTCGTCGACACGGTCTAGAAATAATCTCAAGAATTTCAGTTTTAGTTGCTTTTTTGGTAGATTTTCTAGATATGGCTTCATAATAACAGTACTTACAAAATCAGAATAACTCTTGCGACCTGCGAACCTGGTAGTACCATCAGACAGAAATACATGGATGTTCTCAAACCCTATCTCACTTAGTAATTTTTCAGTATCTTCGGGCTTTGCAAAATACCATGGTTCCTGCCAATCGTGAAAATGAGATTCAAAATCATCTAGTTTTATCATTTGATTCAGGATCCTTCGCACTTTGCTTAGATTGCCATGCCCTCCGCATTGAGCTAGCAGTAATCCCTCGGATTTCTTTTTAGTGTTTAATGTATTTGTTAACAATTCCCAAAAATGACTGAATAATTTCCTATGATCGGAGATCCAATGCAATGCAGCGTTTGAGAATATAACATTTACTTTCTCAGGTAAAGATACATTAACGATATCCGATTGAATAACAAATACTTTCTCGAAACTTGCAAGATTCACTTTTGCTTTATTGACCATATTTGGATCTACATCTACAGCATAAATTGTTCCTTTGATTCCTACCTTTTGAGCCAATATCTTCGTGACTCTTCCTGTTCCACATCCAGCATCCATAATGACTTTATACGTTGGATTCCATTTTATTCTGTCAATCAGCTCCTCCCCCCACCTCTCTTGCAACCATGACACTTCATCGTATCTCTGTGCATCCCATTGTCGAATATTCTTCAAAGCTTAATTTTTCCAGATGGCGGTGAATAATAAGATGTCTATCACAGAATTTATCTCGAACGTTTGGAGCAAATGCTGAAAAATTCATATAATCGAGTCATCCCGTCCGTATGTCACAGTTCGTGCGATAAAATCTACAATTTGTCAAGGGGTAGAATGGACTTTCAAATAAATGATATATATTATGGAGATAATATATGATGTTTAAAAATTAATAGTATTAACTTTGCAACCTATAGTGGAATCTCAGGTTGGAGCTATTCTTCAGGATAACATGAATTCTACCTAAAGAAACTAGAACCAAGTCTAAAGCTGATTGATCCAATATAAAGTATCATTGCGGCTTAGTTAGCTGTTTGTTCAATATTTAACAATGAGTTCATCTTGTTATGTAATTCTAAAAAGTGAAATCCTCTACCGGTAGTTTTATACCTCTTGTTCAATTCATCATACTCTAACAATCTATTGTCAATCAGATACCTCAAATAGTAAATTACTTGAGTATAGGATTGAAATGAAGCGTACATTACTTTTGTCATCCGCACCCCTTCCTCTTCTTTTCTAGCAGAGTCCAGTATACTTGCAACTATTTCATCCCTGTACCGGTATCCCATAATGTATTACCGAATCAGTCATTAATAAGTAAGTGAGATAATGAATACTAGATCATATTTCTGAATTTCTTCCTACTAGATAGCAAAACTAACTTCAGGTGATCTAAACGACATGGCCACGTGCGAACTGCGTTGACCCGTATTTTTTAATTATTGTAATTCATTATAATAATATAGTAACAGTTAATACGTTGATTATTGCAGCAAGAATTCCCCGAAATTGGCTTGTGCAGAATAAGACTGCTTATTAAGAATTTTTAATTCATTATGAAGATATAGTCAATAGGGTATCACAAACATTTTTTCGATAACCTAACAAAGCCAATGTAATTAATTATGTTGGAATGAGGAATAAGTTTCATCTTTGATTGTACGGTCTTTATATCAAGTTTATTTATGATGCTAACTATCTGACTTACCACATGACAGATATAGTCTTCAAAGTTCAGAGATTCATTTCCTTTCCTATCATTACTCTGGCGCATCAGATAAATCTAGTTACATCCTGCAACAAGAGCCGAGATACGACAATGATATTGAAATTAATGATACCTAAACAAGGTTACATCAGGTAAATTGTTCCTACAAAGATCACATTTTTCAGGATTTAACCTTACAATATCAATAATGGTAGGAGTTCTGATTCTGTATATTTCCTATCCATTATTAGGCTTGGCTTACATTGGTGAATCTATTAATTGGGTTGAATCGCTAACGAGACCTGAAACCATTCATGCCTTTTTATTAAGCCTCGGAACGGCAACCGCTTCAACTCTGATCCTGTCCATTTTTGGAATTCCGCTAGCTTACGCATTGGCCAGATTTCATTTTAGATTCAAATTCATACTCAGGCTAGTAGTGATACTTCCTTTGGTTCTGCCACCTTTGGCAAGCGGAACCATGTTATTGGGAGTTTTTGGACCATATTCATATCTTGGACGTACCATACCATTGGATTACACCCAGTCGGTTCTTGGAATTATAATAGCACAAACCTACGTTGCCTCGCCATTCATAATTCTTCCTAGCCAAGCCGCATTTGAAGCAATTCCAGAGAGATATGAAACGATGGCAAGAGTTCTAGGAAAAAGGAAATTTGAAGTATTCATTAGAGTATCTTTACCTTTAGCCAAGACAGGAATACTAGTTGGACTTTTGATGGCTTGGATCAGATCCATAGGTGAACTAGGTGCTACCCTCATGATGGCGTATAACCCCCATACAATATCCATTCAAATCTTCGAGGATAATGCAATAGGCGGGATTAGAAATTCTGTGGCCGGAATTGTGTGGGTTGTTATACTTTCCATTATCGCACTGGGTGTTTTTCTATACCTGAAACGTGGCCGTAGCATCGGACTTGGCTGGTAAGAGAAGGAAGTAGATGGAGATGATAGTGTAATTAGGACTTTGGAGATTATCGACTTAACCATTATTTTTCATTCCTTTAAACTTGGACCACTGAGCCTTAGTATGGACGAAGGGATTATGGTTGTTCTGGGCCCTACCGGTAGCGGTAAGACGACACTAATTAATTCAATTGCAGGAATTCTTAGTCCACATAAGGGTAAAATCATATTAAATGGACTCGACATAACAAAGATACCAATCGAATCAAGAAAAGTAGGGTATGTATTTCAGGATTCAGCATTGTTTCCTCATCTTAACGTCAATCAAAATATTCTATTTGGTCTCACAAGTAGGGAAATAGAAAATGAAGAAAGAATAACAATGGTTAGAAAAATAATTGGTGATCTTGGAATAGATAATTTGCTCCACAGAAAGATTGATGGCTTAAGTGGGGGCGAATTGCAAAAAGTTTCACTAGCACAAATGCTCGTTAGGAAACCAAAGATAATTCTTCTAGACGAACCACTCTCACATCTTGATCCACCAACCAGAGACAAGTTGCGAATAGAATTAAGGAATATATTAAAAAAACAACGTATCCCTGCTATTTATGTTACTCATTTTGAGGAGGATGTTCTGGCACTAGCTGATTCGGTATCAATATTGAATAACGGAAGATTGGAAGTAACTGGCGACCTTGAACAAATACTAAATTCTTCTCAACCGTCACCATCATTCCTATCTCATTTAACATTCAATGCTAATTATATTACCGGACAAGTTGTGAAGAGTGAAGATGGGCTAACCTCCTTTGAGATTGGCTCACATCTAGTTTGTACACTTGGCGAATTCCCAATAGGCACTAAAATTGGTGTTATACTGAGGTATGAAGACATCATCCTGTCGAAGGAGAAAATAAAGACTAGTGCCCGAAATATATTATTTGTTCGAGTTGCAGACATTGTTCACAGATCAAACGTGGTTGAAATACATCTGAAGATAAATGGACTTGAGATAGTTTCGAGAATCACTAAATTGGCTATGAAAGATCTTGATATATCGATAAATGATAATGTATATGCAATTTTCAAGGCGTCTGCTCCACATCTTGTTCGTAAGGAAAACTGATCCTTACAGGGTGAACACAACTATTTGTTTCATAGAGCATGCAATAGATATGTCTAATTTAGGGACCATTATGGGTGTTCTTGTTAAATAGTCACTCCAGATTTCATTCCGATGCACGGCTCAATTAATCATCCTATAAAACTTTCGCGAGCATGTTACTAGTATTTTATGCTTCTGTTTGATTCTGGAGTCTGACTTGCTGCTGCCCTTATTCCCGTAGTCTATGAATGAATTTCCGCAATTCTACGAACTAATATATGGAATATTGACCTAACATAACTATGAGCAACCACGTAAATGTAAATTGGCATGAAGCTCTCAATAAGTGGGCACGTGGCATAGACACCGACCTGGGCAAAGTTGAAAAAGTTGATACAAATCACATTATCACCAGAAGGGGTTTAGTCAAGAAACATAAGTTCTACCTTCCCAAGAAAATCGTAGAAAGGATGGACGGAAACCGAATTTTGTTTAACATAACAGAAGACGAAGCAGAGATTTATAAATCTTGAATTATAAGCCGACATATAACAAAATAACCTAAAATCAGTTCTCTTAACGACCAAACGCAATACCACATGAACCGTATCCAATGCTATGCTACATTCTTCTTTAAAAAATTACGATTACAGTATCGAACCCCACTTGCTTAAAAACTATGTTGCGTATAAACTAATAAGAAGTATGATCTGTGGGGTCTGTAGACTACAAGGACCGTTGCATGTCAGAAAGGAACACCTTATCAAATATCACAAGCTAGGAGCCCATTTTGTCGACTGGATCATACAAACGGATAACGATCTTATTGCACTAGAACCGAAAATACGAACACATCAAGGAAAATTAGAACTCTTCTAAATTTAGCAAACGGGTTAAACTCATGCTAAGATTTTCAAGATGCCTTCTGGTCCAAATTAAGACCAATAGTTTGGACATTGGACTACACTTAATTTAGACGTATCCTATTAAAATTATGGTGTTGGCCTTAGATTTAGAAAGAGACTTTTGTACTTTCATTTTTATCCCTTTTCATTAATGTCTGGCAGAAACACAGAGTTTGATTTTTACATTAACATATGGACAACAATGTATTTGCATTTTACCAACTGATCTTTAGAAGAGATTTAGAAATGTGCCCTAAAATTTGAAATGTAAAAAGAAAAAAAGGAGTTAGCTGACCACGACTTTGCCCTTCATCCACGGATGCAGGGTGCAGTAGTAATCAAATGTTCCTGCGGTATTGAATGGATGTTGGAACGTTTTTCCTGCAGCTAGGTAGCTTGAATCAAATTCTGTTCCCGAATTTCCAGCTTCCGCACTTCCGGAGGTCACTGTATGCAATGTTGAGTCCGCATTAGTCCATGTAACTGTTGTTCCCTTTGAAGCCGTCAGGTTCGGAGGTTCAAAAAATTTTCCATTGCTTGGAACTGAGGATCCAGCTGCAATTGTTACGGAATTACCTGCAGATGCACCGGTTGCGTTGCCCGTCATATTACCAGACATACTTGTTGCGTTGCCCGTCATATTACCAGACATACTTGTTGCGTTGCCCGTCATATTACCAGACATACTTGTTGCGTTATCTTGTGCATAGGCCATATGGAACTGACCTGCCAAAAGTGGATTAAAAGCCACTCCTACTATCAGGACAGCACCAATAATAGCTGTCAAAAAGAGACTAACCATGGACTACTGCTATATCGATTTCATATTAAAAGCTTTGAATCTCCCATTATAGAGAGAAACTACAGACTGGACTTGCAAAACAAATTGATTCTGCTATCTAATTCTGAAATCATATCAGTCGTCACATAACTAACCCGGTCATTATTTTAGAGTATCTCGAGCCCTGTTTAGTTATTTGTAGTCGTTACCAAAGTATCATCACTCTGGAAATCATGCTAATCATATCAAAAGTCTGTGAGTATATTTATTTTCCGCTAGATCTCGTCTTTGTAACAGCAGCTTCAAAATACTCACCTGCGAATTGATGACCATTTATGTACATTATTAGCACTTTATTATTGGTACAAGCTGACAAATTACCAATTAGCAGGCTTATGAAATTATGGGCATCTTAATAGAAAATTAATATGTTCATAATTGCTTTCTATTTTATACAGTATTGAAAGCTCAGGCTACCATTAATCTTCCGTTGCATGGAGGATTCGCTCCTTCATATCTACTGAAGAGAATGAAGAAATTATCTTATGCAATTTCAAAAGTCATTGTAAATGAGTACGGCCAACATGAATTTTTGAGGAGGTTGGCTGATCCTCTGTGGTTTCAAGCTTTTGGTTGTGTTTTAGGTTTTGACTGGCATTCATCAGGAGTTACAACAGTGGTAACTGGAGTTCTAAAACATTCACTGAACGAAAACGTTCACGGTGTTTCTATTGCAGGAGGAAAGGGAAAGAGATCTAGAGAGACAAAAAACGAAATACCAAAACTTGCTGAAAAAAACTACAATCTTTCTTCGGCTAAATTGGAAAATTTATTGTACGCTAGTAGGATGGCAGCGAAAGTGGACAATTCTGTAGTACAGGATGGTTTTTCGTTATATCACCATATAATCGCATTTGACGATGAAGGAAACTGGACAGTAGTACAACAGGGAATGAATCGCACTTATA
>CAVSLF010000008.1:0-46951 GCA_963728595.1 uncultured Nitrososphaeraceae archaeon
CTGGCAACTATGTCTCAAGTTCTTAAGTTGTCTACTTGTTCAAATTTGCAATGCATGTTATAAGCTGTCTTGCTTTCACTACTGATACCCGAGAGATAAATCCAGATCTTTTACGTCAGTGGCATAATAGATTCCGCACCGAAAAAAATATCAAATAAAGTGTATTAAACAAGTGTGTAGTTACCCAAATGGGACAAAAATACGCCAATGAGCCAAGACCGGATGCAATTATGGAGCAATGACAGACTAACTGAGTTCGCGATAAAATTTAATTCCGTTATCGTAATGACGACGTCGCATAATCTTGAGACGATGACTATGATCGATGAATGTCCTTATAGACCTGGATATGAAATTGATTGGCACTATACGCTTTCTCAATGGGTTGTCTTCTTTCTGGCAAACAAATTTACTGTTTTACTTAACTCCAAAACTTCAATACCAAAAGAGTTCAATATTCGAGACGAAGAAATTGAGTTTAGTTCACACCATCCTGTTAATCCTAATATCAAGGTAAGAAATAAGCTACCTCCAAAACCAGGTTTGAAATGCCATTATTGTAATTTAAAATACTGTTTGGAAGAAGAGCGAAAGCAACATGAAGAATTCTGGCATAGTAATAAATTAATCAAGATGTAGTATCGCAGTAACCTAACATTGTAAACAGTGAGGTGAGAGTATAAGTAATTGATGTATAACAATTCCGAGTTTCCAACAATAGCTGATGCTAGAGCAAAACACTGGAAATGCTCCAAATGTCAAGAGACATTTGCCAACTAGAGAATCTAAGAAATCACAATAATAATACTCATGGCTTAGGAAAACTTTGCTCGATAATACTGCAGGACATACACGAGGCTGGGATCCCAATGGCGTTACCACTGATTTTACAATAACAGATCATGACGTTCAAGGGCAGTCAGGATCAAACGTTTGTAACTCTAATGCTTCGAGATTCGCATTCTTCTAAAGCCATTTGTATGGTTAATCATACAGACTTTGAGCATTTTTTAATGAACTGTACCTGCGGCACCACCTAATGATGCTGAACTTCATTACGAAATACATAAACTGCCAGCAAATGGGATCACTTCAACCTCAACATCATTCCAAAATGGCGGAATTTCTGAAGCAAGTCCATTTTCACCCAGTATGCCATACCCGTGTTCGTGTGTCTAGGATGACGTAGGGGCATAGCATAAAGAAAGAGGAGGCTTCTTCCTCAACTTTCCTATGTTTTGCGAGTGCGTGCATTAAGAGATAATAATTTCGATTATTTATTTTCATCTTCTTACGTATACTAGTCCTCCATCACTTGAAAGTACCTTTTCCAATATTAGTTGCAAGTCATGAATGATAGATACGCGAAAGAACCTAATCCCCAACGAACGAACGGTTAGGAAGGCCACATAGGCCATTCACCG
Source organism: uncultured Nitrososphaeraceae archaeon (assembly GCA_963728595.1). Lineage (GTDB taxonomy): Archaea > Thermoproteota > Nitrososphaeria > Nitrososphaerales > Nitrososphaeraceae > TA-21. Next base: position 1,425 of record CAVSLF010000008.1, read on the forward strand.
ACCAGGGAAAATAATGTATACGTTGACTTAACGGCGATCTAACTTTTAACAATTGTCGATAGTATTTACCAGATATAATTAGATACGACAAGATTGGATAATATTCTATTTGATATTTCAGATATAGGAAAGTATAGAAAATTCTGCTCATTTCTTAGCAACGCGTCCTTCGCACTTTACTTATACTTTGTTTAGTATCAAACGCTGAATACAATGTATACGAAAAAAATTGGAATGTTAGTGATTCTGTCGCTTTCAATCGCGACAGTCGCAATGGGTACAACAGGCTTGAGCCTTGTTTCACCAGTATTTGCTGGTGGCGATCATGATGACCATGGTGAGAAGAAATGCAAGGACAACGGCGACAACAACTGTAATGACACACATAAAACTCAGAAGATAAAAGCCAAGAATGAGTGCGAGATAGAAAATGAAAACAAAGACCACAGTCACGACAACGTGAACGTGAATGAACTCACATGTGTTAACGAAGCCCAAAATCTGAAAGATGTAGAACAGACCGACATCTTCCTTCTAGACGGCAACACTGATGGCGAGGCCCAAGAGTAAAAAGAGATCCAAAGACTGTATAATGGCAGTGATCATTGTCACTGCTCATCATTTTTTTTGGCCGATCCTAAGCTATTATTTCAATGCAAGCGACAACATAAAGTTCATCAATCTTGTGTACTTAGAATTAGAAGTCCTGATCAAATGCAAATATACGAGTTTAAAGGCCAGGACTTAAGTGGTAGTTAACTTACTTAGGAACACTTATCAAAAATAACTAATCAGAGTAACATATGACAGTGGTTGAACTTGATCCTGAAGATAAGCAGAAAAAAAATTGATTCGCTAATGGAGCATACAAAAGTAGAAATAGCTACTCAATAGGTTTCGGCAGGCACTAACATGAAAGAGGATTATGATAAATTGAAAATTGAATTTATTGAATATAAAATTGCTAATGATATTTCAAGATTCTTTGAAGACGTTAGATCAGAACAATCCAATGAAAAGCTTGGAAGTAAAATTAGAAGTGTCACACGGTAATATTCCGGAGGTGGATCTTGCAAGGATCTCGTGCTACAACAGGCGGACTGCATGGTTCACCCAATATGTCTAGACATCCCGGTGGGCATGCAGGTCCACCCATGAAGATGGTTGACAATGCAACTGGAGTAGTGCCTGCTGGATTCGACCGCGTTAAAGGTATAATTTATCAAAAATAACATCCTAGTTATAAAATGATATCTGTTAGATGTGTATTATCTTTGGACTGAAATATTATAGACTTGAGCCTCACATTCATCGGTAGAAACCTAAGCCTAGTCATTGCTCATATGACCACGTGATGGATAATCTTTAATAGATTTATCACAATAAAGTCTCTAAGAATAATATGAATAAGTCGACTATCACAGCAACTAGCACATTTTTAATCGGAACTTTGCTTATACTGAGTCCGATTTTATATCCTGTTCCTAGTTGGGCTGAATTGATAACTGGAACTAACGGAAATGACGATCTGGTGGGCACCGATGGTGATGACCAAATATCAGGTCTTGACGGAAATGATAGGATTTCAGGATTGGGTGGTGCTGATAATATCGATACAGGTAATGGTAATAACCAGATATACGGTGGGATTGGGAATGACAAGATAGTAGCATTCGATGGGAATGATCAGATCCAAGGAGGTCAGGGCAATGATAACATCACAGCGGGTCAGGGTAATGATCAAATTTATGGGGAAGATGGCGATGATCAAATTATGGGGGATTCAGGAGACGTGAAACCAGTTGATGATGGAGTTAATGCGAATGGGGTTAATGGTGCAAACGGAGCTAATGGTGTAAATACGAATGGAGGGAATGGCGGCAATGCTAACGGAGGTAATGGAGGGAATGGCGGCAATGCTAACGGAGGTAATGGAGGGAATGGCGGCAATGTAACGGAGGTAATGGAGGTAATGGCGGCAATGCTAACGGAGGTAATGGAGGTAATGGAGGGAACGGTGGCAATGGAGGGAACGGTGGCAATGATTATTGTGCCAAAGGGAGAGATGGAATCCAAGGTCGTGTTTTTGTTTCAGGTGGAAATGACCAAATCTATGGAGGAAATGGAAACGACGAAATTTCGGGAAATGGTGGCAATGATCAGATTACCGGAGGTATAGGAGACGATATATTATATGGTGGAAATGAGAATGACTGCCTCTTTGGTGGCAATGGAAATGATACCATTTATGGTGGTGATGGTGATGATAACCTAATTGGTGAGTCGGGTAACGATATTTTCACGTGTGGAAAAGGATACGATATTGTTCACGATTTTAACGAATTAGAAGATGATTCAGTAAATGATGATTGTGAAACCATAATTTCTTGATAATGATCATTGGGGTCAAATTGAATTCGACGAAATCAATTCTTGCTCTTCAATTTATTTTCTTAATATTTCACTCCCTGACCAATTGCGCACAATTCATCTGATCAGAGGTTCCTAATACTAGAAAAGCAAAGCCATCCACAACAGTAGTGTTTCCTTCCCTTTATAGCGCAGTTATGCGGGTACGTTAGAATGTTTACTAATCTTGTGATAATCCAAATCAGACGACCTGTTTGCTTTGAGTTGCAATAGTATCCCTTAGCTAATGCAAGAACAAGAGTATTGCAGAATGTGTGACGGTGGTCGTTTACATCCTACACTTGATCCTAACGAATTGAAATGTAATTGCTGTGGTTGGACAAAATTAAAAATCGGATGCAGGCGATTAGTCTGAAGAATCAAGCACAAACATATCGCCATCGATTAGTTGTGAAGAATGTGGAATGACCTTTGGCTCACGTCAAAAACTTAAGGAGTACATATACACAAGTACTTAGATCCAAATCATATTTTATTTATCCATTTTTGGGAAAATACCTTGACGGGAGATCAATACAGATATTGGCGATCAGATTAAGAAACCATGTATTTCGAGCTCAATTGTATAATCCGCTAACAGCAATGTATGAAGTCGATAATGGTAAATACGGTACCCATTCAGAGTCTGGGAAGGAACAGTGGAAATGTAACAAATGCGATAAATTATTTCAAAATTATAGATTACTGACTCCGAGATAAATTGCATGTCATTTACTGTTTTTAGATATTTTGTATTCCAGATTTTCGTTGTCATTTTCCAAAAATAGAAACTATGTTCTCCAAAAGGAATTTATCAAAAAATTTTGCCGCTATTCTTAATAGTTCTCTATGCTGTAAATAAGTAAGGAAAATGGTCACTGAGGGAAGAAAGGCCCTGCTTATAGAACCATTCGTAATCCCAGCAGAGAACATTATAAATATTCTATCCATAAATAGGAAGTTCTGTGTATATTGTGGCGATGCGCCAACACATATAGCATATTTTGATGTCGGAGAATCCGTGCTACTTGAACAATATTGTGATAATTGCATAAAGGCTGTTAGCGTTGGTTGATTTTATATATCAAACGCGGAGGCAATGGTGAACCTGAAGACACAGACCAAGGCTTGCAATGGAAAGTCATGATTTCATATGTCGGTTCTGCAAATTAAGGTGGTCGATATTTACCCAAACAAACGACTTGTGTACTCGTTCTTCCTTTGGCGATGGCATACACAATTTCGATTTTAGAAAGCCGGCTAGGTCGATGGAATAGTTAGTACTCTTTCAATAAAGAGGATACCAGACCCCGAGATAATTGTACAAGTAAAAACAAATCTCTAAGTATAAGATAGCGAATCTGCAATATGCGCTTTGCGCAGTTCCAGATTGAATATTCAAATAGAATACCAAATACATGATTACATAAAGTATAGAACGGTCGATGCTAAGTATGATATTGAAAATTGGTAACTAGAACGGGTTTTGAAGAAAAAATTGAAATAATCTTGTTGTATGTCGTAATTAATGCTTTAGTTAAATCCATGATATGTTACAGTATGGTAATTTCACTCCTTAATCGCCAATCCCCATGGATGTTGCAGATAATACTCTTTGGGCCAAGGTATCTCTAACATTTCCCAAGAGATTCCTGAGTCTTTAGAACAGTATATCCCTTGATTATTTAGGCAATAAAATTCATCTTTAGCGTTGGGATTGGATTCTAGTATCGAAATTATAGTTCTCTTTGATTCAGGCATACCTTCAGTTACTAATTCCCATTTTTCATCTATATCGGCAGAACGTCTATACAGAAATGATTCTGAATCTTTTCTATCATGTGCTTTCCAAGCATTGCTTGCTGCCGATACGATTTTGTTTTGAGGATCATCGGAGTTTACTGCAATACTACCTAGATAGATGTTGTTTCCTAGTCCATTATTAGAATTCTCCCAAGTAAGTACCGTAGTCTTGGCTTTCAAAATAACCATCACCTGCTGCAGAATAAAGTCTCTGGGGTGCTTTCTTATGAGATACCAATGTATGAGTATCATAGGGGCCATTTTCAACTCTGTCCTTCCATGTCTTACCGCCATCAAAACTCTTGATTAGTGCGCCAGCCTCTATCGCAACAAAAATGTATCCTTCTTTATTTGCATCAGGTTCTATCCAACGAACATGGTTAGTCCATGGTCTAGGCGGAAATGACCAAGTCGGAGATGATTTTAGTTTATTGAATCCGTCAAATTTTTCCCAAGTTTGACCACCATCGTTAGATGCATAAATTGCGCTGGGTTCTGTGCCAACAAATAATTTGTTAAATCCTTCTTCTCCTTTCTCAAGGGGACTAACTGAAACCGATGTAATATTAGCATTAGAGATCGTTAACGAGATCTTTTCCCAAGTTTGACCACCATCATCGGTTTTCCATAATCCGGCATCAAAAGTCCCACAGTAAGTTCTATCAGGATTTTGAGGATCAGTTGCTATGCTAATTTGATTACAATTTTTTAAACGTTCATCAACTTTCCAACCATCTCTTGAGGATTCTACTACCAAAAGTGAATTTTCCATTGAAGCCAAAATAGTAGTCATATTAAATATCAATTATTTATTAACGTCTTATTTAAATTGAATCGACAGCCACAACGTCCTAAAACAAAAGAGCATGACGGACTCCTCCTCCTGTCCTTCCTGTTACCTATTCTTGGAGTACTTTATGAATAAATGATATTGCAATTGATCCTTCGCCCACCGCTGAAGCAACACGTTTAATGCTGCCGCTTCGGACATCACCTACCGCAAAAAACGCCCGGCAAACTGGTTTCAAGCAAGTAAGGAGGACGTGCAAGGGGCCATCGTGCGGTAATAAGATTTTCTGGCGATAAATCAGTACCAGTCTTAATGAAGCCCTTATCATCCAATACAACGCAGCCATCCAGCCAACTAGTGTTGGGAGCGGCACCAGTCATTAGGAACAAATGTCTTATTTTGTGTTCCGCGCATTGTTCCGTTTTATTGTTTCGCCAACGAACAGATTCGAGATGATCTCCGCCTTCTAGTTTCGCGATCTCAGTATGCATATGAACTACTATCGAAGGAGTACCTTCGATCCGCCGAATCAGGTAGCGCGACATATTGTCTTCCAATCCGTTAGATCTTACAAGCATATGCACACGTTTAGTTGATTGCTTCAGAAATACAGCAGCCTGACAGACTTTTCTAACCCATCGGCCATTGGATCTTAGGCCCACTAAAACAATTACTTATGATTAATCAGAACCGCTGCTGACTCTCTGTTATAATCAAGAGCCACCATTATCTCATTATGGAGTTAACAGAAATGATTGGATGGGTTGTAATGGGCTTTGTTCCAATGTTGGGGGAACTAGAGCTTGTCAGCAGGAAACTGGGACATAGGGAGAAAATAGTTCTTAGGACGCAAATGAGAGGAGGCGAATATCTAACTGGCATATGAAAGCGGAACAGAGGCTTTAAGGGAACTGCTCTTTTTGGGAAGCTACGGAGCAAGAATAACCAAGTCGCCAGAAAAAACAATTGTTCTAGCTGGTGAATTATATTATTATGTAGAAGTCACTTCGAAAGAAGGAACCAGATTTGTCATAGAAGCATATGGAAATGAAGCAAGAGAACTCGAGAGAGAAGTTTTCGCAAGAAAAGGAAAGCAGGAAGTGCTAACATCAGGCTAACATATTTGGAAATAGCAGCAGGTTGTCACTTATCGAAAATTATGATATTTCATAATCGATTTTTAGTAATCATATGTACTGGTTACAATAACTTATCTCTGTGGGAATTATGCATATAGTTTGATGGTTTTATTCCATAATACAAGCGCTAATCAAGATTTTCGAAAAGAGACGCGACATCCAATCAATCATGTTGTCATTACCAAATTAAGGAACATGAGACATCATGATTGAACCACCTATTCCAAGTAGAAGTCCCTTAGAACAATTAGTATATTTGCTTAGCGACGGGGCAACGATAACAAAAGTTTCTGAGACGCCTGTTGCAGGCAACGGTTTAGCATATTGCTACGTCGAGGTTACTACGAGTACGGGAACTCGATATGTTATTCACGCTTACGAGAAGGAGGCTTCTGAGCTTCATGAGGTGGCGGTAAAGATAATGCAAGCAAAATAAAATACAATGAATTCACTATTGAGCTTTGGGCTGACGTGGATTATAATGTGAAAACAAATCTTTTTCATTACCGACGTTATACAGCCATTCCTATTCTAGCCCTTGCAGATCTATAATTGGGATGATCATTGAATATCCTAAAGGCTTGCTTAATTTTGTGCGGAATATGTAGAAAATTGATTTGCTCCAATAATTTAAGTTGTTCTAAGATGGGCTCACTGTTCAATCTAAATAAAGCCATAACCTTTCAATCTGCAACCGGTCAGAAATATAGTACCGTTATGAGCCGCATACCTGGCTAGAGTACGGCCCGAAATAGGTGGATTATCTATTCGTATCATGAAATTAAGATTCAAGCTATATTTTTAGGTATGTTGCCGATTGCAAATAAATAATTGCAAAATTATAAATTTATTGCAAAATATTAACCTATTCTTGAATCTTCAAATATAGATGTCCCATGAGTGTGATACTAGTGCCTTTCACCTCAACATAAAAGTAATACAATCAGCTTGAAAGTACAGATACTCCACTAGGTGGCTTTGTTATCCGTCCACAATGAGAATGCAAATAAGCGTAATTGTTTACTTGAATCACTTTAAGTCTCTTCATGAGTCGTTTGTATTTTATTCATATCTGTCTATAGGGAGAACGAGATTAACACCTCTTCAGCATCATTTATGATAATGTACCGTAGTTATTCTATGCCTGCTTTATTCAAATTCCTCGAGCTATACAGGTGGGACAATTTTTGTCTTATTTACTATTTCTCTGTTGATTTACCTCACAAATAACTGAATATGAGCAAAACTTTACAAAGAGAGTGTCTTCATTATCATTGAGACGAGTTGCTAAAATCTGCAATATCTAAGCGCAGTATTATCTTATTAACTGCAATTGCATCTCTAGCCATTGGATTATCGATTGTTTCCTATCAATACTCTAGTTTTACTTCTAACGATATTATAGATATTGCGTCACAGGAAGTGAGATCAAATGCCAGAATTGCAGTACATGATCTTTCACAGATACTGACGAACCGGTTGCTGACTACAACTGTTCTTTTGCAGACATTGGCCGATGGTCCTGCTTTACAGAATAATGAGTATCAAAGAGCACAACTTATAATAAATGATAGACAAAATCATACAAGTGATCTGACAGATTTTTATATGTGGCTTGATCAGAGTGGCAAAATAGTATGGCTTAGTAACATGAACTCTACACTATACCAAAAATACAAGGGATTTGATCTAAGCTATAGACCTTATTTTACTGTGCCTAGGGATAGCCACACTCCATATTATAGCAGCCTGATAGAATCTAACGACAATGTGCCTCGGCTGTATATATCATATCCTATACTTAGTAAGCCTAGTTTAGAACTCAATGCCACCGATAACGTCAATAGTGATAAAACAAATTCAAATAATTTCAAAGGCATAGTTGTTACAGCAGTAAATGGTACCACAACAACTAATTTTCTCAATAGTCAATTACTTCCGCAATTCAACGGTACGGTAAAATTACTGGATAATAATGGAATAATTCTTCACGCAAGTAATCGATCGCTTATTGGTAAAAATATTTTCGGAACAGAATTTCAATCTATAATCTCAGAGTTGCTTCCAAACTCTTCCAAGTATTTATTCAATAAACTTGTAAATGCCTCGTTGGAGCAGTCGAATAATGGTGGTATGCAGGATGTTTACATACAGGGTAAGACCCATACCATTGCTTACGCACCGGTGAGTCTTCAAGGAAGTCATTTTTTAACTCTATACGTTGATGCTCCGCATAATCTTCCGAGCAACGTAGCTTTAGCAATAGCACAACAAAAGAATCTGAGCACGATTATCATAATAGCAATAGGTATAGTTGCGTTTGTTGCCGCATTCTTGGTTCTAAATTGGAATAAAAAACTCGAAGGTACTGTAAATGCGAGAACTGAAGATCTAAGGAAAGCCAATGAGCAATTAAAAAACCGGGATGAAATGCAGAGGGAATTTATCAATGTGGCAGCTCACGAATTATGTACTCCAATACAACCAATACTAGGCCTTGCTGGCGTTCTAAGATCCGAGATAAAGAATAAAAGACAAATCGAATTGTTGGACGTTATTCTCAGAAATGTAAAACGATTTCAGAGACTCTCTCAGGACATACTTGATGTTACAATGATTGAAAGTAGTTCGTTGAAACTAAATAAGCATCAAATTGACCTAAATGACTTAATACTAAACATACTTAAAGACCTTCAAAAACAAATACAACAATCCAATAGTAAAGTAAAGTTGCTATATGAGTCCGAAGTTGAAAAAGGCAATCAAAACCCAATTATTGTAGAAGCAGATAAGGAAAGAATAACACAAGTTGTTTGGAATTTATTAAACAATGCTATCAAGTTTACTAAAGAGGGAACAATATCCACGTCGACAAAAGTAACAGATGGACAGGTAATTGTTAGTGTAAATGATACCGGTGAAGGTATAGATCCAAAAATACGACCACGACTCTTTTCAAAATTCGCTACAGGTTCTTCCCAAGGTACCGGGCTAGGACTGTTTATCTCCAAAAGTATCATTGAAGCACATGGAGGAAGCATTTGGGCTGAAAATAATCTCGATGAGAGGGGTGCCAGTTTTACGTTTTCCATTCCGGTAAAAATTAGTTAAGGGGGATTTACAAGGTTGCGTCGATTCTGCATTATGGAGAGCAAAGGATCTTTGACTAGGCCCTCCTATCTCCCTCGACTAAATACAGATGTTCAGGCGAGGACAGTTGAAATCCATGAGTAGTTTTTGTGCTGGCCCAACCTTTAACAAAGAAGGCCTTAATGATACAGACATACCAATAGGTACTGAAGGGCGACAGCAAAAACGGATATAAGAAACATTGTATTTTACTAACAATAATTTATGCATAAAAGAATGAACCAAATTCCAACTGGAATGGCAGAAAAACTATAGGCGAATTCACCAGGCAGCTAGAAAAAGCGTATCTGAGCGTTGGGAGATTGAAAGTAAGCATTGGAATTATATGGTAAACGATATTGGCGATAAGGTAAATTTTACGAATAACCCTTTAATTACACTCACTTTGAAGAAAATTACATCACCAATCCCAATGCTTCAGTGATTATAGATTATGGTGCCATATTGCCGGAAGAATACTTTTCATACCATGATTCTAAGCACCGCGACGCTGTAATTGCGACATATTATATGAATTACCAAAAAGGGAAAGTAATAATGATTGGTCTTTATGGTCAACAGGTGGCAAATAACAAAGCATTTCTGGAATTTTTTGACAGCATAATTATGCAACACACACTAGGTGGACCAGAAAAGTTATTGTAAGATAAGCCTGGAATGGATGACGACTTTGGCGTTTATTTATTATTTTGTGTAATATTACTCACTAATTATGGCTTAGAAAGTCCTTAGGTCTCAGTTAAAGATCTGATTGTATATTCGAATCGTCATAAGTATGTATTCGATGGTGGTACATCTTTTTCGAATTTGTTCACCAGACTGGGGGTAGCATTTAGGGAAGACCTGCACCTAACGACCATCCAGGAGCTGAGCTGCGGAGTTGCCCCAGGTGGAAGCCTCGTGTCCCCTCCAGGTACGTGACAGTTGTCAAGTATTGCTCGTGCATACGAGTTGCTGTTATAGGCTAATAGTGCGTAAGGGATTTTTGCGTTATTGATTTTTTCAGTAACTTTGACGAAGCATTTGTAAACATCTTTAGAATTATCTCCTGATACAACTGTGGTGGATGGCAATTGTCGAAATGGATAGTCTCTGTTGTCGGATTCAAACGGAATACATCGCCCTTTTAGCAAGAATGGAGAAGGTAAATTTAGAGGTAGATCAGCGTCTCCGGGGATCTGACCTGTTGCCGGATCAAAAGGAAATCCTTGGCAGACATAGTCTTTGTCGTTCGGTTGTTCTTGTTTTTCTTGCTGTTGTTTTTGAGTATAGACAACGAAAAGGTGGAATACAGTAACTTCCTGGCCTCCAGGTAAAGTAACATGAATCGGCCTTGGAGACACTTTTATTGTATTGATCTTCTCTACTGCGTAAACAGTCTGCAGCGATCCTTGAATTACCATTGAAAGAACAAGGATCATTGTTCCAGTTGCAAAACTTAGGAGAGTAATTGTTCTCACATCGGAAGTAATTCATGCATGTATATATCTTTATCCCGTAATATGTAACAACTCTGGTTGTTCTAAGTTTTGCACTTAAATAATTACATTGCAACTACAAATGACATTATACATTACCAATTACCAGTTTTTAGAACGTCGACTAAAACGAGCAACTGGTTACTTAGAAAAGAACAAGCCTAAGAAAAAACTTCCTTACATAAACGGACTGAGTTAGCCGACTAATATATAGACCCTCTTAGAGAGTTAAATCAGCAGCCATCAAGGCACGTGTCTGCAGTTATAATTAATCGAGTCATTCACGAATACGCCGATACTGCAGGCAGGCCTTAATTTAGCCAAATTGACGTATGACCAACTACTGAAGTCTCTTCCGACCGATTTAATCCACAGTTCATCTCCAGTCCATTTGCCTGTCTCGTCATAATATGCTGAACCAGGAAAACCTGCGGCATTCCAGATTGCATCAAATGTTGGCTTATTACAACTAACGTTCTTTACCTTTGTGGACTTTATACAAGTATGGAGTCCCCTGAGAGCAGAATTGTTCCGACTGAGGATATGAATACAGTTCAATTGAAGATTAGTGGTGAGAGATTTCCAGAATGGGTACTGGAAATATGCGATAACTGCAATTGGTCATTACAATGTATTAATCACAAAGGTATTGTCAAGTCCTGCCCAAATTGTAGAAGTAAAGTGTCCTTAATTCCTATGAATATTGATGAGATTTGCTCCTTACAACACGATGACAGAAGGGGAATGACATTGATTTTTGATTGGAGAAAACCAATGAGATAGTGCATCTCTGAACAGTGGTAATAGGCCTAGTACATCGTCTACTACACTCATAAAACTGGGTTTTGTAGGTCATTTTCATATGATATATTGTCATTTTACTATATTGAAAAGATTAACCAAGTTAAGCCAACCCTATATAGGACGGAATTGCTGACAGCAAGCTATGAGAAAACAATTGGTTTTAATCCTCCCAATTCTTGCAGCCATGATAGGCATGTTTGCAATAGTAGGTCTGAATTCCGTAAACGCACAGAATACGAGTACACCAGAGACCAACATGACTGGAGGAACAAATGCTACAATTGGAGGGAACATGACAAGCACTGACAACATGACAACTTCATCTGGTTCATCTGGTTCGATGTATAACAAATAGAACAAAACTATACAACGACCCACCACGTTTCCGTACCCTTTTTTATTTATTATCAGTTACATGACATTAACAAAGTTAAGGAATCATGAGCGAATGAATTTCTTGAATATAGGAGAATAAATGGATCATCAGAGAACCATCAGATAATAACTTAAAGTGTATAGTCTCGTTTGCAAAGTATCTAGGTCAGGACATCGAATTCACTAATATCAAAAAACGAGAACATATTTTGAATTTCCTAAATACGAAGATCAAGAGTCAGAACGAAGATCCGGATAAGAAATGGATAGTGTAACTGTTTCTGATACTGGTTCAAGAATTCAGAAGGATATACTGCCTAGAATGTTCACGAAATTCGTATCAAAGTCTCGAAGCGGAACGGAACTTGGTTTGTTCATATCAAAATCAATAATTGAAGTACATAGTGGTACTATACGGGGATATAATAATTCTGCTAGAGGCGCTACATTTACGTTCACAACCCCGCATAAAGATGCAGCATTCGACATCGCTCCTAAATAAAATAATTCGTGTGTGGAAATTCTCGGCAGCAGTATCAAGTAAATAAGAACAGAACGTAGTTTAACTTGGATTAGCTTATGACTCGGCACAGAAGGGAAAAAACGTTTATTTTACTACTTGTAAGAGCTTGGGGTGAAGGCAGTATGAAATGAAGCCCATAATACTGACAATAGATGACGATCCAGGAGCATTGATAGCTATTAAAAGAGACTTAGAAAGACAATATGAAAAGCGTTTTCGAATAGTCGGTTCAGACTCGGGAGTAAAAGCTCTGGAATTAGTACAAAAATTAAAGGCACAAAATGAAGTTCTGGCCTTAGCCATAGCTGATCAAAGAATGCCTCTGATGACGGGTGTAGAATTTTTACAACATTTAACTAACATTTTTCCAGACGCAAAGCGCGTGCTGCTTACAAATTATGCAGATAGAGAAGCAATTATGATGTCGATAAATAAGGTCAGGATTGACTATTATTTGGAAAAGCCATGGGAGCCACCTGAAGTCAATCTCTATCCGCCCCTAAATGATCTACTAGATGACTGGTGGGCATGTTTCAAACCTCCGTTCGAAGGCATAAAGGTTATTGGGCCTAGATGGTCACCGAAATCACATGAAATTACCGATTTTCTCGCGAGAAATGGAATAACGTTTCAATTTCTAGATATAGAGGTTAACGCAGAAGCTCATAGTTTACTTTCCTCTCTAATAGGATCTGATACTGCAGCTTCAACGGCCACAGATCCACAAGCGTTGATGCATTTTCCATACGTAATTTTTCCCAACGGATCGCACCTGGCTGAACCGACAATTACAGAAATCGCTGAAAAAATTGGTTTAAAGACTCGGGCGCACATGGCCTTTTACGATTTGATTATTGTTGGCGCAGGTCCAGCCGGTTTAGCTGCGGCAGTATATGGTGCCTCAGAAGGTCTCCATACGTTGGTAATAGAAAAGCAGGCTCCAGGTGGTCAAGCGAGTTTCAGCTCTAATATCGAGAACTATCTAGGGTTTCCATCAGGCTTACCTGGTATTAGTCTTGCTAGACGGGCTATAGCACAAGCGATTAAGTTTGGTGCTGAGATACTTGAGCCGCAGGAAGTTATAGGGATAAGAACTGACGGTCAATATCGAATAGCTAGATTAACTGATGGAACTGAAATAAGATGTAATGTAATGTTAATTGCTTGTGGTGTGACTTACCGCAAACTTAAAGGAGTGAAGGAGATTGATAGACTAACTGGAGCGGGTGTCTACTATGGAGCATCTATGGTAGACGCATTAAACTATAAACAAAATGATGTATATATCGTCGGAGGTGGAAACTCAGCAGGACAGGCAACAGTACATTTTGCAAAGTATGCTAGAACAGTAACACTTGTTGTCCGTGATAATTCCTTACTTGAAAAGATGTCACAGTATCTTGTACATCAAATAGAAGAAACAGAAAATATTAAGATTCTATTAAATTCAATAGTTAGCGAGGTAAGGGGAGAGCGTATGTTAGATAGTCTCACAGTAACTAATACAAAAACAGGCGAACAGCAATTCTTTAAAGCAGACGGTCTCTTCATTTTCATCGGTGCTGATCCTAATACAAAATGGCTCGGCGACAGCATAAAATTAGATTCACATGGATTTATTCTGACTGGTTCTGACTTGGTTCAAGATAGCTCTAAAATAACAGAAGCCTGGCCCCTAGAGCGGCTACCCCTTCTCCTCGAAACTATTATACCTGGAATATTTGCTGCTGGAGATGTCCGACATGGTTCTGTAAAAAGGATTGCTGCAGGAGTTGGCGAAGGCTCTACAGCTATACAACTAATTCATGACTACTTAAGCAAGGGTGATTCATATTCTCCTTCCTAACTCAAAAATTGAATAAGGAAGATAAGAAACCATAAGGTGCGGAGACCAATCACGGATGTTGTAAATTATAGGTTATATCAGGAATTCGATTCTTAATTTGGAGCAAATCCAAGAAAAAATAGGTTAAAAAATCTTGGTGATTATAATTGAAAGTTAGTAAAAGGGATTAGGTTGGTCGTAGGTCTTACTAAGATGGTAGATTTGTAGTTAATAATACGATAAAGGAAGATAAAAAAATTTAGGATTTCTGTTAGTGCATAACTAACTTCAAATATGCTAAGATAACGGTTAAAACTGCAACTATGATTATTATTTCATGAAATTTACTCAGCTATTCTTCCAGATGTTGTATTTAAATTCGTATAGGGATTGAAATTTGTCAGAACTTTGTGAAGTTCTAGGAATTAAAATTGAGTGTTTACTCGTTTTTGATTTTTCCAAGTCCAGGTTGGAAAAAAGTGTTACCCTGCCGAATGTTACTGTCCAATTATATTTCCAAATTGGAAATTTTCGTTTCATATTGATTTCCGCACTAGATATTTACTGAATAACACGCCCGTAGACTATTGAAGATTTTGATAGCAGAAGATGACCCAAATACCTTAAGCTTGTACTCGACCTTACTCAGACGCAGTGGACACCAATTTGTTCTAACAGAAAATGGAGAGGATTGCCTAATTATTTACAATAACGAATTTAGAAATATAACTGATACTACTGACATCAGAGAGCACGTGCAGCCTTTTGATGCTGTTATTTTAGGCCATAGGATTCCGAAAATGAAAGGTCTTGAGGTAGCAAAAGAGATCATATCGATAAATCCTCACCAGAGAATAATAATTGCCTCATCATATAATAAGGATATTTTTGACGAAGCCGCAGACAATTTCGGTCTTCCTTTAGAGATTCTACAAAAGCCATTTTTCGGAGATGAACTTCTTAATATGTTAAATGATACAACGCTGTACGAGAAATTGACGAAAAGTGTTATAGACGTTGGGCCAATAAAAAAAGCCAGGTTGCGCCATGAACAATTGAAAGCTTTAACAGACCTGCTGGAAAAGATAGACAAAAAAGAATAAAACTGGTTAATCTTCGCTTAGTTTTTGCGATATGTTCGGGCGACTAATCACGTAATTAAGGTCAGTCTGCTCCCTCATCATCAGGTTGTTTTCCAAAATGGAATTAATCTGCTCTAGAACGACTGTTTTATATTTTATAGTTTCCAATACGGCAATTTTAGACTTTTATTACTTCCGCACTCATTAAGACTTGGAATCGTGTACTTACAAAGTATGAAACTCGACATGGAAGTATATGTTCACAAAAAAATAGTTTACCGCTCATCCTGGAAGTGGAAACACACTGTAAAGTGTATGGAATGTAGGTGCATTGTAGGGAAAGCCTATTCTAAGGACTCTATTTGCTTGGATTGTGTAAGCCTATCAAGATATAGATAAACAAATAAATGAACAGTTTTTTGACGATTAACCTACTGGCGATCAATCAATCAGTCATGACCTTCAAGATAATTGCTTTCAAACGTTTTATGGCAAGACAGTGACGAATGGCCTGAGTAAAATATATTTTCCAAAGCACCTTGCAAGAATACCATTCTGCATACGGTTCAAAGTATCCAATATTTTCAATATTGCACCGTGTTTGACTTAAATTTCTCAAACTTAACTTAAAGCCTTTTAAACTTTATTCCAATTAAACATTCAGGAGGACCTACAATTCCACTGCACGATCATGACATGTTTATTTATGATAGCCAGGAAGAGCAAGTTGCTCATGCATTAGAATTCTTAAAAGAAGGACTCAAAAAAAATGAAAGTTGTTTGTTAGTTACCGATTATTTTGATACAAGAAAACAAAAAAGAACAAGGAATAATCATCGGGAATTTTCCACTGATATTAAGGACATCAAAAAAAGCGACATCAAAGTAGTATCATCGTCTGACTGGTTTCTAGCTCGCACAGCGGCAGGACTGAAGGCAAATAACGTAGGAGAGATATGGATCAACTTGAGCAGCAAGAGAGACTTAGGGGGAAATCTAAACTCAGGGCATTCGTTGATATGAGCCTATTGTATAGGTGTCAACTGCTTGAGGATCTGGTAAAATGTGAATATAGGTGTGCGAACATGCGAAATTTACCTATAAAGTTAATTTGCGCTTATTTAGAATCGGACTTATCTCTGCTAACAGACCTATCGTTACTGCCATTAGAATCATACAAGAAGATTTGCCATTATCACAGAGATGTTTTTCACATTGCTCGCGGGCAAACACGATTAATAACTTGATATTGTTCGACCATGAGCAAACTAGTCAGAATAGGGATATTAATATTTGTAATCTTTTTCTCTATGATACCTTCATTATTTCGTCTTGGGACTAGATAATGGTATCAATGCCCAGCTTCGGTCAGAGTTAAAATAGTCGGCCATTACTAACAATTTGAATCAGTAGTTGTATCTTTTCTCGGCAAGGTAAATTTGAACGATGCTCCGCCTGTATAACTCTCGTCTAACCATATTCTACCTCCATGACTTTCGATTATGCCTTTGGAGATAGCAAGGCCTAATCCAGTCCCCCCATGCTTTCTGGTAAGGGTAGTATTTATCTGGTAAAATTTCTTGAACAGGTTTTTCACTTTATCAGGGGATATTCCACAACCATTATCCTCTACCGTGAAAAGTACATTGCGATTGTCTTCACTATCTGACTTTTCATCTTCAACTCTTATAACTATCCTGCCATTGTCTTTTGGGACAAAATCTATTGAATTCTTTATCAAATTGGACAAGACTTGAATTGTTCTCTGTGGGTCACACTCGATTGTATCTGATGTTTGCTTGTCAACTACAAGGTCAATCTTGTCTTCGTCAGCAAGTGGTTTAAATTCAGTAAAAACTTGACTTATTATCTCTTCGACTGCAACATAAGACTTACTTAGAGTAAGTCTTCCCATGTCCAATTTGTAGACGGCAAGTATATCATTTATCAACACTTCTAATTTCAAAATACCATTGAGTATAACGGTAACTGCCTTCTTTTGCTTGTCATTCAAGGTTCCAATAGATGATGTTGATCTCAGCATCATTTGTGAATAAAGTTTCATGGGGGTAAGCGGTGTCTTTAGTTCATGACTTACCATTGACATGAACTCTTCTTTTCCCCTATCAGTTACTTTTAGTTCTTCGTTAGCCTTTTCAAGCTCTTGTTCCTTTAATTGTAGCTCATCATTAACCCTCTGCAAGTCTCTTGTCCTTTCTGTTACCAGATTATTTAGATTATTATTTACCGTGTTTACGTTCTGTCTCATAGATTCAAAGCTGAGAAGCCAGCTGTCCTAATTCATTCGAATGTTTTGTATGGACTTTAGTATTGTAATTTCCCTTGCTCACTTCCACTGTCATTTTCCTCAATTCAGCTATTGGTTTTGAAATTCGTCCAGAAAACAAGAATGCAAGGGTGATGGCAATTCCTAATATTATGCCAGCGGATATAATAAACTGGTTAATCAAGGTCTGAAGATCACCAAACACTATTTGAGAGCTCTCGCCCAGTATTAGAAACCACCCACTCCCTCTATAATCGAGAAAACCCTTCACCTGTTTTATGCCAACCATGATTTCATCGCCGTCTGATCGATGTTCTATAGTAGAGAACTCCATGTTATTACCATTTGAAACAGTAGATGCATTCAAGAGCCTGTAAATTTCTGAATTCGAGATGTTCTTTTGCATCGCGGATTTTCGATCGTGGTTAGAAAAAATCACTAATCCGTCGTTGGATACTAGATCTATTTCAAAAGAAGAATGGGTGGGTGCTATTCCTCCTCTTGGGTTTTGGACTTGCGGCTGCTTCAGTACGTCATTTATCTTATTTATCGGATAACTACTTACTACTATCCCACTAATTTTTCCTTTACCATCATAAATTGGCGCTGAAAAATGAATGACAAATTGTTTGAGAGAATCTGATAATACTGGAATTTTGTCATAGTATATCTCTCCCTTTATCGCGTGATTAAAAAATGGAGTTTGTGATTCGTTAGATCCTAGAAGGATATTTCTTGTATCGCCAATCTTAATTCCGTTTATATTGTATATAGAGATCGATGCGTATGCTTTAAACGTCTTTTCTAGGTCCCTCAAGTAATTCATCTTTGCTGGCAATGTAAAATTGGTGTTACCCAATATGTTACTAATTGAAAGAAAATGAATATCCGCAAGTCTTTCAAACATTTGTCTAGAGAGTTTGTCCATTAAGTTTACCGCAACTATTTCAAATTCATTTTCGATTTCAGATTTTATCGTTTTAGTTAAATTATCAATCGCTATGTGTGAAATTATTACTATGGATACAGATACCAATGAAATCATAATGACAAGAAGCTCTGTTCTGATTCTCATTAATGTCCCAACTACCTACGAATCTCATTCTTTACGGATTTTTCCAGTCTTACCGTGTTATCTTGTAGCAGATCTATTTTTTGATTATCCTAGACACGTCGTTGGCAAATGTCGGATCTATTATCTGGTTAAGGTCAGGATATTGACTTATCTGGCCTCTATTTGTATAAAATTCGGTTATCTCTTTTCCGGAGCCGTATAATGATGTTGTCTCATTAATACTACTGTTCAATGCTATGTTGATGTTTTCTTTTAAGGATGGTAATGCAACACTATTGAGGCCATTCATTATCTCATTTTCACCGATACCAGATTTCATGGACATTATTTTTATAGCATCTGCTTTATTGTTGACATAGTACTCTTGAGCTTCAACTATTGATTTTATTATTGCCTCAATATCTCTAGGCCTTTGCTCTACAATACTCGAACGAAAAACAAGGACGTCTGTTATAAGACCGGGGACAGTACCCGCAGTAAATAACGCCTTATAACCTTTCTTTAAAGCTTCTATTGTATAAGGTTGATAACTATGACCAGATTCAATATCTCCGTGTTCTAGCGCGCGAGTAACATCTTGAGCTGGCACATTGACGAACTCAACATCGCCTTCTTTCAATCCTGAAAGTTCTAACGCCTTCAAGACAAACATATGTGAAAAACTATTGATTCCCTCAACACCAATCTTCTTTCCCTTAAGGTATGATAGATTATAGTAATTACTGGAAGCAGAATTATCCTTAATGTATTTGTTAACATCGTGATTTGATTTGCCAACAATAATGTCAGCCGTATTCGAATAATCTAACATGTATACAATTTTTGAATCTATACCTTCAGAGTTTTGGAATAGGGCATCAGCAAATACTGCCAATATTCCATCGACGTCGCCGTTGCGATAGTCCTCCAACATCCGTATGTAGTCTGGAATTAACGTCAGGTTTACGTTAACATTGTTTTTCTCAAAAAATCCCTTTTCTTGTGCAACATAAGTAAAAAAACTAGGCGCCCAGATACTTAATCCAAGTTTTATTGGCTGCCATGTTGTGTTTGTGGCTTCTACAGCACCTACGGCCGTAAATAAATATCCGCATATCGCAGTAATTAACAAGCCAACGACCAAACGCCTCTCGAGGACAGACGAAAAAAATTTTCTTCTCCCATTTAGCAGTCTATTCTTTAAGACCTCAGGAACAATCCATTTTGAAAGCTTATCAGTTTGCGTGGTCTATATTTGTCCACCGATTAATTATCTAGTTCGGAAGCTAAATTTTTAATTAAATTTCCATAATGGAAGCCAGGTTTATATAGCAATACTCTAAAAATTGGAATATTTTTCCGTATTGGAAAAGCGTTTAAACTATCAATTGTATATGTAATTATTGCTAGATGAAATTGACAAGATTATGCTTTCACAGTTGGGAAAGAATGCGCGAATAACATCCCTGCAAATCACTAGCAAACTCCGAGATCTGGGATTCGACATTACGGATAGAGCAATAAGGCACAGGCTTAGAAGATTAGAGAACAGGAATGTAATTCTCGGATATTCCGCAATCCTGAACCCCGAATATGTCTCAGCTAAGGTCAATCGGACAGTAATGATGAAGTTCAGAATCTCAGACCATTCTGAAAAATTAGTGGAACGCTTAAAAAAGTATTTGACAGAAGCACCCTTTTGTGTATACCATGCTAGTTTGAGTGGGGACTTTGACTGGATCTGTCATTTTGTATTTGATTCATTCGACCAATATGAATTAGAAATAACTAACTTTCTACAAGCTTTTTCAACTTTATTTACTGACTTCCGTACCTACGAATCAAAGGCTCAAAAAATATTCCCATATGCAGTAATTGATGAACACGATCTAAACGAGAGAAGGTGGCGAGTATTTAAGATTATCAACTCACTGCGCGAATATGATAATCTGAACGACAAACTTAAGGCGATTACGAATAGTCTGGTAAAATATTTTGATGCGTCCTTTGTTCGAGTCTGGTTACTCAACAAGGAAAAGAGATTGGTTTTGAAGTTTAGCGCAGGCAATCCTAAAGGTAGGAATGGTGAATTTCTAAAAGAGCCTATAATGGATCTGGACATAATACTAAGGAGTAAGAAACCCGCTATAACAAATGACATTGCAAACGACCCAAGGACGAAGCATACTGAGTGGGCAGTGAGAGAGCGATTGAAATCTTTCGCGGGCTACCCATTGATTCATGATCATCAGGTAGCGGGTGTACTCGCCTTATTTAGTAAAAAGAAACTTAGCCCGGCTGATTTTGAGCTTTTAGGAGTATTTTGTAGTAGTATTTCAAAGCCAGTAAATGGGATCCAGGTACCTCAACAAAACCAAGTTTTTGTACTTGTCAATGAGAATTTAGGGCTTCTGTATGTACAAGCAAATGGAACGGCTTCAGCCGGAGGAGGAGGTGGCGCATTTACATTGTTATTAGCAGTTGATTTGAACACTAAAAAAATAATCGGTCGTGTGGGTCTGCCGTCAACTGGTACACAACTTGGATTTGCGTTCAATCGCAACAATAATACAATTTACATGAGAAAATCATTTCAAAAAGCGATTATGCAGTATGATGGATATCTGAAGAAGGTGCATAAAACCACTTTTGGCAAGACTAGTATATGGAAAAGACTTTTTACGGATTACACCTATTTAGCATCATACGTCATACTCATCAATCCTGAAACCAGTAAGGTGTATGTGTCAGACAGTAAAAGTCAACTACTTTATGAAGTAGATGGATAGGCATAACTTTCGAAAACGTTGACGATTAGGTATAATTTAGAATGACTTAGTTAAACTGACTGGCCGCTCAATAGGCCCAGACAGAATGAGTTTATTCTGGCAGACTATCCAGGCCCCTAAGATCGGCTAACTTTGCCATCACTTCTGCTATATATTCATCTTCAAAATTCAAATTCGAGTCATCTAGTCTATCTTTGATTTGTTCCTCTAGATCATCAAGGTCTGACTCTTTTTGCTCCTTTGATAGGCTGTCTTTTTCCTTAACTATTCCTATCATTTGGGCAACCCAGATTTCAATTTGTTCATCCGATTGCATAAGATTCTAATTATCGGTAAGGAATCTTAGGGATTTCTATTCTGTGTAACTCGTGGGCGTTTTTTCTTTGAGTCATAATTTTCTTAACCTCTTCGGTTGTCTGGGAAGATGATACAACTTTTTGAAGGACTTCAGGTAATAATAGGAATTAAAACAATCCTGGGCGTCGATTCGAAAAGAATACGTCTGCATCATTCAACAACTGATTCATTTTTTCTAGATCTCTCTTTTCATGTAAATCAAGGATGCTTGACCTCATACCGACATGAGACGTCCAGTAGAAAGGATCTAATTCCCAGTCGAGTGGTTGCCAGATGTTTAGGACATCTCGTCCGAAAAGGGCCAGGTCTCTACCAATACCTGATCCGGCGATCACATGGCCCATCCCTAGGGCTCGCACTCCATCCAGAGGAGTGTTACCTCCAGACTTGAACGGTACTGGGTCGCTTTCGCTTATCTTCTCCAATTTTACCAGAGGCTCTCTTGAGAGTACCTCTGTATATTGAGGTTCTCTCATAAATTCTTCAGTTGTACGAAGCATCGCAAAGGGTAGACCTGCTTCCGCAGCGGCCGTTTCTAGTTCATCGGCGCGCCACTGTAACATTGCATTTTGAACGGCACTGACGCTATCGTCACATCTGACATCTCAGCTCCCATTTAAGCTCGAAGAATGCTCGCAAACCGCCGCAGCGCCTTACGTACATCGACATGAATATCTTGTCCTTCCACACTTCTGAATTTCCAGATGCCAGCTTGCTCGCTACAGCCTTCGCTGCCAAAGTGACCGCTGCCATTGATCCGAATCTAAGGGAGCTTGGCACGATCGGATCCTTCCCATAAAACGTGATCTTTCCTCCACTTTCAGCGGCTGAGAGTCCGACACCGCTTATACCCTATCTAAGACAGCGTTTAATTCAAAATTCAGAGGAACTGACCGGGTTGTTGAGATTTGATGTGAGTGTTTCAGTCAAATTACTCAATTGACCAGTTGTATTAGTCATTAAACCAGGACATACTCAATACCTAGTAATAAAATTTCTCTGTAACTTCAGATCAAGTAGACAATCCCTGAAAGTTAATCAATGATTTATCTTTTCTTAGGCTAGCCAAAAAGGTTGAGTAAATTCAAAAAAGAAAAGAAGAAACTGCCGCACATCAACGGTCTTTATTAACGTCTAGATAAAAGAAAAAGTTTGTCGGGTATTAGTAGTCTAGTGTCAATCTGTGAATACAGGCATGGATTTGTAGTCCTGGAAGAGCATCTGCTTGAGATTTTCTACTAGATTTTCGACTTCGTAAGAATCATTTAATTCATTTAATTGCTGGGTTTCTAAACCAAGGGATTCCAATTCTGATATTGAACGAGGAAGTTTCGATTTAGTGTCCATCATATCAGACATTGAGACATATATTCGACATCAAAATATTAAAGATTTAGGTTTCTGGCCGCTGATTAATTAGTCAATTTATTAACGGACTAAGTTATTTGTAGGGATTAACTCTTCTTTCCAAGTCTGCAAGATAAGGACTCTTTACCGTTCTTGATAACTCCTGGAGTTTTTCGTACTTGAAGTCTAAGAAGTCTTGCATACCAAATGATGTTCATGATGATGAGACATGGCTGGATTGCCACTAAATTTTACTACGTATTGAACTTCATTCATATTGGTGATATTAATGGAGTCTTCACCGAATGCCTTTTCTGAAGTTAATAGTTCGTTAGCCTTTTTCTTATCCCAAGGAATTGTGTAGACTTCGCGTGCTGGTCCTCTGACATACTGAACCAATTCTTCACCGTTAGGATTTAGTTTAGTCCTTGTTTCTTTTGTTTGTTGCATGTATTTCCCTTCCGCCTCATGTTGACATTTTATAGTGTTGTTAAGATGGTCTTTTGCCTCCCATTCCGTTGTATAATACATTATTTTTTCCTCTCTCTTTTTGGAGAATCCCAATCAACGGCCATGATTCCAAGGATACTTTGAACGGATACTAGTATAGGACCTTTAGTTACATCGAGGACCTTAGATAGGAATTTCTTTTCTTGCAGATAGGGGAATTCAGCCTGAGGAAACATTCAGTGAGCGAATCCTTCCTTTGCATACGAGTTGTATGTGTCTATTACGCTGCCTAGAGTCTGAGAATATGAATCGTGGTTTTGGTTTCGGAGTTTGTGGTGCAGGGATTGATGATACCTGATCTGACATGACTTAGTTGCAATAGGGAAACTAAAATAAATTTCTCTTGTAAACTATAGTGTGACAATTAAGTGGGAGATCAAAGATAGCGAATTAAACGCGGAGTTAAAGTCTGGTGCGGTGCTACAGGCCTATTCATCGACTGACCCAACGGAGACAACAGTCTAAATTCGAAGCGGGCTTATTTAAGCACGATTTGGTCTAGCATCTTTTCATAAGTTACTTTTAATATTAGAAAATTAGTTTAATAATTTCAATACTATCACTTCATTTTATACATCTTACAAGCGAGCCTGAGCGCCTCTAGACCTCCTGAATAACCTGTCTTTTCTTTATCTAATCTTAGTTCGATACTGTATCGATTATATATTGAGGCACATTCATCGAGTACCTGTTTCCAAAGAAATTGAATAGTTGCTCTATTACAAAGTTTGGTTGTTCCTCTGGAATCCAATGTCCAGAAAGTGGAACTGTAATTCCAGTTACATTTGTGGCAAGTTGTTTAGTAGATTCTAGCGCAAAGTTACCTGGGTAATCGCCGCCTAAAGCAGGATAGATATCACCGCCTAGTACCAATACAGGCAATGTAATCTTGGCCTTGGCTGATTCTTTGTTTTGTATAGCGTCAGCAGGGAAGGCCCGGAAATGTTCAACTCCACCACGAACCCCACCGGGAGAAGCAGCATTACTTGCCCATACGTCAATGTCCTCTTCAGTTATTGCCGATGGATTATAGGCTAATCCTTTCATGAACCATGATAAGTACTCTTTTTCATGACCTTGAATCAGGGCTTCGGCAATGTCAGGTGTTTGGTAGAAAGCAAACCACCAGGGTCCGTTCGATCCAAATGCTGGTGGTAGAAAACCAGGAAATGGGAAATCCATAAGGACTAATTTTGTTACAATGTCGGGATGCGCCGCTGCGAATGAATACGCTGTCTGTGCGCCAACATCGTGCGCGACCAAGTAAATCTTGTCAAAACCTAGTTTTGATACCAATTGGTAGATATCTTCCTGGGTAGTATTGCCATCGTAACCAGTATATGGTTTTGAAGAATCCCCGAATCCTCGTAGATCGGGTGCAACTACTGTGTAATTCTTGGCTAAAGCGGGCATTACGTGGCGCCATTCATACCACGATTGCGGATATCCATGTATTAGTATCACTGGATCACCTTTCCCACCCATTACGTAATGTAACTGAATGCCATTTACAGTTGCTGTATGATGTGAAAATGTTACATTATCAATCTGAAATGATATACCCTTCGATAGGATTTGTTTTTCAGTGGACGTTAAGTTACTTTGTTGTGCTATCGCAGCCTGATGACTGTTCAAACCAATATCAAGTAAAATGATAGTTGTTGTGCCTATTATGATGGAAATTATTACAGACATTGTTAAGAATAATGAGTTTTTCTCAGTATTCAACATACTTGCTAATAGTTTGTTCTATTTAAGATTTGTACAATATTAAGTACCCCGGATTATGATATGTTAAATAATTCACCGGCGTAATTATTTCATTTTATACATTTTACATGCTAGCCTTAATGCGTCAAGACTATCTGAGTAACTTGTCCGTTCTTTGTCTAATGAAAGTTCCGTACTGTATGCAGTCCTTGCGATATAATCAACTTGTCAAATTCCTTTGGTATGGCTGGATAGGATTTACTAACAAGCATTGCCAAATGACTTAACATCTGTTTATGTTCTGTTGAAAAGTTGCAGGGAATTACTTTCATGCAATCGGGACTGGGCTTAGTTATTGATTTCTCCCAGCTTATACTTTCATTAAACGTTACCTTCAAAAGATTACAAAAGGCACGATTGCTGCCATCAATCTGCAAGTATAGATTGAATATTAAGTTAACGATAAATTGAGGATCTCCATCCTTGTAAATTTGCCATCTAAGGTCGGGTTTCCTCTTGCCCAGATATCATGCTCCAAATTTAGTTCCTGGTTAGAAGGATGATTGTAAGTGTAATCCCGACTGACTGTGTAACCCTGAAGGGCCAAGTGCATCACTACATCCCTCGGAAGAGTCTTCACAGGGGTAAGAATTGCTTGCTGGCCTGTGGTCAGTAGGGCCCTTCACCCCCTATTTTTTTCCAATGAAACTTTTTTCAATTTTTATCGTTATCGCCGAGTGACAATTTAATCTCGGATAGTAACTCTCCATTTGAAACTGGTTTTCTTATGACCCTTACATTGTCTTGCTGTGTTTGATTATCTACGTCCTCATTCAACTCCTCGAATGCTGCCGTTATAATCAATACCTTCGCGGTTGGATCTATTTTTCTAATTCGCTTGTACAAACCAAGACCATTTAGACTGGGCATTCGATAGTCTAGCACTGATAGATTGTAATAATTGGGCTTAAATTCCAACAGAGTGGCGTCAGATCCAGTACATTTATCCACAGAATATCCAGCCTCTTGAAGAATCATAGTGAACGTGATGAGATGATCTATGTCATCGTCCACAAGTAAAATACGCGGCATGGTTTATTTTTTCCTTGGAGTATCCCGATTTATCTTTTTTCATCCGCATCCTAATATGGGACTATAACCTCTTGGCCTAGTTTCCCAATTGACCCGGAGTTCCAAGATCAGATCATCCACAATTTTGTTTATTGACGTTAAAACATTCATTTGCGTCCCACTAGTTCCCCAATCTTCAATATCGTGCTTGGAATGGATCAATCTCAATGAATCCTACTAGTGCCATCTTTATCTTTGTCTTTAGATGTCTCTTCATTTCTTTTCTGTCCTAATTCACCGCAAGTCCTGCTTCTGCACCACCATGTATTGCTAGTCCCAACGCCGACATTGACACCGTTACCGTGAATAAGGCCATTAACATGGTAAGGATCTTTTTCATACATGTATTTAGAATGGGTGGGTATTTACCTCCCACTAGACAACGTTTCTTAAAACTAAGCAGCAAATATTTCTCTTATCTTCCCTCCCCATAGCACGAGCTGAATGTTAGGGTCCAATTAGTTATGGAAGGAAATTAAAATAGATTTCTAAAAGAAACCACAGAAGATGTTTTTAATACAAGATAGAATATACTTGGTCTAGAAATTCAACATCATTTACCGGTTTTTGAACGAAGTGTCTTTGATGCAGTTTTGGCGATACATCAGTTTTGAAATCTTCATATTCATGCAAATCACTTAAAGCAGTAATAAAAAGTACCTTGATTTTATTATCTATGGACTTAATTTCGGAGTATAATTCGAAGCCATTCATATGGGGCATTCTAATGTCAATCGTTGCAAGGACGTAATATGCGGGCTTGAAACTTCCCAATGCTACTTTGGGATTCGTGAATATGTCAACTTCGAACCCAGACTTTTCCAGTATGAGTCCTAATGTTCGTGCGATATCAACTTCATCGTCAACCACGAGTACTCTTCCCCTTGTTTGACTCATCCTAAAGTACCAGCACTATCCGTCGTACTTATTACTTCGGTCCATATTGATGGAAAGACACTTCGATGTTTGTATTTAAAAATAACTAATCAATCGACATCTGGAATAAAAATTTCTTCGAAAACCACTTGCTCACCGTCTTTAGGAACATATCGCATGAATGACGGTAAGCAAGCGTTTTTGTATAGGTCTGACAGGGCTGAACCTTCAAGAGTATGAGCGAGCAAGGACCACTTCATCTCGTTCATTATCCGAATGAGAACTTGTCTTCATTGTATTCTTACTATGCCTGGAACTAGATTCGAATGAATCCTTAAGAACAAGAAGTTCGCATGAATTCATATGTATACAATTTCATGTCGCGATGTTGGTAGGGATTGCGATTGTCTCGTACAGGGCGATACTGAGGAAGAACTTATGAAAAATGCTGCAGAGCATGCCGTTAAGGACCACGGGTACAAGGAAGCAGAAATTATGACGCCCGAAATGAAGGAAAAAATCAAATCGTATGTTCGAAAAACCTAGTCGCTCATCTCAACTAAGTTGTAAATACTATGTAGCCTTGTCACAATTTGGTATTGTCTATTGCCATAGAGTACCACTCTGGTGGCCTTGCGTCGCAACAATATGGCCCATCGGAGTATTATAATGACGATGTAAACTTTGTCACTCTCTTATTTTATCACTTGTTAAATTAAGATAGCGTTGTCATAGATTGTCCCTCTTCTGTATTCATGTTTACTTTAACAATGATAAATATCTGATGCGTCTAATATTTTTCCAATTAGACTTCCACCAGACTTATCATCCACCACTCTAAATTTCCCTCCGCACAAATGCCGTAACAAGTACCAGTAGTTTTTAATTTCATTAACTAAGATAGAACACCAAGTGTCACCTTTTTCGAAATTCTCTTTGGTCAATACCTGTTATTATAAACGTTAAATGATTTATGCTTTCACGTTTGTGTGTTCATCAATCTTGCGATAGTCCCTCTCGCTAAGGTGCGCACATGATGTTATATGTCTAGCAAGGTTTCTATACTTGCGGAAAGTTTCAGTGCCGTGTTGATATTTCTCTACCTATGGCATTATCTCTGATTAATTTCGATTGATTTGAGGGCAAGAAGCCACGAAAAGTATGTGAACAAAGGTAATCAGTTTGGTGGGGCAAAAGCGCCTAGGGCTCCTATAAGTGTCGGGGAAGAATATATCGTAACCATTGAAGAGATGGGGAAAGAGGGATCAGGAGTAGCCAGACTTAGAGGAGTTTCAATCGTTGTAAATAATACAAATCCTGGAGACAAAGTTAAGGTTAGAATTACAAAATTGGGACGTTTTCATGCGGTTGCTGAAGTTTTTGGTAGATAACTCCCTCCCACTAGCATGATCCGAATGCTATAAGACACGATTTCATTATTCGGTATTCCACATGGCATGCACTGGATTTTGTTATGAAATGAACGGAGTCATGGAGTACGCTCCCTATAGTAGCGGTGCAAAATACTGCTCAGGTTGTGGAATCTATCTACTTACTAGTTCTCGTACATGTCCTTGTTGCTCTGTAAGGTTGCGTACCAAACCAAAGAAGAGGAAGAATGACTGAAAACAAAACCCAATTATCTGGTTGGATAGAAGATATCGTTGCTTTTCATAAAGCCAAACGTAAGTTCGTTAGTCTCAAGGAAATGGAATCAGAAGATGCAAACCAGTTTCTAATATGCGAATTCAAGGGTTATGATTTTGAAATACTAGCCAACTGATATTAATGCAGAAACGTTATTTCCGGTTATTACTCTTGTTCAAGAATTCACTGAATGCTAGCACCGCTACTTCGCTAACTTTCAAACCGTTATCTGAAGCATATTGCTCAAGGTCATTCAATAAGCTTGTGGCATTCGCCATTTAGTCTTGAAGATCTTATCCCGTTTACTCTCAATCCTGACTTCTAAGCCATATTTTTTATACTTTTATTGAACTTTTAGGCAAAGTATTTTTCACCTACTAATGCTTTGATTAACTCTTTCTTTCTGGGGGGAATTTAGACGTGTTTCTATATCCCCTATTTAGGAAGATAAAGTTTCTACTGGATCTGTGTCCACGGATCGTTTTGAGATTCTTATACTTTGTTGCACTCCTTAGTATAGTGGACTATTCAGCCCCAAGATTGATTTTGTCGGTTGATTTCACGGATGCTAATAATTTACTTGCTGGCGTGATGAATCTCAAGGGCTTTAAAGTCACCAAGTCAAATTCAATTGATGATTGTCTGTCCATAATAAGCCAGATGGAGGACAAAATAGATGTAGTAGTAATGGATAAACAGTCAGCCGTTGAAAACGATTTTTATCTTGTGAATCAAATTAAGAAAATGACGCCAGATACTATGGTGGTCATTATAGCGGATAATGCCGATGAAGATGAAAAGTTGTTGGAGAAGAATATAGATCACCTCGTTGTTCGGCCTATCAGTCCTGAGAATCTAGCGGATAAGGTTCTCTATCTGTTGGCGAAGAGGGAATTAAAGAGGCATAAGGAAGCGGCTTGAGTCCCGTCACAAGACAAACTTTTAATTAATATTAGAAAGGTTAACTGTTCTAATGGCATTACAGCAGCCTGTCTTGGTGCTTGCTTTAGAAAATGAAGATGCTACAAGTGCGATGGCTGGCATTTTATGGCTGAAAGGTTGTAATGTGCACAAGGCTAAGTCTGCCACTGATTGTCTGGAACAAATCAAGAATTTAGAGTCTAAAGTCGATGTTGTTATTGCTAGTTCGGAAATAGCCCTCGATAGAGACTCGATGCTGATTATGAATATTAAGAAAATGGATTTTAATATTAAGATCCTTGTCATAGGGGACGAAAATTCTGATAAAACAATGATTTTAGATTATGGGGCTGACGAATTTGCACTAAAACCTATGAGTCCAGAAAACACGGCAGACAAGATTTTGATGCTATTAGCGCGCGATAAGGTGGCCGAGAATCGGTCCCAGTAATCTCGAAGTTTCTCGCAAAATGGGTGTTAGATGATAGTAACAAAATAATTGCATTGCAATAATTTAATTGTAACACATGTGGTTCCTACACTCAGTTCATTAGGAAGTAACTTGTTCTGATCAAATCACGGATGAATGGATTAAGGCCTGAAACTAGATTAGGACTTGGGGGTTCTGTGTTCCCTATTCTGAAACTCTACTGAATTGAAATGTGATGCTGTAGGGTTCTTTACAGATTGAGTTTGGCATGAGATACTGTTGGTACCATTTGAAGAGACATTCTTTTCATATTTGGAATTTGTAGCATTTTCTATCAAAAGGGCGATAGTCGCTTTGAGACCACCATGTTGATGCGTTGTTCTCCCGGAGGAAGATATATCGTCGCCAGAAACGATTGTAACACCAATCTTATTTCAGGATTTCGTAAGATACCCTGACCATTGATTTGGAAAAGTAATTTCTATGCCAATAGATCTGTCAATATAGCCAACTTCTATCTTTTTAGGGAACTCCGTAAAACTAAACGAATTGAACATGGATTGAACTGTATCAAAATGAAGCGCAAAGTTGTACGCACTGGATGTATATTTTAGAGAATATGCTTTACCATTATCTAGTACCAGAACCTCCAAGGTTCTGTACATGTTTCTAACTGGTCCATATTTATCAACTTCGAAAGCATGCTCATAAACTAACTCCGTCGCATTCAATCCTCCAATCGTAGTTGGAATCATGTGCCATAGACGGAAGTTTAACATTGCTTCATGGGCTGCGAGAGTATTGTCCACATATTTTTTGAGTGAGATATCATTTGATTGTAATTTTTCGACACTAATCTCGAGCACTCCTGGTTTACGTGTTTGTGGATAGGTAAATGATACAATATTTCCATTACCGTCGTTTTCTTCTTTTATCCATTTTAGTGGATAACTTATTTGAAAGCCATGATACGGGTTTTCGAACTTTGCAAGACACTTGGACTCATCAATGGATTGGTTAATCTTAACATTCAAGGTCACCGGATTAAATTCCAATGAATTTACCATTCGTGTGAATTCTGGATAATCCTTTGAGAAGGTTGCACTCAATGCGTTATAGGAAATCATATAGAGATTATTTCCAACAATCGTTCCTATTTCAATGCCTTGAAAGCCTGGTCTTTCAACATTCGCGGCATTGAATTCAAGTTGATAGGCAGGGATATCTTGAGCACCTATAGAAATCGATTTGTTTTCCTTAAGTAGAGTGTAATAATTAAATAATCTTTCGCGATAGTATTTCGACGATTCGTCGTAGTAATAACTAAGGTTCTTGTTGTCGGCGGTCAATGGAGCCACTGTAATGACAACATTATTTGGCAGGCCATGCCCCGGTCCTTCACAAGGCGAGACAAAACCGGATATAACAACACCCCTATTGTTCATAGAAAATGCATAGTTTTTCCTATCCCAGCTGGATGGGTAATTAATTTTAATCCCATAAGTAGTATTTTGATAAGTATCATGGGAACTCGAGTCTGCTGGCAAATTAAAAAGTGGTCTCGTTATCTTTATTGAATTAACCATTTTATTTACAGTGGACAAATCGCCATCGTAAGACTTTGGATCTGACGAGTAATTTAGATAATAAATAAACTCATTATTTGTGACTATTATTTCATGCCATTTGATCTTAATGGCGTTATAATCTACAATTCCTGCCTGCAATCCGTTGATAAGCGTAGTAGATTTGTCTAACGATACGTTCTGAACGTACCTTTCAGATATTCTATCTAACTCCCTATCCTCAACTAGGTTAATTGGTAAACAGTTTGATGGATAAATGGCTAGGTCAACAGTTGGCTTATTTCTTCCTTCATTACTACTTGGTAAAGTAAATAATACTCCATTTTCAGTATTATTAATGCTCCAATTTGTAGGATATTGCAACTCTAGTCCATGCTTCGAAAAGGATTCATAGTTTGATTGTTACTGATGCGAACGCATAGGAACTCATGAAGGGTCCATTATTAACGAGAGTACAAGAAAAATAGATAGTTACTAGTATGCCTGCGGTAACAGCTACGATTAACCGTCTTATTCTAAGTTCATACTCATGGAGATATTGCAATTAGAATATCTTTCATGTGCTAAAATTAACGCCTAGTAGGTAAAACTAGTTAGTAATCATATTCTGTTATTATAACTGAAAGTAGGTATCAATACTTTCTAAAATAAGCCACGCGCATCAATTTGCACTTATGTGGTAGTATGTCAAGGCTAAGAACTGGTTGCTGGCCTGGAGTCAGCAGCAGGGATATCCAGGGTGATAACCCCTTGGCCTAGTTTCCCAATTGACCCGGAGTTCCAAGATCAGATCATCCAGAATTTTCTTTATCGATGTTAGAAATGCTGGCACATAATATTATACGCCTAGCATGATATTATGCCTTCATGATATTTTCTTATGATTAATCATACTCGATTCAAACTTGTGTCTATATACTATACAGTGCGATCTAATTTTGGCACTCTTTCGCCATAAAGTCGTGCCGCTCTGGTGGGTCGAGTAACTACGGCCCATTAGAGTTTATAATCTAATAAAATAACTGACAGAAAATAAGACGATTTCATCACTTTGACATAAATACTGTATAGTTAGGTGTGAGATATGTTGTGCTCGCCAACAGCCGACGAGGTTTCGGTAAACACTGTAACAGCATCTATGGAATATCCCTTTTCTTTCGCGTAGTCTAATGCTGGACCAAACACAGCCGCTGGACCAAATATACTAACATCAGCAATTGTAAGCACTAAAGTCTTAGGACTTTCATAGAGAACAGTTACTCCTTCAAAACCGTCGAGGTAGTTTGTAATTCCAGTTTGATTTACTTGTGTATTATTTTGAGTTTGTCCCTGTGCATTTGTTGTTATGATCATGCTTAGACCCATAATCATGGTCATCAGAAATATTATATTTTTCATATCAATACTAGAAATTACTCGCTTATTAAGACGGGGAGTAACAATGTATTCGTGATAGTCCCTCTCTCTAAGGTGCGACATTCCATATTAGGATAATCTAGGAATGACAGGTAGCCTTTACAAACCATCTCTGAGGGGCCTACGTAAAATCAAAAAAGTTGACTTCAAACACTGGATCTTGATAGTCATTTACTCGCATACTAAATTATCAAGTGGGTTCAGTTGGTCTCTAAGGGTTCAGCTTCCTAATTTTAGTGGGGCCAGTGGTTTGTGAATCAGAATTGACACGATTTTTAGACCTATTTGATAGACTTGGCTTTACTTACTAATTCAACGGATAAATATTACCCTAACGTAAACTTGAACATGGGCCAAAATCAAGATTTTGTTGAAGCGGGCAAAGTGAGCGAAATCAACAAGGGACAGATGAAACACACAGAGATAAATGGAAAAGAAATCGTAATAGCCAATCTTGATGGTAAGTTCTATGCTTTCTCTGATAGGTGTGGTCATATGAGTGCCAGGCTTTCGCGTGGGAATATCAACCAAAACATAGTAACTTGTCCTTTCCATGCCGCAAAGTTTGATATCACAACTGGAAAGAAGGTAGGAGAACCTGTGCTAGAAATCCCTCCAAACATGGAACCCTTACCTCCAAAGTGGCAGAAATATATGGAAATTGTAGGTCAAGAAATGTCGTATATTAAAACATATGACCAAGAGAGCTACGAAGTTAAAATAGAAGGGGATACTATCAAGATAAACGCATAGATAGCTTACCTGGGAATTGGATATTGGTATTCTCCTTTTCGAAGTCAGATTACTGCGATTGGAGATGATGTTAATTTCTGCAGTAGGCTTGAGGGATTTGCTGATAATGATCAAATTATCATATCAAAAGAGTTGAATGATGCATTAAGAAAGATACCTAACAATACATTTAGAACTAAAAAAATAAAAATATCAGAAGATAAGAAATTGAAAATTTATGAACATATTAAATATGTTTATGAGTTAATAGGCAAAAAATAGTTAGGATCTAAAATTAACTGAGCCACTTCATTTAAACATGATCTAGCTTTTTGCATACGTCTAATAACATTTTCTTAACTGATCCATCTAGCTTTGCTGAATAGATTGAACCACCAAAGTCAGTTGTGAACATTCGATTCCCCTTGAGATCAAGTGTCATTCCAATGCCCTCCATCAAGTGCGTCAGAAGAATCTCTGGAGTCAGGTATTTTTTCAGTTCGCCTTCTTCTATTCGGGCGCGATTCACTGTGTTACCACGTGGAGGGTCACCATGATCAGTCCAGTACAATATGCGGACATTCAGATCGAGCTCCGGGTGACATTTTCTCGTTAACAATACGTTACCAAAGTCATTGGCTGATTAATGACCTACAAGCGGCTTTACCCATATCCAAAAGGTCAACTAATTCTATGACCTTAGGAGGCACTATCCCATACTTGTGTAAAAGCGGAAGACTGACAAGCGACCTGAGATTTAATTGTCTAGCATTGCAAATATTTAGTGCCCCTTGAATAAATAATGATAAGTAGGTCAAGGGGATGGTCCTAATTATTTCTAAGTCATTATTAATTATTGAATTGACTATATTGGCAACTTTCATTCGACTCTCCGATGCTAATATGCGTGCACGCAACTTGGAGTATTCTTCATTCGACTTTATGATCTCCGTAAGATTTTGTTCTAGGCGATTCCCAATTTTATCTGCAGTGTCACTGAATACCTTAGCCACTCCAGTTGATATATGCTCTACAGTGGATATTACGGTCTCTCCGAGAGTACCGATTCGTGCTTCTAACTCCGATTTTTTTTCAGCAGGCTCACGAATACCTGACTCAAGTCTTATCTTCTCAAGCCGGAGATCAGAAATCTTCTGCTCCATTTCTTTGAGAGATGAAAACGCGTAAAGTGCCCGAAAGAACTCTGATGGTTTTGCATATCTTGCGGCTACTTGATGGATAAGGTCCACATCATGAAGATCAAATTTGAACTTGTCAAGAAAGAATACACACGTCGTTGACAGATCTCCAAGATGATCGAACTTCTTTTGCAACTTCTCAACAGAATCATTCAAATTTGCTTTTTTCATTAGAAGAGAAGAGAGGTGCGAGTCTATTTTGGTTATCTCATCGTACTTGTTAATTGCTTTAACGAGACTAGTTATATCATGTCCATACTTGCCTGCAAGTTCCTTCAATTCTCGTAACGCCATAATCGTAAGCCCGAGACAAGATAATTCTTCACCGATGCTGATCTCCTTTCTTAATTTCTCCTTCTGAATCATAAGTTCAGCCAATTCCTTTTTTTGGGATATAATGTCTGTCTTTAGTTCCTTCCTTTCGCTCGATGTCTTCCTTAGTTCAGATTCGATCTGAGCAATATTCTCATATACTAGTATGGCCTGTAGAGCTTTTTGCGTGTCCGCATATTTGTTTTCAAATTCATAAAGACGACCCATGAAATCCAGATCGTATCCTCGCGCATCTAATTCATCCTTATACTGGGCTAGCTGGACAAACTTTTCAACCTTTATGCCAGCCTCCCTTAATTTAGAGAGGGACTCTGTCAAATAGGGGATCATTGTCTTTTCCTTTTCAAAGTATTGTAAAATAGCTATGATGTCATCGAAGGTTGAACCTTCGTTAGTCAACTCAGAAACAAGAAACAAACTCTTCTCTAAGTCGACGATACTAAAATTGTTGTGTATTATCTCATCAAAGAGCTTTATATGATTGGTCTTTAGACTGGGCTGGATTCCTGTCGTGTTCCTGGTATAAAGCTTGATGGTAGATTCACTCCAGGAATTACCGGTAAGCTGATGGATTTCCTTGTTTGTATAACCGCTTCGCTTGAGAATACGCATTAGTCTTTTTGCTCTGGATAGGTCAATGCCCTTTAGGGGGTGCCTCTGGGCCAAGTTTACAAGCTCACTGATTATTTTCGCTGGGTCTGAAGCGTCATTATCCATTGGATAATAATTATTGGGCGTAGGGAGATTTAATGCTATGGTAAGGATAATGAGTTAGTGAGTATTAGTAAACGACTAACTTAATAATGGTGCTATATATATATGGACATTCTGACCATGACCTACAGTACATTTTCGTTTCCTCCAAAATTGGTTCATTGCCTTCTCTGTAATTCCGTTGCAACACTGAAGGCTACAAAGACCGGTCATCTAATGCTAAGATGCGACTCGTGTGGGGTTCTGATTTATGCGAATCAACTTCCTTCCCAACAAACACTAGCGAATTTGCCAGACTTTTATCAATCCTAACTCATTTTTTTATCGTACGTGACCTGCTCGAGCTCAGACAAGATGTAGCTAATTTGTTGACAGGTGGAGGAGGGAGTATGCTATCTGGCGGCAAAGGTAACGATTTATTGATTGGGGGTGGCGACCATGATGTACTCATTGGTGGACCAGGCCTTGACAAATTTCAATGCAATGGTGAAGGTGACCTAATTTTGGACTTCAATCCTAAAAGAGGACATCGCATCAGGGAGCTGTATTTTCCCAACATCCACCTAATTATAATATGGTAAAAGATGCAGGTAAAAGACCCAAATAATTAACAGAAATATACAGTCATTTCAAATAGATGGTCCTACTATTTGAGGGAGGTCAAAAATGACACGTCGCCGACACAAATTTGATAGTTGAGTGATTGATGATTGAAAAACTACGTCAATACTGTTTTCGTAAACGAAAGAGGAAAAATGTGCCTCATGTCTTAGATTGGAGTGTCGTCTTCAAAGGCGATTTCTTTATTTGGGTTTTTGTCCACTTTGATCTCAAGGCTTGGGCAATAAACACACAGACTGCAAGTTCGAGGATGCCAATGATGATTCCAGCGATCATTAAATTCTTCAATTAGCACTCATTCGCGCAAAAATGAACTTCAGGATCTATATCACCCATTATTTGATAAATACAGAGTGGGTCTGGTTTTACAAGGTCATAATCATAACTACCAAAGGACATATGCTCTCGAATACAATATTGCTGATTCACATAGTCCAATAATACTCGACAAGAAAACCAGTATTTACAATAATAAATTAAACGGTCCTATTTTTGTCACCCTCGAAACTGCGGGTGAACTTCTACATGATTTTATTAATCAACAGTCTTTTGTAAAGACACAATTCTTACGCCATGGCTTTCTAAATTTAGAGGTGCCAAATAATGGATCTAACATGACAGGGTCATTCTATGAAAACAATGGATTGATAAGCGAGGATTTACAATATTGAAGAAACACAAGGCACCCTAACAGCAAAATATATTTGTTCCAAACAAACTGTTTCCTTAATACTACTTTGTCTAACATATGAAGAAACAGTAATCTTAAACGGAGGTAGAGATCTAATCATGAACATTTTAAACGGTATGCAAGACATGTAATGGATATGTATGGAATACATGACATAGATTATCTCAGCGTTTGGATTGATTCCCGTTGTGACAGTATCCGACCACTTTTTGCGACAAATTCCCCCATTAGGAGTCTACTTCTATATAACCAGATGATGATGCTAATAGATGCTAGAATATAATAATGTCAACGAATTACAATAATAGTAACAATAATCATAATAGCAAGAGGAAGCCACATACTCGTACCGGACGAGGAATTTTTTTCCTAGGTATAGCAGTAATCCTAATAGTAGTTTTGGTATGGCAACTATCCTATCATATACCCAGAATACAGAAGGCGAGCGAAGATGTTAAGATCGCTGAAGATGCCGTAAGGCTCAGTAAAGTGTGGGGTGATTGTGCCGTAGCGAAAGTTAAGGCTATTGAGGAAGGTATGCAAGGACCGGATTGTACAGCCGCAAAAGCGAATGCACTCAGAGCGAGTGAGGTGGGAATGGTGCTACATTGATAAGGTTTACGTTGTTTAAGATAACAAGGGAATTGAGCGCTTATTATTTGAAAGGAATTTTGATGGTTTAGCAATTGAATAGCGGAAACACGTTTGATCTAATCGTTATAGGAACAGGCACCGCAGCATCGACTGTTGCACATAAATGTCGCTCCGCAGGATGGAGTGTAGCCATAATAGATTCGCTTCCCTTTGGTGGTACTTGTGCATTGCGTGGGTGTGAACCAAAAAAGGTTTTCGTGGAGGCAGTAAAGATTATTGATACAAGCCGAAGACACGAGGATAGAGGTATATCGGGCTCACAAGAAGTCCATATAAAATGGTCTGATTTAATGCGCTTCAAGAAAACCTTTACTGAGCCTTACTCTGAACATAGGGAAAAAGGGTATATTAAAGCTGGAATTAATACATTCCATGGACGCGCCAGCTTCACGGGTAGAAACACAATCAATGTACTAAAATATAGTAACAACAAGAATAGCCTTCTCAATGGGAGATCTATTTTGATAGCAACAGGAGCAAAGCCTATTAACTTAGGTATTCCTGGATCAGAGAACATCATTACAAGCGATGACTTCTTGGATTTTGATCAAGATAATTTGCCAGATAGAATAGTATTCGTAGGTGGCGGATATATCTCATTTGAGTTCGCACATGTCGCTGCACGTGTGGGAGCAAGGGTGACAATAATACATCGTGGTAAACAACCCCTCGAGCACTTTGATCCAGACCTTGTAAATCAATTGTTGAAAAGAAGTGAAGAAATCGGGATAAATGTTCAGCTGAGTCGAGCAGTCAAGAAAGTCGAAAAGAGTTCTGATGGCAAGTTGGTTGTATATTCAAGTGATGTCGCAGATGTTGCCACTTTTGGGAAGAAGTCCATGACAACCGTCGAAACTGACTTGGTAGTACATGGTGCTGGGCGTGAACCAAATGTTCAAGACCTAAATCTGAAAGCAGGTCGCGTGGATCATACTGCTAGAGGTATAAGGGTGAACGAATATCTCCAGAGCGTTTCTAATCCATGTGTATATGCAGCTGGTGATGTAGCAGACAGCGGAGGGCCGCCTTTGACCCCTGTGGCAACTTACGAAGGGAATATTGTATCGTCTAATTTAATCAGGGGAAATATGC
Organism: uncultured Nitrososphaeraceae archaeon; assembly: GCA_963728595.1. Classification (GTDB taxonomy): domain Archaea; phylum Thermoproteota; class Nitrososphaeria; order Nitrososphaerales; family Nitrososphaeraceae; genus TA-21. Next base: position 40,900 of record CAVSLF010000008.1, read on the forward strand.
TTCAACCAAATTACACTGGCATACCGAGTGTGGTTTTTACTATACCTCCTCTGGCGGCAGTAGGTATGGGGGAAAATGAAGCCAAACAAAAGGGACTGCAGTTTAGGACAAAATATGAAAAAACTAATGAGTGGGCTTCTTCGAGACGAGTAGGCGAGAATTGTTCTGGATTTAAGGTTTTAATTGAGGGAGACAGTGGTCAAATATTAGGTGCTCACATATTAGGCCCTCATGCAGAGGAAGTTATTAATATTTTCTCAATGGCTATTAGACTGGGGCATACTGCAGAGGACCTGAAGGACCCCCTACTGTATTCCTATCCTACCAATTCATCAGATATTGTCTATATGTTATAACTAGAAAAATTGTTACCATTGTAATCTAATACATCATATGGCTTGATATCCATATTAGCTAGACAAATAGAGACATATTGGTAAATTTATTTAAAGTTTTACAAATCTTCTTTGGAATTGGATTTTGGTCTATGGCAGGAAAGATTCAACAAAAATCTTTGAAGAGTTTTTTAAATATATCTGCATATGGTCTGATATTAATCGTGGTTACCAATAAAGCGATAGGTATGCTTAATACTTTGTTTCCGCCATTAGGGCTTATGACTGCCTGTTTTGTTGGTCTTCTGTCCTTTTATTAGTGGGGACTTACTCTGCAGCAGTTTCCGTGTCCAACGACGTAAGGATTCGGAAGGCCATTCGTAATTCAATAGAAAAAGAATCAGAATTGATTGGAGACATAGGAGATGCAGAATTAGATATGGAATTGAGAGCTAAAATGTTCTCTATGATGGACAAGCTATCCCGAAGACTTCAAGAAGACACTCAGGTAGAATCTTCCCTTACAGACGAGGATATTAAAGATTATACTACTAAGGTGATACAAGAAGTAATTCGTAGTAAAGTGTCTAAATAAATGGTGGAATTTAAACGGTCTATGCAGATCAAGTGCTCGGACTGTAATTGCAATCTGCAAGAATGTGGGGAATGTTCGTTACCACGTGCAGAATGCTCGGGGCTTTGATTCTTAAAGCATCGTGCTCTTTTTTCTGAAAAATTTGGAGTCTCTCTTAATACACATGTCTTCACATCCTGCTTGATGAAATACTTATTCTTCACTCCATTACCGAATATGTCGGAGATATACCGAGGTACTCCTGTAACAAAAGAAATTCATGGTATGTTAGATTTTTTAGAATTATGGGCATCAAATACAACAAAACTATGGGCTGTGCACATTCTTCTGGGTGTTGTTGCCACCTTCTTTTCGTTGCTTACAGCTGCTGGAATTCAGAGTATTGGTGCTGGGTATAGCCAGGTATTCGCATTCATTGCTGCATTATCGATATCAATGATGACCGCATTTAACCTGGGCGCTAAATCAAACAATACGCGAAATGCTTGGAGAAAACTCAATGCGGCAATGATGAAATTCAATCAAGGAATTGTGAGTAAGGAGTATGGTGATTAGAGCATATGAAGAAGGGGAATCCCTTATTGGGGGCGTTACTTTCAGTCAGGTTGGACTTCACGAACCACAAACAGGTGAACATGAGGAGAACAGTCCTCCCAAAACTACCGCAGAGGAAAATGGCTCTAAACCACATACGACAGAAGATAAGGACCTTAATCAAGGTATGGTAGAGCCAGGTGGAAGTCCTACTAGTAAATGAGAAGAATGTGTTTTGCATCACGTTTGAGGATGCCTGGTAGATAAATGATAAAGTGGGTCAGGTTGATTCCGGTGGAGAATGAACTTCCCTCTTATCATTGACGTATGAAACGTCGAAATTTCCAAATTCATAAACTTAATTTAACCCTGTAGGTTTGAGAAAAAAGGTCAAGTATACTATAGCAATAATATTTTATTAGACTTGGAGACGATTTTCAATTTAGATAATAAGAAAAAACTGATGCATGGAGAGCAGGATAACACTCATCAGCTTAGTTGTGAATCTGCGGAATATTAACGGTCAATAATTGAATCCTTCTATTGCAAATGCTTTTGCACACGGGACAGATACCAGTTTGTTTTTCCACCATTGTTGTAATTATACAACCGCAATCGACGCAAGCAAAAATCCATTATATCTAGTATGAAGCACCTTGATATCAGTTCCTTTACGTATCGTATGCAATACATACATGATAGGTTTGATTGGCGCAAGTCAGAACTAATTTGCTTGTTGAATTTAATAACCTAATATGGTAATATTCGAAAATCTAATGATATATCTTAATATCTTAAATCAACGATATATGCATGTTTATAATTCTATGCCAATAAGCCACCAAGAATAAATGTTTATCTTGCGACTTGAACCAATATACGCTGAAGAATTTTTGAATTTGATTTATTTAAATGTAAGTTGTTAAAATAGAAAATATAATGATTTGAGTTGAGAATAGCTCGAATAGCTGACTCTGATAATAGAGATGGCAAATGGTCATCAAATACATTTGCAATCGTGGATAATCAAGGAAATGCCATCACAGCAGACGAGATAGCATCTCAAACAAACAAATCTATTCCAACGGATTTAGAGGATTTCCTGTTCTCCGGATATGTAAATTGGGTAAGCCAGGTCTTTGAAACATTACGATTTGAGCATAACATTCATCAGTTCAGACTTTTGCCGCCTATTAAAAGAACATTTAAAGTAATATGTTTAGCGTTTAATTATTCGGACCAGGCTACTTGGCTTCGCTTTGGGAGATCACCACCAAAAGACCCTGTAATATATATGAAGGCTCGAACCAGCTTGGCAGGACCTTTTGACGATATAATTTGTCCTTCCTTTGTAGGCCCGCTAGATTACGAGGGTGAACTGGCCCTTGTAATTAATAAAAACTGCAAGAACGTTGATACAAATAGTACGCTAAATTATGTGGGGGATATTTTATTTTAAATGACATCTCTGCGCGAGATATCCAGTTTATTGACAAACAATATACCCGGGCCAAAAGCTTTGACACGTTTGGCCCTTGTGGACCATGGGTGATCACACCAGATGAGATTTCAGATCCAAATAATCTCCGATTAATCACTAAAGTAAATGATGAAGTAAGACAGAATTCATATACTTCTAAAATGATTCTGAATATAGAAACAATAATTCAAAAACTCAGCAAAGTTATGACGCTTGAACCTGGAGATATAATTTCTACTGGCACACCAACTGGCACAGCTTTATCATTATCTTCAAAAGTAAGGTATCTGCAGCATGGTGATACTGTAGAAGTAGAGATTGAGCAAATCGGGAAAATCAGAAATAAAGTTTTATTTGTTGATTAAGAAATTTACTCATCCACGATTAATGTAGTAATGACGTTGCTAGTTGCTAATTGAACAATGTCTAGTTCCAACGATTATGAAACAGATCTGTTTTTGGATCGGTTCATGAAGGGTAACACTTAACAATTATAATGGAAACTAGAATATTATATGATTAAGGCACTAGCCTTTGATTTATTTGGAACTCTGATCGACAATGCATCAATCATTAAAGTCTTTCCCGAGTTAAACATAGGAGTAGACTCAAAACCATTTATAGAGGCCTGGAGATCTAAACATCTTCAGTATGCTTGGTTAATGACAATTTTAAACAGATATGAATCATTTAATAAACTGTCTCTACGAGCCTTAAGGTCTACTGCAAAAATTTTCCGTTTAGAGTTAACTGAAGATCAGGTAAAGAAACTTATTATCGCTAGAATGCACCTGGACGCATTTCCAGACGTAAAGGTGGGTTTAATTGGATTGAAAAAAATAAAGGAAAAAAATAAAGCATTAATTTATACTATACTGAGTAATGGTGAAGTTAGCAAATCAAATGAGATTCTCACCAATGCGGGTATAAGAGAATACTTTGATTATGTCCTCACCGTAGAAAGTATACGAAAATATAAACCCTCAAAAGAAGCGTACTATATGGCCCATGAAGCATTAAGGATAGCGCTTTCGGAAATAGTTATGGTTAGTTCTAGCGCCTGGGACTTGGCGGGCGCTCAATCTGCTGGGATGCTTACATGTCTGATAGACAGAGGTCAAGATAGCAAAGAGGCTTATGAGGCGATTGAAATTGAACCAGATTACATCTTTCCCTCTATCGAAGGGATAAGCCAAATTAAAGGCTTATCAAACCTAAAATAATTTTATTTCAACTACGGAAATAGGGAAAGAAAAAGTTGACGAGGATCTAATCACTACAACGGGAAAAATTGACGAAATAGAGTTACAAGGATTTAGCACTCTTCAATCCCGTTGTCCAGAGCGAGCCCTGAATCATCTTTTGATAAAACAATTGTATGTATGTCACCAGCGAACGCAATATGTCTTCCATTGTTTGGTTCAACGATTTTTACTTTAGTCATATTATTCAGATCATAATAACCCATAATTATTAACTTGGAGGTCCCCGGGTCTGGTAGGTTGCTTTTTCTGGTTTTATTCTTACTATAATCCTCTTTTCATCAGGTGAACGGAGACTCAGTTGGATATTTATCAACGCCGAGGTATTTTTTTGCAAGTTTGTCTATGTGCTCTTCAGCACCTTTCTTAGTCTGTTCAACAACTCTTCCTCTGACTATAACCATGTGATAAGGATTGTTATGATCAACCACGCATATAGCTACCCTAGGATCTCTGGATATATTCTTGTGCTTTAATCTACCTTCAGCGGTATTTACGATAATGTTGCCATCTTCGATGTCTACCCATATCTCGGTAACATGTGGTGAACCATCTTTCATAAGCGTGCTTAAAAAACCAAAATTTTTTCCTCGAAAAAGTTCAGACATAGGTTCAGTTATTTGGTTTGTATCCTTGTTCATCCAACCTCACTCCGAAAACTTGTTACCGAACATGGGAAGCCCACTCTTCGACTGCTCCTGGGTCGCCTCGTCTTGAATCACATCCCAGTGCTCGACCAGAATCCCGTCCTCGATGCGAACGATGTCGGGTGCGATCCAGTTCACAGACTGGCCGAAGCCAGAAAACCGTCCATGGACGATTACGAAATCTCCATCGGCAACAATCATTCCCGGTTCATACTTCAGTGTTGGCGGGATGCTCTTAATGAGGTTGAACAGGCCCTCGCGACCAGGTGCGATGTGGGCACTATGCTGGATGTATTTGGGCGACCAATAGCGCTCAGCCGCTGTATAGTCACGCTGGTTGAACAATGTGTCGAAAGCTTCAAGGACAAGTACTTTGTTTTTCTCTTTAATTTCCTTACTCGTTGTAATTCTCCTCCCCTGATAGCCTATCATGCCTTTGACATTATATTTGAGCCCATCCACCATCAACGGATAACTCCGTGCCAGTGACGTAGCTGCTGTCATTCGAAGCAAGGAATACTACTGCCTTGGCGATTTCGTCAGGAGTCCCTGGTCGACCTAGTGGCGTCACCCCGGCGAACTGAGACTTCGTCTCCTCGATCTGCTTCTCGCTCCCAAGCCCATTCCAGATGGGCGTGATGACCATCCCAGGGCTGATCACGTTGACTCTTATCTTGCGATCCTTCAGGTCAACTGACCAACTACGAGCGAATGACCGCAAGGCCGCTTTGGTGGCGGCGTAAACGCTAAAAGCCGGTAAACCCTTGAATGATGCTACAGATGCGTTAACCACTATCGAAGCGCCGTCCGGCATTAGCGGTAACACCTTTTGAACTGTGAAGAGTGTACCTTTTACGTTGATGTCGAATGTCTTATCGAAGTGGGCTTCCGTGATCTTCCCCAGAGGACTGACTTCGGCGACCCCCGCGTTTGCGAATAGGATATCTATTTGGTCTTTCCGTTGTTTGATAGTGTCGTACAAACGATCAAGATCTGCGAGATTTGACACGTCTCCTTGAACACCTATGGCATTATCACCGATCTCCGTTACTGCTTCATCGAGTTCACTTTGCCGGCGACCGGTGAAGTAAACATGTGCACCCTCTGAGGTGAACCTCTTTGCGGTAGCAAGGCCTATCCCGGTGCTTCCACCTGTTATAACAGACTACCTTTCCTTCAAGCTTTTTCGTAATTTCTTT
>CAVSLF010000009.1:0-192854 GCA_963728595.1 uncultured Nitrososphaeraceae archaeon
TGGACAGAACCCTGCGAACGTCTAAAACCTGGGACCTGCACGTCTGCATCTAACAGGTTCTTTGGCAGCGGACTTGGGAGATAATCCTCCCAGTTCAACCCAAAGTCGGCCAAAAATAGTAACGATCGTCGTCAGGAAAATCACATATACAACTGCTCTAACTGGATCTTGCACTGCAACCTCGAGGCTTCTTGGCGCTGTAACGTAATACAGTATGCCTCCCGTAGGAGACTGGGGGCTACCAGGATCATATTGAGCAATAACATTAAACATAGGATTGGCGTTTTCCGGATTGTAGTTAGCCCAAAGCATCTGCCCCATAAATACCGCGTTAGCAAGCAGAGCAGAGGATAATATCACCGGAATATTAGATGTATACAGGCAGCTTGATAGGATATACCGCAGTGAATCCTCTATATTTTGTTGAGACAATTGGTACGTCAATGTGAATCCCCTGCACATATACAAGTACCAGCAATACTGTACTAGTGACAATTAATCCAAATATACTTGGAAGCTGGCCAGCTCGGAAAAATACTTGGGACAAATCTCCATGAATAGCTGAATCTATCAGAAATGGAAATATTCCTACCGGACCATCCTCCGCAGGCACAGGGCTGAACAGACTCCACAAAATCCCCTGAGCAACCCCGGCCATAATGAAAAGACTTATTCCTGACCCTAACCCCCATCCCTTCTGAACCAACTCGTCAAGAAACATTACAATTATGCTAGACCCTACTAACTGAAGTATCAAGATCGGTATTAGCGAGGGGCTTGCAAGAAGATGGCCATAAACGCTCACTCCATAGAGTGCGCCCTCAGCAATTATTACTATAATCGTGACTATTTTTGTTGCAGACGTGAACAAGGACCTGTCGTCAGGGTTCTTAAAGTTAAGTTTTATCAAATCAGAACCTTTTAGCAATTGCATCAACAATCCGGCAGTTACAATTGGTCCAATACCAAGTTCAAGTAACGTTCCTTGTTGAGCTGCAAAAATTACCCTTGCAAATTGTAAAAAATCAAACTGTGGAGCGCTAGTCACGCCGTATAACGGAATCTGGCCCATTACAAGATAAGCGAATAGCGCAATTCCAGACCAAACAAATTTTTCAGTGAGAGTTATTTTCTTCTTAGGTTTCTCTACCTGAGGAATATATCCTGAAACTTTCTTGATTATTTTCCTTACAATGCTCTCAGTGTGTACTGTGCTCATCTAAAATAATTTTACCTCCGTTAGACTCAATCTTAGTTCTTGCGTTTTCAGATACAGATGCCACCTTTATTATTAGGGTTCTGTCCACAGTACCCCCCCCTAAAAGCTTGTTAATTCCCAAAGAAGACAAATCTAATTCGACAGTACTTTCTTTTTCAACACCCTTATTCGAAGTTATAAGGGAGGACAAATCTCGTAAATTAGCCCATTTTTTAACGACGTTGCGACTGTAAGATTTCGAAGAGGGATGGCCAAAATGGTCGGGCTCCTCAATGACTGTCCTGATCCAGAAGTGTTTGTGTTTTCCTGCACCGCCTACTCCTCCCCTACTGCCAGATGCCCGATGCTGTCCTATTTGGCCCCAGCCACAATATCTGGTCCCACGCTGTCTTCTACTTTTTCTTAATCTAGTAGCCATTTCTAATTATAATCCCCTATTGGTAAACCTAAGGTATAACCAAAGCCATTAATAATTCCATAATTAAGGATTGCTATTTTATAACATCCTCCTTACAAGGTCTGGTAACTCCTTATTCTTCCCAAGAATTCCACCATCAGAATATGCCTTTTTCGTCTTTCTTCTAAACCCACCTTTTGGCGGATTCAATCTGAAAAATGGTTTTATATTCTTCAACTCTGATATTTTGACTTTGTCTTCGACTATTGCAGTGATTAGTCCCTCTAAATTTCCATAGTCGTTAGGAACGTCAGCGTCTGATATAGGAGTCGAGCCTATTTTTCTGGCTTTCTTCAAAAATAGTTCCTTAACGATGGTCGAGTCAGCTTTGCTCCATGCAATCATTTCGGCTATTTTTCTCAACATTCCGATGTAAACTGGCGAATCAGGTACTATAGTAGCACTAAATTTCTTCTCAAGATTGAGATTCCGTAGAGTCAAGTCAGCCCAGTATGGAATATTGACTGTCCCTCGGATTCGAACAACTAACAGAGCCATCTATCAATCAGCCAGTTTTGTAAGTTCCTCTTAAAGCATTAAAAATTGCCATAGCTGTAGATGTCAACGTGCTTGTAGATCCAAATGATTTTGTCCAGGCATCTTTGACACCTGCAAGCTTCAGAAGACTTCTAATATTTTCCCCTGCCACAAGTCCAAGTCCTCTTGGACCTGGGACTATGTCAATAGTTACACTACCGCCCTTCCCACTAACTTTGAATGGTATTGAATGGTAATTATTGCACCTACATTCCCAACTTCCACATCCAAGTTTTACCGGAATGATATTCAGAATAGAATTAGTAGTAGCTTTATCTATCGCAATTCTCATCTGAGACGCCTTTCCCATTCCTACCCCAAACCATCCGGCCTCGTTACCGGCAGCAACAAGTGCACTGAAGCGAGTCATCTCACCAGCGTCTGTTTGTTTTTGTACTATACCTACGTGGACGACATGAGTCTTAACATCAGGCAGTAAGTGCTTTACAATTTCGAATTCCTGAATACGCATTCCGTTTTCATAAATTTGATCCATTGAATTTATCTTGCCTTCAGCAACCATTACCCCTAATTCTGTTCGGGGTTTCCATACGGTCTGTTGTTCTTGATTACGTGATGACGAAGTAAATTTACCAAAACCCAATTTATCAAATTACCTCCATTTTACTCAGCTAGAATCTTTGGTTATTTTATTGCTATGATGCTGCTTGGGATCACGGTTCAAAATTTCTGCTTTGACTTCCGAAATATGTGATGGATATTCTTCAGGTTTAAGCCCCAATGACAATAATCCAGAGAAACGTGATTGATACTCTTCAAGGTTACTTTTTAACATATTTGCATATGAAGCGATGTGAGCACCGTTTATTCTTTCACTGTCTGGTAAGGTTTTTTCTGAGTGTGGGGAAGTTATACCTGCCTCTACCAGTCCTTTGACACAGGCGAGCAATTCTGGATGTGAACGGGCGTATACCAGTGTATAGAACTACTTGCTTAACGCCCTTGTCTGTACATTTCTTACCCAAAAGGAGTCCAACTAAATAACATGCGGGAATATTCTTAAGGGATCCCTTCCAACCAAAGGAAGGTAATTCTCTGCTGTGCACAGAAGTTATCACTTTGTCACCAGCGGTTTCAGGTCTCAAAACTTGAGCCGTTACGTTTTGTCCACTGATTCGGACAGTCATAAAATTTTTTCTTCCAATTAGTAATCTCTCTCGTTTTCGATAATTTGTTTTAAGATCTCGTATACGCCTTAGTGTATAAATATGACCCATATAATCATCATACCTTCCTTAATTCTAGTTGACACAGTCTTTAGCACTTATAAACGTTCTAAATAATGTAAAATTATCTCATTTTTAGTCATGATGCCAATGCTGCTTTGTTTGTTTGAATTGCATTTGCAATTAATGCGGCAAAAGCTCCAGCGCCTATCCCATTATCGATATTAACGACGGCAACACCTAAGGTACAGGTTTGTAGCATAGAAGACAACGCAGCCATGCCATTAGATCCGAAGCCGTAACCTACAGAAGTAGGCACTCCGATGACAGGAATGTCCACCAGAGACGAAACAACTGACGCAAGTGCTCCTTCCATACCCGCGGCAACGACTATAATATGCACACCACTTCGAATCAGTCTTTCTACCGCAGACACAGTTCTATGCATTCCTGCGATACCCACGTCGTAATCTGTGAATGTCTCACATCCCATAACTTGTGAGATGAGTCGTGCTTCTTCGGCTATCCCGATATCCGATGTGCCTGCACATAATATTCCCACTTTGCCGCCTGTTCTCATCTGCTTGTATTTCTTTCTAGCAATGAATAGGCAGGAGCTGTTTCGACCTGAATCAGTAAACAGATTTTTCTTCTTCATCGCTTTACGAAGCTTGCACATTTCGGCAAAATGAATCTTCGTTACCAAAACATGGTCACTTTTGGACAAAATAGTACCCACTATTTTTACTAAATCATCATAATTCTTGCCACTCGCAAGCACAACTTCTGGTATCCCTGTTCTCATCTTTCTCAAAGGATCTAATTTTGCAATATTCTTTTCTACATGACTTATGCTGAAGAATCTCAACTCTTTTTCTGCTTCGCTGAGACTAAGATTACCGGAAGTAAGACCCTCTAAAATGGCTCTTACATCCGTTCTTGAATTCTCATTTGATCGTTTGGAATTTAACAAATATCATAAGGGAAGTTCACGTATTGCTGTCTCCACGCTTTGTACTCCTTTTGTGAACATCTCCTTTTCTTCTGGATTCAACTCGAGTTCGACAATCTTCTCTATCCCGTTACTACCTAGGACACATGGAACTCCAAGACAAACATTGGAATAACCATATTCTCCCTCCAGGAACGCCGAAACTGGTAAAATTTTTCTACGGTTTCTGCTAATAGCCTCTATCATTGCAGAGACGGCATTGCCCGGAGCATACACAGTTGCCCCTTTAAGTGATATTACTTCAGCCGCAACATTTCGAGTTTTTGTCACAAATTCACTGGATTGAACATTATTAATGAATGAATTCAGTGGTATTCCGCCAATGCTAGAAAACCTTACCAAGGGTAGCATGTTCTCACCGTGTTCGCCGATAACCATTGCTTGAATGGAGCTTCGGGACATCCCAGTAGATGAACTAATATATTCCTTAAATCTGGACAGGTCCAACATCCCTCCCATTCCCATCACTTTTCCTTTATCTGAATCTATTATCTTAAGGGCGAGGTATGTAAGTGGATCCAGTGGGTTGGTTACCACTATAACTATTGACTCGGGAGAATACGTACGAATTTTATTGCACACGTCCTTCACAATACCTGCGTTTGTCTTGAGCAAATCCATTCTTGTCATTCCCGGCTTTCTCCCTATTCCAGCAACAATTACCACAAAATCTGATTTTATCATATCCTGATAATCGTTAGAGCCCTTGACGTGACAGTCATTACCTAGTTCAGCGAGTTGATGGTTTATATCCATGGATTCCCCCTGTGGGAGTCCCTTCACAATGTCCAAAAGTAATACGTCACCTAACTCCCTCATACAACAATTTAGGGCAACCGATGAACCTACTCTACCAGATCCAATGATGGAAATTTTCATTTAAAATGAGACAGAGAAGTAAAGTCCTTATAAGTCTTCCATAAGGACCTTTTGCGCCAAAGTCCAATCCTACAAATTACACATGTCACTTTAGCCGGCTGCACTCTGTAGTTCCAATCACTCAACATTGATATGTTCTGTGTTATTATGATTTAGTTAGTTACAGTATATAGAAACCTCGAACTTCGGCTACCATTTTGAGACCTTTATTACTTCAAAAGCCTCTGCATATGTCACATTGATTTGATAACCTCTGTAGCTACACCTGCCCACAACTGCCGGTATCCAAAGATGTCCACAGCGAATCATTTGGGATTTAAAACATTCAAGAGCCTTCCTCTTTACCTCGATTGTATTAGTGATATCTACGAATAGCTGAGTTCTAAATGCGTTTTCAGTTATGCCACCAGGAATTGTCGTTTCATACATGAAAACATCGTTTTGGTCTCGACATGCCGCTATTACAGCCCTCGTAAGTGCTTGATGATCCTGGTGTGAGTCACCGATCCATTGTGTGAACACGACTTCGGGCTGGTACTTTTGAACTATCCCATCTATCTTGGTAACGAAGTTCCTTCCAAATGTGAGTTCTTCGGGAGGAATGTCCAATAAATCTGGGACTGGACATCCCATTATTTTCGCAGATCTTATCGATTCCGACCTCCTTTCTTCCTTCGTATCCGTCTTCACAAAATTAGGAAGCGTTGCGACTACCAGTTTGACGTCGTACCCTAACTCAGCCAGTTTAGATATAGTTCCTCCCATCCCAATTTCGAGGTCATCAGGATGGGCTCCAAAAGCTACTACCGTCTTAGTCTTCATATGGATAGAAAACCAGGCTCTAGGTCAGTTTACGTCGACCTTAGGGGCAGGAACCGAGAGTAGCGGAGAGCACCTAGATTGCCTATGCCTCCTATAATCAGAATCAACTTCAAGTGCTGCAGAAAGAATTTTACTCCTAACTGATCTTGATGAGTGTATAAACATCTTGGTATCCTTCGGAAGACAATGACCTCCAATCCCGTCTCTCGGCTCCAGGATGTTGACGTTCCACTTTGTGTTCAGTGCATTTCGTAGTTCTGGAAAACCTATGTTATTTGCTTGACAATACAGATAAAGATCTTCTGCAAATGCAATTTGCATGTATCTGTTAGCATTTTCTATTACCTTTGTTAGCTCTGCTATTTCAATTTCAGATACCGGATGCATTGGAATTTCGAGACTTCTATTTTGAATGCCTTCATTTTCGATAATGGCACCCTTACTGTCGGTGTTGCTAAGATTATTGTTTCGGCCATCATAAAATCCCAGTGCCAAACGTAGGGCAGCAGTCACTAACTCCCCCGATAACTCGCAATTGATTGACACCATGAATATCTTCCTCTAATGCATACCATCTATGGGGTGCGTGTGCAACATGTAGCCTATGGTTTAACAACTCAAAAATCTTTTTTGAGGTTCCTTTTGCAATGGTACTTTCTATTGAAACAAGAGAGCCGTCTTTGGCTTCCTTTGAAATCTTTTCTGCTATTGCTAATAAGCCATCTATATGTGGAGAGTAAATGTCGTTAGGCTTGTGTGTTGAAATACATAAGATAAACACATCTATATCGCTAAATGTTTCTATTTTCTTTATACCGTAATTCTCAAAGGCAAATTCCAGGGCGTGTGGGTTGATATCATATCCGTATGTATCAAAACCCTTTTGTTTAACGTATTTGGCTACGGGTAGACCTAGTTGGCCAAGCCCCACAACTAGAACCTTCTCAAACATGATTTTTGGTTTATTTTGTGCCGACAATTCCATCTAGAATCCAGGAAATTAATTATTAAAGCCTTGAGAAAGTTTCAAAGATAATTTTTTCAGTATGAATACTTATGTTGAGTTTGTATAGAAGTAATGGAGTGTAGTCGATACAGTCACCGAATGGATCCAAGGTATTTCCATTCACAAAAGAAAGATTACAGAAGTCAGAATATAAAACTGAAAAATATTTACTTTATTTGGAGACAAAACATGCGAACAGATTGCTACATATAAATAATCTTTTCGTGAAAAAAGAGACATGATAAGAGTTGGTCTAATAGGAAAAACTAATGCGGGCAAGACTACGTTTTTCAATTCTGCTACATCAAGTAATGAGGAGATCTCAACTTATCCTTTTACAACGAAACACCCTAAGATCGGAAATGCCAGTGTAATTTCCCTTTGTGTTCATCGAGAATTCAATTTAAAAGATTCTCCCAAGAATTCCACTTGCATAGATGGATGGAGATTTATACCTATTGAGCTTGTCGATCTTCCCGGTCTAATTAAAGGTGCTTGGGAAGGTAAAGGACTAGGCAATCAATTCCTATCCGTCGCAGCACAGTCTGATGTTCTTTTACACATAGTCGATGCATCAGGCAGTATAGATTCTTCAGGAAGGCTAGCTGAACCTGGCACGGGAGATCCAATTGCAGATGTTTCAGATATCGAAGAAGAGATGATCTTGTGGTACCTGAAATTGTTCGAAGGTAACAGGGACAAGATAATACGATCGATAAACTCAGGTTCGGATGCAGTTCAGTCAATAACAGAAATCTTTCAGGGAATAGGAGTGAAGGAGTGGCACGTGAAGAGGGCACTCGAAGAAAACGAATTAAGCGATAAAAAAATAGGAGATTTTGATCCTCTCCAAAGCAGAAGGTTTGCTTCAACGTTACGTGAGCTATCTAAGCCCACACTTATTGTTGCCAATAAGGTAGATCTTTCGGCCGCGGCAGATAATTTTAAGAGGCTTCGTGAGCATAACAAACACATGCTTGTTGTACCCTGTAGTGCTGATGCCGAACTCACCTTGCGACGAGCGCAAGTCAAGGGTCTAATACGGTATTTCCCGGGAGATGAACGGTTTGAAATAAATGAAAAGACGTCACTAAATGAGAAGCAAAAATGGGCACTTAATTTCATAAGAAAAGATATTCTAGGTGAATATTTGCAGACAGGGGTACAGTTCGCATTGAATGTGGCAGTGTTTAAGTTATTAAACATGAATGTGGTATATCCTGTAGCCGATCCAGGCAAATTATCAGATAAACGTGGTAATGTTCTGCCGGATGCCTACCTAATGAGGAGCGGGTCATCCGTAGAGGATCTTGCAAATGAAATTCACAGCGATTTAGCTAAGGGAATATTATATGCTGTTGATGTCAGGAATGGATTAAGATTACCTATCAATTATTTGGTCAAAGACAGGGATGTTCTGTCAATAATTTCGACAATGAAAAAGAAATGACTACATCAACTAAACTGTCGATTTGTTTGGGAGTTTACATTGTGGATGAAGAGTACAAAGTAGAAGATGAATTTGAAGAACAGTTGAAAGAAGACCTTGATGAAGAGGCTTGCAATGAGTGATGTTCTTGGTTTAAACGTTTAGTCCTAAAGACAGGAATAATATTTCGATGTTATAAATTCCTTGTGGGAAACTTGGGAATACTATTTATAATCACTCAAAATATCTCGATATCTTATATCCTTGTAAGCAATGTACTTTATGTATTCACCATACGTCATATTAAGTGGACAATTTGAGCATTTGACAAAGCTGAAATCGTCAGACAGTTCGGCAGATTTTTTACAATCAGGACAAATTATTTTCATACTTACTGTTGTGTCGGTAACGTAATAAATGATCTCATTCCAACCAAAAATAGCACTCCCAGGAGATGATCCAATTTTGGAGAATTAATGTGGTATTAAATAGTTTTAAGCTGTTTCACTATTGGTTGTCTGCCCTTTCTGAATACCCGGAATCCGCAAATGCATTTTATTTCGGGAAGTTTCGACAATTCCGCGTTAGTCACAGGAGTTCCGCATCTCATACATTCATATACCACATCACCCAGTGACTCGGTACTTTCCATTATCGGACAGTTGTCACGTATCCAAATTTAAGCGTTATCAACTCAATTCCTTGGTGGTTGGAAGATCTCAAGATTTTGATAGTCGTTCAATGCACTACTATGCAATCATGTACAAAGATTGGTGAGTAGGTTTGGAAATTACCAATTGGTAAAAATGCTAGTTTATTTGAGCGCAATTCGCACTACATTTTCCAGCTCTTTTACACATGCATCAGTGTCCAAAGTAATACTTTTTAATTTCCCCCCAGCTGCGTAATCATGACCACCCCCCTCGACCAAAAAGGATGCTATGATTCTGCAGGAAGTTTTATTATTACTGCGCCTTATGCTTACCCTTCCATTTGCACCATATAGAAGACATAGATCAGCTCCTGTTTTGCTAAACACTTCTTTAGAAAACAGACTACTCTGTATGTAATTGGATATGCATAGAAAGGCCACATCAAGTCCTGCAATCTTTCGCATCACAAAAGATTTCCAAGCACTTTGTCTTTCTTTTTCGTAGATACTTAAATAACGCCCATATGCTGACTGCATTTCAGTATCCCACAATACTCCATTTGCAGCTTTTCTGGCCAAATCACTAAGATTTTTCTCGGAATGTGGAATATTCCGATAATACTGGATTAACTCTGAAATGGGCACAGTGTATACACCTCCGGTCATGAAATCCATGGCGTGAGCCAGGATGGATAGCTGTTTTGCAACTTTACTGTCAATACGAATGTATTCAAGCATTAACTCAGATGCGCATCTTTGTCCATTCTCATCATGAATCACAGTCGCCAGAGGTGCAATTGAGCTCTTAACTTCCTTCGACCAAGGATGATGGTCTACCCATATGACCTCCCATCCCAGTTGACTAAACTCCCGAATTGCGCTTATCGAAAGGTCTTTTACGTCAGGATTGATACCTAAATCAGAAATAATGATCTTTCCAGTTGACTCTTCCTTTTTTACATTGAGCATTATATGTTCAAACATCTTCTCGAAATTGCTACGACCATAATTGTAAAATGAAATATCTGCTTCCGGATACTTAATTGTCGCTATTGAAGCCGAGAAAATTCCATCAAGGTCTGATTCGTGAGAACAAACTATGGTAGTTATTGTATCATTCACCTTTCTAGGCATAGAAAAGAGCAGAAATATGTAGCTTGTTACACAAAAGCTAGACGTAGTATCATCACTCGCATAGATGTCCTAACGTTAGCTCGTCTAACAAGAGATCGGTCCCTTGTCGAGATAAAGTTCAGTCCTAAATTAGGTGTTATGAAAGGATCAAAGTAAAGAAATTTCACCTCTATCAGGATTTGTTCTGGTCTACTCTGAAAACCAGCTCTACTACGAATTTGCCAACAAATAGTACAAGCAGAATAAGCATCACGAGGATAGGACGTGAGCATAATAATATAATTTTATATCCCGATAATATTTGATGATCTTAATATCGCATGGACTATTCGATTATAGCTGAAAGACAGTACATCGTCTAGAAAGATATACCTAATAGTATTCTATATTTCGGCTGTGATCATGGCTACAATTACAATGTATGCGTTATATGCCAGTCTAATAGAATATCTATCTACTGGAAAAACAGTGATAGGTGATGTACTCGTCACTACTGAATTTCCCGTGAAAGGCCTCTCTAAACTTGTCACCTATCTAATGATCGTTTCAGTGTTAGCATGGTATTGTGTTACAAAGTTAGGCGGGGAAAAGGTAAAGGACGTCAAGCCATCAGTAAGGGCAGTACTTCAACTGATCTTACTGGTTATAGACTGTGGTTTCACTTTATGAATTTGTCTATAATTTTATGGTGTGGAGTTCTTTGATAACCGTAGATGCAATGCAAGGGGTCATGAAATTAGATACCATAAATGTGCCGTATCCAAACCCAAAGGTTCCTTGGAACTTAGTTTTTGCAACAAAAATGTCTTTGGCAGCGTTCTTAATTTCAGCGCATGGTTTCTACATAATGGCCAGAAAAAAGAGGCCTGAAAGTTAATTCTTATTTTCAGAGAAAATTGATGAGGCAAACTTAATTTCCAATTGTGAGATATGAAAATAAATTTCAGATTTTCTGAGACAGTATGATTAAATTCAGAATATTGGTTATGATGATGACTTCTAACAAGAAATTACATGTTAATATTTAGTTAGTCACAGTTATATGATAGCTTAAAAGATTGAAGATAAATGGGCAAAGAGACTGATCCTCAAGAGCGCGCTGCACTTGAGCAGAAGGTCGCAGATATGGTCCAACAATCAAAAATGCTTGAAACATACTTGAATGATATTTTGACTAGAGAATCTGCACTCAGCAGATTGATTGAGGAAGCTCATCTCGCTTCAGAAGCCCTCCAAGCACTTTCTGCGGATTCTGAAATTGATTCTATGATTCCATTGGGAATTGGAATTTATGTTAGATCTACAATTGGTACATTAGGGAACCTATTAGTTAACATTGGGGCTGGCATTACAGTTGAAAAATCTAAAGCATCTACCATAGACTATGTTGAATCTAGAATTAAGGAGTTTGAAATTGGAATAAGACAGTTAACCTTACAAAAGCAACAGGTAACTGCCAGATTGAACCAAATTCAAAACGAGATAAATGCTGTTATTCAGAATTCAACCAAATAAGTGAAACATAATGATAAAGAGCATGAGACCGTATAGGAAGGTTCAACTTAATTGTTTGATAAGTTAAAAAAAGCCCTATCAGAAGTTGCAAAAAACCTTGGTCAAAAGGAGTTATCCGAAAAGGATCTCGATCGGATACTTGAAGAATTATTCCTCTCGTTATTAGAAAGCGACGTTGCCGAACAAGTTGCAATATCAATAATAGACAACATAAAATCTGATCTTACTGAGAACCGGCTTGAAAAGAGTAGTGATTCTGAACAAATAGTGAAGTCAAGACTACATATTATGCTTAGTAACCTTTTTTCGGCAAGTGGAAAAATGGATCTAATTCAGAAAGTAATTGAAAAAAAGAATTCAAAGCTAGGACCATATGTGATTGTTTTTTTAGGCATAAATGGTACTGGCAAAACGACTACCGTTGCGAAATTTTCCAATTTGTTACACAAACAAGGCTTATCGGTTATTATGGCAGCAGCGGATACACACAGGGCAGGTGCAATAGAACAGTTGTCACAACATGGTACTAATCTGGGTATAAAAATAATTTCTCAAAGATATGGGGCAGACCCATCAGCTGTAGCAAGAGATGCCGTGGAGCATGCAAAAAAAAATTATATTGATACAGTGCTTATTGATACTGCAGGACGAATGCAAACATCAAAGAATCTCATGGAAGAGGTGAGTAAAATTGTCAGAGTAATCAAACCAGACGCTAAAATTTTTGTAGGCGATTCCTTGGCTGGTAACGATACTGTCAATCAAGCAAAGGAATTTTTTCAGTACACCAATTTTGATGGGGCAATATTAACAAAAAGTGATGCCGACTCAAAAGGGGGCGCTGCTATTTCAATAGTGCATGTGACTACTAAACCCATTCTATATCTTGGAATAGGGCAACAGTACCATGATTTAGTGAGATTTGACAATGAAAAATTTCTAGTATCTTTACTTGGCGATATGCATTCAGATCATAGAGTCAACGCAGAAGAAAGCGACTTTACAATAGAAGCTATTGAAGAGAATGAACAAATTCCCACTAGTGTTGGTATCGAACAACTAAGAACTCTTAATTCTAAAGACATGAGCGCAAGCGAGGAAGAGACAGGTGCGGAATTGATTGAACCAATAGAACGAGATGCAAAATTACAAACTGACACCTTGAGAAAGCCTATCACTATTTCCCCCGATCCCATAGCTGAAGGTCAAAAACCTAAAGACAAAGGGTTTTTCAGCGGATTATTAAGACGAGATAGAAAAGAAAACCAAGACAGTTCGATCCAAAAAAAAGAAGTGAATCAAGAACAGAAGGAACGACCTAAAAAGAGTGAACGTTCCGGAGGAAACGACGAAGTAGTCTATCTTAATGATCAAGATATCGATGATCTTATTGAATAAGAAAGATGTACTGAGTACACAGGATCTTGACGAGTCGGAAATAATATCCCTAATCCATAAGGGAACAGATTTTAAAAGTGGAAAAATTGGATCAGTAGACCTATTAAAAGGAAAAACTCTTGGATTAATTTTTCAAAAACCATCTACCAGAACTCGTGTAAGTTTTGAAGTAGCGATGTTTCAGCTTGGTGGAAACACTATATACCTCAACTCAAATGATCTTCAAATGTCTCGTGGAGAGTCTGTTGAAGATACCGCGAAAACACTATCGCTATATGTTGATTGTATCGTAGTGAGAGTTTTTTCTCACAACGATTTACAGAATTTGGCTCGTTTTTCTAAAGTACCTGTAATAAACGGACTCTCTGATTTGTTTCATCCATGTCAGGTATTGGCTGACCTTATGACGATCATGGAATATAAGCATCATTTCAAAGGCTTGCACCTAGCCTGGATAGGTGATGGGAATAACGTTTGTAGTGATCTACTTATAGGCTGCATGAAAACCGGTATCTCAGTTGTCGCTGCAATCCCTAAGGGCTTTGAACCTCCAAATTCCGTATTGGATATTGTAAGAAGTGTCGGCTATAAGAATAATTGTGCATTTGACGTCACAAGAGAGCCTACTGAGGCAGTAAAAAACGCCGATATTGTTGTGACAGACACTTTCGTTTCGATTGGCACCGAAAATGAACGAGAAACTAGAAGATCGGTATTTCTTCCAAAATATCAAGTTAGTTCCAGTTTGATGGAGTCGGCTAAAGATGATTCCATTTTCATGCATTGCCTCCCAGCCAAAAGGGGAGAGGAGGTTACAGCTGATGTAATAGATGGAAAATCGTCTGTAGTATGGATAGAAGCTGAAAATAGATTACATATGCAGAAGGCGCTTCTGGAATACGTACTTACTAACAGCGTCAGGAGGCCCTAAGTCCGAATCTTAATTAAACACCTCCGAAATTAGATATGTATGCTAAATACAATGAAACTCCCCCGGAACATCATTGAAAATGATCCCAGTTGGTTTTCTTTGCCATCCGAGGATGACTATACCATGAAATGGATTAACAAAGGACTAGAATTAATGGCTCGGTGCAATAGTCATGACAATTTCTGTCTCGTTTTCTCAACTTCAATGGATAGACACTCCTTATCAGACTTCACTGAATATAGAAATTTACTAACGAGTGGTGATCGACCCACTCAAGAGATTACTAAATATCTTTCTAGCATTTATTTAAATCCAAATCCCTACGATCTTCGTTTGAAGCCCAGAAATAATAAACGGAATGATCCTTTTAGGCTGATATAAGACCTCTAATACCGGAAGGTCGAAGAGAAATAGACAGACCGCTTCTATTAGTAACGCTACTGTCAGCATCTCTCATCTTTTTGACTTTTCTTACCTTTTCGAATGCTCTCACCTTCCAAAATGATGAAAATAATAACAAAGGCGCTTATCTTGATTCGATTAAATTTATTCAGTATTTGGATGGGAACGTAGCGCTACAAGAAATAAAGGCCAAAAATCTGGATCTTTATTTTTTTAGAATCCCATTGGAGCAGGTATCAGCGGTTAATAATGATCCAAATCTAAAGGTCTATGAAAAGAGCGGTGGATCTTTTGGATTGTTACTAAACCCCGCCCCTTCGACTGATCCAAACATCCTGAATCCATTTCAGTTTCGAGAATTAAGATATGCAATGAATTATTTGATCAATCGTGATTTTGTAGTAGGCGAAATTCTTAAGGGACATGCAAATGCTCAGATCGATCCTTTTGGTATATCCTCACCCGAGTACGAGAGCATATTGCCTATTGTAGAGTCATTTGGCTTTCAATATAACCCAAATCTTGCACATAAAATGATGCAGAATGTACTTGTTTCAGCTGGTGCTAACAACATGGATGGCAAGTGGTACTATAATGGGTCACCTATAGTAGTAAGAATTCTGATAAGGAGTGACGATGTTTTGCGTAAGTCCATGGGAGAAATGATTTCTTCCGAACTTGAGAAATTCGGATTCCTTGTTCAACGCGATTATGGAGACTTGAATAAAGCTAACGACATTGTGTATGGGACCGATCCACAAGATCTCAAATGGCAGATTTATACTGAGGCCTTTGCAGGTACATCTGCATTTGTAAGGTATAATCCAGTAGTCCCATCCCAGATGTATGCCCCGTATTTTGGAAAAATGCCAGGCTGGCAAAATCCTTCATTTTGGAATTATCAAAATAAATCACTAGACGATCTAACTCAGAGAATAGAATTTTCTAATTTCACATCAATAGCTGATCGAAATCGATTACTCCAGGATGCCGTAAAGGAAGGAATTCAAGAATCAGTAAGATTGTTTGTAGCTCAAACAGTAGACCCCTTCGTGGCTTCTTCTTCGGTAAGCGGTTTGATAAATGATTACGGCGCAGGTATTCCGAGTAGAATATCTGTAATTAATGCAAAGTCTGACAGAGAGGACAATATCAATGTAGGAGTTAAGGAAATCTATCAAGGTGCGTGGAATGGTGTCGCTGGATGCGGTGACATTTATTGTGTTAACATTCTTTCACTAATATCAGATCCTCCAACTTCGAGAAATCCCTACACCGGTGAAGTAATTCCGTTGCGTACTGTATGGACCAACATAACTACTGCCGGTCCGACTTCCCGCTTAGATGTCGACCCTACGGCTATAATTTGGAACGTTTCTGCACAGAAATGGACCGAAGCCGGTCAGAATACATCTTCAAAAAGTGCCGTTAGTTACAAGAATCTTTATTCGAATTGGCAAAATGGACAACCCATGAGTAAAGCAGATCTGCTTTATTCAATGTATTTCACTTTCGAATGGGGAACATTAACGGGAACCAATGATACCAGTTATGATCCAGAATTCACGTCACAGGCTCAGGTCGCCCTTCCATTATTGAAGGGAATCAGGTTCTTAAACGATAGTAATATACTTTCGTTTATAGATTTCTGGCACTTTGATAAAAAAGAGATTGCTGAGTTTGGGTCAGTTTGGGCATCTTCACCATGGGAGATAGGTGCGGCTACCGAGAGGTTAGTATCTCATGGGAAATTTGCTTATTCTCGCTCACAAGCTACTGTAAAAAATGTAGATTGGCTCTCCCTTATCATCCCAAATCATGCAGAAGCAATTTTGCAAGAGTTGAAGAAGATGAAAAATGAAGGATTCGTCCCACCTCCACTTATTGGCGTGATCTCAAAGAAAGACGCGATAAAGAGATATGATGCAAGTATAGAATGGATCAGCAAGCATAGACATGCTGTAATAGGAAATGGTCCTTTCTTCCTAGATAATTTTAACCCGGCTGGCCGTGTGATAACTCTTGGCGCCTTTAGAGATCCGACTTATCCATTTGAGAAAGGGTATTGGTCCAGATACGAGGATCCACATGTCGCCACCATAAACGATCTTACTCCAGCCGCCCTGCCTAGAGTAATAAGTATTGGACAACCTTATAGTTTCGAGACCCGTGTATTGGTTAATGGAAGTCCAAGTAACAACGTAACAGTCGTTTACTTTATTTCAGACAAAGACGGTAAGCTGCTTGTTCAAGGTAATGCCGAGAAGACAGATCAGATGGGTCACTATGTCGTTCAACTGAGTGGAAATCAAACAAAACATTTCAGTCAGGGACCTAACGAATTTAAGATTTTCGTACAAAGCTATGATGCTTTGAAGCCCGACATATTTGCTACCACAATAATAGGACTTCCTGGACGAGGATAGGAACGCGGCTAACACAACATCATAGTAGATGTCGAATATATTATTAACAGCGATTATTATTAGCTATCGTAGAAACTTGGGGTTACGTAAACTCATATTATTTCGATCCCTCAACATGATCCTGGTTTTATTTGCGACGTTGTTAATTACCATATTACTATTAGGGCCTACTTTGGATAAAATTCTTTTAGAAAACATTCGTACTCAAGTAGTGGATGAAGTAAACGAGAGTAATCTCAAATTCCAAAATCCTTCTGCAAGACAATCCTATATAGATAGTCAGATTGCGTATAGAATAAGTATACTCGGTCTACACGAACCGTGGTATTCACCTTCGAAGCTGCTTTATAGATTAATCAGTGTAATGACTCTGGATCTTGGAAAATCGCACTTCTTTACAACAGATGCTGGATCTTCTAATGTCAGAGATATTATCTTTGAAAAAGTCCCTAAAACATTGCTACTGTTTACGTCTTCTACACTAATAGTTACCGTTATCGGGATCTTATTGGGGAGCTTCGTCGCTGCTAGAAATGGTTCAATTTGGGACAAGATCAATTCGATTTTTGCCATATTTAGCAACAGTTTTCCATCATGGTGGGTGGCAATGATCATGATATTTTTATTTGCATTCACGCTACAAATTTTTCCCGCAAGAGCCACTCCAACTACCTCGCCCTCAGACCCGTCGTATCCCTTAAACCTTGCCTATCACATGTTACTCCCGCTGCTCACAATCACATTCGTTTCTTTTGGATCGTGGGCATACATCGTAAGATATTTTCTTATCAATATTCTAAAAGAAGATTACATTTCTGCCAAACGTACAATTGGTATATCAAGAAAGAGAATTCTTTATTCACATGCATTGCGAAACGCAGCCCCTCCTATCGCTACCTCGGTTGCTTTAAGTTTGGCTGCATCGTTCGGCGGGTCCATTATTGTCGAAGCAGTTTTCGACTGGCCGGGGATGGGTAAACTATATTATGATGCCATAGGAGTCTTGGACATACCTATCATAATTGGACTAACGTACATAAGTACGCTAATCTTCATAGTAACCATATTTATAATCGATATTTCTTATGCATTTTTCGACCCTAGGGTGAAGACGTTCTGATGGTAATTTCAGGCCTGAATCTAATTAAACACCTGATACGGTCACCAGCAGGGTTGACTGGGGTAGTCATCCTGATTTTTTTACTGAGTCTATCGGTCTATGGATTATTGTTTGTGCCCATTACCGCATACTCCCAATGGAATAATCCTCTTTATTGGATCGATTATCCAAAAACGGCAGCCCCTGCCTGGACAAATATTGGATTAGGACCTAAAATGTTTGAACATATGATTCTTAATGCAAACGCCGCAAACATAACTACAGGCTATATTCAGGGCATACGAACAATATCACATGGATATTCGATAAATATCCAATCTGACAGTTTCCCAAATGATTTCATGTTCACTTATTCTGCAAAATATAACGCAATACCACCGGTTATCTTGATCACCGTACTGAGGCCAGATGGTGAAAAATTTGATCTATATTATTCTGCTTTACCTGCATCACAAGGAATTAACAACACATATTCAGGGAGAATTTTTTCTACAGATAAGATCATTAAGCAAAATCTTGCCCAATATAAAACCCTCCTAAACTGGGATGTTAATCACATCAACCCCCAAACGATGTTATTTTCGGATTTGAATAAACAAGAACTCTTGAAAGGCGACTATCATTTTTCTCTTACATTTTTTCTATTTGACAACGAAAGCACAATCGATAACTCAGGTATCATTCTTGGGGGTAAGACATTTGGATTGATGGGTACCGATGATCTTCGAAGAGATCTTGCAATTGGCATCATACTTGGATCTCCAGTTGCTCTTTTTATTGGACTTACGGTATCCACTATATCAGTAACAATTGGATTGATCTATGGTGTCATTTCTGGATACAGAGGAAAGAGAACTGATGAGTCGATGATGCGACTAAACGATATTTTTTATGCACTTCCCGCTCTCCCTTTACTCATAATCCTTTCAATCACGTTTGGCAGAAGTATTTTCTTAATAGCTGGATTTTTGATTATTTTCGGGTGGGTGGGCACAGCTAAAATAATTCGCAGTTTAGCACTCCAAATCAAGACATTTCAATATGTTGAAGCAGCAAAATTCATGGGACAGTCCGATCTCCGAATAATATTCAAACATATTATCCCACAATTGTTGCCTTTAACTTTTGCCAGTATGGCCATCGCAGTTCCGGCAGCAATTCTAGGGGAAGCAGCACTTAGCTTTCTTGGTCTAGGAGACCCATCCATTCCAACCTGGGGACAGATTCTTCATGAAGCAAATAGTGCTGATGCCGCAGCTCGCGGAATATGGTGGTGGATCCTGCCTCCAGGATTAATGATTGCCATAACCGGTCTGGCATTCTATCTAATTGGTAACACTTTAGATTCATTTGCCAATCCATTAAAGAATTATTTCAGGAGGGTTTGACAACACGATTAGCGGTTGATCATTAGTTCCTCAAAGTGTCGAAAGCGAATGTACGTCATAAGTGGCTATTGAATTTGATCATCTACTTCCTATCGATTAAGGATGAATAAATTTACTACACAAAATAGTGGACACGTAAATGTTCTGAACGTTCTTCTGCACTGCCAAATATCATGCTACAGTGCATACAGATGAACAGTCCAATTTGTTCAATATCTCCCTTCCTCAATATAACCAACTCATTATCGTCGCGAGAATTTTCAGCAATCACATAATCACTTAAGCTATGATCACAGAAGACCTGTTCCAAGAAAGACTTCACATGCTGCCTATTGCATTCTTGATCCATTTTCAAATAGCTATCATTCATATCTGTTACATGAAACATCGCTATTTCCTTATAAATTATGGATTTTAAGAACTTTGGTGTTCTGGTAATATCTATGATAACAACCACTATTAAGGACTTTACTTTGTAGGATATCAGGTTTTTGTTTACAAACAATCTTGTCTAAAAATATGCGTATATCAAACATTGAGAAGGCTAAAAAAACAATCTTTTGGAGAATACAGTAACTTAGAGCAGGCAGAACGCTAGTCTGGTGTATTTATGACTTTTTGATTTAATCCAGTCTTCTACAGCTGGCTGATTGTATCTGTGTTCATGTCCTTTTTATTCTCTTAGCTTCTATGAAGTCCAGATAATAAAAAAGATAGCATCGTTCATTTACCTTAATTATCCAAGGAATAAACGACTCATTCTTCTTATTCTTAATTGTTATTTCATAACCTGATTTTTCAAGAACAAGTCTGAGTTTAGTGGCATCAATGTTCGACTTAATTTGTTCGTTGTTCCGATCATATGGATCCGCGATAAGAAGTTTTCCATTAAGTTTAATCAATCGATTGAATGATAAAATTGTTTCGTCTAACTCAACTCTCCCTAAAATATTTAGGGCGAGTATCACGTCAAACAAATGCGACTCGAATGGCATCCTAGTTGAGTCACAAACTAGGAATTCTACATTTCCGATATCTTTCTCTTTCATGCGCCGTCTAGATTCGGTTATGAAGGAGAAAGAATTGTCAATTCCAAATACGAATGAGAATTTACCAGCCATCATGAGGGACGCTGACCCTACAGAACAACCAACATCTAGTCCGACTTTGTATATATTATTCTCCGTAACATTTGCAGCCTTCCTATATATTTCATCAGGCTTAATTTTCCACCTCAACATAGAAAGGAATCGATCATCCAGGGAATAATCATAATGTGTCCACAAATAAGGACGGAACCAATCGTCCGCTTCGTATCTATTCTTGACTATTCTTGATCCAATAATTCTCATACCTTCTTCTTTAAGGAATGTTCTTAATTCTGGTGATTTGCAATCTGAAATCCATCTTCCAAAAGTTTCAACCCTTTCGGTAGCATATTGACTGAAACTTTCTACAATTATGGCAACGCCCCCGATAATTGGGAATTTTGAACCGCATCTCGTACAATTAAGAACACCTTCGATACAGTCGCCATTTACTTCAAGAAATGACTGAAGTGAGAGCTTTGTCTTATAAGTATGATTGATGCAAATCAACTTTTCAACAAGATTAATTTTCAACTTTTAGTAAACTCACCGGCTCTCTAATAAGAACTACCAAGTCTTCTGTGTAGAGCATAATTTGTTCAATATTGCTAATATCTGATATTCCTGCCTTCCTATTAGTTTATGGAACGGGATACTTTAGTTTATGGAGAATGATTATTATTGTGATACCGATCAAAGGATATAATTGCACAGACAGATTTTCTTACCGCAACAGATACACTTGATTGATTTAACTAGATGACAACGCTTGTTATGTGTTTCACACAATATAATTCTTGAATTTATTGGTTCGATACTGTCTATGCCCACATGTGTCATGATTCTACAAGGTTGATTAACTTACATACAACAATTTTTGAAGAAACCAGCTGAAAAAAAATACACCGGAGATAGAAACTTGAAGTTGGTACTGGCAGATAAGTTGATAATATTTCGAAAAAAATCCTCATTCATTCAACTTGCTTTCACCGATCGTCTGTTGATCTACATAGACTATACATCTTCTTGTACGACTCCTGAATTTCATTATTATTCATGAATTGAGATTTCAATTCTCGGACTTTCTTTTCAAGTTTATTGTAGTCTTGCGACTTTATCACGTTGAACAGGTTATTTGACTCTCTAATGAAACTCTTGAGATATGACCATAATTCTGTATTGCTGATTAGGAGAGAAGAAATGAGTACAGGTTCGTCACTTAAGATACCATGAAACAATATGGATTGAAAAGAGAAGGTCGTTCCTGAAAATTTCTTGAGCTCAGGAAAGTTATCCTTCGATATGACCATAGCTAATATCAAGTTTGCATAATAAACTATGCCAAGAATGAGTGCCATTAACTTGTCATGATGATAGGCGTCATTTATTACCAGGATCTTTGCGTCACCTAGAATAGATCGTAATCTTCTTTTTTCTTTCTTCATGTCTCTCACTGGCACCAACAAGATTTTCGAGTCATTCAATTTCGTTGCACCTGGTCCGAACATTGGATGGATGGATATAGGGACGATAGACCTCCGAATCTTTGACAACGATCGGATAGTTTCTTTTTTTATTGATGCAATCTCCAATAGTGTTGATTTTGGTTTCATCAAAGAAGCACATTCTCGGATCATTGAGGGTGCTGTACTAACTGGCACCGATATGATAACATAATCTGCATCATTTAAACAGTCCTTTAGGCTATTACAATAAACGATTTCCGATAAAGATTTATCGTAACCCTTCTTGGTATCATAAACAAATACAGAGTAGCAGCCCTGTTGCACAAAATAATTTGAAAACCATCGCCCCATTTTTCCAGCTCCCCCAACGATGCAAATTTTTTTTATCATTCAAATTACCTACTCCGAACTACACTTTCAATTACATCTAATCCCTTTTCTAGAATCGCTATTGGTTGACACGCTGAAATCCTCAGGAAATTTCCATAGCACCTTCCGAATCCGATACCAGGAGCCACAGCAACTCCCTTTTGAAGTAAATCTTCAATGATATCCATAGTTTTCTTTGTATCGCCATTAAAACGAACAAAAAAGTACATTCCTCCATCTGGAGGACGAAACTCAAGAGGCATTTCTTTTAATCTTTTATTCATGAACTCCAATCTTTTTCTGATCCGCTGGGCATTATTTGTGGGCTTATTTCGTAAGGCCGATAATGCAGCGTATTGAATTGGTTCGGCTACGCTTGTAATTGCGACAGCTTGGATTTGTGTCATCTTATTTATTATATTCTTACTACCAATTGCGTAGCCTATTCTAAATCCTGTCATTGCATAACTTTTAGAAAACGAAGACACCATGATGCTCTTGTCGTATGCATAATCCAAAATACTCTTAAATCTCGAATATGCATATCCTGCATATACTTCGTCACTTAACACAAAAATGCCATTCTCTTGAGCAAGACCGAGTATTTTTTGAAGAATATCCTGCGTAATTATCTTCCCGGTTGGATTGTTTGGATAATTTAGAATAAGCATTCTAGTATTTTTAGAAATTAATTTTTTAATTTGTTCAAATTCAGGATCCCACCCTTGCTCAAGAGATGTATTAATAACTTTAGTCTTCGCGCCTATAAAATCTGCACATTCTTTATAAGCCGGCCATGCTGGTTCTAAAATAAGGACTTCTTCTCCAATACTTACAGCAGCCACAATTGCACTAAATACAGCGAACCGCGCTCCGGGAGTGACAATCACTTGATCTTTTTCAATGCCTTGGAACTGTTTTGATATTCCCGTTCTTAGGCTAGAAATTCCTCGTGGTTCCGTATAGCGCACTTGCCCTCTCTCGTAGGCTTTTACCAATGCGTCTTTAACGGAACGTGGTGGAAAATAATCTGGCTCACCGACTTCTAAATGAATTATTTTTTTGCCCTCAGATTCCAGCTTCTTTGCTCGCATAAACATAGTCATATGATTCAATTGGGCTGGTTGTTTCGAAGTCTGATCCTTCTGGATTCTTACAGATTCTGTAAGTAACAAATTCAATAATCGGCCGATGAAATTCTTATCCAAACCAATCTGTCTGCCCAACTCTTGTGCATGGTTTTGTATCTCTTCTTCTACTGCTTCGTCTTCTATTTGTATATTGGATCTGTTCTTTATGTCACCAATCTTTTGCGTTATATCCATTCTTTTTTTTACTAACTGTATTATATCTGCGGTCACTGACCTAACTTGAGTCCTAAGACCATCTAGTCCTCCCCCTTCAATCATTCTTTTTAGCCTTCAAGATAGTTGGTATGAATCCTCCACGTATTGCATGATCTGATATGATTAACGATACTAAAGATTCAACAACTGGCGGCGCCCTCGGTACGACGCATGGATCATGCCTGCCTGGCACGGTAATCTCACACTCTGAGCGTGTCAATAAATCCACCGATCGTTGTTTTTTGGCAATGGACGAAGCTGGTTTAAATCCTATCCGGATTACCAAAGGCATCCCACTAGTCAGTCCTCCGATAATCCCGCCTGAATTATTTGTTGTAGTAACAATTCTTCCGTTGGAGAAAATATACTCGTCATTATTTTCTGACCCCTTTAGCCTTGATCCTCTGAACCCTGAACCAAATTCCACCCCTTTAACAGCAGGAATGCTAAAAAGAGCCTTACTCAGATCGGATTCCATCGACGAGAAAATTGGTTCACCTAGTCCCACAGGTAGTCCTGTCAGCTATGCACTCTATGATACCACCCACTGAATCGCCTTCTTTCCTTGCTTGTAGTATGAGAGACTTCATCTGCTCTGCCGAATCTACGTCGGGACATCGTACTTCGTTCAAGTATGTGTTAGTCTTAGCTTGTTCGAACGTGACTGGTTTTGATACGATCCCACCAATTTCTGATGTATATGCTACTACCTCTACTCCTAATGAATAAAATAATAGCTTTTGTGCAATTGCTCCTGCCATTACCATAGTAGCCGTCAATCTACCAGAGAATCTACCACTACCGCGATAGTCTTCAAAACCACCATATTTCACCGACGCAGGAAAATCCGCATGTCCAGGTCTTGGTGTATTCTTCATTGAATCGTAAGGTCTTGAGTCTTGATCCTTATTCCATATTAGTGCACATATTGGAGCTGAAGTTGTGAAGCCGCTAAATATTCCAGATAAAATCTCAGCTCTGTCTTCTTCTTTCCTTTGAGTAGTAATTATTGATTGTCCAGGCATTCTCCTATTCAATTGGGTCTGTAGGTCTGATTCGGATAAGGGCAAACCGGCTGGACAACCATCCAATACCATTCCAATACACTTGCCATGACTTTCTCCAAAACTCATGACAACAAGACGTTCACCAAGAATATTTCCGTTCATGCTCCAATTATTGTATGGGTTTCTTGTCATATATATTGGCTTTATGTTTCAATGTTCCAAGGACTAGAACTCGTACTAGGGTAACCTCGGCTTGAAAATACTTTGAGTTAATTTGTTATAGGTTCATTGGAGGTTTATTCGCCCTCCTAATTTTCTCATTTCAGAGATGAATTGAGGATATGATACATCAACTGATCTCACTCCCATTACAATTGATTTTTCAGTCATCATGGCGGCCACTACAAAGCACATAAAAAGGCGATGATCATCATGAGCGTTTAGACGCGCACTTTTTAATTTTCCTGAAGGATGGATTATTAATTCATCATTAGTCATTTTCAGGTTTACCCCTAATTTGCATAATTCTGATGCTACAATAGCCAACCTATCTGTTTCCTTAAAGCGAGTATGAGAAACACCGTAAATTCTAACTGGTGATTTGGCTCTCAATGACAAAATTGCAACTACAGGAAGCAAATCTGGAGAATCTGAGAGGTCAAATTCGCCACCTTCCAAATGTTCTGTCCCGGCTACTCGAATTTGACCTTGCTTTATACTAACCGTTACCTCAGCTTCCATTTTTTTCAATATATCTAGAATACTAGAATCTCCCTGAGGCAATGAAAAATCTAGTCCAGAAAGCAGAATCTCACCGCCTAATAGAATCCCAGCAGACAAAATTACCGCTGCTGTGGAAAAATCTCCCGGAACAGTAAATGATGTAGGAGTGTACATGCCGTTAGTAACATGTAAGATTCTGTAATCAGTTGATTTTTGGATACTTATTCCAAATTTTTTCATTGTGGCAATTGTTGAGTCTATGTAAGGACGTGACACTTGTTTTCCAGTTACTTTTATTTCTATTTCTGATTGAGCATAGGCACCGGAAATTAAAAGTCCTGACAAGAATTGACTTGAAGTGCTTCCCTCGATTTCGGTTTTTCCACCTGCAATTCCTCCTCCCTGAATTACTACGGGAGCTGAACCATTCATGCGCGTAGAATAACACTGTACACCAAGATTTCTCAAAGCAATTATCATAGGTTCCATTGGCCGCCGCCGGATGCTTTCATCACCCGTTATGATTGTATACCCTTTCTCTACCAAGGCGGACATCGCCGTTAAGAAGCGCATGGTGGTTCCTGAATTTTCAATGTTAATCACATCATCCGGTGCGACGAAGGAAGTTCTCCCACTAACAGTAATACGGTCAAGCCGATCTAGAATATTAACTCCCAAGGCCTTGCAACCTCTTATTGTTGCAATAGTATCACGTGATCGTAGCGTGTTAAGGAGTAACGATTCTCCTTCTGCCAGTGAAGATACAGCTATCGCTCTGTGAGTATAGCTTTTACTTGGTGGACAATTGATTGGCCCGGCCAAGTCAGATTTTAGGATTAATACGCTATCCAATCTCTTTCACCAGAGTAGCTTTGATATTGTTTATTGGAGATACGATCACGTAACCATTCTGTGCCTCAAAAACAGACCTAATTTTGTTAGAATCTTCCTTACGCGCAATGGCTGCGGTGGAAGGTCCATTTCCAGACATACCTGCTGCCAATGCACCATTTTCAAGGGCAAGCCTAGACGGAAGATAATCTCCTAATAGAATAGAGGAATTAAGAATTCCGTTAAGAATCATTGCCTTATAGTACTTCCCACCATAAGCAAGATTAAACGCATCGTTATAAAGTTCGGAGAGTAATTTCAGTTTTGAAAGATCGCCCCTTTGACAATTTTTGGGCACATAAATAATAACCACAATATCATCAGAACAAAGATCATGTCTTAGTATTTTCCTATTGTAATTATCAGTAACAACAAACCCACCGTAGTAACACGCAGTAGAATCATCATATGCACCGGTAATTGTGGTTCTGGCAAAAAGTGATGCATTAACTGCAGAATCAAGAACATGTTGATCCTGTACATTGTCACTTATGAGGCCGTTGCACGCAAGAGCGACTGCGTTGGAGACGGCACTAGAACTTTTCAGTCCGACACCCAAGGGTATTTCCGAATTTATTCTGATTTTTAAAAGATATTCAGTTGTAAACTTCGGGGAGAGAACTTCTTCAATTATCCTGTCAATCATTCTATTACTGTTACCAGACTCGAAGATGATGCCTGACCCTTTTTCTGCAACCATTTCGACTTCCACCTTCAAGGAGATACCTAGGGCAGAACCGAAGCCAGTTGCAACAGCATTTACTATTGATATAGCACCATGTACAACGGCTACAGATCTTAGCGTCACAGTGGTTCCCCGAATCCTCCAAACAAGGCTTTTTTCATTGCTTCCA
The DNA here is from genome assembly GCA_963728595.1 of uncultured Nitrososphaeraceae archaeon. Lineage (GTDB taxonomy): Archaea > Thermoproteota > Nitrososphaeria > Nitrososphaerales > Nitrososphaeraceae > TA-21. The sequence goes on from CAVSLF010000009.1 coordinate 27,259, forward strand.
TCGGAGGGGTGATGCCAGTCCAAATCTTAAATGCAGCAATCGCTTGTTCTATAAGCATTTCATAACCATAGATAATTCGTGCGTTTGCTTTCTTAGCATTCAAAATCAAGTCGGTGTTTAAGGGTCTGTAGACGATATCATAGACAATCGAATCCTTGGATATATGCTTAGAGCTTAATGGGCTTGCTTCACCGTCCATTCCTACAGGAGTGGCGTTGATTATCATGTCACTTAATGGAGAAAATTCTTGTATTTCGTTTTCTCCTAGAGTAACACACTCCAAACCTGTCTTTGTGGCAACTTCTGCAAGGTTTTCTAGCTTTACTTTGTTCCTACTACTAATATAGATCTTTGATATGCCTCTTTCTTCAGCTAACGCTGCCTACAACTGCCTGCGCTGTTCCGCCTGCACCGAGCAATAAAACATTCATACCGTTAAAGTTTACATTTCGGTTGTGTAAAGGAGTGACAAATCCAACTATATCAGTATTGAAAGCCTCAAGTTTGCCATTGTTATTATAAACAGTATTTACGGCCCTTGCTCTTTCAACTGTGACGTCCAGGGTGTCAAGAAATTTTATTATCGCAGTTTTATGGGGCATCGTCACATTAAATCCTGCAATATTTATAGATTTCAAGGAAATAATTGCGTTGGCAAGCTCGTCTTTGCGAACGCGGTACGCAATATAAGAATGGTCAAGTCCCAAACTATTGAATGCTGCATTGTGCAATGCCGGGGACAGTGAGTGATTAATCGGGTCCCCAATGATGCAATAGGTGTTATTATTTTTTTTTACCATATTTTTACTGTATCCCTGATAAAGGCTTCACATAATTTTTCATTCCAATGACTTTAATCACGAGGTCATGTTTCAATGGCATCTTTAACAGATTGAGCCGGTATATCATAAAATGCATTTCATTTTGATCAAGTAATCTTAATAATCCAGTATTCTCTTTGATGGTATTGAATTGTACATCACGTATCATTTGTCCTTCTAATTCAATTTTTCTAAACAACATTGCCAGTTTAGATTCGTTGTCTGTGAAACTTCTGCCTTGCGAACATGGTTTTGAAGTAAATACTGAATTGCTCCTAATTTTCTTGTGGAGGGATTTAGTTATTGCTCGTTGTAGGCTTAAGAGTTGCAAGTAACCAAACCTTTTTTGTAGATTATCATGACTTGCGGGAGTTTGTAAGGGTATCAAGAGATCAGCTGTAGCTAGAGAGACACAGATTCTATCCAATTTGAATAAGATCCCAATAACTTCTGTAATAGACAGTATTTAATTTGATCTTCTGTTTATAGATGAGGATTGGTGATATTCAACACCTTATACAGGATATTACTAAATAACCAATCAAAATATTTTGGATATTCTTTGGGTAAAGGGAGTCGTTCCTAGATGTCTATATCTCTTCAAATTGTATCCCGCGGGCAGGATCTACTCTAGCTTGGCAATAACCAAAAACTATTTGAGCCTGCGACTCTTCGGTCACTGCAATTGTTTGCCCGATAGGCTGTTTCTCGTGGTCAGCTTTAGTTAGCCGACTGCTACAGCCGAAAGCTCTACCAGGCTGAGCTACCGCGGGACATTTTTCATGATAATTTATTGCCATATAATTGTGTTGAGTTTACTAACTTAAGATAATTCTCGTGAACAGCTTGACAAAAGAAGGAAATTTAAATGAATCCAGACCTATACTTATTTGGGCTATCTAACAGAGAATTGAATGATAGAACACAAACTTAGTGAATTGTGTATTATTGTATTCGCTGGACTAATATCGATCGGAAAAAGAATACAAAACAATTAATCGATAATAGGTTAGGGGCTACTATTGCTTCGAGTATATATGCCCGCCCAGTCTTGCATCTTTGTAAGTGACCTTCCAGGTTGAATTCACTTTGGGGCGGTCAAGATATCTATTCAAGATACTTCGAGATCAATTCTATGTGATACGACATTATCATGTCAGCACCTGCTCGTCGCATTCCTATTAGATATGCAAGCGCCCATTCAACTTCGTTTATCAAGTGTTTTTCCGAAGCCATTTTAATCATGAGATATTCTCCGGAAACGTTCTGTACGGCGACGGGACAATTGAATCTGTTTTTGATGGCTACTATCAGATCGGACGACACGATACCTGGTTTGACCATTATTATTTTCGCACCTTCGTTCAAATCTATTTGAATTTCGTGCAGGCTCTGTCTGATATTTGAGCATGATAGCTGATATGTCGATTTGTTGATTTTGCGCGTCTGATGATAATTATCGAATGTTGTTGATCTAAATGGAGAATACAAACATGAATCATACTTTGCAGAAAATGACATAATACTGATATTACGAAATCCATTCTCTTTTAGGCACTGTCGTATGCATGAGACCTGACCATCCATCATCGATGAGGGAGCTATTATATCTGACCCCGCTTCCGCATGACTTAATGCTATGGTCTTAATACCTATCAGTGAAGCGTCATTGTCTATGTCAGTAGCCGAGCTATTCATCGTGCCACACTGACCAGATAAATTATACTGACATACACATACATCCGTGGAAATTTCGACCTTATGTCCAAAATTCTTTTTGATCCTTCTGACGGCACTTTGGACTACGCCTTTTGGATTCCATGCCTCTGTTGCCTTAGCATTACGTGTCTTTGGAATCCCATAAAGCATGATCTTTTTTATTCCTAAATCAAGAACTTTCTGAACCTTATTTTCAAGCGAGTCCATCGGAGTGGTCATCAAATATCTTGAATTCGAGCCAGATTCATCCACAATTAAAGGCATGATCAAATTACTTTTTCGGAGTCCAGCCTCCCCAGCCATCCTTTTTAGGAAGGAGTATGACGCATCAGTGCCTTTCAACTATTTTTTTATCAGCTTATTTCATATGAATACCTTATGTATCACAGGTGAGTCATAGAAGTTGAATTCGAATCTTAGATTGCTAATCCTGATGCCATTTGAGTAATTTGCAAAACTTTTTCTTGATCTTACTGTTGGTTGAATTAGAATTCACTTCAAAATCGTAAGACCGAAGAGAATGATTAAAAAGTAATTGACATATAATACAAAAACATCCAATGCAAACTGTCACCATAGGAATACCTTCTTTCAACGAAATGAATAACATCGAAGCACTGCTAAACAGCATTATTACAGGTGATAATAGCAGTTTTGAAATTTTAGAAATAATAATTTCTGACGATTCAACTGATGCCACGCCGAGGCTAGTAGAAAATTTTTCGAAGTTTAATAAGAAATACAAAATACGATTGCTTCACCATGATTCACGAAGAGGAGCCGCCAATGCATGGAACGAAATAATTTCAAACGCTAGTGGTAACGTTATTGTTTTTTACGATGCTGACGTAATTCCTGGAAGTAATTGTACAAAGGAACTTATATCTCATATAAGTAACAATGTAGGAATCTGTGCGTCAAATCCAAAACCAATTCCAGGAAATGGGATGGCCACTAATGGATCTATATTTACGAACAAATGGCTAGAGTCTGTGAGAGTTAGACAACTATCTCAATATACTGTAATGGGTAGGGGACTAGCAGTTCAAAGCAATGTGGCAAAGAAGATCAAAATTCCACGAGATATCATTGCAATTGATTTGTATTTGCAAAATGTTGTAATCAAGTTAGGTTATGAAGTAGTTTATAATCCAAGTGCAGTTGTCCTCTTTAGGCCAGCTAATACGTTTGGAGACTTCGCTTCTCAAGTCCTAAGAGCGAGTAACGGCCACAAACAAATAACCTCGATCTATGGGAAAACTGAGCATCATCTCGATTATAAGATAGCCTTCTCTGAAGGTCTTCGAAATGTGATAAAGGATCCAATCGGCGCGGCTTCAGTCTTCTTCTGTTGTCTTATGATCCCTTATTACAGGTGGAGGATTAGAGATCTTAATTCTCCTCTCTGGCATACAGCTCTAAGTACCGAAGAATACTTGATCTATAAAAATCGACACCCTTTCGATGTTGTCTATATTCGAAAACAAGAAGGGTATTGACCTTGCAAGGCTACTAATAATATAAATAATACCGTACAAATAGGACTCTGGGGTGGGGCATTTAGATGAATGTTAGCGGATATATTTGCGCGCCCCATAATAAGAATAATGGGTCAATCGTAGAAACATGGAAAAAATCTGACAATGTTGGAAGTATGTATTTTGTTACTGCGACATTTCCTTCTGACTCTTTACCCTACTTTCCTAACCACGCAAATCATTATGTGCTAGCGAAGTATATGCAGGCATCGCCTTTATTATCAGGCGTCTCAAATTATCTCCAGGATAAACTATCGTTCTTCTTTAATTTTAAGTCTGGACTGTTCGAGAGATACCACGAAAGGTTGAGTTATGTATCGGTATATTTTACCAAATATTCTTGTGCAGATTCGGAAGTTAGTGAGATTGCAAACTCACTTGCAAGGAGAGACCGGGTGAAGACGGCACGAGTTGGTGATCTTCAATTTGTGAACGGAGAATATCTACGGTTTACATTTCCCTATTCGAAGAACATCATCGTATTGGAAGTTGAGGGTGATAAAACACACCAAAGTGATCAGAGGTATTGCGAAAAAACTCGAATGGATGTCGCAAGAAAGGGCATCTCACTTAACAATCTTGTGAGCTTTTCAGTCCTTAACAAGCTAAAATAGCTTGGAATATTTGAAACAGAACCGTTAAATATGAAGCGTAATTCAAGTGATTCGATCTAGATTGAGCAAACCGATGGACTTGGGTAGCTTGAAAGTCGGTTCATATATAATTATAGATAATGAAGCATGTCGAATAGTTTCGTATGATCATAGCAAGCCGGGCAAACATGGTTCTGCTAAAGCCAGGGTTTCAGCAATATCGGTATTTGATGGCTCAAAGCATAACATGGTCGCACCGGTATCAGCGAATGTGGAAGTTCCCCTTATCAACAAGAGAACCGGTCAGATAATATCCATTTCTGGTAACACTCTCCAGATTATGGATCTTGAAACTTTCGAAATGTTCGAAACGTCATCTATGGAGGAAGAGATTAGAGAGAAGATAACACAAGGGACGGAGGTAGAATATTGGAAAGTGCTTGAGAGAGTAAAGATAGTGAGAGTCAAGGGTTAATCAATGCTTGTCAGAAAAGCATATAAAAATGCATTTAGATAAAGTAACATGCAAGACTCGAAAAGAACCCTTCACGTTTGCTTTGACCCCGAACAGATTAAGTTACTAGAGAAATTCGGGAAATCCAAAGGGATATTGAATTTAAGCCAGACAATTGAATATGTCATAGGGAGGAAATAAATGATTTATTGTTTCTAGAATACTGTCGAAATTATATACTTATTTGTTTGAGAATTCATAAGTCATCTCGGTGATGGCACAATTATCTGCACTTAAAAATCTAATATTAAACATAGACTGATTTACAGGATCTTTTTTAGATTGAATACAAATCAGATAGCTCGAGTCTCCCCTTTCCCCAGATCCAATATCCACGGCGTCATCAATTTCAGAAATGAAGATCTTTCCTTCCCCAGCTAGACCCGAACTAGTACTTTCCAAAATCTTTCCAACAACACTATCTGCAATTGGATCTCGGACCACTATCGTAATTGTAACATTGACGTTGAATTCTGGCCTAAACACTGAAGTTCCTCTTCCACCATGGATTACGGGAGTTGGTATTTCGCCTCTTCCTTTTGACTCGTAGTATGTAAGACCACCGAGATCTAGTTCTTTCAAGGCTGAGAAAGCGGTTTGCATTCTAGCATGTGGTATAACAGCTTCCACTTTTTTCATTCTTAAGCAATATTGTTCTCCCCCAGGTTTTATTAAAATTTTGTGTAAGGAAATGAGCAAATCACTAAGGAATCATGGATCTTTGTCTTCTGATCGTTATTAGCCCTAATGCAATAAATGCACCTCCAATTGCAAGGATCAAAAAATCTGCAGGTATTATTATAGCCCATACATCGTTGACGCTCCCAGCGTAAATGAACAATAGAGAAAGGAAAACCAAAGCGATTCCAGTTACAGTTTCGCCGTTAATTCTCTCCAACCCAAAATTTTTCCTTATAACAGTTATAAAAATGATTTCACTGTCGATTCAGTAGAACGAAGATGTACCTCACATTCTTTCCTTAATCAGGCCCTATCTTGACGTTTTTTCCAAGCAAAAAGCATGAAAATAAATGGAATTGTCATGATTGTAGTGGCGATAAACACTGGTTGAAGTTGGCTAATATCAATAGGAATTCCCGCCGCAAGAAAATAAGGAAAAGGATAGAGTCCTGCCACAAAGAACCATAGAGAGATAAAGAGCGCTATAAGGTGAAGGTTTTGTTTTAAGAAACTTTGACGTGCTTTCTGTATCGAACTACAGCGTACACATCGAATTCCCTCCTTATTCACACAAGAGGAACAGACATACCTTGAACACACAGTGCAAGAACGATTACCAAATCTTGAGCCACAAATTTGACAATCTGGCAATTAAGATAAACATTGACATATTGACAAATAATAATGTTCAACGAAGAAACCAATGGCCCATTTGGAATGTATTAGAAGATTCAATATCTTCAAAATAATTGGTTTTCAGAACATGTTCCATTCAGATCGAACTTATCAGGGAGTGTGATTGCCTTCGTCGACAGTCCTCAGGGACGGAGGAATCAGTAACAAGGTGTCATTCGTTATAACTGGTTTTGCAGGTAGATTATACTCCTTTCTCAAAGTAGCTTGTTGTACCTGCATAAGATTTTCTGAAAATTTTGGGCCCATAAATCCAAATGAAACATAAGCGATGATGATGGCAATAAGGGATATGCCCATCACCAGAATGCTCAAAGCCGCTCCTCTCATGTGTGGTGTATAGGATGATCTTTTTTCCTGATTTGCACACATTATCCTTAATTCCTATCTTTTATGTTTAAAAGTATTTGCCTTCGACTTCGGCTTGAAAAAGGCAAGTCCATTTTACATTGTCAGTCTTGCAGCCAAGATCCTTATCGATACTTTCTATCTCGTTTCTCACGTTTACCTGTTCGGTCCTTATGATTGTATTTATCATCACACCCTTCTTCGATTGTGAATCCTCTTATCGCTAGTGACATCATCGTTGCTATTAGTGCTGTTGAGATTAAAATAAACTACTGTTCACAAATTCATGCTTTATGCAAGACCTCCATTTATTCATGGCTCAGCTACTGAACTGCATAACTCTAATATGAGATGCAAATAGTTAAAAACCCCGTACAGTTCAATCCAAGTTCATGATAGACGACAAGTTGAAATCTTTTGGCATTTCGCTACCAAAGCTACCCACACCCGTTGGGACTTATGTACCTATTCTGAAATCTGGAAATCTAATCTACATCTCTGGCCAAATACCGTTTGAGGGCGGATCATCAGAGCTGCCACGTACATTTCTAGGAAAAGTTCCTATAGAAGTATCAATTGAAACCGGCCAACAAGCTGCCCGACAATGTACTATTAATGCCATAGCACAATTAAAATATTTTGTCGGAAATCTAGACATTATTACGAAATTTATAAAGGTGACAGGCTATGTAAACTCTGAATCAACCTTCACGGAGCATTCCAAGGTTATTAATGGTGCATCAAACCTATTGGTCGATTTATTTGCAGAGAAAGGTACTCATACTCGAGTTGCCATCGGCGTGAACAGCTTACCCTTAGGAAGTGTTGTAGAAGTTGATTTCTTATGTGAAGTAGAACAAACGGTTTAACTGTTATCGATAAGATCAGGATAAGAAATTGATTATGAATTAACATCTTGGCATATCATATTACCTAATTAAATCGTTTTATCCAGTAGTAATTTTTTCCTAACTCTTATTTCATATCCACAATCGTAACAAAACGAGCCCTTTTCTTTAAAATTACTGTGAGTGTTCAGCCATGAATATAGATTATCCCAATTAGCAGCACTAATTACCCTCTAAATCTAGTTGGCCAAATGTACATCTGGTTAACCTTATTGAAGAAAGTCGTTTCATAGATTGCCCCAACCAAATAGATATTTGTCTACCGAGTCTTCCGATCCTCACTCCATCATGAGGGCGAACTATGTCCATACTTTCACAATCGTCTACTTTAAAAGAGAACAAACATTACTCTCGTATAATCAAATTCGATTGGACTCCTGAGGTTCATAAATATTCACAATAACCAAGAATCGGATGTCAAAGTTCACACATTTTCAGAATTCAAATTCAACTAGAATTAAACTATCGCAACTCTCATATTTACCATCAATACACCAAAAAGTAAATGGAAGTTTTAGAAGACAACACTCTCGCAAAAAGTCTTTTTGAAAGGTACTCTGCTAATGCTCGCGATTGGAGATTTGAGATTTCTGTTTCTGAGAGGAGCGGTAGTTTTTTTGATGCGATAGTGAGTAATCCCAACGAAGTTTGGCAATTAAAAATAGATTCAATTTATAAACCAAATCCTTTGATTATTGGTACCAAAATTGATGTCGATCCGATAAAATTTAGCAACGACAAAAATGCGTTTTCATTCGGATACAGGAAGCTGGAGCCAATAAAGCTCCAGAAAGCATTGGACAATGTAGAAGCTTCAGAGAGTGAGGATAAAGCATTAGACTCACTTCTTGCATCTTTAATTACCTCCGTGGAACCGGAAGTTCCGAGACCAAATAACAGCTATGCATACGGTCCATTCATATTTGGCCAAAATAGTCTCACGAGTGTGGACAAGCACCAAAAGAATATTTCTGAGAAGCTTGCAAACAGGTTACGTGAAAAGTTAAGATCTCTGTATTCTGGATATGGTTGACTAAGCTGGTAAATGCTTTATGCATGACCCACCAAATAGAAATGAGCGTTGTAGCAGCAGATTCATTCCCCAGTGGGACAATTCCCTGAATTAGGTTCATTAGGTTCAAATCTCCTAAAACGTTTTAGACGTTCACTAAACTTCTATGCTGTTCATTTAAACCGATAAAATGAATTTTAATTATCTAATGATGCATGTCTCTCTTCCAACTAACTTTCGCCCCACAAAACAGTGCGAACTTGGTATATCCATGTAAATAATATATTAAAGGGTGTAACAAGGCAATATGGATTAAATAATATAATTTTAGGTGATAATTATCATTATTTCCATTATTTATGGAAAATTCCAGATGGTTTCTTATTTCAGATTACAGACACACAAGTTTCCAAATATCTTTGCTATTTCGATCCTGAGGTCCTTTTTATGTAAAGCATACTAGTAAAATTTACAAGCTTTGAAGGTTATTACTATAGCAGTGAGCTAGCATGGAAGAAATGATAGGTGAAAGTGTCAGGCCACAGGTAGAAATGATGTCAACTGCAGAGAAGATAAAGGAAGCATTCAGTACACTAGATTCAATCAACCTCCAAAAATTTGATCTTGTATCAAAGGCTATGGCGGCAGCAACCGATTTTGTTCACCAATTAATCAAGACCAGCGAGATAACAGCCAGTGTTAGCATTTCCGCTGCCGAACTCTTCGTCAATCCAAGAACGAGTTATTATCCAGACTGGGTCAAAGGAATTATCGTGATCTCAGACGAAGGTGTGACATTCCATTCAGGCGGATCCAAAAACATAATCACATTTGAGGGGAGAAACGTAATGGTGAAAAGCACAACTGGTACAACTTTTCTAAAAGAGACCATTCCTACGGATAGAGCCAAAAAATTCATTCTTACGCTTCTAGCTGCTGCACGAAGCATGTTAGAAAGCTTCGAAATAAATCCAAACGATGAAACTGAATTGAAGCAAATCATATTAGTAATAAAAGAAATGAAGGAGAGATTGAAAAAATAGAACAAAATCATGGCAGTCCTAGAAAGTTTGTTTAAAGATGTCGTTGAAAAACATCAGTCTGTATTTCTTTTTCAGCGTGATTCGAACAGTAAACGAACCTTATTGTAAACTCTAAAAATAGTATTACAGAAACGCTATTACTAGTAAAGCAACGAACACTAATGACGATAAAAACATAATGATCGACCACGGTCACATAACCGGCATGATTAGCCACATAGTAATCAATTTTGGTAACTTAATTAATGACTCTTAATTTACTGACCATGAACGTGACCGTGTGCGGTGAGGTGTTGTATTAATACGACCGACTAAACGAATTGGTAATAGTGTGATGGTATATGATCATCTCTCTTAATTTGTTTGGAGATAGAAAATACATGCACATACCAGTTAATCATAGATTGATAAATATTGAATGTAAATTTCTACTTGCAACTCAATCTACACCGCCCCGTCATGGAAAAGATAGAATATTAGAAGTCTGCCTGATAAACAGACAACATTCATACAATGATTGGACCATTGAAAGGGTGGGATTTGACAGTTTCGTGACAACTGTGTGGAAATACATACGAAAATATGGGGTCGGCCGGATTCGAACCAGCGACCTCCAGCGCCCAAGGCTGGCATCATACCAAGCTAGACAACGACCCCACATAATGCTTGGATAGTAAAGCTGACTATCGGATAACATAATTTTAACCTTATTTGACTACAGGACAACTCACTAGATTCTAAATTTGACTTACATCCACACATCATCGACATCATCACGATCCCACGATTAAAGTTCTGGATTTGTTATTCATTCAACAATATCTCTATATACGATCCCCTAAATATCTGACAAAGTGGATTCATTTGATTGCTACATCAAAGCAGGAGAGATAGCATCCCGTGTTCGAGAGAATGCCAGAAAAAGGGACTATACCGGAAAAAATCTCTATGAAATTTGTGAGCAGATGGAGCGAGAAATAATATTAAATGGAGGTGCCCCAGCCTTTCCAGTTAATGTTAGCTTAAACGAAATTGCTGCTCACTATACAGCAGAGCCAAATGACCAGACGGTCGTTGTTAACTCCGATGTATTAAAGATAGACATAGGAGTTCATATCGACGGTTTTATTGCCGACACTGCAGTGACTGTATCACAAAATACCAAATACTTGGAAATGGCTGCGGCGGCAGAAACTGCCCTGAATGAGGCAATCAAGATAGCCAAACCAAATACAAAGTCCTCAGAATTGGGAGGAGTGATTGAAAAAATAATTTCAAGACAGGGATACAAACCAATTCAAAATCTTAGTGGTCATTCTCTTGAACAGTTTACAATTCATGCAGGAAAATCAATACCCAATATCAGGACGTTTGGATCATCGTTTGGACTATCGCTCAACCAAGCATATGCGATAGAGCCCTTCGTAACTACAAATGATGGTCAAGGCGTGGTCTATGAGGGCAAGGTGAAGAATATTTTTGGCATAGTATCAAGAAAACCTACGAAACAGAAAGATTGTGATGAATTTCTTCAAAATATCTGGGATAAGTTTAAGACTCTTCCATTCACGACAAGATGGCTTCTGCACGACTACGAAGAATTAAATGCAAGAAAAATGCTGGAGATCCTTCTTAAAAAGAAAAACGTACATTCCTATCCAATTCTCGTAGAAGGAAACTACAAGATTGTTGCTCAGGCAGAACATACAATTATTCTGCTTGAAAATGAGACCAAGATAATAACCAAATAGATGCAACTTTGTTATCGTTTTTACATCAATATATATTCCAGCAAAATAGATGTACTTTGAGAATAATGTACTCGTTAAATTTTAACAATTTTTCGAATGTAATTCTACGATAACATGAACATTCAAATACAAGTTTTTGGTCTCTAGTGTGTGAGATCTAAATCGGTACTTTATAGTGCGTATTTGGCGCTGAAGTTATGGCTTTATCGAAAGATTAAAGGGAAAAAGACGAAGCCAGAGGAACAGATTTCGATATGACCTCTGGTCTAAAATTAATAATTATTGTGATATCTTGCTTAAGCTAATTGTATCCAAGCTTCATTGGCTGAGTGCCGCTTCTCAATTTGATCAAAGCTTAATGACTACGCTGTACTGATTAGTAGGTTCTGTAAATATCTTCGCCACAATATAGTGTTATCACCATCATAATGCGTGCGAATCCAGATATTTAATACGGGTAGCAAAATTGTGCTCATGAATCTACTTTTTCATTTGAACGTACTACACATTATGTGGGTCTGCTAATACCAGACAATCGATACAAAATGGGTGTATGAATGGGTTGTCCTCAACATTCAAGAACATGTAGATACACTGGAACTGTGAAGAAATGTCAGACGATATAGGAAAAGAAATTGCAAAGATAACTTCGTGTTCCACATCATGGGACGAATGGAGCAAAAAGATCTATTCTGTAGATGCAAGTTCTTATCAAATAGAACCGATGGTCATTAGTGCTCCTGCAAATGAATTTGAGGTTCAGGCAATTTCAAAATATGCCGCAGAGTGCAAGGTACCCTTGACATGCAGAGGAGCTGGCACGGGCTTACTCGGTCAGTGTCTTTCAAATGGCATAATCTTAGACTTAGTTCAGAATATGAACAAGATAATAGAGCTTGGAGAGAGTTACGTAATTGTACAGCCAGGAATCACGAAGCACAAACTAGACAAAGAACTTGAAAAACGAGGGAAATTTATTCCTCCTAATCCCGCAAGTAGCAATTACTGCACTTTGGGAGGTATGATTGCTAACAACTCGAGCGGCCCGTATACTTTAGGATATGGCAGCATAATGAATTACACAATAGGAGTTAAAACAGTTTATTCAGGAGGCGAGTTTGGTTATGCGTATGATAATGGTCCTTATGATAGTACCGTAAAGAAGGTTATAAATATTATATCTAATAATTTGGATTTGATTCAACGATCTTATCCAAAAGTGAGTAAGAATTCTTGCGGATATCGTCTTGATTCCATCATTGAGAATGACTCGATTCATCCTCAAAGGATCTTTTTGGCCTCAGAGGGGACACTGGGAATTGTAACTAGCGCAAAGTTATTGATCTTAGATGTGCCAGAATTTAGGCACCTTTGTCTCCTTTCATTCCCAACAATCCAAGCTGCATCGGCATCGATCCCATTTATCTTAAAATACAAACCCGTTGCAACAGAATTACTTGACCAATCTACCATAGGTAAGATATCAAATGCTCATGACACTCTTTCCGAATCCTGTACCCTATTGGTTGAATTTCACGGCAACGGAAATACCTTAATGGAACAAAAAATCAAGGAATTCGAATATGGGGTCTCTCAACTTTCCCGAGTAATAGAAAGCACGAATGATAATACGAGTATTGAAAAAATTTGGAACGAGAGGAAAAATGCTCTTAATAATGTCCTAAAACAGACTTTAGGATCAAGAAAGCCTCTAGGCATGATAGAAGATACGGTTCTAAATCCGTCCCTTTTACTAGATTTTGTAAATTTCTTAATTGATGTCTACAGAAAATATAATGTTAGTTATGCTATCTACGGACATGCAGGTGATGGCAATCTTCACACTAGGCCTTTTATTGACACAGACCTAAAAACAGGAATAGATACAATGGAGATGATAACAAGTGACGTTTTTCGATTTATTTTAGGACATGGCGGCAGCATTACCGGAGAACACGGTGATGGCCTTGCACGAGTAAAGCATGTGTTTCAGATGTATGGTTCCGAGGTATATTCACTTTTTGTCAAAACAAAGCAAATTTTTGACAAGAACAATATAATGAATCCAGGGAAGAAGGTATTGTTTGAAACTTGACAACTTGGAAATATTCAACTAATGAGATGACCTTATTTGGCGACGTGGTATATTATGGAACCAGTTGCAGATTTAGTTAGTCTTCTCGGCCCCTGTCATTCTCGTGAGTCGTATGATTTGCGTTTTTATATTGATACCATAAAGCAAATCTGAAAATACCAACTCCACCAGCAATCAACAATAAAGAGGTTACAATGACGTGGGCATTTATTAGGAAATGAAGTACCTCAGGTGATTTGGAAATGAATTCGCATTTATTTGTTGTAGTAGAACATTTTTTTTCGATTGGGTAGGCCAAAAGAGCATACGCAAAAATGACAAGAATTACCGATCCTAGTAACGCCACTACACCCCCGAGCTTTAAAATGATGTCAACATTCCTCATTACCAGTTTTATATCAACCCGACGAATTTGTTTTACATTCCTTATGTTGCCATTTTTTTTATATCTATCGTGCAAAAGTGATAGGATTCGGTATTGGAGACCAGGTCGAATCTATCATTAAAGTAAAGGAACGGCAACTTTCCTCGTCTATGTTTTTCGCATAATTCATGAACCCCATCGAAGTATATTTTCCTGGATTTTCCCATCATACGCATAATCTCATGTGATAGCAGATGTGAAATTTTCACACAATTCGTTTCAGCAAAAAATTTTATTCGTCCAACATTTGTTGATGATAATCCTTTTGGCCTTTCCCAGTAAATCATCCCAAAATTATCTGAAGAATACCCCTCTGTTTGGCAGTCGGTCCAGAAAGGTTTAAAGTATGCAAGATAAAAGTGATAGACTGATTTTCCTCTAGATGAATGGTCTCTCGCAAGGTAAGAAACAGACATTCTATCAAATAATTTTCCAGGTATCACTGGAAGAATATCTGCGCTTACAGGCATTTTTAAATTAAAAGTTTTCTTCATCCAATGTTGCAAAAATCGTGACATTTGTGATATATAATCCCAATCCTCTTCTTTTCGAAGTACCCATTCATCATTTTTTGACACATAAATGAGAAAAAGACGTTGGGCATACAACAGGATTAAATTCAGACTCGTATTATAAATACCAATTAGCTTGTCCGTCTGGTAATGAGTTTTTGACTAGAAATAAGGTTCTTTTTTTGTTTCCACCATCAGTCAAACGTAGTTCAGCTAACACACTTTCGCACACGTGATAACGCAATCTGTTATTTGATAGTCTTAATTTTAGTGCATCGGGAGATAAATATATGACATTAACGAAAAAGAAGGAATAATTTAAGATTGAGATTATCGGTCATGAAAATTACGACAAACAATCTACTATATTTCTAATGCTTTGAAAATGAGGAACTTGAAGAGGATAACCAAGTTCATCAAATACTTAAATTTGGTGATGAGTCGTTTATAGAATTGAAATATGGAGTCGCAAAACTTATACTTACTTGGAAATCATTACAGAAGAGCGATGCAATTGTGGGGTCGTAGCGAAGCCAGGCATCGCAACGGGCTCCAGATCTAAATAAAAAGGGCTAGGTCATAGAGAGTGAAACCCGTGGATCAAGGGTTCAAATGGATATGATGTGGTATCGATCCAGAACACATCCCTTCGGCCCCACTCACTGATATTGTTTCTCCCAAAACTAATTCTATCGAAGGCTATACTCAATTGCACCATATGATCCGAACGTTTTTTGAGCCTCAGGAATATGCTTTGCTATAGCTAGAAACGCCGATTCCACGAACAACTGAAGTGGTTGTTGTTTCTTGAATAACCTGGAAATGATCCTTCGCGGATTATTCAGTCTCTCGAAGAAGATGACTGAACTTTCCTCTATTATTATGTCAGCATCGTTGCAAGTTACTCCATGATTGAGTAGATGCTTTTCCAACTTTGCAGCAAATCTGGCAAAGTGTACCGAATAAGTTTCTTTATCCTGCTCCGGCAATGCTACCACTAGTAATTACTATCACTGAATTATACCAATTAAATCATTATTATCTTTATCTTTCCATTGTATCACAAATCACTTGATTAATGCAGCATTTGGCCCAATTGTACATTGAAACAAGAACACAAAAGAGGTGGGGAAGGGATTCGAACCCTTATAGATTCGCTACCTACGGTTTGACATGCTGCAGGCGAACGCATAGCCTCTCTGCCACCCCACCTTACTCAAATTGCATTTGGTTCTCAAATTAAAGCATTTGTTACTAGTCGATTCGAGCGAATACAATTCCATTATCTCGTATTTGCACATTACGCATTTTGGCCACATATGATATAAGAAATCTATTGATGAGGTAAGTAGGATGTGTCCTCTATTCCGGATTATTCAGCCTTGGGTCTCTTTTCGATTGGATTATACTCACAGCCCATCGGACCACAGTATCTGCCTACATAAACTGCCTTCGGTCTGTAAAGTGCCGGTTTTGGAGCTGCTTCGGCAAATTTTTCTTCAATTACGTGTGCGGACCAGCCAGATATTCTGGATATCGCAAAAATGGCGGTATTGAGATCTTTGGGTATTGCCAGACTATAATAAAGTGAGGCGCTATATAGGTCCACGTTTGGATAAATCGACTGCTTTCTGTTCTCGTAAAAATATTTTCTTGTTACCTTTTCAATTTGTTCGGTGATGTCAAACCAAGGAGTATTTCGTTCTCGGGCAATTGCTTTAGATAGTCTGTACAGAACTTCTGCCCTAGGATCGGTTGTTCGATATACGGCGTGACCCATGCCCATAATCTTTTCATTATCCTTTAATTTTTTTACAACCCAATTCTCAACCTCGTTGCTCTCACCAATTTCAAGGAGCATTTTCATAACCTGAGTATTTGCTCCACCGTGCAGCGATCCTGAAAGTGCCCCAATTGCTCCACTAATACTAGCGTACAAATGAGCTTTAGTTGAGGCGATCTCTCTCGCTGCAAATGTGGAAGCATTAAAACTATGCTCAGCGTGAAGTATTAGACAGATATCGAAGATCTTAGCGACCTCATGAGTAGGTCTCTCACCGAATAACATATATAGGAAATTCTCAGCATGCGTAAGCTCCTCCAAGGGCTCCAGTGGCTCAAGCCCATGCCTTATCCTGTTCCATGCGGCAACAATTGTAGGGATTGTTGAGATTAGCATTATGGCTCGTTGAACGTTCGTTTCTTTAGTATCATCCTGAATGTCAGGATCGTAATCAGCAAGTTCCACTGCGCAAGACTGCAATATGTCCATAGGCCTAGCAGTTAATGGTCTGTTTTTCAAATTTCTATATATTCCATCATTCAAAATTCTCGTTTCCTTCAATCTAGAAGTAAATTGCAAAAGTTCGCTTTTTGTGGGCAAATCACCGAACAAGAGGAGGAAACAAGTCTCCTCAAAAGTTGAATGACTAACTAAATCCAAAATATCATAACCCCTATAAATGAGCTTGCCATTTTCTCCATCTATAGCACAAATTCTAGTATCAGCAACCTCAATATTCCTCAAGCCTATATTCCGTGCGTCCATCTAAATACTAATGTGTCAATTTTATATATTAAACTAATGTTTTCTAGATATTCGTGTTTTACAATAAAATTGTGTAGAGGTACGATGTATCCAGTTAAGAACAAACTGTCGTCTCTCCCCCCAAGACGATCATGATAGTATTTTACGGAGGCAACTGACGTCGTCTTCCCCCTGCTACTACGAAAAATACGGCTAAATTAAATGGAATCATTTGAAATTAGTGAAACACTTTATTTTATGCCACACACTAGATCAGTGGATGCTGATGAAGTGAAGGAAGAGCCGTCTGAATTTAATGATGACGATTATGAGTACCGAAGCATCCCTCAATTATTTTGAAAAAGTACCGATGTCGAACGGATACAACTTCAGGATATGATGGAAAAGGTACCTTATGCAAGATTCGTCGTATGCCGGAGGCGGGACTTGAGCCCGCGACCTTTCGATTATGAGTCGAACGCTCTGACCAAGCTGAGCTACCCCGGCGCGCTCAGCTCTTTTCCTAATGTGATTTCTGAACGCATAATATATTCTATTCAAGGACGAATATTGCCAACTTTCACAGACACTGACGATATGGACATGGAACTAATTATGGCATTTGGATAGGTCATAGTTCGCATAACGGAAATTCAGTGCTAAATCTGCAATAAGTCGATTACTCACAAATCGAATAAATTCAATGCTGTCTTTCTTTAGATCCTAATTAGACTCGATAAATCTAAATTCTTATTCTTGTCGGCAGATCTCTTACTCAAAGATGATTTTGATTCCTGATTTTAGACCAAAATACAAGATCGCTCGATTTATTGCTCGTTGACCAGGGAGTAAATAATGATTATGGTCTGCATTTCAGTAACTTACTATTCATATCAGATATTTGTCAGCTGATTGGGGGATATGATTATAAAATTTATATCACCTAAAAATTTCACAATTGCTGCAACAAAAAATTTAAGATTTGAAGGAACTAAAGTCAATTCTTTAGTCATTCCCACTTCGCAAATTAACATTCAGTCAATTTGTTCTGGTAAATCCCATTGGTTCAGATTAATACATGGTCAACCTATTCGTTGCGAGTTCAGGATCCTGGCTAATTCTATTCTTTCTTTTCTTTTCTTATCTCACCTTATCTTACATACATCTCTGGCAGTGTTTATTACAATAATTGAATATATAACGTGTCCCCAATTGATTTGCAGAGTTCCACAGCCAGTTGTGAATAGAAGTACATTTATTGAATCTTGAGTTTTATCAAATTCTGGCCTCCTACTTTTATTATTTCAATTAGTTCCAATCTTTCAAGGCGTTTTACTAATCGCCATATACTTGTCTTCGGTAACAAGAATTTAGTTCTTATTTCTCCTTCAAAGGCTGCACCTTCGTTATGAGCAAGAAAATAGAGCACTTCTCTATCTTCCCTCTTTAAGTCGGGATGCCCTAGAATGAATTCATTTACACGTCGATATATTTCTGATTCTTGCATTGGATGTGACACCTCTTCTCTAGCATTCTGGATTGTATTAGCAGTACTGTCTTTTGGCATTTCATCAGTTAAACGAGACCCTTCATTTGGGGTCCTCTGAGAATCATCTTGATCAGCAATTCTTGATGACTGTTTTGGGTAACGTATATGGATAACGTATCTAAATTTTTTAAAATATATCAGTAAGACAAATGCTATTATTAGAAAGATTCCACAGGCTATTGCAATGGCCTGAGTAGAATTTTGTTTGTTATTTCCAGCTTGTGAATCGATATTCTCGATTGCCATTCTTGCAAACTCCGCTGCCGCTGTATAGTTCCCAGAAGCAAATTGACTCCTCGATTTAGAAATAAATTTATCTGCCTGTGTGACATCGATACTATTAATAGATGCATCTTTCATATGGGTAGTTGCATCGCTAATTGCATTCTTGGCAAGTTCAAAATCGCTAGTGATTTTATTTAGTAGGTCTGAAGCATTGGTTGCCAGACTCTCGGCTTCAGGAAAATTGCCTCTGCTCATCGAAATCTTAGATTGCTCCACTTTTTTTATTGCCTCATTCATACGTATTCCCGGATGGCTGTTCTCCGTATCGGCAATGGCCATTTCTACAGAATTAATTGCTGTTTCAGCTTGCTCTTTCGTACCAATATATCCCAGGATATATTTGACAGTGGCCTTTCCTGGATCGAATGTAAGCAATTCTTGTCCACCTAGCCTTCGTATCAAGCGAGGTGGATGTTCTCCCAAACTTGTGACAACAACATCGTTTGGCAATTTGAGCGTAAAGCTGGAGGTCGAATTTACCGAAAATGTCCAGAGCCTGCCCACCTTGTCGACGAGTGTTGACGTCTCATAGGTGATCCTTATTTGGGACGAACCTTGGGGTTTGATCCTAAGTTCATTTGAATTCACGTTCACATAGTATGGCAATTCATGTGAAGTATAATTTTTAATCGAGAGATTGGTAACGTTTTCTCCCAATAGCTTCACAGATAATTCCATTACATCTACTTTAGGCTTTATATCATCTTGTATCAAGACGTCACCGTTAGAAAATATCCCAATGAATAACGAATTAACTGAGTACATTTCCTCTTCAGCATCTGTTCTTGCGTTCAAAACAAAGCTTCCGTAGAGGAGTAGCATCAGAGTTATACAAGTTTTGAAATGAAACCGCCTCCAACTTGGGGTATGACAACCCACGCTTATATCAGGCCCATAAAATGATTTAAGACTTTATGAGAGGGTACAATTGGCTTACTGTGATTAGAGGAACTGTTTATAGGAACATTTTTAGATAACTGAGATAGAACTCGCTTTTATGATTCAAACTCATGTACAATTGAATCTCGGTTTTATTCAACCGCTGTATTTAGATATTTTCTAAGGTCAGCCTTCGAATATTGTTCAATCCATTTAAATTTTCTTTGCAATGTAGCAGTATATATTTTAGTCCAGTCTAAGTCGAGATAATCTGCCCAAGCCTTAAAGACACGGGGATCAACATAATTTCTCAGCGATGTACCTAAATTGTAATCTTTAGTTTCCTCCTGAAGTTTTAGCTGCAATTGAAGTTTTTCCAAACGTTGTTCTGCCTTCCTGGCCTGCGATTCTGTTTTGTATTTTGTTGCTTTTAATTCAGATTTGAGAACCTCTATTTTGGCCCTTTTATTAGCAACAGAATCTTCAAATTTTTCGAGTGACTTCTTTGCAGCCGGATTATTTGGATCGACCCCCTTTTTATGATTGCATGTCATTGCCGCTTGTAAGTTGGCCATTTTTGCCACATAGACTTTTCTTGATTCGTTGACATTTTTACTCACCTCTACAGGTGGGTTTTTCAATGACTCTTTGACAACTTGAGTCGCTACGTAAGTTCTAAAAACCTTGGCAGTAAGATTCGGCATATTTTTTCTATCAATCGACCGGAGAAAGGCATTCACCTTAGAGGAATTGACATCTTCGAATATCTCTTCCTTATTACTCTTACTTTTCATAAAATAAACCAAGTTTTCGTAAAGACCTTTAGTATCCTCAGAATCTATCTCAAGTATCTTCTGCCAGGGAACGCTATCCTTGCCGAGAAAGTTGAATTCAATACATAATGCTCCGTTAATTCTTGGAAATTTAATATGCTCGACTCTAACAGTTGAAGCACCGACAGTGTCTGCTTCTTCTGGATCTTTTTCATCACCAACTCTCATCGCCAATTTAAATATGAGGTAACAGACAGTTGCGATCCTCCTCTTACTATCATCCCTAGACTTTAGCATCTTGTTTATGATTTCATTAGTCACTTTGCCAATATGTTTTTCAAGCAGTTTAGCCCTATCGTATTTGGCTCTATCATTATCTTGACGCAGAGAAGCAGAATCGTGCAACCAGACATATTTCCTCTTCCCCGTCAATGACTCAATCCAAGACGCTAGCCAAGTGGAGGTATGGTCATGCACAACTTTGCTCCAGTCGCCTTCGGGCACCTGGGCAGTCTCACCTAAATTTAAGGTAACTTCGTTAGACCTCACACGTGGTTTCCACCTTCCTCTTAATGGATGCTGCCCCCTTCCCATGAAAATTCCCGGCGGTTCCACAAGCCAATTTGCAACATCCACTTCAACACCGTCAACAAACGCTTTACTGAAAATGGCCTTTAACCTTTCTTTCTCTGCCTTCTTTGCCGCCGAGACCTTTTTTCTTTCTTCTTTTGAAAGCAGTTTCAATTTTTCCTTGTCCTCTTCCTTCATTCTTACTTCTTTCTCTACGAGAGAGTAGGCTTCATGCAAGTCAATATCTTCCATTCTTGATACAGATTTCAATTTCTCTGGCAATAATTTCTTCAGGTCTGAAAGGAAATTTGATTGAAATACAATATCCTTTACATAATGCGTATCTTTCTTTTTTGCCCAGGCATAAATTAATTCCTCTTGATCACGATTAAGCAGAAACCTTTCACCAAATACTGTTATACCGACTCCCCTTTGAACGTGTTCGGGAGGAAACGCTACCCCTCTATGTTCAAGCGTTTTCCATCGATGTCGGTTAACAAGCAACGCAGATTCCATTAAATATACCGCTTGTGCCATGGCAACTATTGATAAACTTTACCTATCGGGATTGATGCTAGAGATCAACGGAACAATTTATTTATTCTACTGGCACTATTTTATACGGGCAATGGTAGCGTTGTATTTCACTAATCTTTTAGTTCCTAAGGAAATTTCGAGTTTAGGGTAAGTGTATGCATGAATTCAATACTCCTGTCAAAACTTAACGTCTATTCAACAATGAAAGTAAAAGAAATGTCTGACGTTCACAAGGTGGCAGTGGACATCGTTAATGCATATGTTGAATTGAATCCAAAAAGAAAGTTCAGTTACAGGATCTTGCTGCCGAGAAGAGGAGATTCTTCAAATTCACTTGCTAGAAAACTAGGTTTAGCCGTACAAGGCGAAATTCTTCTAACCATGAAGAAACATAGATTGAAGCCGTCTATTAAAGAAATCAGGTACCTTCACGACGATGCACATTACGGTTGGTTATTAATGGATCCAGATTTTATGGATGATGTAGTCAAGGACTAGCGAAATTTGTGAAATTCTTTGCGGTCAATTTATCTTAAATCTATCTCGGGAAAAGGGAATTTCAATATGCAATATGTTACTCATCAGAATTGCAAAAATTAAGCCAAAAAGTAAACCCCCTATCATATCACTGAAGTAATACTGCCTTAAGATCAATTGCGAAAGACCAACGGCAAATGGAAGAAACCATATCAAGTGTTTGGCATTACCAAGGCCCCTAGAAAGTGAATAACCAATCAAGTAAGAGAATGCGGTTATACAGGCAACATGATTTGAAGGATAGGAAAAATCCCGAGCAGAGGGCGTCATGCTGTCGCCCTCCAGGTTGAATCCCTTTGGAAGAGAGGATAATTCGACTGACTGAGGTGGCTTTTTATGGGCTATTATTGGCTTCAAATATGTAATAATTATAGTAATCACGACAATAGTTATCATCAGAATCATACCTGTTTTTCTAGTTCTTCTTAGAATCGTCAATATTATTGAGACAAAAATCAAATGTATAATTTCGCCAAACGACGCACATAATACGAGAACATAGAGTATATTGCCACTAAGGTTAACACGGTCTAGGGATGCATTAATAGAATAGTCCAGGGATAATGTTGCATGCAAGTAAACTAGCGTCGTAATAACTCCAAAGAAAACAATCAAGAGAAGGAATTGTGGCGACCGTAGACCCACTACCCATACTGGCCACAGGCTAGACGCGCTGATCAAATGTTATCTCTCGTTCAAGGTTAACCCTAGTATTTTGTGATAAAAGTGGAAAAGGGCAGAAATCATATTCAACAGAATCATTTTCGTCACAATGAATAAAGTTCGATGGACATTTTTTATGTCCATATATAATATATGTGAACAAGCAATCTATTCAGTTTAATATACTTGTGTGTCTCCCTTGATTTTTTCAGCGGACGAAGGATCTTTATCGACATAATATTGCACCATTCCCACTTTCAATACTTTTAGGGATAACAAAGCGCATTTGATGCGAGCGGGACCAAGGTTTAGTAAACCTATATTCTCCAGAATGTCCTCTTTCTTTAGGTCTTTGACGAATTCCAGATCCTTACCAGTAACCATCTCGGTGAGCATAGAAGCACTTGCTTGACTTATGGCACACCCTCTTCCTTCAAATTTTATTACTTCAACTTTATTTGATTCAATTTTCAAGTGGATATCTATTTCATCACCACACAAGGGATTACTATCATGCACACTGATATCAGCTAATGGTAGCTTACCCTTATTTCTGGGGTTGCGGTAATGATCCAAAATGATCTCCCGGTATATGTCGTCACTCATAATCCGAATAGCCTCCTAGCATCGTTAAGAGCATAAATCAGCGTATCTATGTCTTCCTTGGTATTATAAACGTAAAAACTTGCCCTCGAAGTAGCTGATACATTAAGCCTTTCCATCAGGACTTGCGCGCAATGATGTCCAGAACGGATTGCGATCCCATGCTCATTCATGATTGTAGCAAGATCGTGCGGATGAATATCGCCAATATTGAAAGACAATACACCTCCCCTGTCAATTATCTTGCGAGGACCATAAACGGTTACACAGTCGATAGAAGTTAGTGATCGTAAGGCATAATCTGTCAAGCTAATTTCATGTTCTCTGACTCGATTCATCCCTATATTGTCTAGATAGTCGATAGCTGCCCCGAACCCTACAACATCCGCAATATTAGGAGTACCGGCCTCGAATTTGTACGGAAGATCATTGTAACGGGTGTGTTGTTTGAAAACTTCCTTTATCATGTCGCCTCCCGCCATGAAGGGAGCCATATTTTCCAGGATTTGTTGTTTTCCGTAAAGAACTCCAACTCCAGTTGGTCCTAACATTTTGTGAGCTGAAAATACAAGAAAATCACAATCGAGCTCCTGAACATCAACAGGCATATGCGGAACCGATTGCGCACCGTCCACAATAATCGGGACCCCGTATTTATGCGAAGTCCGAATAATTGTCTTAATCGGAACGATTGTTCCAAGGACGTTTGACATGTGACTGATTGAAACCAACTTTACTTTTCCACTTTCTATTTTCTCGAAAAAATCATCAAGATTCAGATAGCCGAAATCGTCAATACCAATATAATCTAATTTGGCACCGGTCTGCTCTGCTAAGATTTGCCATGGGACTATGTTGCTATGGTGTTCTAGTTCTGTAATTAGGATCTCGTCTCCCTCATGAATATTATTTCCCCCCCAAGAATGGGATAAAAGATTAATCGATTCAGTGGTATTCCTTGTGAAGATAATCTCATTAACGGATTCAGCATTGATGAACTTTGCTACTTTTTCTCGAGTCTGCTCATACGCACGAGTAGATTCTTCCGCTACCTGATAAACTGCTCTATGGATATTTGAATTGTAATTCATGTAGTAGTCTGAAATTGCATCGATAACAGCAGAAGGCTTTTGGGTCGTTGACGCACTATCTAAGTAAACGAATTCTTTATTTCCATTCATCTTCCTCCTCAGTATTGGAAAATCATGTCTAAGTATACGACTATCAAAGATGCCTTTTTGCATCACGGTTAATTCACATGACAGCAGATATAAACTTGATTACAAAATAATGTCATATAAATGCTAAAAATAAGAGTTGAGGAGGGTGTATGGTTTACTTCCCATTGCCAAGAATGCAGAACCTGTTTAGGTCAATCTTTCTGTTGAAATGTTGGATACTCGATATGATATGAAATTAAATCAAGACCTAATCAGAACAATCGACGGTTTCTTATTTCCTAGTTTCGTAAAAAGTATAGAAAAAAGTTTGCGAATGTTAAGGAAAAAATAAATGATCTGTGCTCACTTATTATACTAGCCAAACAGCTCCAGATTCAAGGAAAGATTGTCGAAACCCCCTGAATGAAAAAGTATGGTTTCTCAAACCATGAAGGACGGTTTAAGACTCTGCACAACAAGCAATTAAGTAATATTTATACGCCTTGGAGAAGGATAATCACCCACAGATGTACTATTCTTCGACCATAATGAACATTGGTGGTTCAGAATGGATTATCATTGGATTAATGGCACTTTTCTTGCTATTTGGATCAAAGAAGTTGCCAGAATTTTCTCGAATGATAGGAAGAGTTGTCGGCGAATACGAAAAAGCTCGAATGATTGCCCAGAGGGAAATGGCTCAGTCTATCTCTTCGCAGGCTGCTTCATATCACGGTCCAAATATCCAAGGTCCTGTCAACTCGGAGCGTGAAAAGTTAGAGATGGTGGCAATGTCGCTCGGAATCGAATCTAGGAACAAGAATGACGACGAGCTTAGGGATCTTATCTCTGACAAGATTAAGAATCAGTGAGACCCAACATCAATACTGATAACCAGTCTGTGTAATTCAAGCTTTAAATAAGTGAGTTTTCGACAAACCCTCAATGTCAAAGGATTCTGTTGATAGTAAGAGCACTAGCAACATGATAAACCCGTTTGAGAATGCTCTCACCCAACTAAGCGAGACTGCTAAAATCATCGGACTAGATAATGGACTGCATCAGATTTTGGCCTGTCCAAAAAGGGTTCTAACAGTGTCTCTTCCTGTTAGAATGGATAATGGTGAAATCAAGGTCTTTATGGGGTTCAGGTCCCAGCACAACGATGCTCGTGGTCCATTTAAGGGAGGCATCAGATACCATCCGCAGGTCAGCATTGACGAAGTCAAAGCTCTTTCTATGTGGATGACATGGAAATGCGCGGTTGCAAATATCCCATATGGTGGAGGAAAGGGAGGAATAATTTGTGATCCAAAGAATCTGTCCGAAGGAGAGGCAGAGAGATTAACTAGGAGATACGCGTTCGCAATAGCCGACATTATAGGACCACACACAGACATACCAGCCCCTGACGTGTATACCGGAGGCAGAGAAATGGCATGGATAATGGATACGTATTCTATGATGAAAGGAAATTATGTTCAGCCCGAGGTCATAACTGGCAAACCGATTGCCATTGGAGGTTCACTTGGAAGAAATGAGGCAACGGGACGGGGCCTGGCTATAACTGTAAGAGAAGCAGCAGCGAGACTAAAAATCAATATGAAGGACGCCATGGTTGTAGTCCAGGGATTTGGTAATGCAGGTCAATTCTCTGCTCAATTAGTAGAAGAACAAGGAGCTACGGCAATTGCAGTCAGCGATTCGAAGGGATGTGTTCGCAACCGAAATGGAATCTCTGTGGCAAAATTGAGAAAACATAAGGAAGAAACCGGTTCGGTAGTAAATTATCCTGGGACTGAATCGATTACAAATGACGAACTTCTTGAAACTGATTGTACTATATTAATTCCAGCGGCGCTTGAGAACCAGATAACTAAACAAAACGCTGGCAAAATAAAGGCTAAGATTGTCGCTGAAGCTTCAAATGGACCCACCACACCGGACGCAGACAAAATTTTGTTTCAGAACCAAATACTTGTGATTCCGGATATATTGGCAAACGGAGGCGGGGTGACAGTATCATATTTTGAATGGCTCCAGAATTTGAGGAGAGAATACTGGACTGAACAAGAGGTGAACAATCGTCTGGACACAAACATCACAAAGGCTTTTGCAGATGTTTACGATATCCACGACAAAAATAGTGTTGATATGCGAAAGGCAAGTATGATACTTGCAGTAAACCGAGTTGTTGAGGCAATAAAAATCAGAGGGCTATGGCCTTAAGTAAATAGAAAAAAAACTAAAAACTAAATATACTAATTTCCTACACTTTCTTAATTCGAGGGCTTTGCGGTACCGAATTACTCGGTTGAAAATGAATGGCCACATGAACAGCTCTTTGTGACGTTCGGGTTATTGATCTTAAACCCCGAGCCCATTAGGCTTTCAATGTAGTCAATATTAGCGCCCTTAAGATATTTTTGACTATAACTGTCGACTATTACTTGGACGCCATTCTTATTTATTACAGCATCATCTTCATCTACCTTCTCTTCAAATCCCATTCCGTATGATAGTCCCGAACACCCTCCTCCAGATACATATACACGCAGGTACAAATTGTTCTTGTTTTCTTGCTTCATAAATTCAGTAACCTTTTCTGCTCCCTTGGAACTTATCGTAATCAGCTCGCCTTCCTGTGTAGTTTCCATTAGGATTACTCGCGTTGATAAAATATAAGAATCTTTGTCCAATTTTGAGACCGGTGCCCTTCCGCTCATAGATAAAGGACATGCATGGAATTGTAATATCTATTCCATACGTGTTCGGCGGAATAATCTTCTCTACATGACTATTTTGTCTTTTCCTTTATCTTAGCCCACTTCGCCAACGTTCCAGCCCCTGTGATCCATGTGATCACTGAATGGTATACTGGGACTTTTGACTGTTCTATCCTTTCAGATATTGTGGTGGTGAAAGGACCGCCCATGGCACCCACCAAAATGGGTTTCTTCCCTTGTCTTTGAAATTCTGCTAATACTTCCACTATTTTCTCTTCCAGCGGATCATCTTGAAACACAAACCAGGGCATAATAATGTCCACATTCGGATCGTCCATGAATGCTTGTATCGCAAAACGATAATCATCAGCGTTTGCGGAACCTGTTACGTCACAGGGATTACCAAGTACATATGTCGCGGGATAGTGTTCCTTGAATTTACGTAAAGTTTCTTCACTTAACTGAGATAACTGCAAATCCAATCTTTCGAAGTTATCAATGGCTCGCTATTATTGGCCCAGCACCATTTGTTACCATAGCAACCCTATTTCCTTTTGGAACTGGCTGCCAAGTTAGTGCCTTCAGTGAGCCTGTAAGCTCTTCGTAACTATCAAGAGAGATTATACCTGATTGTTCAAAGGCACCGTTGATTACAGCAAACGAGCCTCCCAAGGATCCAGTATGTGAAGCGAGCTTGTTTTGCACCTCTCACTGAACGGCCGTTCTTAAAGACGACTATCGGTTTCTTGTAGTCTTTTATGACCCTCCTTGCAGCATTGATAAATTTGCGTCCGTCTCCAAGACCTTCAACGTATAATCCTATTACATCTGTTTTTGGATCTTCGGCCAAATATTGGATCATATCTGCTTCATCAACATCCGATCGATTTCCGTATGATATCATTTTGCTTAATCCAAATGCATCTGATGTTTCCATAAACGCGATCCCTATAGTCCCACTTTGAGAGAGGAATGCAACATTACCTCGCCTTGGCCTGAGCATCCTCGCGTGTCCCTGAAAGGCGCAGTCAAGACCATTTTCCGCATTGAAGATACCAATACAGTTGGGTCCGATAATACGAACCTTGAGCTCCCGTGAAAGGGCCTGGACTTGTTTTTCTATCTCAGCTCGTTCTCCTCCTAATTCTTTTCCTCCTCCAGATATGACCACCATATTGTGAATATTTTTACGACCACACTCTTTTAGCAAATCTGGAACAAATCGCAAATCCACGGTTACAACTACTACGTCAACAGGTTCACTAATATCGGATAGGCTCTTGTAGGCTTTCAAGCCGAGTATTTCAGGATATCCTTTTGCATTTACAGGGTAAACCTTCCCTTTGTATTGATGCTTTGAGAGACTCTCGAGCACAGAGTTTCCTATTTTGCCTGCTTCTGGCGATGCACCAATCAATGCAACCGAGCTTGCATTAAAGAAGAGGTCCATGTAGCTAGAATCTGGAACAGACTGTGAGATCGAATCATCAGACGATATCGTTCTTAGGATAATCTTCGCATCAACTACATAGTAATTGTTCGGATAAACAACTACTGGGTTAAAGTCAACACTTTCATACTTCCCTGCCATCTCAGTTCCGAGGGTACCAATATTAACTATAGCTGTCGCAAGCATTTCCAGGTCTATGGGTTTTGATCCCCTGAATCCCTTAAGTATCGATTTCCCTTTCAGACTTTCTAGCATTTCCAAAGCATCAATCTTGTTTATTGGCAAGACTCTAAAAGAAACATCTTTGAACAATTCGGTGTATATTCCTCCAAGTCCCACCATAATACAAGGTCCGAATTGTGAGTCATTTTGGAGTCCAACAATAATCTCCACGCCAGGGGGAACCATCTTTTCAAGCAAAACTCCAGTCACATCGTATTTCTCCTTGAGTCTGAAATACATCTCTTCGAAAGCATCTTTTACCTCCTGTTCACTATTGAGCCCAACCTTGACTCCACCCACATCAGTTTTGTGCAAAATATCAGGAGAAACTATCTTTGCAACAAGTGGGAATCCAATTTCACGAGTCTTGCTGATAGCATCATTAGAGGAAGTAACTAAAGCGAAAGGTGGGACATTGATAGAATACAAACTAAGAATTTCTTTCGCGGAATCTTCTGTTATTACTTTTGGGTTTCCCCTGGAAGCCTGTATTATTTCATTTATTCTACTCTTGTTATTCATGACCAACTCAGACGAAGAATGAGGCTTCCTTTGCTTCTAATTAACTTTTCTCGAGAATTAACAAATTTTCTCAAAACTGCAGGGATCACGTGAATTAGCAATGACCAAATTTTTTACAAAAGTCAAATAACTTGGATCTTGGCCGCTCACATTATGTGTAAAGTAAGACACGTTTGCCCAATGAACGTGGGGTTAGATTTACGTATACTGAAAATTTAAAGAATTCCTCTAAAGCTTTTATTTATTCATTCTAGTTTATCATTGCTCTTTACAAGCCCCCAACTAATCACCTCCATTTTGACGCATAACAAAATCTGATCTTATCCTTTTATTCTAAATGGAAAATTGTGATGAATAAAGTATCCACTTATTATCAGGAGGTTGTTGACAAATAAGACGCAGATATAATTTCTAAATCCAGGACAGTAAAGTATTATAAAAGCAAAATCAAGTTACTTGAAACAAAATTATTCAAACACGTTACCTTACAAGTACAAGGAATAAAAATTATACGTTATCTGTAATCTGTAATTGGTAAAGCAATTGTTTGTCGTGCCAAAGCCACTACTCGTGGCCAGAACTAGAATGCAAATAAATTGGGAAAGTTCGCTACGATAAAAAAAATCGATTCTTGAGTTTAGAACCAAATTCAGAGAGAAGAGAGAAGATAGAAAAAAGACCTATACAGTTTCCTATTCTGCCATCGGGTGTTTCTTTTAACAATTCATTGTATACTTTCAAAAAATGACCACCTTTAGGCGTCATCTCATAATTAAACCCTCCACGGGCCGGACAAATGAGGCCATGTTGTGTCATTTCAACCAGATATTTGTTAATCTCCGAAGCCGTTAAATGTGCCTCAAGTTGCGACCTAATTTGATAAAGCCCGTAGCCTCGGGCAGAATCCCTAAGAATAATCGAGACGACAAGTAACCTACTCACCGATTCCACGCAAACAACATATAGACATGGAATAAAAACCTCGTCAAATACTATTATGGTAAATGAATTTCCAGTTTTTCCAGTATTTTCCTTACGTGAATTATCCCGATAAAAGTAGTTTACATAATATCGTTATTAATTTGGAGAGGTGAATTTCATATGTTGAAGGAAACTGTGCATCTCGATGTGTCCAAATAAGACAATGCGTATTTTGAAACTCATGGGGCCTCTAAATTTTGTTGAAGAAAATTTGGTAATGATATTAAACTCAACTATTCTTATAATACATCTTCACAATCCACGTAGAAAAAGTTAGAATAATGATCAATAGGTGCCATATTGGCTATCGGTCATTTAGTAGATTTGACATTGGCATATCATAATTTCACCTATGACTAAAATCAGCATGTCGTTTCTGGTTTGTATTTAATTCAAAAATTTGTTAGATCAATGTGTCGCCAGTGTTGTCGCTCAAGCACCTCACCATTAGTGCCATGCCTATTAAACTGGAATCAGAGTTGTATTTTATTTCATATCCTTGTAAAAATTTTATTATTACTTAAACCCCACCGCTATGATTGCCCCACCAAACAATTTCTGTTCCATGATGACTTTGGAAAATTTGTCAGTAAGCAATAGGTACAACTCTCCGTTCTTAGGCCATTTGGTATAGGTTCCATAAAGCGTCTTGAATTTTAGTCCTCTTTTCCCTGAAACTAGAAAAGCAAGTATTCCCAACAAGTACTTCAAATAAAATGAGACAAGACACCGTAGGAAAAAATTGTCAGGTTTTCCAAGATCAACGATCACAAATCTTCCACTAACTCTTAGAATCCTATGTATTTCTGAAATCGCCCTCTCTAAAGATATGGCATCCCGTAAACAATAGCCACATAATACGGCGTCGAAACTTCCATCTCTAAAAGGCATAACTTCGAATACTCCGCATGAAAGATTTTTGGAATTTTCCAAGCTGAGGTATTTTTTAGAATTTAGGAGCATTTCACGAATGGGGTCAAGCATCACAACTTTAACTTTATTATCCAAATTTTTCAACAAAATAGAAGTCATGTTGCCAAATCCGGATCCGGCATCCAATACTAGGTCCCCTGGACTGACTCCCCCGTTGATCCCTTTCTCCCTATATTTTCTATCTTGACCAAGGGAAATTGCCCTATTTACTCTATCGTACACTGGGATAATGCTGCGCAATACATCTATGACTTCATGCCAGTATGTATTTCCAAGCCCAGACAATAGACGGATCCTATCTCCAGGCTCATATCTATTATTAGGTAATAAGTATCTTGTAGGAAAGTAATTGATGACGAGTATTTTGACGCAATGCATTTTGGTAGGACTTCAAGGTATCAAGTCGAAAAAAATTCCGGACTAAATCTTATTGTTACTCCCGTGCTAAAAGACAGTATTCACAAATGTTATTTGTATTGCACTCTGCATCTTCTAATCACCATAACCTGTCATGTCAATTATTTATTACCAGCCTCGATAATTGATGATCGACTATCCAAAAATTTTTACAGGACGACGACACATATAACACATAGAAACTTCACAAACTTGATAAAGAGCTGGATAGTGAATATATTATCTTTGTCCACTATAACTGAGTTTATTTGTGAGGACTGCGGAACACTATTAGTACACAGTAATCCAACTACGCTTGAAAGTATGAGAGATGTACACAATCAATTATGCCCCGTTAAAAGGCAGAAACTTATTTCTACTGGACTGTCGCCCACGGTAAAGGAAACTAAACAAATTCTAGCTTCTCCGCAATCTCAAGCTACCAGTACTGCGCCAACTCCAGTACAATCTCCAGAATTAGTTGCAGGTCAACCAGCAACCACAGCTGGTGGAGTGACCACCATATCGCTGACTGGCACCGGGACTTCATATTCAAAGATAGAAGGACCCATTGATCAATCGTTCAAGTCCAAACGACAAATTGTTGGACAATTTCAAGGCATAAACGTGTGGGGACCTGTAGATCCTCCTGGACAGTTGGGAATATGGGGAACAGAGGTATGTGTGGATTTTGACATATGCGTTGCTGATGGCGCGTGTATCGAAGCATGTCCTGTGAATGTCTATGAGTGGCTAGACACCCCTGGACACCCAGCATCAGATAAAAAGCCATTCATGATTCGAGAGAAAGACTGTATATTCTGTATGGCCTGTGAAAATGTGTGCCCGCCTCAATGCGTAAAGATATTCACAAAATAACTTTATCAGGCCTAACACTGCAAAACTAGAAAAAACATTGACCGGAATAAAATTTTCCGCTATGCTTTGCATTAATTTGCGTCAATAATTCATGAGGAAAAGATTCAAGACCGTTGCTACTGGGGGTACGTTTGACATATTACATGAAGGTCATTATGCGCTGCTTTCGAGATCTTTTCAGTTAGGAGAACGTGTTATAATTGGCATTACTAGTGATGACTATGCTTTCAAGGAAAAGGGTTGCCAAAAAATTCTTCATAGTTATGAGAAAAGAGCAAGACAATTAGAACAAGCAATCCATTCAAAATTTGGGGGCGTTAAATATACGATAAGTAAGCTCGAGAATTTCTATGGTCCCACGGTATTATCCAATGAAGTCGAGGCTATTATTGCCAGCCAAGAGACAAAAGGAAATGGAATTAAAATAAACAAATTACGTAAGAAGAACGGACTTAAATTACTCAGGATAATTAGTGTTCCACTAATCAAATCCGAAGATGGAATGAGGCTATCGTCAAGCAGAATTCGCTCAGGTGAGATTGACAGCACAGGCAAATTATTAAAAAAGGTTAAAAAAAGTGGGTGATTTGCATAGTTTTGGATTCGTCTCGTTTTTAATACCAAAATACTCATGCTTGAAATGATATCAAACAACGAATGTTAGGCGTGTGGAATAGCGCGATAATTGTAACAAGATTGGAAGCAAATACAATGCCTAAATCGTCAAATCAAAATTTGATTTTGGATAATAGGCAGAGTGAAATTACCTTGGTGTTCCAACCGGTTCCAAATTTAACATGCAGGATCAATGTGTATAATGCCATTTTGCCGAATAATTTTCGTATACTAATTCTCGAGTAAATTGTCTACATAACTCACTTGCAACTTATGATCATCATGTCTTATTGACTTAATTGACTTCTTTTTAAATGTAAGATCTCTTACAAAACCGTTTAGGGTGTTTGCACTTTCAATATCCTTCATTATCACAGAATGGCATGATTTGTCTTTTAACATGATTACAACTTCGCTTTCAACTGTTTTTACGATGCCCAGCAAATAGGTCAATTCATCACTGGTGTGTGATAACATACCTTCAAGTTTTTCTGCCTCATACGTATCAAGGCATTCAAGAGTGACAGAACCTGCCAATTTTTTCATCAATCCTCTTGAAGTTATCTCTATTTACTCCTCAAACATGAATTGTGACACCATATCCTTGGCCTTTTCTCTACGTTTTTGAAAATCAGTGAGGAACGATACAGAGTTATTCGAGAGGTCTTGCTTACATTCGCCACATAATAGATTTCCGCTTCTACACTTTAATGCTCTCTCCTTCGAATCTTTAGGATTGTCAAACATATACTGCAGATAGGAGAAGACTGGACAGATATCAGGATTGCCGCCAAGTTTCCTCTGCAACGCTACAGTTGGTTGTCCACCGGTAAATGCGACTGAAATCTTATCTTCTACAGTTTCAGAGTCATCAGTTGTAAATACGGCGGTTTTAGGTTTGGAGGAAGACATTTTTCCAGATGTTTCAAGTGATGGTAAAAATTTGCTATGTATTTGGGCAGGTTTATAATAA
The DNA here is from genome assembly GCA_963728595.1 of uncultured Nitrososphaeraceae archaeon. Classification (GTDB taxonomy): domain Archaea; phylum Thermoproteota; class Nitrososphaeria; order Nitrososphaerales; family Nitrososphaeraceae; genus TA-21. Next base: position 61,691 of record CAVSLF010000009.1, read on the forward strand.
CCCATTTTCTCCGCAACATCACGTGTTATTCTCCAATACGGATCTTGATCAATTGCTGCAGGTATCAAAACTGGTGTTGGTTTATTTTCAATCAATGAAGGTAAAAAACAAGGCACTGCTTGAATTGGAGGAAATCCTATCATACCTATATTAGTCGAATTTGTAAAGCCAAACACGGCTCTTGCTGTAGAAAAAGTGATCCTTTTTGCTATTTCAAGTGCCATGGGATAAAGATGTTTTATATGTTTGGTATCGACTATGATCTTTGTTTTTTCTGGTTTAAATCCGATTGCAATAATATCTAAAATATTCTCTTCAGTAAAAGCAGATATCTCTGTCATCGTCTTGTTGTGTCCATGTAGGAATTTTTCGTCGTCGGTTAATTGGAACAGCAGCGGGGCGTCGAAATTGTCCTGCAGATACTTAGTAAACATCCAAGGCATCAGATGACCTAGGTGAACCATACCCGAAGGACCCCGGCCGGTATAAAGATAAAATTTTTCTCCCTTTTGATACCTATCCAGTATCCAGTCAAAATCACGATGTGAAAAGAAGAAATCGAGTTCTAAAAGTGGATGAATTTCGCCAGCCATAGTCGACAACTTTTTCAATAGGTCCGCTGTTATCCTTTGAGTTCCAAATTTTTCGATTAGATTTTCATAGTTAACTGAACCATTGACCGACCAAGGAGTAACATCATATTCGTTGGCTTCATTTCCTGCGCTTTCATTTCGAAACTCGTGGGTCATGTTAGTTTCTGTGCTAGGAAGAACTGAGGTTTAAAGGTTTAAAAAGTGTACCCCTCCTGATTCTTTCATCTTCAGATGACTCAGCCTTCTTTACATCCTATCGAAAGGAAAATTCTGCTTCTACTAAGCAGTAGACCCACTCAATCTGCTGAGATCAATACTATTACAAAAGAATTGAGCATGTCAATAGACCAAGTGCGACGAGGAATTGAATGGCTAAAGTTTAAGAATCTAGTAAAGATCGTTACCGAGACATCTACCTATCTCAGCACACTTTTGAAGGAACGGACACCGGAAGCAAAATTGCCTGAAAGAAAGATTGTAGAACTCATTTCCAAGATTGGTGGTGATTCGGTAGATATAAAGGACCTAGCCAAGGCGAAAGAGATTTCTCCTTCAGAATTCAATGCCGGTTTGGTGAATGCGCTAAAGAATGGTTGGATCAGAAAAATTGGTACTACTGTTACTCTCAATTCATCTTCTCAAACATCCTCTCCTGAGGAAAAATTATTACACAGGTTATTGAAAGAAGAGCAGATTAACATATCGAATTTGGGAAATGATGAGATCCGAGCTTATGAATTGCTAAGGAAGCGACCTGGGTTCATATGTGAAAAAAATGAAAGCAACCATAAGATCCTTTTATTGGAGGAAGGATACAATATTTCCCAAACATTAACACAATCTGATTCTGAGGTCGAAGTTATTAAGATCACCTCCGAGTTATTGCGTTCGGGCAAATGGAAACACTTGAAATTCAGAGGATTGGACGTTTCTTCTCCCGTTCGGAATCATAGTCTAGGCAGGACCCACCCCCTGACAGATTTGATAAACGAAGTGAAGGAAATCTTCATCTCTATGGGCTTTTCGGAGATTGAAGGGCCAATGATCCAGTCGAGTTTTTGGAATTTTGACGTATTGTTTACACCTCAGGATCATCCTGCACGTGAGATGCAAGATACGTTCTATATTCATGGCAATATGCCTACCGAGGACATTGACAACACTATTCTAAATAGAGTTTCAGATATTCATTCGAAATGCTGGAAATATGAATGGAACGTTGAAGAAGCAACAAGGCACGTATTGAGAACTCATACGACAGCAGTAACGCTAAGATATTTAGCTGATAATAGACATGATGAATCTAGAATTTTCTCAGTCGGCAGAGTTTTTAGAAACGAAAAAATGACATATAAGCACCTAATGGAATTCCACCAAGTTGAGGGAGTGGTTACGGGTAAAAATCTTACTCTAAGGGACTTGATGGGATTACAAACGCTTTTCTATTCAAGGCTTGGCATAAAGAAAGTAAAATTTTGGCCGACCTATTTTCCGTATACAGAACCATCTCTTCAATCCATGGTATTTATTGAGGAAACAGGCAAGTGGATTGAATTATTCGGCATGGGAATATTTAGACCAGAGGTAACCGCATCGGTTGGGCTCACTGGTAACGTTTTGGCATGGGGAGGCGGTCTTGAAAGAATAGCCATGATCCGGTACGGGCTAAATGATGTACGAGAACTGTATGAAAATCGATTGTCGTGGTTACGGAGCGTTCCGATTTGCCGGTTGTAAGCTTTCCTGTTCGAAAGATTGAAGAATTTTTTCCTGGATATGATGTTGATCGGATAGTGGATATGTTACCTTACATAGGACTCGATATAGAGTATGTCGATAAGGACGAAATTAGGGTAGAATATAGTCCGAATAGGCCAGATTTTTCGTCATATTATGGAATTGCTAGAAGTTTGAAAGGGCTTCTTGAAATAGAGATGGGGATACCCAATGTCAATATCGTACAAGTCAAAGATTATGTGATTAGCGTTAATAAATCAGTTTCTGAGCTAAGACCATTCATTGTTGGTCTAGTAGCAAAAAATGGCACTCTCGATGATGAATCGATAAGAAACCTCGTAGGAATGCAAGAAGATCTTCATAATGGTCTTGGAAGGCGAAGAGTTAAAGCATCTATTGGTTTTCACGATCTCTCGCAATTAGAATTTCCTTTAAGATATGACACTGTATCGTCCAACGCTTCGTTCTCACCTTTGGGATACAAAGGGGCGATCAAAATAGCTGAGATTTTGAAAGAGACTGATGCAGGAAGAAAACATAGTAAAATTTTGGGTTCCACGAAAATCTTTCCTGTACTTCTCGATGCTTCGGACCACATTATTTCACTTCCGCCAATAATTAACGGCGACAGCACAAAAATCAATCGTAATTCCAGAGATTTATTCGTCGAAGCCACTGGTACTAATTTATCCCTATTGGAAGATGTGCTAGCAATTATGGCAATCACCCTATCAGACATGAAATTTGACATAGAAAGTGTAGTTATTATTTATGGTAAAGAAAGTATTGTATCTCCCAATCTGCAACTTAGGAAATTTGAAGGGCTGGAATTGAGTTATATAAACAGTGTCCTTGGCATTCAAATTATGCCAGAACTTGCTCTAAAATGTCTCAAAAAGAGCAGGTTGGATGGCTTGATTGATGGTTGCAAAATTACATGTAATGTTCCCCGTTATCGGACTGATATTAGTGAGGCTATTGATTTGGTGGAAGATATTGGCATAGGCTATGGAATATTCAATCTAGACCCAAGCCTTCCTGCGTACACGTTCTCAGGAAAAAAGAGTCGCAACACAACAATATTTGAAAAGATCAGACAGACCCTCGTTGGAATGGGGTTAATAGAAAATGTGAATTTCAGTCTTATCAGCAGGACACTTGAACATGATGTCAATCGAGCTAATGATTATGCGGATGCAGTAGCAGTGGTCGGATCAAAAAGCGAGGAGCATGAAATCTTAAGAAGTTCTATTCTGCCCTCTTTACTAAGATCCTTATCTCACAATATCCACGAAGAGTATCCACAAAGACTTTTTGAAATCGGAAAGGTGTTTTCATTGGATGAAGATCCTGTTGAAAGGTGGAGTCTTTGCTCCGTGTTAGCACATGATGAAGCGGATTACACGGAAGGGAAGTCAATTGTTCAGACGTTGATGGGTGTTGGACTCGGAAAAGAACTCGAAGCTCATTCAGCTACAATTCCGACCTTTTTAGATGGTCGAGGGGCATACTTGTATATCGCAGATACAAAGGTTGGGATTATCGGAGAGATTTCTCCTTCAATCATTGAAAATTTTAAGATTCGGGTTCCTGTTGGAGCGTTCGAGATAGATTTGACCAAGTTGGTTACTTGTGTTTAGATTCGCAGTATGTTTATAACGTCTAACTTCGAAATCAAGTTATCCTTGTTCCATCTAGAAGATGGAAATGGTGCCCCGTTATAGAGAGTGCACTAGGAGGGTACACATGGTGTACGGCTACCAATGACTAGTTGTGGGTCAGAGACGGGGTATATTTTTTACTTCCAGATGAACTTTTTTGTAAGTTCCGAACAATTTTAGTATCGAATTTTTTTAGAGTTGATTCAAATGGTCCTATACGGGTATGCACAATTCTACAATCTTCAAAAAAGACAAGTGAAACATAGAAGTTGCGAATTGTGCTATATTATGTTTTATCATACCTTATTATGATAATAGTTACATTCCAATTTATAGATAGTTTTCGATTTGGCTAGTTAGTCAAGTCACTGAGGCACTTAACTATTATATACTTGATTTCGTCAGATACTTCATACTCTTTTAGAATCTCTTTGTGATTTAAGAAGAAAGTTTTCCTAAATTCGGGATCTTCCGCAGCTTTCTTTAATATTCTACTAACAATTTGCAAACTTTCGTTGCTGTTGCTATTGTTCAAGTCTATGTCATTTCAAATTTATTCAGGTCAAATATAAGACTATGGAGTCAGTAAAATTGATATGAACAAAGAAAAAGTTAGTATACTGTATTGAGCCTAACACCCCTTGACCTGCAAAGTAGGAAGAAGTGGACGATGTCAGGGACCTCAAGGGTAAAGCCAGTTGAACAAACTCTCAAGGAAGTTATTCATCTTACGGAAAAGATCGGGGTCACGAGACTGGCAGACATAACAGATATGGATATTTTGAAAATTCCAAATTATTCTGCGGTGCTACCAGGTACAGATGACTATATTTGGGTATATAGCGGCAAAGGTCTGACCAGGCACCATGCTCAGGCTAGTGCATTAATGGAAAGTATTGAAAGATACTGTTCACTTCCTTCAGGCGCACCGAAGAATATGATTCAAGGGTCCTATGACGACCTTAGCAAGAAATTCAACGTACTTCATCCTTCGAGTGTTGTTGAGCCCATGACATTTCAGTATACCGACGACATGATAATGGATTTCCTTCCAGGTTTCGATCTAATGAATCAGGAATTGATGTTGGTACCTGCACCCATTGCTCTCTTCAAATATTCAGCAAGACAGCCAGCAATAAATCCTTTCGCGTATCACCACACAAATGGCCTTGCTTCGGGCAATGTTATTGAAGAAGCAATATGCCACGCCCTATGTGAAGTTATAGAAAGAGATGCCATTAGCATGGCACAACTCAAGGCTAGCGCAGTACATTTTCACATTCTAAAAACAGTCGAAAACTCTCTTAACTCGAATGGATATTATATTGCACCGATTACCGCGACCGAATATGTGGATGACAATTCTATTTATCCCGATGTAGAAATCCATGATATCGAATTCGAACCTATTATTAGACTTGTTAAAAAATTCCAGAAAGCGAATATCCCCCTGATAATAAAGAACGTAACATCAGAGATTGGGATACCCACCTTTAATGCAGCTAGCATAGAATGGATTACTCATGATTATGGTTATTTAGTAGAAGGACATGGGACGCATCCGGATGCAAGAATCGCTTTACTCAGGGCAATCACGGAAGTGTCCCAATCCAGGGCCGCTAACATACAAGGAGCAAGAGATGACTTAAGAAAAATTCCATATGGGGAAAACAATACGGATGATCAAAGGTCATGGCAATTTATGAAATCGAGATACATGATTGGGTTCTCTGACGTAAAGTCATTTATCAATGAAGATATTCTGGATGATATCAAGTTGATTCTTACCAAATTTGACGAAAACGACTTAAATCAAGTAATTGTTGTCAACTTAACTAACCCAAATGTTGGGATCCCTGTGGTAAGAGCTATTGTACCAGGGCTTGAAATGTACAAAATTACAAAATCAGTCATTGGTAAAAGGGGGCGAGAATGTTTCAGGGTATGAACAGACCTGTAGTATTTCTCGGTCCAAGTCTAGATCGCGAAGATGCACATAAGATTTTAGATGCAGAATATAGAGACCCTGCAAAGAAGGGTGATTTTTTAAAATTGGCTACATTTTCTGAAAGAAAACTCATTATTGGATTTGTTGATGGCGTTTTTCTACACGATTATCCCCCTTCACCCATTGAAGTTTATCAGCTATTGGTAATGCCAAATATTATGCTTGTAGGATCCTCCAGCCTTGGGGCATTGAGGGCCGTTGAACTTGAGAAATATGGAATGGCGGGTGTAGGGAAAATATTTGAGCTTTACAGGAAAAAGATCCTATTTGCTGATGATGAGGTTGCTGTAACCTTTGTTCAAGGAGAAAATATACTACAATCTGAGGCTATGATCGATATAAGATTTAATCTGTTTCTTGCCAAGAGATTTGGAATTATAGATGAGTACTGTAGAAAAGTGGTAACAAAAGTTGGCAAGGACCTTTATTTTCCTTATCGTAACTATGATGATATTATCAGTATTTCGCAAAAAGAACATCCTCCATTATCTGAACAATTGGAAAAATTAAAACTCCATATAACGAAGAACAGGGACAGCCTTAAGGCTAGAGATACGATAAGATTGCTCAAATATTTGAAGGTATTAGCTGAACATTAAGATAGCAATGAAAAAATCTGCTGCAATATGCGTGTGTATTGAAGGTTCCCAAAACTCGCCCTAATATTCATTCGGCAGAAAGATCCCAATAATTTGCGTCATTGAATTCATCAACTGGTTTGCCCAACCTTTTCCAATCCTTGAATGATTTTGAGTATAATCTCACATTTTTAACTCCAGCCATTTTCAGAGCATAATAAGCGAGTCCAGACAGGGTACCCACGCTACCACAATAAGCAATTACATCTGATTCTGAAGATATTCTCCTGTTTTCTAGGAAACGCTTTATCTCAGAAGTACTGCGAAGAATACTCTCTTGTGTTCCCAACATGGTGTAAGGGAGATTAGTCGCTCCAGGGATGTGTTCAGTTAGAAAGTTTAACCTCTCTCTTGAATCTAACAGGAAATTGTTTTCCATTCCTTGGGTCCTTTCCACGTATTCTGCATCGGCGTAAATTTCTTTGTTAACATTCAGAGAATGGTGTGTTAACGGGAATTTGTTAATTTTCTTCTCTGTTTCAAGTCCATGATTTTTCCATTGACTAAATGTTAGTTCAAGGAGTGAAGTATTAGCATGACCCGCATATTGAAATGTCCATGCAACTCTTGCAGCCAGAGCACCGAAAGTATCGTCATATACAGCTACCGGTGTATTATCACCTATGCCAGCACTTTGCATTATGGTAATCACCTTTTCAGGGGATTCGGCGTCAAGTATAGAGGCTAATGGTATTGAAACGGCACTCTCAATATGCTCTTGGTTGTATTCCTCGCTCCTGCGTACATCTACGACACGTATAGCTTTCTTCCTGATCAGTGTCCTTAGAGTATCAACATCAATTAGATAAGATAGGATAGGTTGCACACTTTGTTCTCCTTTTCCCTTTTCGTTCGAAGAATTTGGCTTTTTTGGATTCTTTGAAGTTCTGTTCTCATAGTGGGGATTAAGGACAGACTGGGATTTTTTTTTCTTGGCTGATATTATTGGCGATGGAGTAGAAATCAAGCAGCACATTCGCCTTTGGCAGTCTTGGCAGTAAATTTGACATCATTCCCATAGTCACGATATGATTCTGGATCTTCAGTAATTGAAGGAAGATTTGTAACACTAGACAATGCCAATTTGATATCTTCTAAATTCCTTACTTTTTTGTTTCCCTGACCTTTGACAATTCCTGTGATCCATGAATCAAGTGATTCGTTTCCTGTTCGCTCTTCCCTATATATCTCTACAATCTTCAAAATTGTATCAATTACCCTTTTGGCTGGAACCCGCATCACATTTTTCCCTAACTCACCATTTTCTTCTGCACTACCACCAAAAAGCATCGTGTAGGTAGGAGCCATCGAACCAGATATTCTAGAAGCTCCACCAAAGAATCCAATAGTAGCAATTTCATGTTGTCCACATGAATTCGGACAACCACTAATCTTTATGGTACTATGACTTAGTGAATCGTCGGTATCCAGTCCGAGTTGAAGTAACTTTAATTGTACCTCTTTTGCTAACCTATGCGAATTTGTTATGGCCAGATTGCAAGAAGTAGTTCCAGAACAGCCGACTGCAGACGCTATTGTCAGTGCTCCTGGATTTGCCAAACCAATATTTGAAAGTTTGTCGTAAAAATTCGACAAATCCTCAGTCCGAACAAATCTGATTGCGAAATTTTGATTTGGAGTATTCCGGGCAGATTGTTCTTCTGAAAGATCACGAATTATGCCAGCCAAACCTCTCAATTGACTCGATGTAATATCTCCTGCTCCCAGAGTTACAAAAACAACATTGTAACCTTCCTGTCTTTGAGCCACCACATTCGTGTGCACCCATCTATCATACGTAGAGCTATCAAGATTGATTCTTTCGTTAATGACTGGAAGTTTTATCTTCGCTCGGGTCGACTCGGGCAATAGTCTTGAGACATCCCTTTCGGATTTGAAATCAAAAGACTTGGCAGTTGAATAAGATATAGTCATCTCCACAATGCTCCTTTCCTTAAGAACCAGTTGCTGGAATTTGGTCCATCCCATTTCGTGAACAAGATATCTCATCCTATTTCTAGCCATATTTTCACGATTTCCGTGTCTATCGAAAAGCCTTATCACTGCCATGCACGTCGCCAGAACCTTGTCTTCAGGAGTGAAATCTTCTAATTCATGGCCAATGAAAGAGGCAGCCCCGAGTCCCCCACCCAAATATATTTTAAATCCTTTGAGTTCGTCTCTCTTTGAAGGAACAAGCCCAATATCTGCCACTCTCATTAATCCGTGTTTTTGACAACATCCAAAGTTAATCTTGAATTTACGGGGAAGATTTTGACACATGGGGTTACGGAGAAAGAATCTAGCAATTGCCATAGCGTAGGGAGTCGGATCAAACAATTCATCTGGGCATACGCCCGCAAAATGACTGCACATTACATTTCTAACCGAATTACCACATGCTTCCCGAGTAGTGAGTCCAACTTCAACAAGACCTCGCATCACCTCACTTACGTCTTCCAATTGAACCCAATGTAATTGAATATTCTGACGAGTGGAAACGTGAGCTGATCCGATAGAAAATGCCTCAGCCAACGATGCAATCTTCTCTAATTGTTCTGGAGTTATCTCTCCACTTGGTATCTTTATTCTAACCATGCTGTAATTTTGCTGAAGACGTGATCCATATGCACCGTGTTGAAGACGGAATCGACGAAAGTCGTCTTCTGAAATTTTCCCTTGTCTGAAGAGTTTAACTCTCTGACTAAAAATGTCCGTCTCTTCTTCTCTGCCCCATCTAGGATTAGATTTGGGCGAATATAATGACTTCTTGGTATGCGAATTATTAAGGACGTTCTTCAAAGATATCTATTTTCTCTTCTTGGTTCAAAACCATATATTTTTTGTGGATACAGGCCATTTTTGTACCACAGTCACGAAATGATGGAATTTATTGGGCATAGTTAGTTTATAATACCCCTAGTTTTCTACCTTCAGATTTCACTGAAAGTTACAGTTACTCCATACTGATGTTATAATCAATACTTTCGTTCAGGGAATTACTTCCAGTGGATGGGGAGAGATTTGAACTCTCGACCACCTGCGTGTGAGGCAGGTATCCTAACCAGGCTAGACCACCCATCCGAATTGCATGGGATATCGAAGTTCAATTTTTTCAGGTCGACGTTATATTAAAATCTTGATGCTTAGAATTTCGTTGTATTACGCATACTTATGTGGAGGTTAGTACGTCATAATATTAGGTTCCTTCGCCGAAACCCTCGAGGTAGATCCTTTGTTCTGGTGTAAGAACATCTATTTGGAGACCCATGGACTCTAACTTAGCTTTAGCAATTTCTTGATCTTGAGATTTCTCTACGTCGTAAACAGATGGAGACAGAGTTCCTTTCAAATTAGCCAACTTTAAAACAGAAAGGAGCTGATTGGCGAAGCTCATGTCCATTACCTCAGAGGGATGTCCTTCTGCTGCTGCAAGGTTAACGAGTCTGCCTTCACCAATCAGATATATTTTGTTTCCATTTTTAAGTAAATATTCCTGATTGTTGTCATTAATCTGTTTAATAGAAACAGACGTGGCTTCCAAATCGTCTACTGAAATTTCTACATTAAAATGACCTGCGTTTGCCAAGAGTGTACCATCTTTCATCTTGCTGAAATGCTGACCTGTTATCACGTCCTTGCATCCAGTAGTAGTTATAAAAATATCTCCTACTGATGCTGCTGCATTCATAGGGAGTACGCCATAACCATCTAATTTCGCCTTCAAAGCTCGCTATTGGATCAATCTCTGTCACCACCACATTTGCACCTAGCCCATCTGCACGTTTAGAAATACCTTTTCCCACATGCCCGTAACCACACACCACAACATTTTTTCCTGCAATGAGAATATTTGTTGCACGTATTATGCCATCAAGCGCTGATTGACCTGTACCATAGACATTGTCAAAATCGTGTTTTGTTTCGGCATCATTTACAGCGATAATAGGATACTTCAATTTTCCTGCGCTTTGCATGGCACGTAGCCTTATCACACCGGTCGTAGTTTCTTCAGTTCCTCCGTACACAGGGTCATCCTGAACATAACCATCATTATGCATCTCGACTGTCAGATCAGCACCATCATCTATAGTGATGTTAGGTTTGATCTTCATCGTAGAATGGATGTCGTCGTAATACTGTTCATTGGAAACACCTCTACTTGCGAAAATTGAAATTCCTTCTTGGGCGATAGATGCTGCAACATCATCTTGGGTACTTAGGGGATTACACCCACACCACGCAATTTCTGCCCCCAAAGCCTTTATAGTTCGAATCAGAACTCCCGTTTCCTTAGTTACGTGAAGACATCCCGCCACTTTTATGCCCTTCAATGGCAATTTGGCTTCATACCTTTTACGTAGATTGACCAAAACAGGCATATGAACTTCGGCCCAATCAATTTTTTTCTTCCCATTCTCGGCAAGTGAGATGTCTTTGATCCTATGATTCATTCTAATTTGTGACAATTTACTCCATATATTACTTTATCAGAACTGTTGTTCAGACTTGTATACATCGTTGAAATATCACTTTAGTATGAATATTGTTTGTTTTTTTTAGTTAGAAATTGGACGCACAAGATTCAACTAGAAGACAGCAGATTCATCTAGATTAAGTTCAGTTTACAAGCTTCTACTGCTTAAAATTGACTATTGAAGTGCCAACGGTATCTAATTTAGTTTACTTTTGTAATCTTAACGATATCAGAAAGTATAAGAAAAACAGTCATGAATTCTAATCGTGAGAAAACTTCAGATTGCAGTCATTGGATATAATAGTGATAAATCTAATTTTTTAACCGATAAAGTGGCCTATGAAGTTGGAAGAGAGATAGCAAAGGCGAACGCAACCCTCATCTGTGGAGGTCTTGGAGGAGTTATGGAAAATGCTTGTAAAGGTGCCAAGGAACACGGTGGACTAACTGTCGGAATTATTCCCCAAGAGGATTTTACTTACGCCAATAATTTTTGTGATATTGTTATTGCTTCAGGAATTGGTTATGCCAGAGATTTTATCGTGGCAACTTCTGCAGATGGCATCATTGTCGTGGGTGGAGGTGTTGGGACTCTCTTAGAACTGTGCGTAGGCTACATGCTTAAAAAAACAATAGTCACCATTCCCAACACTGGAGGAACTGCAGAGATCTATGGTGGCAAATACCTCGATGAACGAAAAAGAATACTTATATCGACAGCTAGTGATGCGGAAAGTGCAGTTCAATTAATAGTCAATAGTAGTAAAAATTAGAATAATGCTTGCCGGCGATCGAAATATCAGCACTTTCTCGGGAATTATTGCCTTAGATATATACTATCGAAGGGACAACAAGTAATCATCTGCTTTATAAAAGTCTCCGTACTTCGCATGCAGATCCTGTAGTGTATCTATGACCCTTTTTATGCCGAACTGTTCTCCTGTACGGAACAAGGGATTTCTCAGACCCATCCCAAGTTTCAAGGCAATTTCAAGGTCTTCCAAGGTGCAGACTTTATTTGTAATGAGCCACGCCGCGTTATTCAAAGCAACGGACAATAACTTTATGGGATCATAGGCTTTTGAATCTTCTTCAGAGAGTGAAACTCTCTCATACTGTTCACCGCCATAGGAATAAAATCCAGATCCCGACTTCTTTCCGTATTTTCCTTGTTCAAAAAGTTCTCTTATTCTTGGATGCGGAAATATAACTTTCTTGTCCCGAGAATACATTTCGGAAGTTGCTTTGTGGATTACATCCAAGCCCGTATAATCAGCCAATTCAAAAATGCCCATTGGAAATGATAGCCTAAATTTAACTGCAGAATCCAATTGTGTCATTGAAGGGCCATCCCTATCTAAGCAATAGGCTGCCTCATGAACCAAGGGAATAAATATTCTGTTTACAATAAATCCTGGAACATCTTTACTGCACAAAACAGGTTCTTTTCCGACTCTTTTCACAAAATCCATTCCAACTTTGACAATTTCTTGGTCTGTAGTAACGCCAGGGATGACCTCTACAAGTTTCATAAGCTGTGGTGGGTTAAAAAAATGAAGGCCTATGAACCTGTTGGATCTATTGGTTAACGAAGAAATTTCACTAATTGGCAACGTACTAGTGTTTGAAGCATAGATAGTTTTTAAATCTGAATTTTTATCCACGTCCAGATACACTTTTTTCTTAAGCTCCATGTCTTCTGGTACTGCTTCTATAAGTAGATCTGCCCCACTTAATGCTTGTCTCAGATCAACAACAGGGTGTATTCGGCTGTAAATAGTTTCAGAATCAGCCTGTGTAATCTTTTGTTTCTCTACAAGTTTATCAAGTGACCACTTGATTTTACCCATCGCACTATCAAGAAATTTCGTATCAACATCACGCAGTGTTACGTCAAATCCAGCCATCGCTGAGATTTGAGCAATTCCATGACCCATTATACCGGAACCCAAAACAGTAATTTTATTAATTTCTGTCACAGTGCCCCTATACGCAAGTACGAGACTTTTAATGTTACGATGACATCGCGTATTACTTGATTGATTTTTGAACGGTGACCGGGTATATGGATCCAGGTGGTTACACCCCCTTCTTTAGTGTTAGAAAGTGCGGTGGTCATGTTCCAACGTGTCAATCGTAAATCTTTGATTTTCTGCGTCTTATGTATAAAATGAGCTGTCAAAATATCACGACATCTTCATCTTAACTAAACATTCCCGGTTATTCATTTGTCATAGTATACAGTGCATTATTATCCCGGGTAATCATGATAAATCCTGTGCGAGCTTATGTACTTATGTTGAAGCAGGATGATCCCAAGAAGTGCACAGCTCTTAGATTAGTGAAGACAGGTTTGGCTTATCCTATCAAATCCTTAGCAAATGATATGATTGTTCTAAATCCTTTTGTCAACCGTATTCTTTGCAAGACTGATAGTAGTATGGCAAAATCAATCTGCGGCATAGATTGCTCTTGGAATCTAGCTGAATCTGTGCTAAAAATTAGCAGATTCACTAACAAAGGTATTCTAAGAAGGGTCCCTTCTCTCCTCGCAGGAAACCCCATCAATTATTCTAAATTGGGAAGATTATCTACAGTAGAAGCATTATCAGGTTGTTACTATATTATGGGATTTAAAGATGTGGCCCAATTAATGTTAAACAAGTTCAAATGGGGCCACACCTTTTTAGAACTAAACAGAAACGCGTTAGATGATTATAGTATTGCAACAAATCCTGAAGAGATAGCACAGATAGAAGAAGAATACTTTGGAAATTATAAACAGTGGAAAGAATATAATGTGTCAAAAAAACAGATTTCATCTTTCAACTAAGATTTTATTCATCAATATGTTGAAGAAGTACATTCTAATGTAAACTTTATTCCTTTACATGATTCTCTGTGTAGGAATTTCCCATTTTTTTCTCATTGGTTGGAACCAACCACTCTAAAACGCAATCCAGATCCCTACTAGTTATTGTTATCATAATAGGACCCAGAGATGATTCAACGCTACTTTCTACTATCGCTATAACACCAGAATAGGCAGCTTGTTTATTCAATAAAAACCAGGTTTTGTTAGTGCTACGGTTATATTCATATAGTCTTCTGAGTACGCCTGCTGAAAATCGTGATTTCACGCCAACTCTGATGTGATGGAGGGCATGAAGACCTTCAGTTTTTACCATTGCTAAATTGCCTTCTTCATTAATCTCAGGAGAACCGCCGTTTACCGTATTTATAAGACATTTGATGACCCTGCTCGGTTCTTCTGATGGATTAATTATAGTCTCTGCAGCTACATACACCTCAAAATTTGAGTACAATTCTTAAACTGAAGTCAATTGACTGATCATTAAACTCTTTCTTCAACCTGCCCCGTTTTCCAATAGCCATTTTTCGATAATTGCCAATCCCTGTTGACCCAACTGATCAACAGTTATTGTATTATTGGATATGGACTCGTCAGCCAGTGCTATTGCCTCACTTATTCCCACAGTCAGTTCCCTCCTGTCCCTCTCCGAAAAATCATTTTCCTTATTTGGTGCATCTGATCTTGCTCTAGCTTTGACATGTTTGAAGCGAACCAGAGAGCAGCCGTGAATTGCTAGTAACTTGACTGTCCCCAATGATGCCAGAACTTTCATTTCTTCAATGTTCCTAATGCCATCCACAATTACGGCTTTCACACTAGGTGAGCTTACAATAATAGACCTTATTCTATCGAGAACAAGATATGCAATGGCTCCGGATCCCTTCTCCTTTCGAAGTTTTATCATTAGTTTTCCTAGATTAACATCTGTCATTTCCACATTTGCCCTCTTGGCTGCTTCACGTACAGCATCTCCCATTATTACGACGGGTATTCCTTTTCTGAACAATAATTCAGCAAGAGTGGATTTCCCTGCTCCAGGCATTCCTGTTAGACCGACGATTAATACATTCTTAGACATGCGGTAATTTATAGTAAATTTACCTTACTATAAAGATAAGAAAATCTGAATCCAGATATTCACGTTTTCTACCCAGATTGTTCCATTATGCGTCTAAAGTTTGTTTCTAAGCCGCCCAGTTTAACAGATTTTTTGCTGCTAGTTGAATATCTCCTGATTTTATAGTTCTTCTACCTGCGTGATTACTTAGATCAACCGCCTGACGAGCAATCTTTGTAGCTATCTCTTCAATTATCTTCCGGAGCTGCTCTGCACTTTCGTCACTAACCCTCTCAGCACCGGATTTCTTTATTATCCTATACATAGCAGCAAGACCAAGTTCTGGATTTGACATTCTCAGTTTGTTAGCCACTATTAAAATAAGAAGATTGGTTAAATAATGCATAGCACTGAATTAATTCGTTGCAACGCGTCACCTCGATCAGTCCATTGTGAATCTACATCAGGAGTTGAATGCATGATTATAAATAATAATGCTTATCTTCGAAATGTTAAATAATTTTTACACACGCGGTTTGGACTAAAATCAAGTGACATAATATCCTTATTGAGAAAGGATTTTAATCAATATAAAGATATAATATTCTAATCCATGGATCAAGAGAATAAAAGTATAACTATCGAAGAAATGTCGAAAGTAAATCTCTGTGTAGGCAGGATAGTCTCTGCTGAACAAATTCCTAACAAACAAAAGATCCTGAAGACGGTTGTGGACATCGGATCAGAATTAAGAGACGTGGTAGTTGGAGTAGCTGAGTATTACAGACCAGAAGCACTTATTGGCAAAGTCGTAGTAGTTTGCACCAACCTTGCTCCCAAGAAACTTGGGGCTATTACATCAAATGGCATGTTGCTAGCAGCTGAATGCCCAGATGGAAAACCCATATTTTTGACTACAGATGGTGAAGTCACAATAGGTGCACCTATTCATTAGCGCTTGAGTGTGAAAATCGGTAATGTGCTGTGACTTGAAAACATTCTTCAGGAAAGTATCAGAATCTGTACCTAATATTCGTGGTTTATGAATACAACATTTTTTCCGAAGATATAAGAGCTACTCAACCGCTCAAACATGTTAGCAAATCATTTTTGATTAGTTTTTATATTATATGTCGTGTTTAATTCGATCAGGCCGCAAACCATTCAAATCTTGGAGGAATGCTAATATAGCCGTGTAATCGAGTTCGGAGTAACCTCTATTTTTTGCGGATTGATACATCTGTTCGGCGAGAGATGATAGTGGGAGACTAACGTTTAGAGGTTTCATTGAAGCCACTAGCAGTTGAAGATCTTTTAGCATATTTCTAAGGTGGAAGCGCGGCTCGAAATCATTCTTGATCATTTTGGGACCCTTCTTCTCACTCAGGCTCGTTTTAAAATACGTCGAATTGAATATTTCAATAAAAATACGAGGATCTATTCCTGCTTTTGTAACGTATAATATAGATTCTGAGAGAGCAATTCCAATAAGGGCTATATTCATATTTAATGCCAGCTTAACATAATTTGCTGCGCCATCAATTTTTCCAATGTAAAATATCGATCTTGCAATACTTTCAATCACTTCAATATTTTTGTCAATGCCATTCTTGTCGCCAGAAATGATGGCGACTAACTCACCCTTCCTTGCGATATCTGGACCGCCCATTACTGGCATCTGAAAACACTGCACACCATTCTTCCTTAACGCCGCTGTACATTCAACTGAATCTGCTGGAGAGATAGTACTCAGGTTACCTATAACAAGTTCTTTGTTGACACTACGAATAAGACCGTCATTCCCTAAACAAACTTGTTTGAAAGCATTACCATCTGTTACACATACCAATGCAAAACTGCATTTATTGCCAAGTTCCTTGGGACTGTCAATCCATTTCCCACCGTTTTTAATTATTTCCGCTGTTTTACTTCTTGTGCGATTATATACATAAAGATTGTAACCAACATCCAGCAACCTATTGGCAATTTCAAATCCCATTAATCCAGTACCGACTAACCCCACTCTCATAATTACACAATCTAATTTAATTCAGATTTAAATTATTCTTATCCATCTTAAGTGGCTTTAGGCAAAATGGTACTCGTAGGATCAGTAGTAGTGACTACGTTTATGTTCATCGAAAAATAACGCAATTCATGTAAGTCACCCAATGGGAGAGTTGTTTGATTTTGCATTTTTAGATATTGGTGACCCTGATTCTAGATTTCGCTTTTACAAAAAGTATCATTTATTGAAAGAGGAACCATTATCATGTTCTGAAAAAGAAAAATAAACCTGAAGGATGATAATTATACAATGATATTATATTAAGCATAACTAGCGTCAAATTATAGTCAATTGGGGCACTACATTTTTATTTTGCTTCGACTATATTTAGTCGAGGTTTTTAGATTTAGGTAAAAGAAAAGTACTTAGCGAATCAGCTTTAAAGGAGTTGGTAATGCCACAAGAAGGAGAACTTCTGGGACGAGTCATAAAGCTCGTTGGTGGCGATAACATTATTGTTAGATGCACTGACGGAAAAGTAAGAACATGTAGAATTAGGGGAAAAATAAAAAGAAGAATGTGGATCAGAGAACATGATCTTGTGCTGATTGCACCCTGGGACTTCCAATCAGAAAAGGCAGATATCGTCTGGAGATATATCGCAGCACATGCAGAGAAAATGGAGAAAGATGGGTATCTCAAGGGCATGGTCTAAGTTGAATTGCAAGTTTGAGTAAACACAGCCGAACGGAAAAAAATACTAACAATAACAGGAACCAATAACTTTGCCGTCAAAATCAAACATGAGAACATCAATTGCAACCTTATGATCGCAGTATGAGGATAATTGATCATGAACTTCATTGCATAACAAATCATAAAATCCCTGTATTCCGTAATTGTCTATCAATTCCGCAACATGCCTTGCGGTATTCGCTGTCTTTATCCTGGTAACTATTTCGTCTCCTGCTCCACAGCGACTTGCCATATGACCCAAGAAATCCATATCAACATGGGAGCCCTTAACATGAGTTTGCTTTACCCCCATCGCCATCTTTGTTAATTTTCCAATAAAGCCTGCTACGATTGCCTTTTTTATCTTCTTATTCGCGCATTGCTTTATACTATAACCAACGAAGTCGCCTATCTGAATATACGAATGATCTGGAATGTCATCATGAAATAATTCGCGTGCAAAATCTTCACTCCTGCCTCCTGTCGTCAGTACGACACAGAATGACTTCATAGCAAAAGATACGTCGATTGATTGCCGGATCGATGCTGCGAAGGATGAGGTAGAATATGGTATTACTATTCCGGTAGTTCCTAAAATGGATATCCCGCCAAGAATTCCAAGTCTAGGGTTATCTGTTTTCTTCGCTATTTCTCCCCCTTTGGAAACAGATATTACCACAGAAATGCCATAGTTCGTCTGTATGCTTCCTATAACTTCGATCACTGCTTGGTGAATCATGCTCATAGGGACCTTATTAATTGCAGCTTTTCCAATTTCCAAACCTAAACCCGGCTTTGTAACGATACCCACGCCATTCCCACCTTTAACAATAATATCCATGCTATCTTCAAGAAGGGAAACTGTTGAGCATATTTCCGCTCCATCCGTAACATCTGGATCGTCTCCAGCATCCTTAATCACGGCTGCTGTAACTGCATTTTCACTATTATCGTTAATCCAGGCAATGTTAATGTGTGCTGATTGTCCTTTTGGCAAGGTGACCGCAATACGCGATAGTTTTTCTCTTTTTAAGAGTGTGTACGTGGCAGCCTTTGTCGCCCCAGCGGCGCATGTTCCAGTAGTGTAGCCTGTCCGAAACTTCTTTTTGGAAGGTCTTGGGACAGTAACATCTTTCAGATCGCTAGACAATTGTTAAGCTCTCCTAATGAATTACAGTACCCCCGTCAATAACGATGTTGTTTCCAGTAGCATATGAAAAGGAGTCACTCGCAATGCAAACCGCTATTTTTGCAACTTCTTCAGGTTTACCCCATCGCTTCATTGCATTTTCTTTTGTTGCCTTTACTCTTTCGTTTCCTGAAAGAGAGTCGTATGTTGCCTCGGTAGCGATATTACCCAATACAAGAGAATATGCTCTAATTTTTTGTGAAGCATACTCTAATGCAATATGCTTTGTCAAACAAACAACGCCAGCCTTTGCCAAAGAGTACGGAGATCCGTAAATGTGACCTAAGACTGAAGGGGTAGAAGCTATATTTATGATTACGCCTCCGGATCCATGTCTCAACATCAATGGAATTATTTCTTTAGACAGAAGAAATGAGCCAACCAAATCAACCTGGATAATGTCGATTAACTCTTTGTCTGAAACTTCATGCAGCTTCTTGAACCATATCTTTCTTCTAAAAGGGTATCCGGCGTTATTTATGAGCACATCAACCCTTCCATACGTCTTACTGATACTTTTTAGGAACTTGCTCACACTCGATCGATCAGTTATGTCCAATTCTAAACCTTGACATTTGTCTGACAGCAGCATGCACGTCCTTTGTGCAAGTCTTTTTTTCCTAGAGGTAATTACTACTGTTGAACCACTTTGGGAAAATTCTCGGGCCATTGCCAATCCTAGGCCATTCGTGGCACCGGTTATAACAGTTATCTTCTCCAAAAGGGACAAGTATCATATAATTATTTGAGTTGTACTTTTAATTTGTATCCATCGAGTAAAAAGCAAGGCTAAAGAAGAAATTGAAGTCATTATTAAGATTCTTCATTTTCTCCTAAATGTTGTCAATCTCGCACATGAACTTACAATCATTATAATTGTCAAAATTCGGCTTAAATTGAAAAAATAGGTGCCCATTTTTGTGCTACCATGAAGCATATCGAATTCTCTAACATACCATGTTGGAAAAGAACATCCAACGTGCTGAAAAGATTAGCATATCTAGAGTAGATATAATGTACCATTCCGTTAACATTCTATCTTGCTGTAATGATTTATCAGATAGACGATAAATTTCTTTCAACACCATAGCAATTTGTTAGACGTTAATAGTTAGAATATTGAACTTCGAAATTGCTTATCATCATCTGCAAATTACTGAATTACAGTATCATAAATCGCATGCTATAATAATTATTCTAATTCTTGCACAATCTTCTAAACGTATCTGCCTCATCTGTACGCTCCCAAGTGAATGACGATTCACTTCTGCCGAAATGACCATAAGCGGCGGTGCTCTTATAAATAGGTCTCTTCAGGTCCAACGTTCTAATAATTCCACTAGGCTTTGCATCAAAAATGTGTCGAATTTGCTGTTCGATTTGTTCTTCTAACACTCCAGTACCAAATGTATCGACCATAATGGAAACTGGTTGGGCAACACCAATAGCATAGGCTAACTGTACCTCACATTTGTCTGCCAATCCCGCAGATACGATGTTCTTTGCGATGTATCTGGCCATATAGCATGCAGATCTATCTACCTTAGACGGATCCTTTCCTGAAAAAGCGCCCCCGCCATGTCTGCCCATTCCACCATAAGTGTCTGCAATAATTTTCCTTCCAGTCAGGCCAGTATCGCCGACTGGTCCTCCTATAACAAACCTTCCAGTGGGATTGACCAAAAACTTAGTTGAATGATCTATCCAATCCCCACAGATTGGTTTTATGACCTTTGATATTACTTCCTCCCTGACTTCATCTATAGATATGTCTGACGTATGTTGAGTAGAAACCAGGTACTGTGTCAAGTTTCTTCGGTTTAGAGTCTTCATAAATCACTGACACTTGCGATTTTCCATCTGGACCAATCCAATCCAATTCTTTCTCCTTTCTCACTTTCGCTAATCTTGATGACAGTTTGTGTGCCAATGTTATTGGCAAAGGCATAAGTTCGGGGGTCTCATTAGTGGCATAACCAAACATTAGCCCTTGATCTCCAGCACCTTGTTCCTTTTCTCGACCTCCATCAACCCCCATCGAGATATCAGGGCTCTGTTCGTGTATAGTCGTGAGAACAGCACAACTTGCACCATCAAATCCATATTTTTGACCATCATATCCTATTCCAATCAGAGTGTCTCGCACGATTTGTTGAATATCAATTCTTGCGTTTGACGTTACTTCTCCGGCAACAAAGACTAAACCCGTGGTTATCATCGCCTCTACTGCCACTCTTGAATTCTGATCTTGGCATAATAATTCATCTAGTATAGAATCCGATATTTGATCGCAGATCTTGTCTGGATGTCCTTCAGTAACGCTTTCTGATGTAAATAGATGTCTTCTTACCATTTCACGCTATTCTGACCTACTATAGGCAATTAAAGAAATATGAATTCTACAGCTCTTTTTCCAAACGGATGAAAAGGACATTATTTCCTCTTATCACGACTTTCCCATAATTTGCAACAGCATCTGCACCATTGAACTCTTCCGCATCTAAAAGTATAAGATTCATATATGAATCCACATTGTTCATTTTACCACGATATTCTATTTCATTCTTCAATCTTACAGCAACTTTACGATTCAACGAACGCTGCAAGGTAGTAAGTGGCCTTTTTGACTGCTGCGACGTTGAGGAAGATGACATCTCAGTTTATCACTTTGGATTCAAAACAATGTTACGACAATAAAAAGGTTCCCTTGTATTTGCCGCAGCTGCCTTTTTTTATATAAAGATTGTACTTCAATAATGTGGTCATAATTTCGACTGGTTCTAAGTCCATAGATAATCTAATAGGAGGAGGGATTATGACTGGCCTTATCACAGATATATTTGGCAACACCAAATTTCCCAGAAATGCCATTGCATTTTCGACTAGCATTAATTTTGCAAGACTTTCGAATGATTCAATGGTAATTTTTATTGATAGCCAAGGTAATTTTCGACCAGAAATAGTAATGAATCAACTTCTTAGGGCTGGAGATTCCGTAGAGATATTAAAAAGGATAAGGACTCTTAGAATTTTTTCAAGTAGATTTCTTCGTTCTGCGATAAAGAATTCAATGTTACTTGGGCCGCGGATGATCGTAATAGACAATTTTGTGTCGCTATTCTCAAGTGAGCATTCTCCCATCGCAAAACATCTGTCAATCATGTATCATTTGAGAGAGCTCGCACGAATTGCAATTAATAATGACGTTGCTATACTTATAACTAACCCTTCTGTTTCACGTAGGGCTAAAAATTATCACCCTGATGATCAAAATCTAGAGCAAGTAGATCTTCAGAATCGATACACTTTACATGAAGAGGAGGTATTTGGTAGAAGCCTTTCTATATATACAGATATTGTTGTAAAATTGGAAAGATTAAGTACAGACAATTTAACATTCTGTGCTCAATTGATAAAACCAGCTAGCGATGCATTATCTTATGTCAGATTTACGCCAGACTTTCCGTACGAATCTGAACAGAAATGAACTTTCCTTAAGTTAAAGTGCCGTTACTAAAGTCCAAGACATGGGAAACAATTTCTTGACTGAAAAATCATGATTCCGTTATTAGGAATTGATCATTACGTTCTCTGATACAATGACGATAACAGTTCTCCTTATTGGGATGAAATCTAGTCATTGATTAAGTAGTCCCTGGAGTGTAGGCCAGTTATAAAGATTATATTTTTGAGCACATATTTGTCCAAATATTATAGTCTCTTGTAATTATAATAGAATCTTTATACTAATGGAAAAGTTTATTAACATAATATTGAATAATATAGATAACCAGCAAATATCCGTTAAACTGATAGAGACCCCCCGTATCAAACGTCGAATTTAGCTGGACTGTAGCGATTGGGGGATGACTCTATCTCTGCTTTGTTTTTTTTGATGGCAATCTGGCCGCAAAGTGTAATAGGTTCTTTCTTTTTTGTGTAGTGATGGATAAACTGGATACACTTCTCGAAATGCAAAGAGAATTGTCACTAGAATTGATGACCAATAGATACCCTTCAATGGTTCAAGAGAGGATTGAGTTACTTTCTACAGCTATCATTCATGAAGCTATTGAACTTCAGAGATTAACAAATTGGAAATGGTGGAAAAAACCAGTTGGATTCGATGCAGAGGATGCTAAAGAAGAATTGATCGACATATGGCATTTCATATTGCAGGCATCCATCGAGCTTGGTATGACATCTGACGATATTTTAAGTTACTATTCACGCAAAAATATTGTTAACAAGGAACGCAAAAAGAACAATTATTGAATTTTGTCAACATGCTCTTTTATCGTGTCTAAATCAGTAACCCCGCAGAGGTCATAGATACGTACTCTTTTACGAAAATTTTCGACCATTGCGCGTGGAATTGTGATCTCGGGTCTTGGACTCTTTGAATTCAGAATTCTGCCTTGCAAGTCCATCCCATTTCGATATAATGATAATAGAGCATGTCCTGCTAAATGACCTCTTGTGTCTACTCCACAAACTACGATATGCTTTAGGTACTGGTTGCGAGTTGAATATTTTATAATCGCATCAATTCCTTTGTTCTCAGAGAGTAATCGTCCAACCATCGCGATCTTTTCCATCAAGTAATCATCCTCTGATATTTGTGTAAGAAGATTAAGGCTTGACAGAGTGCATATAGCTATTTCTTTTCCGGCGCCAAAATAATATTCAGCTTTTATGGGCAAGAGAATCTTACATAGTTCGCCAACCACCTCTGCAATTACTTTGTTAAACTCTTTCATCTCTGTACGACCAACCCCCAATTTTAGTTTCAGAAGTGAGCACAGGTTGATTATCACAATAAGTCAAATTACCTGCGCAGTATGTCACGGTGCTCAACATCTCCCGATAAATTTCTCCTTGCATTTGGCATCGTTTACTCATATAACTATTCTCACAGTGTTCTTTACGAGGTTACTCATATTTTTTTGAACACATTCGTTACAAAATCATACCTACTGATAAGTTATGATATTAAATATATCTCATCAACTATGAAAATAAGGCAGAATGAGTACTAAGAATGGTCTTGTTATAGTCTATACTGGCAATGGAAAAGGAAAGACAACAGCGGCATTAGGTATAGTATTGCGCGCTGTAGGACATGGAATGAAAGTTGGAATGATTCAATTCATTAAGGGAGAATGGTATTACGGCGAATTGACTAGTGCAAGAAGATTGGAACCCGAATTTGATCTCGTGGCCGCTGGGAAGGGCTTTGTCGGAATAATAGATGATGATCATCACATAGAGGACCATAAGAATGCAGCAAAAATTGCTCTAGATCTAATCGGGAAAAAAATGTCTGAAAAGAAGTACGATATTCTCATATTAGATGAAATAAATTATGCTGCTAAGATAGGATTGATTTCTGTGTCAGAAATGATAGACATCCTAAAGCGTAGGCCAAAAGGCATGACATTAATACTAACTGGAAATTATGCACCACAGGAAATTATTGACATGGCAGACTTAGTAACAGAAATGAGAGAAGTAAAACACCCATATAAACTTGGGATAAAGGCACAGAAAGGAATTGATTTCTAATAGTCGTTTTCAATGCTTTTGTTTTTTTTGCTTGAATAATACCAAAATAATATAGTTATAATAGGCAATTTCACTAGGGGCAACGTTAAAGTATCTCGATGACAGGGTAAAATTTGCACATGGTAACAGAGATTGCAGAACTTCCCGAGGAAGGAGAACTTGTTATTGCCACAATTAAAGAAGTCACAGGCCATGGTGCCTACGTATCTCTTGATGAATATAACAAAATGACAGCGTTCTTACACATATCGGAAATAGCAACTGGGTGGATTCGAAATATTGAGCGTTACATAAAGCCAAAACAGAAGACAGTTCTAAAAGTTATTAGAGTTCACAGGGGCAGAGTAGAAGTAGACCTTTCCTTAAAACAGGTGTCTGGAGAAGAGAGGAAGTCCAAGCTAATTGAGGTCAAGAAAGGTGAAAAAGCCTCTGCATTTATGGAGATTATCAAAAAGAAAAACAGCCTGAATGACGAGCAAGTTCTGGAATTGGAGGACAAAATTTTGCAAAAGTTTGATTACGTATATGACATGTTTGAAGTTGTTGCTAGAAAGGGGATGGAAGCAATCAAGTCAATAGACATCCCTGAAGCGACTAAATCCTCGATCGAGGAAGAAAGCAAAAAAATCCAGATCCCTGAAGTGGAGGTTAGGGGCTCACTTGAAGTAACATTGCGAGCGTCGAATGGGGTAGAAATGATTAGGGATATTCTTTCTTCTGCAAAGTCAGAAAGAAGTAATGCAAGTATCGCTATTACGTATGTGGCAGCCCCGAAATACAGAATTATTTCAAGGGCAGAGAATTTTAAGATAGCAGAGAAGAATATGAATAATTCGATTGAGAAAATATCTACGCAGATTGAAAAGAAGGGTGGGACATTTCGATATACTCGCGAAGATTCTAAGAAACGCAGAGATAGTTGAAGTTGAGAAGACTACTAAGAAAGTGTAATTATTGCTCAAGTTATTCTATATCTGAAATATGCAAAAATTGCGGAAATCAATCGCATGACGCTCATCCTCCTAAATTCTCACCTGAGGATAAATATATTCGATACAGGATAGCAGCTAGATATAACACAACACAAGAAATAACTGATTGATGTTTATCCGTACGGCCGCGCAGCGATGAAACGTACGTCAGAAGATCTTGATGATGCCCCTTGAATCTACTAGGCTAGAAAAGATTAGAGTTAAGAAGTACTATTAGTGGTGTTTGATGTTGAGGTGGTGTTTGATGTTGAAGTTGCCTGTATCATCTGTTGAATAGCAGCTCCGATAGGATTGGTATTATTAGTTATGTTAATCACACTTCCAATCAGAGATCTATTATCGTTTTGAGACTGATTGGAATCATTAACACTATTACTTTGGGTCACATTTGTTGCCTGAGCATATGCTTCACTTGATCCAGATATATCAATGGAGTTCAAAGTCAACAGGATAAAACTAACTCCAAACGAAATAATTGTCAGCCCCGTTCTTTGTTTTATCATTGATTTATCGGTAACTATCTATGATATATAAATTTCTGCCTATGGTTATTGACAAAAGTGATAGTGGTTGTGACAGTAAAGGGATTTTGTATCATATTTGTGCAAGAACTTGTTAAATATAGATCCCTAGCTAAAAATTGGTACCAAATAATAAATAAAGTTTCCGTTATTCCGAAGAATTTTGAGTCAAAAAAAAGAATAAAAAAATGGAGGTTTCCGCACAGTTTGTAGGGATGTTCTTCACTCAGTTTTTCCTAATTGTTTCCTAGGTACCGACGCATGTGCCTACAGGATTGCTAGTATTGCAATTGTTCTTTAGGAACTCATTTTCATTGATGTTCAGTGCTAGTCCGTCTGCATTGTTGATATCCAAGGTGTTGCCTAAGACGTTATTGAATTTCATCGAATTCTTTCCGCTTTGTGAGTCAAGGAATATTCCGTTTGCACTTCCACCAATGCTGTTTGCCCAGACTGTTGATTTGTCAGTGTTTACGAATGTTACACCCGCAAGATTATTGCTGGACATAATGTTTGCATGCACGTCTACCAAGTCGCTAGAGTGTGCCGCTACTCCAATGCTGTTTGGACCTATCATGTTTTGTTCAACTACAGTATTTGTTGTTCCTGTCATAAAGACTGCGATCTTGTTTCCATCGAAAGTCACTCGCTTCACACTTGTTCCGTCAGATCCAGTTATCAATATACCAGCTTGGAAGCTAGTTACTGTTCCTGGTCCTACGATTGTAGCGAGATCAGAATTTGGTACTACTATTCCAACTTTGGAGCTATCAGGGCCTGGACCGGTTATTGAGTAACCGTTAAGATCGATTCTAGTATCATCTCCACCGACTATGAGACCATCACCAGGACAGTTTAGATTTGCTGTCAGAGTGACATTACCCTTGACAACCTGCCCACATGCTGGACTTTCTACCTGAGCGTGTGCCATTTGTACTGAAGATTGCATCGATATTCCGCTTACTGCTGCCAGTGTCAATATTGTTGCTACCATGTATGACATTGTTGTTCGTTGCATTCATTATACGCCTTGAAAATTAACTATTTATGTGAAACTCTTATTTGTATTGTAACTTAGTAATAGTATAAGTGGTTGTTCTACTATATGTAATCAACTGGTAAATTTTTGCTAACTAACATAGATTTCAATTTAAGAGTCCTTATAGCATACAAATATCTTTTTCCTATCACAAATATGGTAAGGGCAGAACTCATTACATGGCATACATCTAATGTATCCTTATTCAACGTAGATTAAATTTCGTACCAAAAATTCTTTACAATCAGAGAAAAGAAATTTTATTCTAATTGTATTCTTAGTTTCTTCTCCATTATATTATTTACTATTAATTTATGCACTATGCATTTCGTTCTATCATTTTTAAATTTACTACTGGAGAATCATTTGCTTTCTATGATTGTTATGAATAATTGACATTTTGGTTCAAATTTGCTATATTTGTATTTCCTGTTGTCCTTCTTCCTTTCCTCAACAAGAAATATATTCGCTCCCACGTATTTAGCTCCAGTGAGAATTGCCGTCGTGGGTGCAGGCGTTGCAGGAAGTTATCTAGGAAACAGATTGCATGTCCGTGGTCACGAGGTAGAAATATTTGAAGCCTCGAAGAGTCAGGATCACTGGCCAGTTTGCGCGTGGGGAGCTTCACGACACATGTTGGAAAAATTTTCAAGTGAATCTGGTCTGGATTTTAGTAAATATATACTTCATGTGGGACAAAGATTGAGAATGGATCTGCCGGCCGAAAAGAAGGAGTATTTAGAGCTAAAAGGGTTGGTAACCTATGATAAAAAGTTATGGGAGCAGGATTTGTTGAGAGAGCTCAAGGTCCACTACGGACAAAGGTGTCTGCCTGATTCTCAACTGTTTAATGGTTTTGATTACATTTTGGATTGTACCGGAGTTCACAGATCCCTATTACCCAAATCAAGCGAAAATTTTATTATCCCGGCATACGAGTTCTTGATAGAAAATGTCCACGATATAGATGAATTTTATGTCATTGGCTATAAAGGTGCTCGTGGTTATTTTTGGTTTTTCCCACTTGGAGATGGAATGGCGTATGTTGGAGCAGGTGACATTGACAAAAAATACTATGGGATCTCTGAGTTCTTTAATCAAAATCCGAAAGCCAAAATAGTAAAGAAAATAGGACGCCCAATTCGGCTATCACCACCAAAAAGGATGCAGCCTTTTTCTCATCTTAACATCATTGGAGTTGGAGAATCAATTGGTTGTGTTTTTCCTCTGTTGGGTGAAGGTATCATTCCTTCACTAATATGTAGCGACATTTTCCTTAACAACATTGATACTGCCACAGGATTTGATTTTAAAGGTTACCGAGACCAGGTATTGAAGAGATTTGGCTACTATGATGATGTTTACAGAATTGTTCGACTGAAAATGGATGGGAAACTTAGTACCGTTAAAAATTTTGGGTTGTTAATGAACATGTATAGAAATATGAAGAAAGAGGAAGAAAGGTTCGGATTTGAAATTAATTTTGGAAAAATGCGAAGATTGGTTAACGCGCTATAGTCAGTATAAAATGCATTTATGTTTTGATGAACAATTTTCAACTTAATTTTCATTCTTGGCATATTACTCGTGAGTTACACTCATTGGAGCAACAGATATCATCAACCAAGACAATCGTTGATTAAGACGCCATTGCTTATTGCGAATCTAGCTCGATTAAATCAACCTCTGGGCGGAACATATTTTAGACTAGTAAAGCTAGATTTATTGATGAAATTGTCGTTTAGACAAAACAATTGGCTTAGAAGACGGTGGTTGGATTTTCGAAATGGCCATAGCACTTATCTAATATTTGCAATGACATTTGCAAATTTTATTACAATTCAATACAAGCTTCTCATCGACAAGGTCCCTTCAATGGACTGGCTTTTCGGAAGTATATGGCTGTTTGCTATAGTATTTGTAGCAATTTATGTACCATTGGCCATTATTATAGGGTACTGGCACAGGAAGACTCAATGGACAGTTGAACAAGAAGCTCTTTTTCGAGAGAACAAAGTAGGTGCCATTATGTGGTTATACATGATGGATCTCATTGAAGGTAACGTAACTGAGGAAGATAAAAAGAAAATGAGAGATGCACTCTTAAGAATAACTAAAGGAAGTACCAGCTTATACGATGTGAATAAAGCTGTGAGCGCTGAACCAACCGAATCTAAATCAAATGACAAATCAGGGATTTAATCAATATCGTTATTAGAATCCACGCCAATGTCATTCCTCGCTTAAAAGAACTAAGTGCGTTATTAAGATAAATGGAAGATTGCAATTCCGAAACTTCCACTCAACTCTAATACCGATACAGTATCGACTAACCGTGCGATTTTTTGCGATTTCTGAAATCTATCATGTTTAGAGTGTGTTCACGCCCAAACAAATTGTATACACGGAATAGACTTGCAGATATCAACCACTTTGGTCTGGTGACAGGCTCGAAAATAAACAGTTGATTTTCAAGGGTGTCGTTCGAAAGTATCAGCAGTTAGACTCATACACCGAAGCCCATATTTGTAAATGATAGTCACCAACGAAATTCAATTGTAGCAGTAGTGCACTTTGGACTGGAATCGGATGTCTTCCCATGGCATTCAAGATAAACGCACATTTCCCAGAAATTTTCTATACTTGAATGATTATCAAACGAATGGTATATCCGATCGAGTTGTTCCTAAAGGATTAAGTAATGTCGTGAAGTTAACTAATAATTGGACTATATGCAAATCGCTCACATAAACAATACAGCAGGTATTGCTTCTATAATCGCGCACGGGCAAAAGAACTATGGCAACTTAGTGGATGTATTTGTATTTAATCGAAAAACGCAGAATCTCTTTGGAGGAACAAAGATTAATTATAAATTTCCCGTCACAAGATGGAATTTCTTGCGAAAGCTCAAAGAATATGATGTCTGGCATTACCATTATCCGTACGGAAGCTTGAAAAGAGAGTTAGAAAGGAGAAGTAATGCAAAAATTTATCTCAAGCACTATCATGGGGACGACTTACGCGGAACCCAAGATTATGATTATTGTTTGGTTTCTACCCCTGACTTGCTGGCCCATGCCCCTAATGGAAAGTGGCTACCTAATCCAATTATGATACAGGAAATAGAATCGATACCAAAAAAAAACCAACTAGTAGGATCCTTAAGATAGCACATTATCCCTATTACAAAAACTACACCGCGGAAGACTACTTTACGAATGTATTGAGTATCTTACGAGCTGAAGATAAAATACAAATTGTGGAGATTTTCGACATGCCACATCTTCTTGCTCTAAATAAAATGAGTGAGTGTGATATTATAATTGGAAAGATATTGCCAAACATTGGATGGTTTGGAAAATTTGAACTGGAGGGAATGGCACTAGGAAAACCTGTCATAGCTTATGTCTCGGATAACCTTTTTGAAAAATATAACCCTCCAATATATAGAACTTCAAAAGATACTTTCAAGTATGACTTGGAATTTCTTATCGAAAACGAAGTTGAAAGGTTAAGACTGGGAAGAGATGGCAAAGCGTTTGTTCGGAAGTATCATTCGATTGACAGTGCTTTAAAAATAATTGAGGAGAGCTATAAGAAGGTAGCAAAAAGTTGATAGAAACTAAAATAAAATTAGTTTCAAGATAATCCAATTGTCGTTTATGCATGTTGGAAATAGATATCGCTGTCTAAGGAATTGGCATTTTTATTTGTTAAATAAAAGAGCGTTTTGGGCTTTAGAGATACCACTCCCCAAAGATATCTGAATCCAACAGTTAATTTGAGACTGCTGATTCAAGAGCTATTTTATGTCGAATACTGCATTTATTTATTACTTTAAATTGGTAAATTGTTTGTTTGTTAAAATTGTATCACATTCTGGAGGTCATTATTGTGTTACCGCTTAGTCAAATAAAAGTGGTTTTAGAAACGGTCGATAGCAATCTCCATGGTAGTTACAACTGACGCAGCATTGGCTATAAGGTAATTGACACCATTGACTTGACAGAGCGGAACAATTATCTGGAATACAATTTTGACAAGAGAGATGTTACATTGATGGGCAGATGTTCCTGCGGAACAGATCTCCTTAAGTTCAATCCATAATCCAAAACCTTCAAACCACAAGCAAGCGATTCTATCGCAGTCTTACTCAGGTTCTCTAATATGATGTTGTTGACATACCTTACATCAACGTAAATCTCATATGTATTCAACAACTGTGGCATTTCTTTAAACATTATAGGTTTTCTTGTTCTGTCATACACCTCTACATCAAGATTAATATTGTTACTATTACAGTACTTTAAAGCCAATTCTGTATTTGTGACTTCGGTGTTGATTATCAAGGCCTTTTTTTGCTTATTAAATGATGGATATTGCTTAAAATGATCGGTATCCACAGGTGCCGGCAAATGGATAGCATTGTCTACCATCCCCAAAAGATCGGGAGTCGATACTAAGGTTATCCGTGAAATTCTCTGCGCCTCTTTATTAGCTGATTCAAAATACCCTAGTTTTAACAAACGGCACCTGTTCCTAACTTTTGTTATTGCTCTCCTAGATCTAACTATGATTTTTCTTCCGAGGTCCATGCCTTTAAGATCGTCCCCCTTAAAACCTCTAACGTCAGTACCATGATAGTGGAGAACAATTTTTTTTGAGGTCCGAAATTTTCGGTAAACTTCTAGGAATATATCAGATCTACTATGAACGTGGATCAGGTCGGCACATTCTGCTTCCGATAAGCATGTTTTTACAAAATCCAAGCGATCTATCTTGGTACAATACTTTCTATAAAATTCGTATATGCCGTATTTGTCAATCGCTCCAACTATGAGCACCTTTGAATCATGACCTAGAAGGGTCTGATATTTTGCCAGAGTACAGGCTACTCCAGCCTGATCCCAAATGTGAAGAATTCGCACAAAATATTCACCTCGAATATACTTACAGACATCCGTGTTCCGCATTATATCTCATTGGCAAGCCATATTAGCCTTACAATCGCTTTTTTACAGACTTTTATATTAATAGCCGAGGATACACACTTGTATATTTGAAAATCCTGCATTTATCACATGAATCTTTGCCAGATTGGAGGGTGGAAAAATCAGCACTAACTGGGTTGCGTGCTGGACATGATGTTCTATTTGCAGGAAGAAAAATTTCGGGTAGTTATGATAGAAACATATTCGCAAAGATATATGAAATGAATTGGACTGCGGGAGCAAGATATGGGATTCCTATATACTGGCGTTCTGTTGAAAAACAATTTGAAAAAATTAAAAGAGATTCAAGGCCAGATATAGTGCATGCTCATAACATCTTTTCCGCGAAGGTAGTATCAGAATTTGGAATACCTTTTGTGTATGATGATCATGAATATTGGTCAAAGTCATCTGAGATATCAAATGAAATTGAGTATCAAAATTCAGAAGGTAAGAGACCGCGAAAACTACAATTAATAGATAA
Organism: uncultured Nitrososphaeraceae archaeon; assembly: GCA_963728595.1. Taxonomy (GTDB): domain Archaea; phylum Thermoproteota; class Nitrososphaeria; order Nitrososphaerales; family Nitrososphaeraceae; genus TA-21. The sequence goes on from CAVSLF010000009.1 coordinate 94,264, forward strand.
CTTTAGGAATAAATTAAAAACGACAAAAAGAAGATATATTAACAAAAAGATAAGCAAAGTATGGACAAAATGGGAAAGGGATTTAGTTAATTCTTGTCCTACCATCACAGTCTCTGAAAAAATTGCTGAGGAATTAAGACGCATTGGTAACAATGCTACTAAGGTATTTGTAGTCCCGAACTTCCCTTTACAATCAGAAGTTATGGAAATTAAAAGACCTACGAGACATACTGCTTTGTCATCGGTCTATGCAGGAGGAGATGGCCATAATAAAGTTAAATTTCCACAAAGAAATATAGACGATTTTATTAACACATTTAGTAATCAGGATATAGGTTCTCTTACAATAATTGGGTGGGATGAACAAACTTCATTGTCTTCGAGGATAAACTACACGGGTTTTCTTACGCGGCGAGATATGTTTAATGAAATGTCCAAACATTCTATTGGAATAATTCCTTGGAAAGCACATTGGTCTCATGTATATTCTAGCCCGAATAAAGCATATGAGTATGCACATGCAGGATTATTTGTTATGTGTACCTCGTCCCTTAAACCAGTAACAGAATATTTAAAAGACAATTGTCTTACATTTGATGATTCAAAGCAAATGCTTTCGCAATTGAATTATTTCAAAGATAACTTGGCAGAATTATATAGTAGAAGACTAAAGCTTTTTGATTTTGCAAAATCAAACCTATTATGGGAAAATCACGAAAAGAATATCCTGAGAGCGTATGAACTAGCTTGAGAATCGAGAACAAGAATACACTTTGAGTATAATTCCAAGTACATATGATCAATCCCTCAATTAACTAAAAACACTGCTTATCGTGCTTTTATGTCCTAAGGAGACCACCCTCCTTTTTTGCGTCTGAATGATTGCGGTCCATCCCGATAGAATCATCCTCTTCTTTCTTGCATATCATTAACTCTGTGCTAGGTCCCTCTTTAAATAGTCTAATAAGGATCGATTCTATGGGATACAGGAAAGCTCCTATAATATACCCTAAGTTGGCACCCTTCCTGATACAACTTGTCGTCAATTTCCAATGAATTCTGAGTAAATTACTGTTTGTATCTACAGGATTATTCATCAGTACGAAAAACGGAATTCGTTTTAATATCTTAAACCCCGTTTCACGAAGAATACCTTCAATCTCGTGTAATGATCTGCTGGTCTGGTAAGGTGTTCTAATGCTATCCACATGGAGAAAGTTTTCAGAGAATATGAAAAAGCCACCAGGTCGAAGTAGGTCATAAATATTCTTAAAGGCTCTTCCATATTGCTCGTCTTCAACTATGTGGAATAAAACATCAACTGAAGAGATAAGGTCATATTTTGTAGTAAAGAGGTCGTAGGATTTATCCAAATTGTAACCAATATCAGCTCTCAAGAATTCGTATTGAGGATATTTTATGCGCAAATTTTCAATGGCGGTAGAGGTTATATCAACCCCTGATAACTTTTTCAGCCTAGTTCTTTCCATATTTCTAAATAAAACCCAGTGCCAGATCCCACATCAAGTATACTAGCATTAGTACAATCAAGACCAAGAGATCTAACTTCTCGAATTACTACCTGTCGCCTTATCTTATACATCCACCTATTATAGCTGATTCCCAACCCTATGAAGCCGGTTCCATCTAAACCATAATTTTTTTTTAGACGGTTTTCCCAATAATCTGCTGGATTTTGGATATCCACTTTCCTTTTAAAGGAACCAGAATCTACTTAAATACCTAATCATAAACAGTGATAAGTTTTCTAGGTCTAAACCATCAGGTAACAAAAGAGGATTATCTTGGAGGAATGAGTGAAGCCGTTATCTTTTGTAATAGTTATATTAGACGTAAAGAGCAAATCCCAAAAACCATCAACCACGACTTGTTTTTATTAGCGAGCGATATACCGTATATACTCCAGGTATAGAAGCCAAGAAACTCTTAGTTTTTTTCAATGAAAATGGCTGCCTTTCGACATTTAATTGGTTCATCCGTATTTTTAGTTTTTGAATAGAATCCGCATGCTTAGTTATATAGCAAATGTAGGAGATATTATCAGAAATAAAAAAGATGTTTGCCATTTGTGATAACTCTTGTTTGGACCACGCAGATCTATGAGTTTCATATATATTTCCAAAAGCATCTTTTTGAGCGCTGGGGTGTTTGGGTGTAGATATCAATATGCCAGTATTCTTTGACAACAAGCTATCCAGCAAGAACTTCCCTTCTTCCTTGTCAAAATGTTCTAGGACATCAAGAAGCAAGACTAAATCATATCCCATCTCCAACTTGCGAATAACTGCGATTATGTTATCATTATAAATATTGTTATAAACAAAATGATGAAGCGGTGTGATATATTCTTTAAAGACCTCTACACCATCGATCTGGGTTGCGAATTCATATTTTTGCCGACCGTCCCACAGATCTAGATATTCTCTACACAATGCCCCATATTTCCCAAAGCCAGTCCCAACATCGAGAACCTTTAGGGGTTTTAACGCGATTATCATATGCATGAGTTTAGAAATATGATAGTATTGGCTTGATGGCATTAGAATGAGTAAGAGATGCGGATATAAATTCTCAGTCCTTGCCCTTGAAGTAAATTTCTATCTCGGCAAACAGGGGTTCGATCCTCTTCTCCCTTGTCTATCTTACAGGGAGTCAAGCAACAATGAATATCAGAATCAAGAAGAGACATAAAAAATGATATGACTTAGCATTGGATTAGGATCTTTTACCACGTTAATAACTAGTCTTGTTTTTTACTAATTTCAAGATCTAGAATCGTTTTTCTTTGTTCCCTTTGGAATTATTCTTAATAATAGCTGCGCACTAGCATACTTTGATGTGCGTAGCCCTAATCCAAATTAGTAATAATGTCATTAATAACTTGTGACGTGTTACCATTGCCGAAGATAGTACTATCGTACTGAGTAATTGGATACTTGCTTCTTACAGCATCGATTATCTTATTACTATCCATACCTGTCATTAAATTCCATCGGCCTCGGGTAGTTTCGATCCACTCTGTGTTCTTCCTTATGGTAATGCAGGGCACTTTCAGTAAATATGATTCCTTTTGAATGCCTCCTGAGTCGGTAATTGTTTTCATTGCATTTTGGAGTAGGGCAATAAAATCAATATAACCTACTGGAGATATAAGTTTCACATTCGAGCATTTCAAAAGTCGATCCAATAATCCATAGGCTCTGAACATCTTCTTTGTTCTAGGATGTATTGGGAATACTATTGTAAGATCAACAAGTGATTCGAGAGCATTTAACAGTTGTACAAAATATCGCTTCGAACTAGTATTTTCAGCCCTGTGCATAGTAAGTAGTAAAAAAGACTTGGATTCTAAACCAAGCGTGTCAAGTATTTTGGAATGCACAGAAATTAATTTTGCATTGGCTATAATTTCTACGGACAAATCTCCAGTATAAAATATTGCCCCTCGCACATTTTCTCTTTTCAAAATCCTTGTCGCATTTTTCGTAGGAGCAAATAAATAGTCACTAAGATGGTCTGTTAAGATTCTATTATTTTCTTCCGGCATCGTTCGATCATAACTACGAAGTCCCGCTTCAATGTGTCCTAATTTAATATTACACTTATTGGCGCATATAGCTCCGGCTAATGTCGAATTAGTGTCTCCATAAACAAGAACTAGGTCAATATTCCTTCCATCAAGTACATGTTCTAGACGTTTTGTCATTTCGCCTATTTGGAAGCATGCACTTCCTGATCCTACTCCAAGATCAACGTTAGGTATTGGTAGCCCGAAATCGGTGAAGAAAATTTTGGACATTTCATAATCATAGTGTTGGCCAGTATGAACTATAATATGCTCATAGCCAGCATCATCAAGCGCTTTATGTACAGGTCCCAATTTCACGAAATTTGGTCTTGCCCCAACGACAGAAACTATTTTCATTTCACTATTACGTATTGCTCAAATGTAACAAAATAGAAATATCATTTAAACTAATTGCCAGTAATATCATTCAATCACATATCTTCCCTAACGTCATTACCTGCGGACGAGCAACGGGCTAGCTATTTTGTATCACCTAAATGGCTATTAATTCGTGTTTCTAGATAGTTACTATGGGCACTTACTGCGTCATACTTACTTGTAGAAATTCTGAGAAAGGCATACAACAGGCCATAATGTCTTTGATTAATCAGGATTCCAAGCCGGAATATATCATAGTTGTCGACGATGGATCAAAAGACAAAACTCCAACCATGCTAAAAGAATTTCAATCTAAAAATGGCAATATGTACGTCATCACTAATCCAGATTTGGGTTACGACATTGGCAGGGTGGTTGCCAATTGGAACAAAGCACTTAGACTATCTAAGCAATTAGATCTTAAATCTACCGATTATCACATGATTAGTACTGATGACACTCAATATGAGAAAGATTATGCGGATACGATAATGAAGTATATGGACTTGGACCCATCGATTGCAATTGCATCAGGCAATTATGATAAAATTGACTATAGGATGCCCCACGGCGCCGGACGCTTCATAAGAAACTCTTTCTTTTCCTCTATTCATGGACATTATCCAGAAAAAATGGGTTATGAGTCAGTCATTTTGTATTCAGCGTTCCAAAAACGTTTGAAGTTCAAAGTGATACCAGAAGCCCGTTTTCTTCATACACGAGAGTTAGGATCGGGTCATCATTTTTACGAATTTGGCGCCAGCATGCGAACTCTAGGATACCATCCACTGTTTGCATTAGGCAGATTTGTCAAATATTTTTCTTCAGGAAAGCCAATTGGTAGGCTAGGAGCCATTCATATGCTCTATCATTACTTGTCATACAAACCTAAACAAGAGGGATACGATAGTATGCATGATGCAGAGATTCGAAAAGACATTAGGATGGCCCAAGCAAAGAGAATAAGAGACTATTTAGGATTAAAGACGCCTTGAACAAGTAGGGCGCATACGTATTGAAATTAATTTGTCACAATTTGGCGCTTAGGTATTGCAGATAATAATATATTGCCATATAAACAAATTCAAGGTTTTATATCAATGCTGCAAGTAGACGATAATTTACCCTACAATGAGCTTTTTGAACTAATTTCAAAAGTACCAAACATCTTATACCATACTTCTAGACTCAATAAATGTAGCAATTTGCTAATGTATCTTACATCCAGAGTGTCATCAATTCGTTTCAAAGATCGATTATAAAACTCCTTTTTGATTAGATTATCTTCAAATATCCGAGCTTTATCTAAGTTCGAAGTCACCATTTCTTTCGCTACCCTTATCCAGAGAGCCTTAAGATCCATGCCAAAGCCGATCTTTGCATCGGATATCCTATCAATGTCGTGATTGGCAATAATTTTTCTTAATGGAATTTTGCCTTTGTTGGCTGTCCGATCATACTTTAGGGCAGGAGGCATTTTGAATGACATATCTATGATAGAAGTATCAAGGAGAGGTGCAATTCCTATCAAATTAAAGTGATCAAAAAATTTTTTGTTTGTTGGAACGAAGTCGTACATAAGTTTACCATGATAGTCGGCCTTGAAAACTTGATCAAGTGGATCTAGATCATTATCGAAAAATGGCCTGAGTAGAGAATAGATCGAATCCCAATCGAAATGCAATTTAACGCCGAATATTTCGTTCTGATCTGGAACCCAATCTCTCTGGTGACATTCAAGGTATAGACGCGTCTTGTCCCGCCAAGTTAAATTTACATTATAAGAGTCCAAAAATTTCTCATACCTGAATATATATCCCCCAAATAATTCATCCCCGCCGTCCCCTGTGAACAGGACATTCGAAAAATGAGCTGATTTTTCAATAAAATAATATTGATAGATGTTCCACTTCGGTTCCTTGACTAAACTAATTAGGTAGGGCAACTCTCTCAACGGATTCTCAACAATTACGTTATGAAAATTGGATGAGTTATTTTCGGCTATTTTTTTTGCAGCATGTGCCTCCGTTGACTCATCAAAACTAACAGTCACACAGTTTATTTCAAGGTTGGGGAACTCATCACGTATTAACGACAAAATTACATTGGAGTCTACCCCCGAGCTTAGCGCTACTGATATACGATCAGGCTTATATTGTGCCATAGTCCTTTTGACAACATTTCGGAGATGCGCCTCAACGTCTCGAGGTGTTGGGTATGGTTGTCTTCTATTCTGGATTAGGTCATTTCCCACCCTCTTAAGAGATAGAATACCTCGTTGTGTGGGATCATATCGAAGCGTCATAATATTACAAATGTTGATCAATGGATTTTTCTTTTCGTAACTCAAATAAAACATTTGAGTCAAAATTTTCGATTGACAAATTACGACAAATAATCTAGTAATTAATGAGCAAGATCTCCATGATTTTTCACCTGCGATTTAATTTACACGTTATGATTTGTGCCAATAATTGATTTCCCAAAAATAATTTACTCGTCTGCTTCAAAGATAATCATATGATGTATGGTATTTCTGATTTTCACTGATTTTTTATTGATTTTCCATGTTATACAGTTTTGTATCGTGAACAATATAGTGAAGTAACTTTCCGATTAGGTATGAACCTACCCTGAACAAATACTTAAAATTAACTATCATTTAAGGATGGATTCTGCGTGCGGATTCAGTCTAAGTCGAAGATCAATAAAGAGGATAGAAATTATCTACTGGTACTGTTTGTAATTGCAATTATAATTAGATTGATTCCAGAGCTCGTCGCCTACCCTTATCCCATAGGATATGATGTAGTAAACTATTACATTCCCGTTACTACTAATTTCGAAAGTAATTGGAATATGGTTTCCGATCAGTTTCCCCTATATGTTTTGATACTTCATCTGGTAGCCATTGTTACAAACTTAGATCCACCAACTGTTGTACGCTCTGCCGCAATCCTGATTTTCGGATTTTTTTCAATTTCAGTTTACCAATTGTCTAAGAAAATACTGCATCTGGATCGAGTCTATTGCCTGTTTTTAGCAATTTTTGTAATCTTTCAGATTAGTCTCCTTCGAACATCTTGGGATCTTCATCGGGATATGCTATCACTCACTTCTATGTTCTTTGTTCTTTCTTTTTTTCGCAACAAACCACTGTCGAAAAATGTTTTTGCCTTTGTAATGATCCTCTGTATCGTTTCAGTATTGGCTGATCGAATGATTGGTTTACTTTTAACTACAAGTCTTATTGCTTATGCGGCTATACAAAAAAATCGAAACTACATGATATTTGCCACAGTAACATCTATAGTATTCATAATCGCCTTTTTGCAGAGTATTAATGAAATTGGGTCAAACGTTCACATTTTGAATGGAGCTAACTTTGTAAATAATGTATACAAGCCATTGAATCTTCTCGTCCTATTCGCAGTAACTAATGTCTTATTGATCCCTACAAGCGTTATTGGTTTTCTCAATACCCGTCAAATTATCTTAAAGATTCCACTGTTGTTATCTCTTTTTGGCTCATTATCTTGGTTGATATTCCCTTCTAGTTCAGGTCTGCTGCCCGATAGATGGACTTTCATTTTTAGCATAATTCTTTCGATCTTTGCAGGATATGGATTCGTTATCTTAACTAGCAGGCTAACAAATTCCCTTCTAAGATACAAACAGGTCTTCGTAATCGCTACACTTATTCCTTTTATCGCAATTGGGATGCTATTTGCCGTCGCTAGTAATGAAAGACCAATGAGTTTGTTTGCCCCATTTCATGACAATGTAGGCCAGTTTGGTCCCATGACCATGCAATACAATTCAGTTTCTATTCCAGAATCGAAATCAATCGTATCTGCTATCGAGTGGATTAATCACAATACACCGATAGGATCGCATATAATAATTGATAAACGTTGGAGAGGATGGATCGAAGATGAACTGAAGGACAGAAAGTTCCAATTCTATGAACAGGAGGTCAAATCTGGAATGCAAAACGGACAAATTTTCTTACTAAAACTTAACAATAGCACAGTTCCACATGACAAGAATATTGAAATTCAGGGTATATACAATAATGACAATTTTTCATTGTACAAAATGAGTTTTAGTAAATTAATTTAATTTATTTGGACAATACTAGGTTCGGCTTACAGAAAATACGATCTTGACCACCTTGTGTTATCTCTTATCATTACTTGATGTTGGGATGTACTGAGAATTTATATCGATTTAACATTTCGGAAACTATGGGACATAATTCTATTTGGAAAAAAATGTATTTGGGTGGAGAATACAGTCAAGTGTACTTCATTTCCATTTCCATGTACTTTTCCAATTCAACGAGATTATTGAATTCTGAAAAATCGAGCATAATGTGTCGACTATTCTTCGTCGACCCAGTCTCCTTCAATTTTGAAAAGATCTCTTTCATTGCGTATGCAGCTCCAAAAATTCCGGATAGTGGAAAGACAGCAATTCTGTATCCAATATCCTTAAGCATCTTTGCTGACAAGTTAGGAGTTATACCATTTTCGATCATATTCGCAACCAAAGGAGCTTCAATCTTCTGCGCAACTTCCCTTAACTCCTCCTCAGATTGAGGTGCTTCAACGAATATCACGTCGGCGCCTTCTTTATAATAGTGCCGGCCCCTTTCAATTGCTTCATCTAAACCAAGAGGGGCACGTGCATCGGTTCTAGCTACGACTATAAAATTCTCGCTATCGCGTGCGTCCAGTGCCGCCCTTAATTTTGGTACGTATTCATCGATGCTAATGACCTCCTTTCCTTTCATGTGTCCACATCTCTTTGGCCAGACTTGATCTTCTAAAAATATTCCGGCTGCACCACATGCTTGTAAATCATTTACAAGTCTCCACACACTGAGTGGATTTCCATAGCCTGTGTCGACATCTACAATAATAGGCAACTTGACCGAACGTATAATCCTCCGGGCATTATCAAGTGTTTCCCCCGCATTCAAGAACCCAAAATCTGGCATGCCAAGCAAGGAAGTCTGCAGAACCGTAACCAGTTTGAAACATCGCGTCAAACCCCACCTTCTCAACAATTTTCGCGCCCAGTGAATCATAAACTCCTGGTAAGACAGTAAAGTCTGTTTTTGTCCTGAATTTTTTTTATGAGCGATTTAACAACAGTGTCTTTCATTTTGTATCAAATTAGCAGGGATTTTAAATCTAATATTCTTAACGGCTTTCAAAATGAAAATGCATTCCAGTTAGTGATCTTTTAGTTGAACAATCTCATATGATCCGTCAGGTTGTTTTATTACCCGAATATTACAGTTCCTGCATTCATACTGCTTTACAGGTGGTTCATGGCTTATGGATCCGTTTAACCAAACCATCATAGAACCGCACAAAGGACAGCCCATTGTCATAACGAATATGAAGTCAATGTCATTTATAATCATTTCAATGGTGAAGATGTGTGCAAAAGATACTTTTCAAATATTTCGACATGCCATATATACCCGAACCTGTCCCAAATGTCGAAGTGCTTTTTGGGATACTCTACAAAGAAAACAAAAATGAGCGCGAAGGATAAAGATTTAGCATTCAAGATTGCAGTGAAGGACAAGAAAATAGCAGATTTGGTTGAGTGCGTATGTTAGGGTAGACTATTCCACTGTTTTCGTAAATATGCAAAAACGATACAAAATTTATGAAGAAACGTTACCACTTCTTAAGACTGACCCTTATTATCTGTATTTCATGACTGTTATGACTGATATTATGCTTGAGATAGCTATGTTTAAAACAAGACAAGAGTTTGAAGAGGATATAGCTTCTATAGTTAGCAGACTTGACTCTGGAAAACGAGCTCAAGTTGATAAAGCGAAATAGTGGCCCATGATGTTCAGTGAACGGAGCAGAAACTCAAACATTCTGTCGTTCTAGCTTCTAACCGCGGTTGCTTAGTCTTCATAACAGTACTTTGCTGGGTTAGGGTCTTATGAAAAGGCAGCAAAAAGCTTAATAACGCTAAATTAGATGCGATCAGATATGGACGTGATATGTTTAGTTCTATATTAGCAGATAATTTTCACTATAATGCGTGCATCAATAGTGCCAATTATTCTTGTTGTTGCAACTCAAGCTGTAAGCAATACTACCATAGTTTATCTCAAAAGTTATGAATGTAGGTCTGATTCAACGAAAAATGTAGTATTTGCTGACACCTTTCGGCAGTGATTTATGATATATAGATGGGATTTAATAAGCGGTTGATTATTATTTGAAAAATAGAAAACATAGATAATTAGTACTTATTGATTGGATCTAGGATGGGATTCGATCTAATAAAAACCAAATACAAATACAACGACAGCTAATTATTAAACACTACACGGCAGGAAGCAATTCTTGTAGATAATTATATAATGGCTTATTTTGTTTTGCTTACGAAAACCCCGTAAGGTCGAGTTATGGTCCTTGACAACTATCAATTGACAATCGGCAGCCAGTCCAACCTACTATACAATACGATACCTGTGTTCAGTTATATATTATCAATTCTCTGTTTCCACGTCGTCTATTAGATCGACAGTTAATCGATCTAAGACTACTTACGGATATCATTTTGTATTCTTTGTACAGTTCTCTTACTAGTTCAGTATCTGAATTACTTACGATGACCTTACATTTCTTCTCACATAATATTGTAAAAATGCGAGCAAGATTTTCCTGATCTTTAGTGCCGAAGCCCCGCGTCGTATACTCTGTAAAATTGGATGTCTTTGATATTGGAGAAAAAGGGGGATCGAGGTAAATGAAGTCTCCTTCTGCCGCTCTTTTAAGGATATGGCCGTAGTCAGTGCATTCGATTTTTACTCCTAAGGGATCTAACGCTAAATGCACGTTTCTTAGATTAGTAACATCACATATCATTGGTTTTTTATACCTACCCATAGGAACATTAAATTTCCCTTCTTTATTCACCCTGTATAATCCATTATAGCAGGTCTTGTTAAGTGTAATGAACTGAGCAGCCTTTTCAAAATTATCGGTGTATACTGCACGCCTCAAATTATAGTAAAAATCTAATGGATCCCTCAAATAATTTCGCTCATTTGTTATTAATTTAACTAGTAAAAATTCAGGATTTTTCTTCAGGCATTTATAGACATTGATCAAGTCTCCATTAATATCAGTAAGATACGTCTTATGTAGTAATAAGCCGTTACTAGATAAATAAAAAAACAAAGCTCCGCCCCCTAAGAAAGGCTCAAAGTAATCATTGAAATGATGCGGTATTAGAGGCTCTAAATGATTCAACTGCTGGGCTTTACCGCCTGCCCATTTTAAAAAGGGCTTAGGTCTGCAGGACAAATCGATCAAAGACACCTATCATCATATGGGATTTTTTAAAATACAGACTTTATGAATCATATGCTATGTATTTTAATAGGTCTGAGCATGATAATTGTATCAAAAATGCGTTCAATCCAACCAATTGTAACCAATGCCGAACGCCTCTATTATAGTTCATTGTCCTCACCTTATACGCAGAGATCATACAGGACATATCTTTCAAAATATCTAGCACACTACGGAATGAAAAACATTACTGAACTCCTATCCAAGGGCCATAAGGAGATTGAAAGTCAGATTATAGACTTTATTATAACGTCGAAAGAAAAGGGAATGAAACGCATTGCCATATCGAACTACACATGCCCCGTCATATCATTTTGTAAAATAAATGATATAATGCTCAACACAATGAAGATTAACAAGTTCTTGCCTTCTCAAATTAAAAGTAAAAAGACCTTTGCTTATACACACGAACAGATTCAGAAATTACTAGACATTGCAGATGAGCGGATGCGTGTCGTGATCTTGCTCGCCTGTGGTTGTGGCCTTCGTATAGGTTCTATTCCGTTATTAGACGTAGGTTCGCTAGAAGAGTACAAGGATCTATACAAGATCACCGTTTATGAGAACCAAGCGGAGGAGTATACCGTTTTTTGCACTAGTGAAGGTAAGAGGGCGATCCAAAATTACCTCTCCATGAGATCTGATGTGTATGGAGAAGTCATTACCAAAACGTCTCCATTGGTACGCGAGCAATTCGACAGGCGCGACCAGTTTGCAATAGCACACCCTAAACGTGTCAAAGAGCCAGCACTAGCGGGGAAGATCACAGAACTAGCCGAAGCAGCAGGTATCCGTACTAAGGTACAACTGAAGGAAGGCCAGCAACCAGCAAGTATCCGATCTTCCATCCCAAAAACTAACGGGTTCCGCCGATTCTACTGTGGCATATTGGCCGATTCCGGTTTACTGACCGAACGTCGCTGGCTTCTCGAAGGGCATGCACTAAAAAATAACGATTCAGCGTATTTGAAGATCACGACTGAAGATCTCTATAATCAATTCATGCTTGCTCATGATAATTTGTTGATAGACCAAAGTCATAAACTTCAAAGGAAGGTCGAGAAGTTGGAAGTGGAAAAGACGCAAATTCAGGCTTTGGCTCTAGAACTAGAGAAGGTTAAGCGAGCGATAAAGATCTAACTATATCGTGAAATCCCGACAACCATCTTCAAACATTTTCCTTGTTGCCTGGGCCAATTTGATAAACTTCTGATCCTTTGCCAATGCTATCATCGGAACAATGTGGTCCTCGGGGTACCGATGTTCCCATCTACCTACGACGATTGCAAAGATGAACTTTGATATTTCGTTGGATAATGACTCTCGCAAAAATGAACGCAGATATTCGGATCTATTACTTACAAACGATCTACTTCCTCTATATTTCCGAGTCATAGATCTTATTTTTTGGAGACTTGCCAGTATAGCCTGACATGATCTCTCGAGATACTGCGCAAGTAAGAAGGGCGCTTCGAGTTCTACCCATTCCCTTATCGTCTTAGTATCAAAGTATTGGAATAGAATGGTTTGAATAATTATATCGTCTTTGTACAAACTGGCAAGTGAAAGAGGAATCTGACCATTCGATAGCAACTGAAATAATCCGTATGATGTCAACTGATATTTCTTTGCGTTCCTCGGATAGTATCCTTCAATTTGTATCAGGCCTAATGAAAGAAGTCTGTTGACAGTCTTTCGGACGTTCTTGATATCGATTTGTTTTTTGATGCGCAAATGGATTTCGTAAACTGAGTACGGTGAATCGCCAAATAGATAAAGAAAAGAACCTTGTCTGCCTCCGAGCAGTACGCATTCATAGTTGGCGACTTCAGATAGGAACCTATCACTGACCACAGGTACCCCTATGGGTCGTGGTCTTTATATCTTATGGTTTCCGCATAATTCTCAATAAACATGAAGACAACTATTCAGATTGAGAAGTCGACAAGGCTAGAACTAGTAGACATTGGCCGTAAAAATCAATCTTACGACAGTCTAATACGCGAACTGATTGCCTTAAAGAAGGACAACAGAGCGGTATGATTTCGGAAGTTATAGAATCCACACGGATTATCAAGGTCATTAACGAGCATTTAGCGGAATCAGATTGCCATCACAATATCAAAAGCATAATGCAAGAAGCACTTGAATATAAAAGCGGATTGGGGAACCAACCCAACCCAACAGTAGACGAACCATTTCCAGAACCAACTAGAAATGATCACCAATAAGTTAGAGAAAGTCTCAGATAAACGTAACGCTGACGTTAACGCTATTGCGGATCATAGTCTGGAACTACAAGCGCTGTGGGAATCAGATAGTACCAGACCGAGTATTTACACTACAGAAAGTACAGGTTACTGGTGGAATGATAAAAACCTGGTACAGGAGCGTTCGAGATGACATCCGAGGAAGAAATAGTTACTATTCTGAGGAATCTGGATGCGAAGGTAGATGCGATTCAAAAATCACAGGCTACGCTAAGACCGGATATTATTGAGCAAATACTGGACATTCTTAAACAGCGATGGAAGGACGAGGCTGTCAGACGCAGGGAAAGGACGTGGCAGTAACAATGACAATAATGGCCCAGGTATTAACCCCTAGGAGAAGTTTAGCCGCTGCTGCACCATTAACCGAAGCGGAGATCAAAAAACAGCAATGGCGTAAACAGATTGCAGAGATTTCAAAACACCTATCCACTGAGCCAATCCAAACTGACGAACTTACCATTGAGCAGAAAGAATGGCTATATTTCATGATGGGAAGACCTTTTCTCAAACCATACGAACCCTTTGCTCCGATCGAGATCCCCTACAGGTGGCAAGAGGACACAAAGACATGACCGAATTCGACATTGAGGAAATCAAGAAGGATGCGGGGGGAGAATTATCAGGGCCTAGAGTTACTGAGCAGGATATCAATTCTGTAATAGACAGCATGGTCAAGGAAGCAAAGCATGATAGACCGGCAATAAAACAACTCTTCTATGCGTTACTTAGCGGTATGACTTATCTGGGAATACACCATAAAGTAAACTCCAAGAATTCGGGAGCAGGTAAAACATACGTCACCAAGATTGTCGCAAGTTACTTCCCGCAAAAACGTTTGATGAATCTAGCCGGTGTTACAGACAAGGCGTTCTTCTATATGCGCGGGGAGATGGTGATCAGTGGCAAAAAACCTGGTGAGTTTGTACCGGTAAAACCGCTTATTTCCGAATTAAAGATGAGTCTGGCAAAGAAGGAAGATCAAGGCGAGAAATTAACCAGGGAGGAAAAACAAAAGATACAAGATGAGATTGAACGTCTAAACTACGAATCATTCAGACTAATCGACCTTCGCTTTACCGACATAATTCTGGGAGATACACCGCAGGAAGGATTGCTTAATGCAATAATGTCTATCTTGAGCCAGGACGCCGAGAACACCGAATATATGTACACCGATAAAAACAAAATGGAAGCACAGAAAAATGTCGTCATTGGTATGCCCGTTTTTATTTACACCAGAGTAATTGATGACACCAAAAACCCTAGAGCAGAAGAGGTATTTCGTAGGTTCGTAAATGTAACGCCGAATGTAACAAAGCAAAAGATCAAGGCAGCAAATGCACTCACTTTTATGAAGATGGGTACACTTTCTGAGCAGTACGAGGGACTTGTAATCTCAAGCGAGGATAAGAACAGGGCAAAAGACATAGTTACCGATCTGGTCGATAAATTAATTGATCATTCAAACTATTTAGGATTCAAAGAATCGGGCGTTATTATTCCTTTTATCCGCACTCTTGTAAAGATACTGCCCTCGGATGATGTGTTTATGATGACTGTAGGCGATAGGTTTGCCCGCTATCTGGCCATTGTCACCAAGTCCAGAATGGATTCCAGAGCACGGTTTGTACGCAGGGACACAGGGGCATTTTATCCGATATCGACCTTCGCAGACTTGAAGGAAACTCTCGAGTTGATGGAATCAGCGGGCGGAAATGTGCGTTCATACTTGGCAGTATTCTACAATACCGTTCTGGTCCCATTCTGCGATGCGATGGAAAAGCCTGGTGAGGACGTGGTTGAAGTCGATGGAAAAAGCGTTGTAATTGCCAAGCAGAGCCGTAAAGGAAGAACAGTACCCGAACTGATAGAGCAGACTAAACTGATTTTGGGTTTCACTCCAAGTCGTACCGAAATGCACAACAAGTATCTAACCCCAATGATAAACCTAGGCCTGATAAACTGGGAAAGAAGTGTCAAGAAAGGAAGTGAAAATATCTACTTTGCAGCCGATGAGGATGCAAAAAAGGTATTCACTCTTTTCCCTGACTGCGATATGGACGATCTGAAACTGGTTGTTAAAGACCAAGAATATTACCCGTCGAAGAATGTTCTAGAGAAAGATTATGGTTTGAATTCAATATTAACGGTACAGCAGGGGGGGTCTAAAAATATTTTTGACACCTATCGTTTGGAAGACCATGAAGGTCACGAAATCACTATTTCAGAGTTAATTGACACGTATCTGTCTAACCCTGAAATCTGTTTTCAGGTCGGTTGGGATGAATTGGAATGCACTGATGTGAGAGAGCCATGAAAATAAAAAAAGTACCCCTACCCTGTACCATTAATATTGAAACGTAACCATAACAATGTTCTACCTTATCACGTTACAGTCGTCTACGATGATATAGTGCGTTTGTGTACGGGCATTGGTTCGCAATAGCAGTTATGGAGTAGATGACACAATTCTATCACTTAACTATTAGCGGGGCAATTAACTAATAAGACACCTTTAAATCTTGTAAAACTAAACGAATTTCTCAATATCGGTGACCGAAGTTTATAATTGAATATACCATTCATGCTGAACGACGCGCACTTGAAAGAGGTATAAGTAAACTAGATATTGAACGGATACTGAGAAACCCTGTCGAAGAGATATACGATCAGTACGAAGAGAATTATCATTGCTACGGCAAATTACCTGGATATGATGTAGGCAAGTACATAAAAATTGTTTACAGCAAACTTAATAACAATACTTTAAAGGTAATCACTGATATGATTACAGGTGTAGGAGGTTTGAGAAAGAATGGTTTCAATAACCTATGACGCATCCGGCAAAAGCCTTTACATAGACCTTGAAAGAGGTTTGAAAATATCCAGTACCGAACCTATGGGAGAAGGAAAGTATATGGACGTTTCAGAAGATGGAAAAGCAGTTGGTTTAGAAATTGTATTCGCGAGATCGACCCCAGACGAGATACTGAATGCTATTTTCGACGGGACGATTCCAAGAGAAATCATGGAAGAAATTATCAAAAGAAAGGTCTTAATCAAAGTGTTGGCTTGACGTAAAAAAATAGAGATATTGCAGCCATTAGTTTTATGAGTATACACATAAATGTAGTGGCTTAATTAAATGAGTATATATGCCAGTCATAAAATACTGTCCAAACAAAGTATGCAAGGAGGATGCTACTATTATGATGTCGAGACATGTCGAAAGTTTTCCACTAACTAGGATTTACATGCGGGATATAAGTGAAAAAACATACGAGTATGATTATAATTATCAATACGTACCGGCCGGACAATTCTTACTCCATTTAAGCGAAGTAGGTCAAAATCTGAAAGAAAATAAGGAAGGACCGACGGATACTTGGAAAAGGAACACAAAGACAGTTAAAAGAACAAGACACAAACAACTCTTCAAATCAATAGGTTGGTTTTGCACTTACTGTAAGACCACATATCTTGACGACGATATTTCCGACAGATATGCAGGTCCAGAAATAAAGAATAAAAGAAGATTATAAAAAATATGGCTTAGGTTCTTTCTGCCTTCCTAATCTAAAATCTCCGACGTCCACAATTCTCGTTTGTCCATGTTGTTCGTGTCGTAAGAATGACTTAGAGAGTCTCCTCTTTCACTAGCCTCATTCAGAATTCTAGCCGCTTCCCCTGTTATTACTCCGACCAATGTTTCTTTGTACCGTAGTTTGCGTTTCGTACCAGTCAGGAGGCGAGTCGTAACCTGTCTATATCTGACGACTTTTTTGGACTTCATTTCTGTGGTCCTATAACTATAGACTCTACTCTCTTGAGTCTCATGTCCAATGCTTCAAGCGTAAGCGGTTTAGTCTCTACCTTCTTGGTCCCTGTCGATTTACAATCATGGACGCTACCATTAAGATTGTATGGTAGCCAGTTTCCCGATGTCCTATCACTCATTACGATTTCCTGCTTGCAAAACATGCAAGACTTTGTATATGATTGACTCATATCTGTTGCTGTATTTAGCAACATGGTGTATTAAAGTGTTGCTAATAATAGAAATTCTTATATGTGTGAATTTCTAAATCTAGAAATGTATTTAACATGATGATTTCTGAAAACAGGGTGGTGCTTAGCAAGGCGGAGTTAAAGTTTCTAGAAGACCTAAAGAAAGATGATATCAAGGAGTACGACAAGGTCTATCTTCGTACTCTTAAACATAGGGTTCTAAAGAAACACAAGAAACTCACGCATGAAGCATTGTTAATTAATGAAGTATTGGATAAATTACAATCCCTATAGTATAGCAAAGAAATAAGGGTACTGAAGGGCCCTACTTTACCCTGGTAAGATACTTCCAGGGGATATGATGCACTTGGCCCTTCAGAATCTTTGATGATGGTTTGCAATCTTACCTATGTCAACTGGAACTGATATCGGGCATAGTACCGACCAGAGAGGGAGAGTACAGGCAAAGATTTTAGATCTAAACGTGGAACTATACTCCCTCCCCGTCTAGTGTGATATCTCTTAAATCTACTAACCCTCAATCAAGCCGAGTGGGTAGAACAGTACCTTCGTTTAGGATAGCAGCGGAAATCGAACGAACGAAGTGGAATCAATTTAGGTCGTATTTGGATAAGAAGGATAAAAAGGAGTTCGACCAAATGTATGATTATTATAAATCAAATAGCACGGCGTGTATGATGGTCTGCAGACCTGTCGTAATTCACGCAGTCCTTATGTCAATTATATTTGAACACTATAAGCAACTAACAAAGTTAACGGAGCAACATAAGGAGAAGAAAGCCAAGTCTAGTACTCTGGACGTATGGACACTCGAGCACTCTCTAGCACAAATAGAAGAGAGGTAAGGCGCAACGGGAAGATTAACACCATCTTTCCGAACGGTATACTCGGAAGTACTTGACGACTTGCGAAAGGAGATGCGAAACTGTTTTGTTGATATTAGCCACAAAGATGCATTTGATCGGTTATACAAAGAGGCCTGGCGTCCGGAAGAGGCAGCGATGGGAAATTCAACGTTACCAACCGTTCTGGATAAACTGTGTATGGTTGCTAATATCAATACCAGAAAACTAATAGAAGTCATTAAAGCAGAAATAAAACTAAAAGAGATAAAAATTCAAGAGTTGACGCAAATCATTGATTCTCTACAAGAGACAATAAACGATCAGGATCGTGCCTTGAGTTCAATAGAAGGTTTATTTTCCAAGGAATGAAACCTATCAAACCGTTGTTACTATCAAAATACAGTAACTTATAATCTAAACAAATCTGCAAACGTGTTTTATTATTTATTTTAAATACGTAGTTGATATTGACTCAGCGTAACATATGGGCTTCGCCATTAATAGTCATGATTGTATTGGCCATATCGACAAGTTCTGTTATCTCGACAGGGTATGCCAAGAAAATATCTTCAAACGTTTTCTCAGAATCAGAGACTGTACAGGCTTCGGACGCCAACCAAAATATCATAGAAAGAATTGCAAATTTACAGAAACAAATCAACGAACTTAAGAGACAGATTGCGACTCTTCCTGGGGGCGGGGAGGCAAAAGATTTGGTTTCTGAGGTTGTCACTGTCCCAGCAGACACACATGATGTAAGCAATCAGATTCATGAAGGTACAGCACATTGCCCCGAAGGGAAGGTAATTACCGGAGGGGGCTTTAAATTTCCAACAAACAGCATTGCACCATTATTATTATACGATGGTCCAGGGACGGGACAGTCGTGGACAGTTAGGGTGTTTCAAGGCTTTGAAGTCCCTGTTTTCAGCGTTTTCGCAGTCTGCGCCGGTCTGGAATGATATCAAAGATATGTCAATAGCAGATTAATTCATCTTGTACACTGTACAAGCGATTAATTTAATCTAATGTTATTATCTTTATTGGGAGCCTCATGTTTCCTCCAATATCCGTGGGGTTCGTACCGCTGGGGGAACGTGACATGACAAGACCAATTCAACCCTCAGCGGTTTTAGATTCAAGGCAACTAATAAAGTCCAAGGGGGGAAGGGGGGACCAAGGAAGAAATATAACTGATTAATGTACGCCTGTCATGTGGCTATGGCATTAGCCTTGGATTGAGTATCAACCCAAAACCGCTTCTACGCTGATAATGCCTACCAATAGAATCAAAAATGGTAGGTGAACAATAAAAATTAAAGGAATTGAATTTGTTCTCTTAGCATTGGGTGCTCTTGCAGGAGCCTTCCTCCGATACAAGATGGTATCATCACCACTTATGTTTGGAGCGTTACCACTCAATATTTTGGCGGTAAATATTTTGGGAAGTTTTGTATTAGGAGTGTTCTCAATATTATCGGCTGTCTGGAATCTTGATACAAAATATTTCCTCCTTATTGCGGTCGGGTTCTGTGGCTCTTTGACTACGATGTCTTCCCTTGCTCTCGAATCGATAAATCTTTTGGATAATAAACAGTTTTCAATTTTTGGACTAAACATATTAGCAAATGTTGGATTGTCATTAGGTGCGATCCTTGTGGGAAGAATTTTAGCATCGGCGCTCGTGAAATTAGGCGATTGATGATGACTTTCGCTCATTTTCTAACCGATCACGGAGACACGTCCCAGGTTTCCATATGAACAGGTATTACTTGTTCGTATGCAATAATATAGACTTCGACCTAGAAGCGAAGAAAAACTAGGAACGACCGTTACATAAAACTATCTGCCAATATGTATACTCCAAGTCCTATTAACACGAATGGAGTCAAAATGTTCCCCAAACGCTCAATTCGACTTGCTACGACAGGATGATTGACAAAATAATACGTCACGACACACCAAACTACTGTCATGGCCATCAAAATCGTAACGAGAATAGTTACTTCACGTGCATCACTATATTTAGCAAAAAGTGGTGTGAATACTCCAATATCGTCGCCACCGTTTGACACTGTTATTGCGCCAACTGTAATGAAAGATAGATAGGATTTTTTGTTAGGTTGAAGGGGTTCGTGATTTATTTGGTCATCGCGTCGAAGTTCTACCAGTCTCTTAATACCAATCGCTATTGGAATTATGCCCATGAGTCCAATGACGAAAGGCGGCACTACCAAAGCAATCAGAGAACCCAATGCGCTAATTATTATCAAAACGGCTATTCCCAAGAATTGACCGACGAAGACGTGACGGGCTTGAAATGTAACAGTGGTAAACAAAATGATTAGAATGAAAGTATCGTCAATGTTAGATGCCACAAACGCACTGATTCCAATTCCTAAAAGAGAAAAAAAGTCTACCATAGTGAGGCTCGCTCAGCGAATGGAATGGAGTGGAATTTGTAATATGTAGGTCATTGTTTTATTGGTATGTAAAACCTTAACTGATTACGTTTGCAAACAATACTTAAAACTCTCGACCTCTCATATCCTTATATAGAATTGTCAGAGATACAACAAACACCAACTCCAACGCCGATAATCAAACCAATAGACGTGACAATGACTCAACTAGAGATATTAAAGAAAACATTGAATTCTCGCAAGTTATCACCTAGCATAAAGGAAAGGATACAAAAAGAGTCAGGCTTTGGTATGTGTTGTCTATGTGGTGGAATAGCAACACAGACAGCCAATTATGATTGTCAAGGTGCTAATCGCATTGAACGATATTGTGAATCATGCGTAGAGAAGCAGTTTTCCCTGTACTCCGAAAGTAGCAAGTACAAACGGAACAGCGCAATGAAGAATGAGAGTCCTAATAAGGTAAACTGAGAGTTTTACTGCCATGTTGAGCGTGTGGTGGGGCGAAAAAGTGATAGACAAAAAGCCATTGTAGAGGCAATTACTATGCGATTACATACTAAGCCTGCACTTCGTTATCTGACTGACGTAGGACACAAGATGTCTGAAGCCACATTCTTTAGAGAAAAAAAGAAGATTGAAGAAATGAAGTTTGAACGTATGCAGCATATCGCCTTATACTTTCAGGACCAACACCTGGAGCGTATTGATAAATGTGAACTTGTCGAAAAACTGTGCTGGGAGAATTACCATGCAGAGAAAGATCCAATCAAGAAAGTCAAGATATTAGATAGTATCATTTCCATTCAACCGTATTTATCAGGATATTATGAAACAACCAAAGACGTACTCGAATCTAGAGCCAAGGATGATACAAAACTTGAAAGAAGCGTGTTTGATGTTAGTGATGTGACAAGAAAAAGCAATCTTCCCAAGTCTGTAGTTCACATACCGCCTATAGAAGTCGTTGGAGAATCAGAGGCATGGCCTGACGATGTGGATGACACGTCGAATACAGCAGCGCCTATTGTTTCTGCGAGCACCGGAAGCAACTAAACAGGAAGATGGAGAAGTATGGGATCTCTTGAAGTGTCCCACTTGTGATAAGTCATTTTATAACAACTTTACACTTAGTGCTCATCAATGTAACCCTAGTTAGTCCTGTAATCTAGAATTAAATAAATAAATAATTCAGTAAATACTTTTTAGTTTCCCCGCTCTACCATCTATTATCAATCAAAATGTCAGAGATATCTAGCAAGAAACCCAATGTGCCAGGACAAACAGCAGAACCGCAGCAACTCAAGTTCACATACTCAACAGAAGCCTATGATTCCTACGTTAAGGAAGGTCTTACACCTCCGGATGCATGGAAGAGACCAGACAAATTCGAACTCGGATTTCTATCACAAGTTGACCTAACAAAAGGAAAGATAAAGGTAGAGATAACCCGAATGATTCGATTAAAAGCACTAGACTATGGCAGCGATAAGCGCGAGTATAAAGAATATTTAACCTGGGAATCTAATTGGTATGCGAAAAACTGGCTAGACGTTGAAATCAGTCCTGTAACAGGCCATATTGAAGGTAAATACTCTCAACAGACATTGAGGCTAGTCAATCCACCACCAGATCCTAATACCGGAAAGGGTACATGCTTATTATGAGAAAAATACACCGAGAACTGTCCACACAATTCCCTTCAATAAGACAACAGTTGACAAAATACTCAAGAGTGAACATCCCTTCGGCCCAGATTCTGTCAACATAACAGACCCTGATAAAGTCGTATTCTACGGCAAGTTTGAAAACATACTAGGAGTACAGTCATTTAGATGTGCAGACTTTACCTACGAACAATTCACAGTGCCAGAATGGAAACAATTCGCTGAACTAGCGATACAAGAAGGCGGACCTGCAAGACGCAAGTATATAGAAGATAGGCCTCAGTTTATTGCTTAATCACTCTACCAACCCACAGTGAACAAGATAAGCAGTCGGTACTGATTGGCTCCTAGATTCTTGTTACTACAATTGTTTTGTATGCGGGAGTCCTTTCTCTGAACCACCTAGATTAGACAAGAGAGGTGTACCAGACGGAAAGGCTCTATTCTTCTATATCTTAGATGAATATGGAGATAAGGTGGAGACTGAGGAAAGAATTTGTAATAAATGCTGGGTAAGCGATCTATCCAGGTTTGCCGATCAGTCAGATGGACCAGTTAGTTAACTAAAGCCGTTAACATACGGTAATTTCTTCTTCTGTTTCTTGAACTTACCCAATTAGTCGAGGTTGCTACTTATGAAGTCGTGAATGTCTTTTGCTTTATTTGCCGGTGCTGATGCTCGCTTTACTACCTTCGTTATGTGTCCTGCTGATATGATTATTGAACTCTTTTAAATTCTTAGTTTCAAAATCGTGAGTACCACACTTGTACACCATATCGGTAGACGAAGAACTTCCCTGTCGTTCATACTCGTAACTGGTAACCTTAGTAGGTCCTTCGGCTGTCTGTAATATCTGTTGTCGTATTCTAGTAGGTACTTCCCCAGGTGGCGCCGAAGCAATCAATTCTTCATCAGAGGATAGAATAGGAGATGCCGCTTTACTGCTTTTGTCTCGGTTAGGATTATCGCTAACTATCATATCACATGGTGCTTTTATCACCGCTGCTGCTTTACTTTTTGTCTGACTCTGATTCTGTCTCAACCGTGTCATCATTTCATAGAATTGTTCGTTAAAGTTATCCATTTTATTATGTAGTATGAGAGGCGAAAGTACTTAAATATTAAAAACCTGTATATATTATGTCTTTCAATCTGTACTGGCTGCTGATAAAATATCATCGCCATACCCATAAAGCAGCCAGACAGTTTAGTCTAGTCTATAATTTTATGTGTCTTAAGTATGCTAAAATACAGACTTTATAAAACTTAATAGTTTCTCCCCCTGTAACACTCGTATGAGACTTGAAATTTTCCATTGGTTCAAGACCAATCAAAGGATATTTCTGCTCACATCGATTTTAAATCTAACGCTATTAATACTCATCCATTTTCATGTTTCGTCAATTCATTTAAACCCAAGTGGTCCTTTCTTCAATTTCCTGCATGGATTGACTATCGTTCTTGCTGCATCCTTATCACTAATTGTAATAACTAAGGGCCTAGTTGCCCTTGCAATAAATTCGTTGGGAATAGTACTCATTTATGGCGCCATTGTAATTCCCTCATTTGAACTGGCAATGGTTGGCCAGGTGTATTATAAAGCTGCGATAGGTAATATAACCGAAAATGCACTATATAGCGGATCTCACGGCTTGTTTGTGTTAGGCCTTGCCATGCTCCTATTTAGTTTTATAATAGGATATAAGCCGACCGTACTGTATACGAAGAACAGACCGGCACCAATGGAAGCATACTGGTCGAAATATCCTATTTGGCATAAAGAATTGCAGTGGGCTGCAATCAAGAACGGATCTCTAGTCAAGTTACCGTTATTGATGAACGCCAAGGATAGATATCTACTTTGGCGATACGCATATGTTTTGGTATTGATTAATGATACTATGTTTCTAGTGCCTGTCAATTCATTTGTGCCTTCAAATTCTATGCTGATACGAGATGACTTATCGATGAAGTTAGTCGGTGTGGGAAAATACATGGGATATTTCGCGTAAAATATTTGTCAAATTGACGGGACTGTGAACACGAGAAATCAGAGCAAGTATGAGCCTCGGTTTGGTTAGAGTATTATGAATGAAAATGGAAAAATAGTGATTCACAGGTTTGAAAGCTCCTTGCTGAAGTCCAATGCTCTAAAAGATCCACATGTACGGGAAGTAATTGTATATCTTCCACCCAAGTATCAAAAATCAAAACCTAAAGAATATCTGACCGTTATTTTGTTACCTTCGTTCGGTAGCAATGCAAGAGCATTATTGAATATAGATCCATTAGGTGAAAACATAGAACAAAGACTGAATCGGTTAATCAGACGGAAACACATTGGGTCTACGATAGTTGTTATTCCTGATTGTTTTACAAGATTTGGAGGAAATCAATATATCAATTCAACGGCGACTGGGATGTATGAAAGCTACATCATAAAAGAAATAGTGCCTTTTATCCGGGCGGAGTACAATTATTCGCACCTTGGAGTTTTAGGAAAATCTTCTGGCGGATTTGGTGCTCTTTATCTTGCCATGAAGTATCCGAGAATATTTGATGGTATTGCGGCTCACGCCCCGGATTCAGGATTTGAATATTGCTATCTTCCAGAATTTCCAAAAGTTGTTCAGAACTTGAGTAAGAATAAAGGCGTAAAGAAATGGCTTCTCAAATTCTGGAAAAAAAATGAAGGTTATACTCCGGAAGACAGAGCGACCCTCAACATCGTTGCAATGGCGGCACATTACTCTCCAAACCCAAATAATAAAGAAACTGGATTTGACCTTCCATTTGATTCTTATTCTGGAGAGATAAACTCTGATGTCTGGAATAGGTGGTTGTTAAGAGATCCAATCAGAATGGTTACCAGGTACAGAAAGAGTTTTGAAAAATTAAAGTGTGTGTATATTGATTGTGGGAACAAAGATGAATTCAACATTAATCTTGGCACTAGGATTCTGCACTCAAAGTTAAGTGGCATGGGCATTAGTCATTTTTATGAAGAATTTGACGGAGGTCACACTAACATCAGCTACAGATTAGATAAGTCATTGTCAAAATTATATACAGACTTGTCAAGTTAGAATTTTATGGCAAATTCCTGTACCATAACACTTAACTTGCAGGAATACGATAAGAATTTGATGGAAACCGGACAGGAGGATATAGCTATAGAACATACTAAATCACTGCTAACCCTCCCCAATATTCAATTCATCATTCAGGGATTGGACTCACTTCTGCAGACCAATTTGGATGGAGACCAGCGGACCAAAGTAATTGAGCTTCGGGATGAATTGCTGTCATATATTAATAGCATATTTAGCGACTATGCCTGAAGATCGATAAACTGAATAAGTATACGAATCATCAAAGTTTTATTGAGAAGTGTTGTTTGTGCTCTTTCCATAGCTGGTAGTGATTCTGGTGGAGGGGCAGGAATCCAAGCAGACATACAGACTATGGCTGCCCTGGGTGTTTATCCATGCACAGTCATTACAGCCATAACTGCACAGAATACTGCTAGGGTTAATCATATCACCCCTGTTGATTCTCATTCAATACGAAAGCAAATAGAATCCGTTTTTTCAGATATTCCACTACGTGCTATAAAAATAGGCATGGTTTACAACAAAGAGATCATATCAATAATTAGCAGTCATCTCAAAAAATACGAGACTCCCATAGTTCTCGATCCTGTGCTTGCAGCCGGGACTGGTGCAAAGCTGCTCTTGGAAAAATATTTGGAAGAATTCAAATCTAAACTCATTCCTTTAGCTGTTCTAATCACTCCCAATATTAATGAGGCTCAGAAGCTCAGTGGAATCAAGATAAGAAAGGAGTCTGACATCACCGAAGCTGCCTTCAAAATCAAAGAATTAGGTGCCAAAAATGTAATTGTCAAAGGTGGTCATTTTGATGACAGTAAGCAAGTTGTAGACATTCTCATAGACAAGAACAACAATGCCACAAGAATCTCTAATGCTCGCGTACATGTAAGTGAGACTCACGGGAGTGGATGCAATTTTTCTGCCGCCATGACCGCATTTATTGCTAAGAAATTCCCTATATCAAATTCTTTCATTATGGCAAACAAATATGTCCAGGAATCCTTATCTAATGTAATCAATGTAGGTAGAGGTTTACCTGTGAATGCTCCCCTCTTTTCAATGTACGATAATGCATCTCGGTATAGAACTTTAACAGACTTGACAGAGGCGGTAAGGCAGCTAACCACAATTCACAGGTTTAGAGAATTAATCCCGGAGACACAATCCAATATGGTCTATGCATTACCCTATGCCAAGAATGCCGATGAAGTTGCCGGAGTAGATGGTAGAATTGTTAAGTTGATAGATGGTTTTAGGCTTGCGGGCATGGTGAAATTTGGGGCATCAAAGCATGTAGCCTCAGCTGTTCTCTCATTCATGAAATTTAATCCACTTATAAGATCGGCTGTCAACATTCGGTTTGACGAAGCGTTATTAGATTGTTGTAAGTCATTATATCCCACAACTGAATATTGCCGGGATCAAGAGCCCGAAAAATTAAAGCTAGTTGAGGGAAGAACAATCTCGTGGGGTGTTCAAAAAGCTTTGTTGGAGAATCCTAAGTCGGAGATCATATATCACAAAGGAGATTTCATGAAGGAGCCTATGATTTTAGTCTTCGGACAGCATCCAGTTGAAATGATTGTCAAAATCAGTGAGATAATTAGAAAATATTGATTGTCTCATGGGCTGTAAGACTGCGAAAATATTTTACCTTATATTAGGATATTTCCAGACAGTTACATATGAAAGCTGTAATTCTAGCCGGCGGACTAGGGACAAGACTTCAACCATACACTTTTTTTATTCCTAAAGTAATGTTGCCTTTAGGCAACAAGCCTCTGTTGGAACACATAATAGAATGGTTGGCAGGAAAAAATGGAATCGATGAAATCGTCCTTTGCGTAAGTTATCTCCATAGGACCATTGAGGATTATTTTGAGGAAGGAAGTAGACTTGGGATAAAAATAAGATATGCACGATCAGACAGACCTCTCGCGACTGCAGGACAATTAAAAACGGCAGAACCGTTAATAGATGAAACTTTTGTATGTGTGTATGGTGATGCAGTTTACGAATTTCCTCTTAATAGTATGATAAAAGAACACCAGAAGTCAAAAGCCCTTGTAACGATGGCATTACTATCGTACAAGACGAAATTAAAATACGGATTCATCGACCTCAGTGAAAACAACCAGATAACTTCGTGGAGAGAAAAACCAGAAGTCAAAGGACTCATAAATATCGGCTGTTACGTGATGGAACCAGAATTCATAAAATTAATACCGACATCTGGTGCATATGGGATGGATGATGCCGTAAGGGAAGCCCTGTCACAAAAGAAACAGATTACTGGATTTAGGATCGATTCTGGTTTTATCGACATAGGCGATAAAAAATCATACCTCGATACATACAAGAAATACGTTGAGAAGCTTGGAAAAATATGAAATAAAATGACTCTGGTTTTGTTTGATGATAATGCTAGTAGAAATGACTTTCGTCCAATCAGTTCGACGAGGGGATTATTTGACGTTAAAATTGGATGTTTAACGCCTTGTGAACAATTCAGATCTAGTACCCTCAAATTGCTAACCAGAAAGTATTTGACAGACATTACCAAGTCACGTCATCCTTCTTTGAGCGTTAATGATTCATCATATGACAAAGATGATTTGTATCTTAATTCTTTATTTAGCATTCAATATCGCGAACTGGATAGATTGATTCAAGAAAAAGACGATTTCGTAATAACAAGTAGAAACAAAGTCCTTATTGCAAGATTGAGTAAAGAAGATTCAGAGTACTTTTGCGATTCCATAGTTAATGGAAAGATTCTTGATCTTAAGAAACTTCATGCTAAAACAACAGACTTGGAAGCTGATCCAGATCGATATGGTCCAGTCTGCTGGAATATATGGAACCTAATTTCTGATCTTCCCAAAACGCTTTCAGAACAGTTATTGAACATAGGTGCCCTAAATACAAAGGGTAAAGGACCTCTATTTGTTCATAGAGAAAGTACCGTCGATCAAGAAACCGTTCTTGATACTTCGGATGGGGGAATTTACGTAGGTCCAAGAGCTGTGATTGCCCAATCCACAGTTCGCGGTCCAGCGTATTTAAATGAGGATACAGAGGTGAAGCCCTATTCCATTCTAAGTCATTCGTACGTTGGTAAAAACTGCCGTGTGGCTGGAGAAGTGGATAGCTCAGTAATAATGGATTACACAAACAAGTCACACAGCGGCTATATTGGACACTCTTATGTAGGAGAATGGGTTAACTTGGGAGCGAATACTACAACTTCCGATCTAAAAATGACATATGGGACCATATCGATGTATTCCCAGGATGATAACAGAAAAAAATTTGATTCTGGGTTAATCAAACTTGGAGCCTTTTTTGGCGATATGGCTAAAACGTCGATTGGTACGAATATTTATGGAGGAATAAGGATTGGTGTATCATCCCATGTTCATGGGGGATTTGTTACACGAGATATTCCAAGTTATGTCATTTTTGGAGCCGGTATCGGTGCTGAAAACGTTGAGCTGGAATTGAGCTCCGCCATTCGGACACAAAAAAGAATGATGTCTAGAAGAGACGTGACTATGAGCGAACAATATGAATCATTGATGATAGACGTCTTTGAGCAAACTGCCGACGAGCGCTCAAAAAAGGGTATCAAGGCAAAAAAATTCAGCGTGCAATAATAGCAGTAATAGTAATAGTAGAGTTACATGTATTCTATAACTTGTCTCTCTTTCCATAGTCCAATCCTTTGGTGTAACCATGGATAAAAGTTAGCATCTCCATTTTCAAATTCTTTCTTAATTACTCTCACAATCTCTTTAGAAACCTTTCCGGGTTGACCATAGATCCTTTTCTTCTTTTTCAGTTGCATTCCCAACCCTTCACTTCTATTAAAGGCCTCATCTATTATTGCTGTTATCCAAGTAGGATTTACGGGGGGAAGTAAGATATTACTTCTGGCATCGAATATGGTTTCTGGTCTATCTGTATTAAGCCGTACAGTCAATGACAGAACTTTTGGAAAGTATAACAGTTCTTCTTGCATAGAACCTGAATCTGTTATTTCCGCCCAGCAGTGGCCACTATCAAGAAATTCAATTACCTGGGAATATTCGCGCCACAGAGGAGTAATCAAGAATTTTTTTGGATATGATTTTGCAAGGTTAATCAAGCTCTGTTCCAAATTATATGAACGTAACGCAGATTTCATAGCGTTTAGCATAACTAAAATTATCTTATGGTTAGAGTTCTTGATCAAATAAGTAAGACTTTTGATTATGGAAGAAAATCTATGCTCAGTCAAATTTTCGCGCCGATGAATATCCATCCTGAGCCATTCACCGGTTTCTAGTTTAGGATAAAGATCGAATATGCTTGTGCTAGGTCTGTGTTTCCTCTTTATTTCAATTGCATCAACAACAGAATTCCCTACTACACGGATGAATTCTTCAGGATATCCTTCCCTTATCAGATTGTCTTTATTTATTTTCGTTGGGGCAAAAAAGAATTGCGTGCCGGCAGAACAAATCCAAGTATCGATCTGTTCTGGAAATGGCTCCTCTCTTGCATAAAACCATCCTCCATCAAATTGAGATTCAATGAATTTTTCCACAAAAGACTTGGTAGGATCTTCGCGCACCCTTAGATGTTTTATCGAATCTGGACTCATTGATCTGAGTCCTGCTTCATTTTGAGCTACCTTTTGACCCATGCCGAACACCCACGCCAATGGTGCAATTCCGGCGACTAGAGTATCCCCATGAACTATCGGTAACAGATGTGAACTATTTCCAAATTCCTTCCTCCAATAACGTCCGAATGAACCGAACTTTAGTATGAGTTCACTCGCTTTTTCCATAAGGTCCCCCCTAATTTGCATATTGCATGCAATTTGATCTTCCAAATCAAACTCTTTTATACCAAATCCTAGAAGTTCATCGAAATGCTGGCCAGTATCGATCACAAAGGACGGCAGTTTTTGTCTTATTGCTTCTATTAATATGGGCGCCTGTTTATAAAAATCGGGCTTTGTTCCAATTACGACAGAAAGAATAGGGCTTCCCCCGTTATTACCAGAGTGTTTTCGTGTTCGTTCCAACACCTGAGGAAAAATGCGGATAGGGAGTATCTTTTTTTTCAGGTAGATGTAATTATCATTACTTGATCTTTTTTGTTTCAAAAATTTTCATCCACCAGATTCGCACGGTTTCGTGTAGGTTTCTTGATTAGAAGTATGCCAATTACCATTATTCCAAATCCCGCCGCAACAAGCGCATATTGCAAAATTTCTAGAAATGGCACAGCATAAGTTTCTGGGGTTTGTGATACTAAAGTGCCCAAGTACAGCATCCCTGCGCTCAAGATTACTCCTGTGACAAATAGTATAAGACCAGCTTCTTTCGAACCATAATCTTTCGCAAGCCCATACGTAATACCGCATAATATGACCCCTGGAGCAGCCGAAATCGAGACTACTTGTATAATTACACCAGGAGGTTGCACAGGAATATCCGGACCCTGAGGTCCCGACCGTATCAAGAACAAATAAAATGACGTCAGGAGAACCACGAACATTATAATCAAACCCAGAGATGCCAGGGAGACCCAAATCTCAAGATTTGTCAATTTTATTATGAAAGAACGTCTTGAAGGCTAAATAAATTATATGCTATTCTATGCCAACTAGAATAGCCAATTCCTTTCTACATGCTGAACCCAGAAATTCTGCTGATTTTTCAGGAGTAATATGGTTAATGTATATGCCAAATCCTCTTTCAAGTCCAGACCAGCTCCCTAGTTGAGGATAAATTTCAATATGCCAGTGTATCTGCCTACTGTTTTTCTTTTCTGGAGAAAGATGAAATACCAGATTGAAAGAGGGATTTGAAAGCGCCTTGGACATCCCGCCTAACGTAGATCTTAGGATAAGAGCCAAATCAGTCATTTCTTTTTGTGTTACCTTGGTGAAAGCTGTTGTATGACGTTTTGGATAGATCCAAAATTCGTAGGGATATGATGATGCCCATGGAGAGAATGCGATATGGCTATCGGTCGCCAGTATTTGTCTAGGACCGCTAGTTTCGGCGCCAATTACTGTACATGCAGGGCAACTTCCATTTTCGTTAATATACTGATTGGATGCTTCTGCTTCATATTCAATTGTTGGCGGAATTGTAGAAAATGTAACCAGATTGAAACAACTATGAGCAATTTTACTGCCAGCTTCGCGACCTTTGTTCACATATATTGAGACATAAGTTACTCCTTTTTGAGAATAAAGCCACCTCACTCTATCTTGAATCATCAAGAGGACATTCGACCATTGGTCGAGCGATAATGAATGTAGGTCCTCGTCGTGATTCGGAGATGCAACTACAATGTAGTGGTAACCATAAGCAGGTTCACTGTAAAGTGGTTTGTCCCGGTATAGGTTTTCTGTTGATTGCGTTACGATTGGAGAATCACTCTGAAATACTCTGACGCTCCAGCCCTCTACCACATTCTCTTCACTGTCGGATAGTCTCTGCAACATCCCTTCCTTGACTACGAGTGAAAGAATGGATGGGGGGGTCATGTCTTCATTACCCGGACAGTATGGACATTTAGTCTCAACTGATTTTTCATCGTGTGCATTCGGTTGTTCAGTGATGTGGGGCAGGATCACATATTTATCAAGTACATAATCTTTTCTGAGCTCGATCATTCATGTTAACCTGAAAAAAGCTGTTTGTACTTTTAATTAAAGGTTCTGTGTTCCTTTTTTTAGTAATTTTGTAGATATGAGGATGAATGTGACAATACTGAGCCATCAAGTAGTTTTGAAATCATTTCTTGATAGGCTTGACTTATTGTGATATTAACATCAAAGTTGACCTAGAAATGTAATTTTTTCATAATAACATTTATGTAACTATTTTCATAGTCAAATAGAGCCTTGGATGTCTTTTCTCAGATTCAATCATTGAAAGAAGAGATGACTAGGCTTCAAACACAAGCGGAGGAATTTTCTTCATCCACTGAAGAATCTATGGTGAAATTAGGGATTAAATCAGACATGAAAGTCGTCGACATAGGATGTGGAACAGGAAGCGTCTCGTTCATGATTTCTCCCATGGTCGGAGAACTCGGTCGAGTAGTTGGTGTGGATTCTAACCAGTATGCAATAGATTATTGCAACGACGTCGCCCGAAGCAACGGCATTCTAAACACGAAATTCATCATATCTGATGCCACAAGACTGAATTTTGAGCCCAATTCTTTTGACATTGCTTACTCAAGATTTCTTTTCCAGCATATAAAGGAGGCGAATGAGGCACTTCGTGAGATGGTACGAATTACCAAACCAGGAGGAGTTGTGATGGTTGAAGATTGTGACCTATTTACATGGCTAGTATATCCCAAAAATGAGTCGGTTTCAAAGCTCTGGCATTGGTACGAATCTATTCAATTAGATCGAGGAACAGATCCTGAGATAGGTAGGAAGCTGTATGCAATGTTCCTGGAAGAAGGGCTTGAACCTTCTGTTGACGTATATTCAAAATCTGTTTACTTCAATCGGGATACCTTTTGGAAATCTATCACAGCGGTACTTGAAAAAATTAACAACGAACAATTGAAAAGCCTCATTAGTGGCATCGAAGAGTTTGCTATGACTTCTAATTCGCTGTTCGTTTTTCCACTAGTTTTCAGGGTTTGGGCACGAATAAAGTAACCCGATTTGTGGGAGATTAGCTTGTATAGAGTATATGTCTTGACATGTCAATCTGGTCTGTACGAGGCAAATATCACTACTCCCCCAGTTCCCAAATTTAGATAATGAAATAGATAATTCTTCAGAACGGTTTCTCTATTGATATTTCGAAAGTCTTTAAATACGTGGCTTATTTTATCTTCTTATGGAAAAAATCTATGCTACTATCTTATCTTTGATAATATCATTTTTTGTTACTTACGGTTTGATAGTCGCCTATTCCCCTATTTTCGGTCTAGAAGATTCAACTCCCGTGGATGGACTAGTTGGTCCCCCAGATCCTCCACACTCCTCTGCTACAGCAGAACAAACACCAAATGACATTCCTGAGGAGATAGACACAGACACAACAAGTAAAAGCGAGCCTCAAAAAGATGATGATCTAAAGAGCGAAAAAGGGTCATCTGAACAATCAGGACAAAAAGAGAAAGTTTCCCTCAGCGGAGATGAAAGGACATCTCCATCCAGATCTCCAGCACAAAAAGATAGAGATTTTTCCAGTACAGACGTGACTCTTCCTGGAAGAGTTAGTGCCGTAACTATAAAGGTTGTAAGCGGCAATCAAATTGATCTTATATGGGCTGGAGTGAAAGACTATGATCTCAACCACTATAATGTCTACATGAATACGAAACCTTCGTTCGAAGTGTCCCCTGGTGTAACTGTGCCTAGTGGAATATCCCACACGAATTCATATTCCAGTATTGGTCTCAATCCATCTACCACGTATTACTATAAGATAGCGGCAGTCGACGATGCTAATAATATAGGTCCTATGTCAAAGACTAAGCCTGGGACGACCAAAGGCGCTGCAAAGTCCACCCAAAATGACAGTCTAGCGGAGAAGACAAAAGTTACTGCAACCTCAACCCAACGTGACGGTCCCGCGCGAGAGTTAACTGGCTTGTCATCCAGTTCTACTATGGCTACATCTTCTGCAGATACCACACCACCATCTAAAGTAACTGGTTTAATAGTTAGAACATTGAGTAGCACTCAGCTCTATCTTACATGGACTAGAGTTACGGCGTCTGATTTTAACCACTATAATATCTACATGGGTAAAAGTGGGTTTACTGTAACCCCAGGTGTAACTATACCTACAGGGACGTCGACTGCAAGTTCGTATTCTAACACAGGACTTAATCCATCTACCACATACTCATACAGGGTTGCTGCTGTAGATAACGCTGGTAATATAGGACCTCTGTCTTCACAAGTATCAAAGACAACTGCAGCTTCTACTTCTTCTTGGGATAAAACACCACCAGCTCAAGTAACAGGTTTAATAGTTAGCACAGCAAGTAGCACTCAGCTCAATCTGGCGTGGACCCAGGTCTCAGCGTCGGACTTTAATCACTACAATATATACCGCGGAACGAGCTCCAACTTTCCAGTATCTCTAGGAATGACTCCAGCTACAGGTACGTCTACTGCAAATTCGTATTCCAGTACTAGCTTGAACCCATCTAGAACTTACTACTACAAGGTGGCTGCTGTGGATAACGCTGGAAATATAGGTCCCCTATCATCTGAAAAGTCAGTCTGCGACTGCAAGTACTACTAGTCCAGGCAATGTCTACGACGATTTTCAAGGTGGAACGTACAAACTAACAGATGGCCAGAAGTCACCAAACGGTAAATGGCTATCAAAATGGAATGCAGGAGGGGAGATGGGAGTAAAAACTGAGAATGGTAATAATGTATTTTATGGATTTCCAAAAACAGCCACATCACCAGGACAAACATTTTCAAGCTTTGCCCTATCGACACAAAAGTTTTCTGACATGACACTAGAGTTAGATATGAAAACATACAAACAACTAAGACAGAATAGTGCACCAAATTCGTGGGAATCCGCGTGGGTGATGTGGAGATGGACCGATCTATTCCACCATTATTACTTTGTGCTCAAGACAAGCGGTATTGAATTCGGAAAGAAAGATACTAGCTGTAGTTGTGAACAACAGGTATTTCTAAAAACAGGAACTTCTCCGACATTGAAAATCGATACTTGGAACCATGTAAAAATCTCAAGTGTTGGGAAGCATACTACGATATGGTTGGATGGAGTAAAGGTGGTAGACATGGACGACCCATCGTATAGCAGTACTGCAGATATGTCGGGCGGATATATCGGACTATACAACGAAGATGCTTCAAGTGCATTCGACAAGGTGACCGTAACACCGCAGTGACTGCAGTGACTAGTCAAAGATAGGTTCCTGAACAGAATAATTAGTAAATTGCTAAAAAACAATACACAAGCGTATGACTGGTTTATCAATATTACTAGATGATTGAAGCCGCTATAACATGGGAGTGGAGAAGTTAAGTTAGCCAGGATGCTGGGATAACCCTAGTGAATGTCCAGAATTACTTATTTATCTGTTGTTTTTCTACATCTATAAATCCATTGTTATTGATGAAAATGATTTCAAGATCTGTGTTTACCAGTGATGCTTCCATGCATGTGGAAGTTTTGCTTATGAAGTAGCAAATGTCTAATCCTCTGCTCAAGTTATGTATTATTGTGATTGCATCCTTACTTGTTTTATTTGAACATGTCCCTTTTTCCGGTGTCATCGGTATTACCAATGAATCCTGCTTAATTGAACGCAATTCAGACTGTATTGACTACCGAAATGGACAACGCCAACAGCGCTGGCGTGGCATTGGATGGGAACATGAATACTCACTGGGCCCCTACTTCAAAATCTGCTTGGCTCGAAATTGACTTGGGTAAAAAAGCGAGAGTCTGTTTTGTGGACATAAGCTGGTATAATGGGGAAAAATCAATTCCATTTCTAATTTCTATATCTTCTGTTTCAGGTACTGATTTTAAAGACATTTTCACAGGTAAGAGTAGAACGACTACGTCAGAATTAGAGAGATACGACTTTCAAGATGTGTCTGCGAGATATGTGAAAATATCCTTTCCACCTAGCACAAAAAGTCTGCCAGGAATAACTGAAATTAATTTATATACATACACTCCGACGGACCGTGGTTCAAGATTGCCCGAGCTGCCCAGCCTTCCTCTATATGATAATTTCGAAAACAATTCCAATACCGATAACAAATGGGTCATCGTATATACTGGTCATGGCTTCGCTGGCACAATTGCCGATAAGGGTGACGTTAACGTTTTTCAGATGTACCCCACAAATTCTACCACCGTAACAGAAACGCACGCAGCTTTAGTGAGATCTGTAAATAAATTCTCTAATTTTAGACTGGTCGTCGATGTCAGAACGGACGAACAATTGAGACAAAACTCGGTGCCTAACAAATGGGAAGTAGCTTGGATCTTCTTCCGCTACACTGACACATTTCACTATTATTGGTTCTCACTCAAGCCTAATGGTTTTGAATTGGGCAAGAAGGACTGTAACAATTGTGTTGATGCAGCCGAGGGACAGATTATCCTATATACCGCATCCTTACCAACAGTGAAGTTTGGCCAATGGTCGCAATGGACGATAGAAGCCATAGATAATCAAATTATGATTTCAATTGACGGTAACAAAATAATAACTTTCAAGGACAAGAACATTAGCAGGGAGTTAACCAATGGTGAAATCGCCATGTATACTGAGGATGCCAAAGTTAGTTTTGACAACTTCTACGTGTCTCCAATTAAATGAAAACCATTGATCGCAACATTCAAAACACAGACATTAACACTGGTGGCTTGATTTCGATCGTTAATGGATATCATATCTCTTGCTCCGTTCTTCAACTTAATATTTATTATCGTATCACGAATATTCGACGGCCTTTATTGTTGTTTGTCGTGTCCAAGTGAAATGCCGTTTACTTGCCGAGTAAACACTATATTCAAAGTATGTAGGCGGGGAGTAAGCAGGTAGGCAAATACAAATAGCTGGAGTGTGTGACAGCTGCTTTTCGGGCGAAGATCAAAGACTACTGACAGCGAATTGAGTATCTAACTTAGCCACCGGGTTCAAATGATAATTTCAAGACATCAAGATTCTGAGGCATGTAACGACGCAGCTTTGCATTAAGAGTTCATCGAACAATGACTGACAGGACGATTAATGAATTTTGCCAAATAATGGACAAAAACGCCTGTTGTACCTAAATGATTTTTTGTAGGTGCTTGTTATCATAACATTAATTGACCCAAATTAATAACGAACACTCAACAGACCAAACTCAAGTCGTTCTCGAACATGCTCTAAAAGCACGGGATAATGCCTCTTCTGTTTTTAATATAGTAACCGTTGCTGGTACTAGGCCCGAGCTCATCAAACTCTCCGAATTCATCCGTCTATTCGACGGCAAAGAACATGGATTGTTATATACTGGACAACATTTCTCGCCCAAAATGAAGGATGTTTTCTTGGAACAGTTGGGCATATTTCCTGACATCGATCTTCAATGTGGAACTTCTGACGTATCTGTATTAAAGGCGAACATAATCAGAACGTTAAGGAAAACGAGCCCGTCGCATATCATTGTTTATGGAGATACAAACTCTAGCATGGCAGCTTCATTGGCAGCCCAAGAGATAGGGTGCAAATTAATACATATTGAAGCAGGCGTCAGAGATTTTGATTTGGCGGTACCTGAAGAAGGAACACGTATTAAGATTGACTCTATGTCTGATTATTTGCTGGCACCATCTGATTTTTGCAAAATGTGTCTAAAGTACGAACAAGTAGGTGGACGAGTGGATGTAACTGGTAACCTTATAGTTGATGTGTGTAAAAAGCTTTCAAGCGTTGCGACCAAACCCACTGGATTGGACCTTCCAGAGGACTTTGTGTTATTGACAATGCATAGGCCAGAGAATGTAGATGATCCAGCGAAGCTAAACTTGCTGAAGAAGCATCTTTCCCAAGTAGATTCCAAAGTGGTATTTCCGATACATCCAAGAACTCAAGCTAGTATGAAAAAGTATGATTTATCCCTGCCGTCCAATGTAATAACTATTGATCCTACAGGTTATCTCGAATTCCTGTATTTACTAAATAAGTGCAGAGTAGTCCTCACAGACTCAGGTGGTGTTCAAGAAGAATCTGTCGTCTTAAGAAAACCATGCGTTACGTTAAGACATACGTCAGCGAGGTGGGAAACCATTCTCTTGAACGCTAACCGGCTGTTTCCATTGGATAGAAACGCCTCGTTGAATGAGACGATAAATGAAATGTCAAAAGTAAATATAACAATTAATCCGTATGGGGAAAACGTTGCTGCTACAACATTCAACGCAATACAAGACTTTGTATCGTTAGGTCCGTAGATCTTACGAGGTATTAACCAAAATCACAATTCAAATTACATAATGAAAAACAGGCACCCTCCCTTCATATTCATTTACTGTCAAAAAAAACGAACAGATTAAATGGCAATAGCCTTCGAAGATAGTACATTGGGAATAAGCGCTCCGAGTTTGGGTATTTGGGTCTATATTTTTATTACTGCTTTATCACTTGTCACTGTCCATTCAGCTACCGCACAGCTTATCCCCCTACCTCCGCCCTCTCCTAGTAGCAGCACAACTGACAATACAAATCAAGCACCCAACGACAACAAAGCTCCAGTCATTCAACCGCTTACTACGGAGATAAAGGCAGGAAAAAGTGTCTTCAAAGTGAGGATATCAGACGAATCAGGACTGCAATTAGGCCAAATCAAGTACGTACATGAAGGAAGAATAGTGACGGCGGACCTCGTGAAAGAGCAAAACGACGTTTACAAAGCCCTAATAGATGTACAGCCTCCCTCGAGAATAATAGTTATTGACGCGGCCGATCAAAACGGAAATGTAGCAACTGTCGTTAAGGAATATAGCATACTGCCTGGTCCCGACATACTAAAGGGGATTGAAAATTTCTTCTCCAGCATCGGCAAGAGTAAATAAAATTCTAAAGCCTGCAAGATATGACCAATCTTAAAATGGCCCTAGCCTGCACCGTAGGACCGACAGAAATATAATAGCATATTATCTCTATTAGGGCGCAATTTTGAAACAAGTATCCAAAAAACGACAATCCTCACAAACATGCCTCAATTAGTGTTCTTTAGTAATTCTTCTCGAACAATGATTAAATAATAAATAGATACAGTTAATCTAATTTGACATCTGAAAAACGTTGGATTCTCCTAGTTTTCTCATTTATAGCTGTGTGGGCATGGGTTTTGAGTACTACTTTGTATACAACAATTTCAAAAACTGGTATTCTTATAGACACCGAAGTGGATTTATCGTATATCACTTTACCACTACTAGGCATTATTCTTCTTTACACGCTTGTTACGATATTCATTTTTGTAGTATATTTTGCAACTTACAATAGAGTAAAGGGCTATCAACTTCGAACTCAAAATCTCTCGAAAATGGATATCAAAGATGAATTTGATAACAACTTAAGTCAAATAAAGTCCCAAATTGAAGCAAACAAATTATGTAGCATAATCATTCCATCTAAAAATGAAGAAAGTGTCATCCATCGGACAATAGATGAATGCCTGAAGCAAACCTACGATAAGATAGAGGTAATAGTAGTTTGTCACAACTGTACTGATTCTACCTACCAAGAGGCCAAACACAGTGATGCCAGAGTAAGGGCTTTTGAGCTGAATACAAAGGAATCTGGGAAAGGGATAGCCCTTAATTTCGGCCTTGAAAAGGCAAATGGCAATTTAATCATGATATTAGATGGAGACGGAATTTTATCTAATGACTTTGTCGAGAAAGCGTTACCACTATTCGAGGACAAATATGCGGCCGTGCAGGGAAGATATATCCCAAGCAACAGAGATTACAGCCTAATAACAAAGCTACTTTCAATCGAGGGTGACCTTTGGTCAACACCGTATATGACAGCCAGAAGTTTTCTTGAAAAGAGATGTCCTCTCGGTGGTACAGGCTATATCGTAAGAAAAGATGTCTTGATAGAAGAGGGATTATTCGCTAACCACTTAGTTGATGATTACGAGCTTACATTCAGACTCCTCAGAAAGAAGCATAGGATCGCATTTGCCCCATTGTGTATAGACTATGACGAAAAGCCACCGACTATGGAAATCATGCTAAGACAAAGAGCACGATGGGCAAAGGGATTCATAAGTTTGCTATCAAAGAGAATAGCGGAACCAACAGACATAATTGGAAATATTCATTGGCTCAGTCCTATTGCCGCAATATCGGGACTCATTATGCTTCTCATTCCTGCATATGGAGCTCTTCATAACCTTCTGTACGGATATTATCCTTATACTTACTCGTACATGCCCTTGAACTTGTGGTTTATCTTAACTGGTCTCATTTACGGACTTCAAGCTGCTGTTCTCTACAAACAATATGGCTTAAAGGGCTTAAAACGAGCCTCTTTATCTTCCAGTATACAACGCTTTCTCTCACTATTGGTTCGTATCATTCTCCAAAGCATTTTTCGTCAAGTCATGGGCAAGCACAAAAACTACGCATGGTTTTGTGACTAATAAACCAGCAATCAAAAGATCAATAGAAGTAGAGCCAACACCAAAGATAACGCACGTTTGATCTACTATTATTTTAGTAGATTGCTCTAGTGCTAAGGAGAAGAATATAGGATGAGCAATAACTTGATAACAATATCATTAAATAAATTTATTCTCCAGATAATATGACAATTCTTATTTGCTGTACCCAATAATAAGGTAGAAAAAATAAAATCTAGATTCCTTTATTATTAAAACTCATCCTTAAATAGAATGTCTTTATAGTTATCATCAGGAAGCCATCGCATTGGGAACGGCTAATTCTGATACTGTCGGATCAATATTAGAAATCTTCTCAAATCAAGAGCACATAGACCTTATAAAGATAATTGCAAACGATGGAGCAGGGAGACAGCGCTCAACGCCGAAGTTCCTGAGTGATAAGTTTGATCTAAACAAAAGAGATTTCAACTCTAAAATTGAAAGGTTGATGACTTTAGGCCTACTTGAAATGATTAATAATTATTATTGTCTTACCCGATTAGGTAAGGAAATATATGATTCATTAATAATGATCGAAAATGCTACAAAAGAATTTCTGATTTAATAGTGGATTATAGAAGAACGGTATTGTTAAAGCTACTAGGTATTACCACACTGTCTCAATTGCTGCAACAGAATTTCAAGGCACTATTCGAAATATCGTTTTAAGAATTTAAATCAAGATGAGTAAGAAGCCTTTTAGGCATTATCGGAAAAATGAGCGACTTTCTTACCCTGTTTAGACATTCATCCTTACTTTATGACAATTACTAGAGTTTTATTTTACTGCCAAATAGAAACTCATTGATCGCAGAAATTGTCAGTGAAAATTAAGGCTAGATCTGCTCCAATCATAATTACCCACCTCATAAAGATTCTGTTTATGTCAAAACGGTTGATTATATAATCTCCTCTTTTGGAAATGAGTTCTCCTTTTTAGTCTTTGACTTTAACTTTAAAAAATGGTTATTGAGGATTGAGTGTTCTTGTTCTAAATACATAAAGAATAATAACTAACAATCTATGTTTAGTGTGAGTATGAGATTGAACTATTGATTAAATATTGCCCGAATAGGCTCACGATCATTCTCTTCTCGATTCTTGCATTAGCAGTTATCATAATTCTTACAGCTCTAATTCTTACAACTCGTAATGACTCATATTCAAAGTACGAGACGAAGATAGCGCCACCAGTCAAAGGCATCTATCAAGGAGCGTTTGCTAATTTTGGGGGAGAAGAGGACGAGGTAAGAGTACATAATATCATCGATTTTGAAAAGATGATAGGAAAAAAAATAGTTTGGGCAATGTTTTCCAATAATTGGGGCAATGCAAATATTACATATCCGGAGGAAAATGTACTAACTATTCATAGTTTAGGAATCGTTCCTTTCATTCGTATGATGCCGCGTACAGATTTCCATGCAGGAGAACGGGATCCTGTATTCACTCTCCAACGTATAATTGATGGTAAGTTTGATAATGACCTGCTAAAATGGGCACACAATGCAAAAAGAGTAAACATTCCCATAGTGGTAGATTTCGGTCCCGAGATGAACGGAGACTGGTTTCCATGGAGTGGAATACTAAACGGCGGAGGCAAAAAAGATGGATATGGAGATCGCGAGTCAGCCGATGGCCCGGAAAGATTCAGGGACGCTTATAGACACATAATTAATTTGTTTCGAAAAGTAGGTGTTCAAAATATTACCTGGGTGTTTCACGTCTTTCCGCCCGTAGAAAAAAGTGAGGGTAACGACCTTCATAATAAATGGAATGATATAAGAAACTATTATCCTGGTGATGATTATATTGATTGGATTGGACTTAGCGTTTACGGAGCGGAT
This sequence comes from uncultured Nitrososphaeraceae archaeon, assembly GCA_963728595.1. GTDB lineage: Archaea > Thermoproteota > Nitrososphaeria > Nitrososphaerales > Nitrososphaeraceae > TA-21. The sequence continues at coordinate 137,049 of CAVSLF010000009.1, forward strand.
GAACCAGATTCTGAATGGAGGTCTTTTACTTATATGATGGACAAAGCCTACCCTGCCATTACGGAGATATCTCCTGATAAGCCCTTGGCAGTTTTTGAATTTGGAGTGGCTGAATATCCGCAGCTGGGCAACAAAACTGAATGGATAAAAAATACTTTAGAGTCGTTGGAAGATGGTAGATATCCAAGAATAAAAGCAATTAGTTACTGGGATGAAATATGGATGGATGACAGCAGTGGTAAAGTAATAGACCTTAGGATTAATTCTTCAATCAAGTCTTCTGAAATTTACAGGGAAATACTAAATTCCTCTTACTTTATATCAGAAGCTGAATTTCAATCTCCCTAAAGAAATAGACACTGCAGCTGCGATAAAAATAATTTTAGGATACTCACTTAAGTTAAAAGAAATATGTGTGGGCAGTGAAACGCAACAAACTATTTTTAGAAAAATGGCATTTGAATTCGGGCTTAATTATGGATTGTATTTTTGGTTTTGCGGGGTGAATTAGAAAACTTATACCGCTTAGGGCATCCTCTTTATTCTGGATCGTGATTACGTATAATCATGTAGAGTATCTGAAGAACGAAATTTGTTAAGATGAACGATAAACGACAAAACTCTGCTCTAGGTGATCATATACTGTATCGTTAATTAGGAACGGCTCAATTAGTTATGATTAATGATAGAGATAAAAAAGCAGAGCGTTGCATGGAAAAGCTCACGCCGATCATATCATGTACTCTTTTTACCTTCAACCCACACTCTGGATAATTAATTGTTTGGACCATATTTGGAGACAATGTCTAATCTTGGTAAAACAAGATAGAATTCGGAGACAACCTATAACTATCATTCCATTCATTACGGCATATATAGTTGATATCAGTAGCAGAAATATTTGAAGCAATTTGCGATCCCAAGTCATTAAAATTATTTGAAGCCATATATCTAAAAGGGCTAAACAGCGAAGATCTCTCTGTTCAACTAAAGCTATCGCGCAAGGAATTCTATTCGCGAATGTCACGACTAATTAAGCTAGGCATTGTTAAACGTAAAAACAAAAAACACTTTCTTACAGCATTTGGAAAAGTAGTTTATGATGGACATATAACCATTAAAAAAGCAGCCGAGAATGATTACAAGCTAAGAGCAATAGACTCCATGGACTTATCCTCTGAAATTACGAAGTACGAACGGAGCAAGCTGATTGATAGCCTGCTTGACGATAAAAAAATAAAAGAAATTCTTTTGCGAGAACTTTCTTGAGTTCATAATTCGCGAACTTTCTTTCAGCAGTTACACTGTTATATTTTTTTAGTTTGATATTTCTATGATCAAGTGTTACATTGCTAGTTAATTGACTTTAATCCTTTCCTAATCAATCGAGGATCAGCGTTTCACATTCCTAGAAGCCCACATAACAAGTGGAAGCAAGTCCGAATTTTGTTTTGCTTGTTCTGGACAAAAACTCGACAACCGACAAATATCAGTACAAGTAAGTCAAAAGTCCCTGGAAATCTATAGTTAAGATGCATAGCCGCCACATGATAAGGCAATGCGTGAAAGGAACCTTCCAAATTTTTTCATATTCAAGGCTATTCTTATAACACCCGATGAAATAGGAGTCTAAAATGTCGCAGGTTATTTCTAGGCGCGACTTTCTTAAACTTTTGGGCTACGGAGTTATAGCTTTATCATCAGGTCTCTTCCTGCACCTCGGTCGTTTTGGAGACATAAGTCAACGTTCGAACTTAGTTTCTGCTCAGGGTAGCGGTTCTTGGGCAATCGGTCAGAATACTACAGCGGTAGCCATTCATGCGGCGGTACTACCAAACGGAAACATATTCTATCTTGCTGGTTCAGCTTACCATCCGGAGCAGAGTCAAGGCCCTTTTGAAGCACGTATATTAAATATAGATACTGGTTCTGAAAAGAATCTTACATTGAGTGAAGATTTGTTTTGTGCAGGTTTGACGCATCTTGCAAATGGTAATGTTCTTTTGGCTGGAGGAACCAAAATGTATGATAACAATGTAGATAATTGTAACGGTAAATGGCATGGATTGAATTCCACATATGAAGTAGATGCGCAGTCTGAAAATCTTATTTGGGTTTCTTCAATGGCTCATGGTAGATGGTATCCAACATTGGTTACACTACCTGACGGAAAGGTGGTTGTGACAAATGGTCTTGATGAATTTGGAAGTTTTAATAGACTTACAGAAGTTTATGACCCCTCGTCGAAAGCTTGGGCAAAAAGTTTCGATCCTAATACTAGCATCACTTATTGTGTGGGTTACGGAAGCGAAGGTACTTGCGTGGGAGCTGGCTTGCCCTGCTATGGTGGATCTGCCTCAGGAGTTGCCCCGAATGTGGGTCTTTATCCCAGGATGCATCTAATGCCCAGCGGTCTGGTAGTAACCTGCGGCGTTCACCCTAATGTAAGATCTTGGGATCCCGCAAACGGCAAATGGGCCTTTTTAGGTCAGACGTCGTTCTACAGACATTATGGTGCTTCATTCCTACTTCCCCTTCACAATATTACTTCTGAGAGGGGAAAGATACTACTTGTGGGAGGCTCCCCTGATGCCGAATCATTCGCAACAACACGTGTTGAAATTTTGGATTTCGACGCTGGGACTTCAATTAGCCCCATAATTAGAGAGGTTGCACCGATAACGTATAGGAGGAAAGAACAAGCCCCTGTTATTCTCCCAGATGGCAAATGTGTTATTTTTGGAGGATCTGAGATAGCTAACACAATGCCTGTTTACGTCCCTGAAATATTTGACCCAACCACAGAAACTTGGCAAGCATTGCCTGCAGCGTCAATACCGAGGGTATATCATCAAGTCTCCTTGTTGTTGCCAGATGGACGTGTATGGACAGCTGGAAGCACTGCAACCGCCGGTTCTCGGGAACTGAGAACAGAATTCTTCAGCCCTCCTTATCTTTTCCTGGGTCCTCGACCGGTGATATCAGGATCGCCAAACGTAGGAAGCTATGGCAGTACCATAACCATTCCTACAACTAATCCCCCTGCTGTTATGTCAGTATCGTTGGTACGGTTGATGAGCTGTACCCATCACTACGAACCCAATCAAAGGTTAATTTGGCTTCAAATCCTTAGCAAAGGAACGAACAGCGTAACGGTATCTGCTCCCATAAATCCCAACGTTGCCCCCCCAGGATATTATATGATTCATGTTTTGGATGCAACTGGAGTTCCATCCGTTGCAAAGATAATCAGCATCCCGGGGATCAATAATCCCGAAACATTTTACAATGTATCTATTCCGGGTAACAAGGCAGCTGCTCTGAATGTAGGCGGATCTACAAGATATGGCGAAGAGGCCATAAATGCATCGTCCACCCTTGTCGGAAAGTCTCTAAAATCCTGGAAGGTAAGGCTGCGAAAGGCCGGTAATCCATCAGGGCTCGTAACGGCAAAAATAAGAAGAAAATCTGATGACTCCGTGGTGGCATCATTCAGCCAAACCATAGATTCTACTTTATTGGGGACTGCATTTGCTGAATATACATTCACTTTAGCTACCGCACATACTATTCAAAGTGGGGACAGGATCATGATTGAATATGGTGGGCCAGCTGCGGTTAATATAGAAATATGGAACTTGGACCAGATCGATGGTGCGAATACAAGGCGTGTAAGATATGACGGCGCCAGTTATCTTGGTGGCAATAGTGAGGATATTACCGGCTTGATGTCATCTCTGACATCACCCGGTCCTGGCGATATCTCTCCACCTGGCAAAGTAGTTGGTCTCACAGTTACTACCTTTAGCCTCTACCCGTCTGGATCTAGCATGGACCGCAAACCCGGAACCCGATTTGGCTCACTATAATGTCTACAGGGGTACCACAGCTGGATTTCTAGTAAACACAGCTACTGATACTCCTCTAGCGCAGCCAGTTACCAATTCCTATTCCAATACTGGGCTCTCTTCTTCTACTACCTACTACTACAAGGTCGCTGCAGTAGATACATCAGCAAATATTGGAATTCTGTCTAACGAAGCATCTGCAACTGTTGGCACAATATTTTACAATGTATCTATTCCGGGTAACAAGGCAGCTGCTCTGAATGTAGGCGGATCTACAAGATATGGCGAAGAGGCCATAAATGCATCGTCCACCCTTGTCGGAAAGTCTCTAAAATCCTGGAAGGTAAGGCTGCGAAAGGCCGGTAATCCATCAGGGCTCGTAACGGCAAAAATAAGAAGAAAATCTGATGACTCCGTGGTGGCATCATTCAGCCAAACCATAGATTCTACTTTATTGGGGACTGCATTTGCTGAATATACATTCACTTTAGCTACCGCACATACTATTCAAAGTGGGGACAGGATCATGATTGAATATGGTGGGCCAGCTGCGGTTAATATAGAAATATGGAACTTGGACCAGATCGATGGTGCGAATACAAGGCGTGTAAGATATGACGGCGCCAGTTATCTTGGTGGCAATGAGGAGGACCTTTGCGGAAGCATGTTAGCACCTTGACAACGTGGATGAATCGTAAGGCATGTAACATGATACATGAAGTAATTTAAATTTGGCGTATCCTTCATTGGTATCTTTCCAATGTGAAGAATCTGACACATACGTTCCGTTGTAAGCTTTGAACGGCATATATTAGATGAGAATTTCCCCAAATGGATACAACGCTATTTCTTACCCACTGGCTTTTAAATATCCATGTGGGACCTCTTTAATGGATGCAATATGTTTTAACTGTTGGAATTCTCATTGCTACCGCTTCATGTACAATCCTTGCGTATGCATTGGGAACAAATGTCTCCAACGTTCCTGGGACACACGCGGTGCATCCGACAACTATTCAAATAGAACGAGCTGTTCATGTTGAAGATACCCCCTCTATAGACAGAGCAGGAGATGCTAAACTCAATTCCAGATTGATGATTGACAAAGATTACATGGATTCAACGAATAGTTGTGAATTCTGTAATAAAATTGAATATACGCCTGGTGGGGTGGGAAAGGCTGGAATTGCTTATAGAAACGACAAATTGGATCTCGAAGGTAATCAACGAATAGTATTCTTTGCAAGGGGCCACCAGGGTGGCGAAGAAGTAAGCTTCGTTGCTATTGGAAAAAGCAATGGTGGACAAACAATGAATGATGACGATCTCTTTCCAAATGGAGATTTTGCTATTACTACGAAAAATGTGACTCTTCAGACCGACTGGAAAAGATACGAAATCAGTCTTAATAATACTAAATTACAAGATGTTACTCTTCCCTTTGGGTTTGTGATAACAGACAATGAATCTCCCAAACAAATATTCTATTTGAAGGGAGTCACATTTGACAGGAAACTTGCCCAGAACCCCCTTTCCACAGTCGACACCATAATCTCGAATGCAACTAATTAATAGCAAAGTTAGAGGCAAGTATTACTTGGGATCTGTTATTGAATATAAAAAAGAAACTAACTTTACAGGATTTACATGTATGAAAGTTGTGACAAGATTTGGAAAAGTAACGAAGGAGAATATTCTCAGGCAAGTCAAATTGGTGTAAACAACAATCTGCCGATAGTTTTATCATTAGCCAAGCGTAGAATCTGCTTGAAGTCCAGAGCAAGCAAAATTTTGCAAGTGACAATTAAACAGACTTAGATGACCGATATTTTGAAACCGATGGAAGAAAAATAGACAAGTCCATGAAAATTATCTAATCACAGGAAAAACAGTAATTGTTTCACCGATATTGTTTTATGATTGTGTTCTCTCTATGAAGATCGTCATTGGCCGACCTCAATAGACTCGAGTCAAATGGAAAAGAAACTTTCAAGAAAATTAATGATGCTACGAATATTGATCCTGCCAAATTAGAAAAGATTGAAGAAAAGATAGTAACTGCGACTTTGAAAACAATATTGCTCAACGCAAACTGGTTATTTCTAACAAGCAAAGGTGATTCGGTAAATAGAATTATGCTAAACTAAGACAATCAACAAAGATTGTTGAATGGATGTGATTTCCATGCCAAACGCAATAAATCAAAGGCAAGGAAACTGGAAAAAATAATAAAAGAGAATCTTCCTGGTTTTAGGTACAAAATTTCTCTCTGTGCCAAAAGTAGAGATCATAGGCAGGAGTGACAACTGGAGTTGGGGGTCCGAGATAATAAATAAATTCTAATCGATCCGGAACAAACCATAATATTCCACGAACAGTCATATTCTAAGAAAATCAATGTGTTTTGCCTCATAATAAATGAAATTCACGTTCTGGCGCTAAACCACAGCAGCAAAACCTTTTCTAAAAATTCCTGTACCATGCATCATTACCTTTAAATCAAATAGAATTATCCATTTATAGATAATTATGCAAAAATCATACATTTTTTGGCTATCTAAAAACTTCCGTTTCATTTTTACGGTTGTTGTACCAGTAGTACCCTTACTTTGGATATCACTATCAGAATTTGGCGCCTCAGCTGCATGCATTACTTATAGTTCTTCAAGTAGGTCCATCACGGTCACCTGTACTTCTACAACGCACCTTACTACTGTAAATAGTGCAATCAATAACGTTAACATCTTAAAGAAAGAGTCTACCGGTGTATGGCTCTTGTCTGCTAACTTGGTAGTTTCGAAAGGCGCAAACTTGGTTATTGATTCAACTGACGGTACTTGGCTAAAGATTCGCTCTGACGGATCAACTGCATACGGCTTGAAAAATTCTGGTACTCTTATTGTAGATAAGGTTAAGATAACGTCATGGAATACAGCAACTAATAATTACGCCTCCCCTGGCAGTTCTGGCAGCACCCCGAGAGCTTATATTGTCTCTATGAGTGGTGGAACTGGCAAAACTAATATTCTTAATTCTGAGATTGCCTATCTAGGATACGACAAAAGCGGTAGTCATGGGTTAGATTACTACGGCGGTTGTAATACAACCACACTACGGTGCTTCATACAAAATAATAACATCCACCATCTTTGGAGAGCCTTTTATTCTTCAGGTGTAGGAGGGATAACGTTCACTAAAAATGTGGTTCATGACAGCATGGAATACGGGATTGATCCTCATTCTGGAACACATGATATGGATATCACTTACAATAAGATCTACAACAACAATCATGGCGTAATATGTTCTGTTGCGTGTTACAATATTCGCATCACTAATAATGAATTGTATAACAACCAGAGAGATGGCATATTTATGGATGCTGGATCCCATCACTCAACCATAGCCAATAACATTATACACGACGAAGATGTTGCTATTCAGTTACCGTCCCTGTCGTACTCTCAGGTGTATGGAAATACAATAACTAATTCAAAGTACGGCATTGAATTTGAGACACAAATTGGCAGTGTTTTTGATAGAGATGGCCGTTGCGTACCTTATGGTTGTGTTTCTATCAACAACAATGTCCATAACAATAATATCAAAGCTACCAGCATTGGATTATGGGCCAAGAATGGTGCATCATCTAATACATTTGCCGCCAACACAATCAACGGAGCTGAATGGTGATCGCGGAATTGTGGTAGATGGTTCCAAAACAAGTAATAATATTTTCAAAGATAACCACATCTCCAACGCGAAATATTCAGTTAGAGTTACGGGCGGCAATATAAACACAAAATTCATTAACAACTATTTGGACACTGTAGCGCCATCTGGTGAATATACGCTGGCTACATCATCTGCGCTGAAACTCGAGGGTACTAAATTTTCTTCTGATGTTATAAGAGGTTTAGATAGGCAGCGGTATTCCGGTTAGCATATCAAAATCCGGCATCATTAGTGTCAAGGATGGAACTACGACCAAGACCTATAACACTGACACCCAATCTTACGGCAAAACCTTAACTAACAATGCAAAGATAATAGTAACCAGTAGTTCAACGTCTACAGCTTCTGCACTCGCATTCGACACGGCAACGGCGGCTGTTCTGAATGACAATTCAAGCAATCACACCTCAGATGAAAAGAGTACTAGTAACAAGGCAAATTCCTTGCAACAACAACATTCAGCGGAACAACAAGCCAATTTAGCCCAACAACAAGCACAACAACAACTAGACGACAATCTGAAAACAGATAACAGGCAGGTCAACAAGTCCACCGAGGCACAGAGCCAAAATGATGGACAGGGAGCAAAACCTGACAAGGTAAAATTATCGGATCCCAATATTTCTGGAAAACATGTTACTAGAAATGAAAGAACTGATAATATGCAGTCAGAGAATAGCCGTAAGGACATAGAACGTACATCGAAATTGTCCCCATCAATAAATGATGGACAGAGACTAAACCATGAGACTTTGTTGTCTTTCAAGGTTACAAAAGGTAATGGCAATGGAAAATATCTTCTGACGGGCAATTTGATGGATAAGACCACTGGGAGTCCTCTCCAAGGAATGAAGGTATTCTTCACCGCTGACTCGCCAATAAAAATCAGAAATCAAACTACAGACAAAGGAGGCTCATTTAGTACCAATGCACTAATCGAACCCGGAACCGGAGGCACTTTTAAGATTCAAGCGCATTTTGACAAACTCAACCATTACTATTCAACAGACTCAAAAACAATTATCTTGAAAATTAGAGCAGAGAAACCGAGCTTGCCCCTTGAGGATGATGGTTCCAGAAACGCGGCTATTTCGCGACATGCTACGCCGAATGAGGTTGATACCAAAACGAATGACACTTCCGGGGCCATTCGGTAACCTCTATTTTTATTTCAAGGTTCCCATTAAATTATATAGCTTTTATTTCTCAGGCCATGCTAGTGAAAATGATCGCTGGTTTAGTGAATTAAGGGTTTGTAGTTTTGCTTCAACCTCAGCAATTTCTATAATTGCAAATACATCCTCGTTACTTGCCATTTGAAAAAAGAATATGCTTTACTTTCATGGTAAAATAAGTCCAAAAAATTGGACTGGTCAATAGTAATAGATGAGCTACGTTTACTCTACAGGACCCTTAGTTACCCAATACTTTATAACAACCAACAATTTCTTCAAACAGGCAATGAACTGTAGAGCCAGAACAAGATCATCCAGCCTTGAATCAAATAAGCAGTAGTTGTTCCTATAGGATTATGTGGAAGTGAGAATCTTGCAAATATGTAATATATAATAGTGTAGAAGTAAGTGGAAGAGATTCTTGCTGTGCGCGGATAAATTCCCAACATAAGAAATTTAGGACATGTCTTTCCAATGTTCAGAATATTCAAAAGAACTTTCCTGAAATAGTGACTAGGATTGTTCAATTATAAATATCAAAATGCAAATGATCGTGATCTACAGTTTGGATTTTTTTAGGTGGATGAATTTCTGTAACTCTGAACGAGTAACATACCAAGTCAAATAATTTTCACAATAAAAGTTATCTTCTTGTTGACGAATATTATAATATCTTTGCATTCCAAAAGCCGCAGTCGCAAAGAAGAAAACCTGAATTCAAGAATGGATGATGAGGTACCCCCGCATCATCCATTTTGCCCTTTAATTCACTGGCAAGGGACTATAGATAATTCAGGGAATTAGATGTCGCCAAAGACTTGAAATGCGCCGACCCTTCTCAAAATAGCCCTTAATTATATTCTAGTTTAACTAGCAGTCCGGTGGTCAGGATAATGAAAAGTCCCAGAAGAAGGGCGAGGTACTTTCATGACACGACCTTCATGAAGCAAACAATCAGCCTGTTACAATCAACGATAAAGTAATAACAAATACAAACGTTCCCGTAAATATTAACACCTCGCTTAATGACATGGACGTTGAAGGTGATAAGTTGAGCATAATGGGACATAAGTGGAACTAACAGATTCAATCAAATGATATTCTTATAAATCACCAATAATAAAAAATGATAGTTCTCACACATTTCTTTTACCCGAAACAAGAGATAGACTATGTCACGGATTCCCTATTTGTCACAATAACATTAAAGTTTGCTGCAGCGGGTCCCCCAAACGTTACGTCGACATTGTATGTACCAGGTGACGGAAATGCATATTGGAACTGGATTTTATCGACAAACTTCTGAACATGGGAGCGTGGAAAAAAAAGAACATACTGTCCCCCATTGCCTGTGATTGTAACCTGAATAGATTTCGTTGATGATGACGTATCGCTTAGTTCTAAAATGAAATTTACCTGGTTTCCAGATAACACCTTCAACGGCAGATCTACAGTGGCAAGAGTGTACCATTCGATATCGAATGTCCTAATGGTTACAGTATTGAATATACCTGCTTTCTTGTCATTTTGAACATGATTAATTGTTGAAGCTTGTGGGAGACCAGAGTTATAAATCGCCGATACATAGTTGAAACTGTCTGTATCCCACAATAGGATCCCGCCGGCTATTGTAATCGAAAGTGCTACTGCCAACCCTATGATAAGTCGCTTTTTCAATCTCCCTTTAACTTGTGAGACCTCCGGATAGACAGACATTTCTCTATCTGGTATGGCCGGTCTTAATTCCGTAGTCAATCTTGGCTACAGCTCTTTTGCAAAAGGATATTTTTGACTGGATCATTACCCAACAAAAAACTAATGACTTTGCTTCGTTCCTCTTCAGGAATATCATAAGATTTTTCCAGCAGGTCTACGGCTTTGAGTTTGGGATAAATATTGACTGCATGATCAATAGTTAATTGCGCTTGGTAGACTATCTTACCTAGCAGGGTAAGATAATACTTACCTCTCTTTCTACTTGCTAACCCAACCTTCATCAAACGGGATACCCTCATGTAGTACTCTTTCCGAGAAAGTCCAAGCTTATTAATGAGCAGATCACTATCGTAGTCTGCTATCGCTATAGTATCAAATAGAGTCAAAGCCTTCTCATCGGCTATCGCGTTCAATATATCTCTCGTAGTAGCCAATTTCTTTCTCTATTGTCATATATGGATAGTTCTTCTACATAATGGCATTTAGAAACATTTGAGCTCTTTTACGAAATAACATTACTTTTTTTCTAAATTCCGCATGATTTTGTAAAGACAGATGATTTATGCCGTTATTGGGCAAATTCGGACGTCATCACCAAAATGACTGGATATTAACCAATTACTCACTGTAATAGGAAACTGAATTTCGCAGAAAAAAATAGATTTGCAACGTCGACAGCCGATTCGAATACGAATTATCTAGGAACTAGAAGGAATTATGATTTTTATCGATGCACAGCAATAGCTATCATAAGGGTTCGCCTGCAAGTTGATGTTTAAGACAAGGATATGCATGTCATGTTTACTGTATTCTTTTGCACCCTTCATTTTTCCTTCGTGTTGTACAGCTGAGGAAACGTAGGCTAGCAATAAATATCATAGATTTTATACTAGCGCCAGACTAATCAGCTCAACAAGTCCGATTCGGTGGACTTGATTAGTACCATACCCTGTATCCCCTTGTTTAGTAAGACTTCTAAAGTAGTATCGCTCTTGTGAGAGGTTAAGCGCTGTTGCTGACTAATTTTGAAATCCTTAATAAGAGTCTTATTTTCTATAGAACCATTACCAGTGGAGGATATCTCAAAAACGCCGCTTTGCAAACTTTTCGGAATACTTACTTTGATGGCAGGGGCAGAAGATAGACTATTATCATCCGTTTGAACAGATAGAGCCAAAGTTGAGGTGGATGAGTTGAAACTTAGATCTTCGATCCTCGCGTTGTGAGCAGTTAAATCTATGAGATACATATTCTGCTCCTCATTCTCGGCTTTAATCGAGATAAGTTTGTAGATATTATACCCACCAAAATATATATCACCGGCTGGAGACTGAGCGATAGATATTGTATTTTCTACAATTCCTGGAAAATTAATTACCATCTCATCTGTTACAGAGTGTGTCCTATTCAAGCCCAGAACATAGATTGATCCTTCGTTATAGGAACCGAAAAGGAACTTGTTTTTGAGGAGATCGAATTTATCACCATAATAAAATATTGCCTGAGTTGGGGCAATCGGTAACCAATAGGTCCTAATTGGTTTTACTGAAAAACTGTTATCCAGCATAGGAGATCTGCTTGGCGGCTGCGTACTCGGAAATCCGTAATTTTCACCTTTCTTCAACACATTTATCTCGTCATAATGAGATTCCCCGTTTTCAGTTACGACTCCAGTTCCATTCTTGTCGAATGCAAGGCCAAAAATATTTCTGTGTCCAAGAGTATAGACGGGAGAATTCGGAAATGGATTATCTGAAGGAATAGTACCATCCCGGTTAACACGAAGAACTTTTCCAATAAGGCTGGATTTGTCTTCTGGAAGTTGATATGAATTAGCATGTCCACTTGTAATGTACAATTTATCATCAAGCCCAAATGCAAGTGCACCGCCTGCAAATTCTCCTTCAGGGCTTCCCGGAATTTTGTCTAACAGGACCTGTTCTTGGGTCGCTTTATTGTCCAATTCGGTAAGCCTCAACACTCTGTTAAAAATTTGACCAGTCTTATTATCTTGTGAAGTATAGTAAACGTAGACAAAATGATTGGTCGAAAACTTGGGATCAAGTGTAATACCCAATAACCCCTGATGTTGTGCAACGTAAAGATCAGATATCTTAAGAAAAGGCTCAGTTAGCACGCGTTCATCTTTCATAATCCTAACGTCACCAACGTTCTTCTCTGTAAAGAAGAGCCTGCCATCGGGCGCGAAGGCCATGCTGACTGCTTGTGATACAACGTTTGCATCATTTTGCTTCCCGGATAGATCTTTTGTATTGTTGTCAAAGGGCCAGTACCCTATTAGCCCATCGGAGGCATAAATTTCCCCGTCAAATGAATTATTTATCTCGGTTTCAGATAAGACGCGATTGAAGAACCGGAGATCATCTATTTCGCCTTTCCAAGCACGGTCTAAATCGTATGAATCGATACCAACATTCAAGGGAGTTGCAGGATCTGGTTCGTAGGTCCCGGAAAAATCAGGTACTGTCAACCAATATACCATTCAGGTAAAGCTTGACAGAAATTTCATCAAAGGAGCCCATAACATTTTCGAATTTGTCTTTATTTATTGGCGCAGCTACCGTAAAAACTGTTCCCTCGCTATTGACAACGGAAAATTCAATCTGCGGCTCAGGCTTGATTTTCGCTTCAAAAAACCACCCTGCCGTTTTGTTTAGATTAATATGCGAGATTACATTTCCATCGAGACCGAAAACTGGGTCTTGTTTGATCCAAAAAGATACTGAAAATGTGTTTGGATTTAGACTATGATTATTTGGAACAGACAAGTATTCGCCGATGTAACCTTTTAGTGGTAAAGCGTTTCCAAGCTTTCCCGGTACCCCTTCAAAGTAATCTGGGCCCACTTGATAAATTGCCCGTGCCTGCCCTGACACTATAAAACTGCTAAATCTGTTTGGGACAATATCACAATGAAGACGACCAGTTATCGGAATGCAGCCATAAGTCACCCTGGTTTCACTGGGCTCAATTCCTAATGTTGACCCTATTAGGCTACCGACTAAGATCGATACCCCCAATGTAGTTATTAAAAGCAGAAAAGAAGGTTTGAAATTGGTGGTGAAGCAACCAGTGTCTCTCATATCCAACTGAGTTTGCTATTGCTCGAATAAAACCATTTCACACCATTCAACCAATAACTAGTAGACTCTAAATGAGCCTTCGTCGATATGGTGATAAAGCCGACCTGCCTGTATAGTAAAACTATGTTCCGAAGATTACGACACGCCTGCAGGCAATTTGTCAACTACATTTCAATATAACTAAAGTAGGAGAAATAATTTGGGATGCTCCTTACAGGGTCAATAAGTTTATGAACCAAACCACGATGTTTAAATCAAACTTTTCTCAGAAGCTAATTATGTATTTTTCAAATTTATTGACGCTTGTCTTAATGTCACTAGTGTTCAGTGCCGTTATGCAACCAATTCCCGGTCAATCTGCGGTCAACAATACAAATTTCACAGTTCCCAAGGTTACATCTGTACCAGTGAACACAATGTCTGCATCAGGAGATACAACAGTACCCATTGTTAGATTAGTGGATCCGAATTGGTGCAATGCTGTGGGTACTGGTAGGATCGTAGTGAATGGCACATCGTCAGATAACGGAACTGGGGTACAAATAGTCGAGGTTCGAGTCGATAATAACAAATACATAACTACTGACCCAGAAGAGCCTGGAAACTGGTCCTCCTGGTCAGTGCCTATCGAAATCAACGATACAGATCCTCATAGAATATTGGCCAGGGCCACTGACTACACCGGAAACAAGAATTGGGAGGATATTACGATAAATTCTCCCATAACAATCGGAAATCTTCCTAATGAAACTGCAATCGTCAAGGATAAGAAAAATAGATTTGCTTTCGTAGAACCCACCTTTACCAGTGCTGCTTATAGCGCTAATCATTTTTATGCCTGGTATGATCTATACGAAGGTTCCACTGATGTAGGCGACAAGATAACTACAAATCTTGATATGCTAACAGCCCCTGTTCCACAGGAACCTGATAGGGAATATTTTTCGAATTTTACTAAGCACGTGAAAGACTTTGTGTCTAATGCCTCTGTCTCCATCATAAGAGATGAGGATGCTCACCACGGCTACATATTTAGACCGGACGGAAGCAACGCATATGATACACTCTTTCTACTTCACGATGAATACGTCAGTGATGAGGGATATAATAATTACAAACGCTTTGTGAGGAACGGTGGAACGATAGTTTTTCTGGACGGAAATGTGTTATACGCACAAGTCAGATATGATCCCAAGATGTGTACGGTAACACTTGTTAGAGGTCATGATTGGGTATTTGACGGTAAGGCGGCTATAAAGGCCGACCATGAAGCTTACTTTGACGACAAGAAAGAGTGGGTAGGAAGCAACTTTCTGTATGGAGACATTGCAGTAACCGGTACGTTACACAGATAATCCATTTAACTACACCCGCTTCGAGGAAAACTATGTTAGTAATCCTAATGCCACCATACTATTTGATTATGGTGCTCAAATTCCGCAAGAGCTCCTTGAAGATAATCCGCAAGCAGTTGGTTCTAAAATAGCAACCTATGAGCTTGGTTATGGAAAAGGAAAGGTATTGGTGATGGGTATTTACGCACAAAATTTGAATGCAAATGAGAAGTTCCTCAAGTTTTTTGACCAGATAGTATTACCGAGAGCACTGGGTCAGCCTTACAGATTTGATGATGTGGCCGAAAAAGAAACTGTAGCTTATTGGTGGATGAATACAGGTAAAGTTACCAAAATAGAGCATGATGGACAATCAAATGGAGTCATACTTTCCTTAGAAAGGGCGGATCAAAAAGAAGATAAGTTAACATTTACATTACCTCAGTCTCTAGTTGGGGGCGGCGACCCTAGAACATACAACTTTACCATTTTGGTAAATGGGAATGAAGTGAGTTACAATAGAACTCATGATGACGTGGAAACGGGATTTGAAATTCCTTTGGCAGCTGACGCAACAAAGGTTCAGATTTCTGCCACGCCAAGCGCTACAAATCATTCCAGTAAATCACAAGACGAACCCAGCCAAAACGGATCAACTGTAGTAAGGTCTAACGAATCTGCGCTTTCAGCTAGCGGGTCATTAAAGAAGGTTAACGTTGAGATCCCTGATGGTGCTTACTCCGTCGCGAATACCGAGTTCTATAAACCCGAAACTATCAATATCCTCAGGGGCACTACCGTAACTTGGACAAACAATGATGTTGAAATCCATACCGTCACTTCAGGCAACTTGGAAACAGGCGGCCCCATAGGTACCTTATTTGAATCCGGACCTTTGGCTTCAGGAAAAACCTACGCACACATCTTCAGCGATAAGGGTACTTTCGATTATTTCTGTACTCTCCATCCATTCATGACTGGGAAGGTTGTTGTCAATTAGACTCCCATTACTAGGATATAGTGAATTTCATAATAAACTTCATGACAAGATCTGTTTGCAAGATCTCAAAATATCTAACCACATGTAGCTGATTAGAGGTACGTCTTGTTGGTAGCCGAGCCAAAGTTGTGACTATTGAATGAATAATAATTAATATATCAATACCAATATCTATGGATCTTATGCAAGCTACTAGCGAAACATTAGTGAAAGTTCTAATTTGGGTTATTATAATCGCAGTGTTAGTATTATGTACTTCACCCAAGCACAGGGATCTTGAAGGTTTTTCTAACTCCAATGCAGGCAATATAACTTCAGTACAAGCACATGATACAAGAGTAGCGAGCCGGTGGGGGAAACATTTCACTTTCATTGAATCAATTCTTGCCAAAAGACGTAGAAATAAATGCCGGAGACAATATAACATGGTACAATCCTAGTAAGGTTCCAGAATCACACACAGTTACTTTCACAAGTGACAGCAATTTGTCTGTGAGTGACATGAATTCTCCGTTTGTAGTTTCAAACTCTACTCAATTTGTACCGCTCCCTCCTGACGCCAATAGCGAGCCTGTAATGATGGCAGGTAAAAACGGAACGAATGTAATTATTGGGCTAAATACAAGAGCTGTCAACCCGATTGTGATTGACTCGATAGGGGATATTACTTATCTTAATCCAAATGCCACATACAATATGGACGGAACTGAAAAATATCTTAATTCTGGCGCGATTTTCCCTGAAGGAAAAATACGATCTGCCTATCAGGTTATTACTGAATTTACTGTAAAATTTGAAAAAGCAGGTACCTACAACTACATGTGTATTTTTCATCCATGGATGACTGGCACCGTAGTTGTGAAGTAGCAATCTAGGCTTATCTTTGCGACATGATGGTGGAATATTGAATTTTTCCCCACTAATGAATAAATACACCGAGCCGGGTTAGAAAACTGTTCGTGATTCATGTCGAAGATTATTTCTATGTTCGTTAACGGGTCAATGGTAAAGTCATCACGGGTTGTGGCATTGTCATCATTTCTAGTCATATTGATTTTTGGCTCAATGATTACCTCTAGTCTTGGTGAGCCCATAAATGATGAGGAAATAAAAGATCACAAAAATACAAAGATTCAGTACTACAGTTGCATAGACTACGTTACGACTTTCCACTGTGATCCTGCTCATAATAGGTTGGTCGGTTATGCGTATAGCGGAAGTTCAATAAGAATTCATGAGTTAGTAGACTTAAAACCTTTCTTTGTCGACGGTAAGTATGGTAAAGCGTTGGAGATTCGTGCCCCTTATAGAGAGGCAGTTCATGTTCCTACTTTAAGCAATATCACTTTCAAGGATTTTTCAGTCTCGTTTTGGGTAAAAGCCGTTCCAAAACCCGAACCTGTGGGCCAAATTATTTCGTACACTAATAGTCGTCACACAGCAGGGTGGTTCTTTGATATGACTGCTAATGGAACGAATCAGGGCGCCCGTTTCGTCTTCACTGATACCAGTGGAAAATTAATTGGCTCACCGGATGTCTCTATCCAACCAGGCACATTCCATCAAATAACAGGAACTTTTAACGGTTCTACTATTCGAATATATAGTGATGGACAGTTTGTTGGTGAAACTAAATACCTGGGCAGATATTCGGGTAACGCTGGCCTTCCATTTACCATAGGATCTGCAGCATATTGTGCATCATGCAATAGATGGTCTGGAATAATAGATGATCTTCGGATCTATGGTAGAGCATTAACTCCAGATCAAGCAAAACAAATTTTTGATAATCCAGAAGATCGCAGCCTACCAAGTAAGATTGCACATTGGAACTTTGATGGCCAATTCAATGATGTGTCGGGTAACAATAATCATGGGTCCCAAAGCAGTATTCTGGCCAGCATGGCATTCTCACGTGATGGAAGACTATTTTATACAGAAAAGAACAGTGGAAACATTCGAATTATGCAAAACGACACAATTCTAGCCTCCCCTTTTGCGACCGTTTCTGATGTTTATGTGCATTGGGAACAAGGCTTACTCGGTTTGACACTTGATCGGGATTTCGAACATAATCACTTTGTTTATTTGTATTATACGGCCACTGATGCAAAGGGGGACCCATTTAACAGAGTTGTCAGGTTCACAGACGATAATAACAAAGGTAAAGATATGATCGTTCTGGTTGATAATATCCCCGCAAGCGAGGGATATCATTCAGGAGGTGCGTTGGCCTTTGGGCCAGACGATAAATTGTATATAACCGTTGGAGATGCTACCGAACACCCATTCGCACAGGATCCCTCAATTCTTATTGGAAAAATTTTACGTATAAATAGGGACGGGACGATTCCTCCGGACAATCCATTTCCCAATTCGCCTGTTTACACAATCGGACATAGGAATTTGTACGGTTTAGCTTTTGATGGATCGGGTAATGGATTGGTAAGTGAAAACGGAGATTATTACTACGATGAAATCAACTTAATTCAGAAGGGCGGTAACTATGGGTTTCCAAATTTTCAGCCACCTAACAGGGCACCAGAGTCTAGCAAACTCGTCATTATCGATCATACCTTTGAGAAGCTATTGGGATACAATTGCTCCTACCCAGATGATCTATTATGAAGGCGATAAAATACCGCTATTGAAGAATAAGTTCATAGTTGGCTCATACTCGGGGGATTTGTATGTTCTTCGTCTGGATAATATTACCAAGGAAATAACCGAGGAATTCAGAATTGACCTCGAAAATTATCCGTTTAAACCTGTCGTAGGTCTGTCTGAATCCCCAAATGGTGATCTTTATTTTGGTGCCTATGCCATATTTCAGCTAAATGCAACTGATGTTCATCCAAAAAGACAGTACATATATCCCATTGAGATAAACTCTTCGTCCACATCGAACCTAGAAGCAATGCAATTCGATCCTAAAGAAAGCAAGATGGTGATAGATTTGAACGATGGTGGCATCAGTCCTAATGTCAATACTACATCCCAACCATCCACTTCTTCACTCATACTAAAAATTCCAAAAGTACTCTTGGACAATATTATCGGAGTGGTGGATACTGAAGGTCATAAGCAAATCCAGTTTGTCGTTAGCAATAGCACCAGTCCCGGTTACAACACCATTAGCATCCAAACCCCCAGAGTACCTCATCTACAGTTGACTATACTTGGTAGCACATTGGCTATGCCAGGTGAGCAGATATTAACGGATAATTCAGGATAGACATATCCACACCATCCTGTGAACCATCGCTCACATGGAAACAAAGTAAGATTCATATCTGAACAGACTTCTATCTTTTATCGCGGTCCTTTGGAACCAATGGCTTTGTTGAAGGCAGGTTGCTGAAGGTAGGATCACCATTCAGGAATGACTGAATGGTCAATTGGATACAATTATTTGATTGAGAACCTCTTTTACAGATGGTTTTTAGTATCGAATAAATTACAGTAAACAGCGAGATTAGATTGCGTTACAATAAATTGATTGAACAAAAAATATGTATGATATTATCGTTAGCTTCACTTCTTGTTGTCATGTTACCTTCATCGTTACAAAATCTAAATGCCGGTGTGGAGGAATGTATATCATATGATTTAGCAGATAAAGTGATCACTCTAAGTTGCGGTTCATGGAACCCCAGCGAGATCTTTACTCGCTAAATAATACTTCTGCAATAAAGAAGGAAATTGATGGAACATGGTTATTGAATGCTAATCTCAAGATCTGGCATGACACTATGTTTCACATAAATTCAACCGATACTAAATGGCTAAAGATAAACTCGACGACACCGCAGAACAGGTATCATATAGACGTTGTAGGGAATATGAAGGTAAATTCTGTAAAAATATCTTCCTGGAATACAACATCTAATAACTATACCACAACTGACGGGAACATCCCAAGAGCATCCATCACAGTCCTACCAATTGCATCAGGGAAAACTGACATTATTAATTCTGAAATCGCTTATCTGGGAGATGGCAACACTTCCAGGGGCCAAGGCCTTTCATATTGGGCCGGTGATGGTAGTGTGATAAAAAATAATACGATACATCACATGTATTATGCATTTTATTCCGAACAGGTGGGTAACATTACAATTGAAAATAATACCATTCACGATGATATTAAATACGGTATCGATCCCCATACTGGAACGCATGATATGGTTATACGCAATAATCGGGTCTATGATAATGGACATATAGGCATAATCTGCTCCCTTGATTGCAATAATATAATTATAGATGGAAATACAGTCTCTAGTAACACGAATGCAGGTATTATGCTTAGCAAGAATGTGCAGGATTCCATAGTAAGAAATAATAAAATCCAGAATGAAAATACGGGGATCTCTGTATCTCAATCTTCCAAAGACCAAGTCTATAATAATACGATCTTCGACAGCAATAACGGCATCCAAGTAAAACTTAACTCTTCAAATAATACGATTGAAAATAATTCTATTCACAATTCAAAAAGATGCGGTATCGAGGTGAGCCAAGCGTCTTCAAATAATTCGATAGTGTCAAACAAAATGTTAAACGGCGAATCATACGGCGTCTGCCTTGTTAAAGGTCCAACTGCAAACACTGTTAGTAATAATACCATTGATGCAGGCGGCGGTTATGCTGTTATCGCCAGAGATTCGAAATCTATTGATAATGTCTTTAAATACAATCAGCTGCTGAACGTCTCACGTTCTCCAGTCAAGCTGACCAATGGTACGTTGACATTTATCAACAACACCCTAAGATAGGAGCATCATGTTTGTCAAGTATGGACCAGATGATCCAGACAAGAAAGCCCTTTTGAGTAGAGAATTTAATTTATCAGAATATGGAATACGAGTACTCATTGTATCAATATATGACTTTCAGGTTTCAATTTACAAAAACCTCGGCGAATAAAAAAAAGACAGTGTATTCAGATTCGTGGTTTGCTTCCCCGTGAGTGGCAAAATTAAACGCCAGCGTTTGAGTGCAATCCCATTTTATGTACTGTCTACCTGGTCACAGTTTATTCTAAACGAATCAAATAATTCTTTGTACTATAGGCAAATAAATGTCATAACATCTGTTGAAGTGAAATAGGTCATGATGACGCTCTACCAGCATTTATTGTCCAAACTTATCTTTCATTATACGATAACATAAAAGATGATTCTTCTGGAAATGTGAACTCTGGTCTATTTGTACTTTTTTTAAAGATGTTGCTGTTAAAAAGTGAGAAATATGATATTTTTCGAATTGATGGTGGAATATTTAATTTTTCACCACCAATGAATAAATACACCGAGCCGGGTTAGAAAACTATTCGTGATTCATGTTGAAGATTATAACTAAATTCGTTAATTGGTCAATGGGAAAGTCATTACGAGCTGTGGTATTGTCATCATTTCTAGTTTTCACTCTATTCTCATACTCGTTATTAGTACAGAATATTGCTGCAGACCGACTATTTACACTTCAGGACCAAGCGACAGCAGTCCCACAAAAAAAATTGCCCGCAGAGGATAATCAAGATGATACAAATGCAGAAGATAGCACGGATACTACCGATCAAATTAATCCTACCTTAAAACGGATTACGTCTCACAATGTGGCTACTGATCCAAGGTTCTGCGTCGGATATGACCAACTTACTAGGTCAATCACGGTCAGTTGTAAAACTGCAAACTTGAGTCATGTAGATAACGTGCTAAAAAACCCTGCCGTGCTCAAGAAGGAAAGTGATGGAGTATGGTTGTTGAATGCTAATTTGACCATTGCAGATGGTGCTGATTTTAATGTCAATTCAACTGATACAAAGTGGTTAAAAATTAACTCTACGTACTAGTGCCGATGCCTATCACATAGATGTCATTGGTAACATGAAAGTTGATTCCGTCAAGATATCTTCTTGGAATACGACATCGAATAATTATACTGCAACTGACGGAAAGATCCATAGGGCATCCCTTGCCGTCCTACCTGAGGCTTCAGGAAAGACCAACATAACTAACTCCGAAATTTCACATCTGGGATATGGCACTTCTCTCCGTCAAGGACTATCTTATTATGGGGGCGACGGAAGTCTTCTAAGAAATAATACAATACATCATTTGTGGTATGGATTCTACTCAAAGGGAATAGGGAATATGACAATTGAAGACAATAATATCTATGCCAATGTCAAGTACGGCCTAGATCCCCATACTGGAACCCATGATATGATCATCAGAAACAACCTTGTGCATGAAAATGACGGGCTTGGGATAGTCTGTTCATTTGATTGTACCAATATAATTATGGAAGGAAACGAGGTACATGGAAACAAACTCGCGGGAATAATGTTAAGTAGAAACGTCATGGACTCTACAGTCAGGAACAACACCATCTACAATGAAGTAAAGGGTATTGTAATTTCTGAATCACATCAAGACAATATTTACAACAACACGGTTTCGGATTCAGATATTGGGATTGAAGCAAAGTTTGGTTCTTCGAAAAATAATATTCACAATAATTCTATTCTACAAGCAGCGAAATATGGTATACAGATGACCAAGGGTGCAATTGAAAATACAGTCATGCACAATAATGTTATTGATTCTACCAAGTATGGAATCTGCGTTTACAATAACGGAACTGGAAACATGATAGTCGAAAATAGTATTGTGAGGGCTGGTGGACATGCAATTTGTGTATATGATAAATCATCGGGCAATGAAATACTGTCTAATTCAATAAATGATGCCTCAGGATATGGAATCTATGTTACAGACTCGGACGTAAATAATAATACTTTTGTGGGTAATCAAATACGCATGGCTAAAGTAGGGGTGAGCGTGAGCAATAACACTGGTTCAGTATTTACTCAAAATAACATAGGTGTTGTTAAAGATTCTGAATATTTCATTTCAGATAATTCTAGTGTACGGCTAGAAAATACTAGTTTCTCTTCGGATCAAATAAGATCCGCTGATGGCGACCAGAACGCAATTAGCATTTCTGCCTCCGGGACGGTTGATATTAGAAACAAGGCGGGGAATAAAACAACCTTTGACACTAACAAAAGTATCTATTCCGCAGTATTACCTGATCGGGAATCAATCACCATAAGAACTGTAGAATAAGATGAATTTAACTAGGAAGAACGTTACGATACTACTTTCAGCAGCTATCATATCCGTGTCCTTGCTTTCAGTTAGTATTCTTTCGTATTCAGGATATCTATCTTCGCCAAAAGACAGACCTAAAGGGGTCTGTGCAAATTATGACCAGGAAAAAAATGTAATTACGGTTACATGCAATTCGACCTTGTCTGAAGTACATAACATAATATCTGATGACAATATTCTAAAGAAGGAAACATCAGAAGGCATTTGGTTCCTAAATTCTTCTGTCGTTGTGTCCAAAGAAGCAGTCCTTACTATTAATAACAAAGATGCCAAATGGATTAAGATAAATTCTGAAAACAGCTCTGGTGGAAATAGGGAAGCAAGTGGAGCCGCCCCTTATTTTATCCAGATTTTTGGCAGACTTGACCTACAGGGTGTGAAAATTACATCTTGGAGTCCTCTTACAAAAAGTTATGTGAACCAGAAATCAGATGGCACAATCCCACGACCCTATATCACTGTAGGAGAGGGAGCAGGTCCGTCTCATTTGCAGGACTCTGAAATCGCATACTTAGGCTATAATACTTCACAAAAGCAAGGGCTTAGCTTCTACGGGGGAGATGGAAGCACTTTAACTGGTAACAACATACATCATTTATGGTATGGATTTTACTCTACGGGCGTGGGCGACATGGTTATAGAGAATAATACAATATATGACAACTTCAAATATGGTATAGACCCACACACAGGCTCGCATGACATGAAGATTAGAAATAATGACATTCAAAATAGTAGGATCGGGCTCATCTGTTCTCTTGAATGCTCCAATCTAATCTTTGAAAAAAATAGGATAGATGGCAACAGAGAAGTAGGGCTCATGTTCAGCAAAGAAACAGTCAATTCTACTGCCAGGTTTAACAACATATCACTTTCGAATACAGGTATTGCAGTCTCAGACTCGCACTCG
Organism: uncultured Nitrososphaeraceae archaeon; assembly: GCA_963728595.1. Lineage (GTDB taxonomy): Archaea > Thermoproteota > Nitrososphaeria > Nitrososphaerales > Nitrososphaeraceae > TA-21. The sequence goes on from CAVSLF010000009.1 coordinate 161,052, forward strand.
AATTCGATTTATGGTAATGCAGTAAGAAGAAGTGTTGACGGTCTTTCGGTCAAGAATAATTCGTCTGACAACATGCTGTTTAATAATACGCTTTCCGATCAGAAAAACTGTGGCATTATCGTGGGGGTCGCAGCGCAAAACAACACGATAGCATCCAACTACGTACGAAACTACACAGAGAGTGGAATTTGCTTGTCAAAGGGTGCAAATAACAATGCTTTTAGATCCAATGTAATAGATGGCTTGGGACAATACGGAATAAATATCAAAGACGATGATGTAAAGGGTAACAGGTTTAACGACAACGTGATTCAACTATCAGGCAATGCCATAAGAATTTCGAACAATACAGATACTTTATTCATAAACAACTTGGTGGGCAACACAAATGACCATGAATATATTATTTCAGGCAATTCGACACTAAACTTGGTAAAGACATGGTTTGTGGGTGATGCCGTAAGGGCTGCGGGCACAGAGATCAATACCGTCAATATTACAAATTCAAGTATTATAGACGTGGTGATTGAACGTGCTGGCACTAACGACACAAGCTCTAGATACGACACTAATGTGAAACCATATGTGGGAAAGTTTTCTTACATGACTATAAAAATATATTCCAGGGGTCAGAATCCAAATTGATCTATTAGAGTAGCTGACTTATCCTATTGCGCGGTTACGGATGAGCCAGAAAAAAAATGTGCTCTGGTTACCACCGGAGCGCCATGTACCCTTTGAGACCACAAAGCTGACTTGACAATAATATACTACCTCGTGCAATACGCTGATACAATGAAAAGGATTTGCCCAAGATGTAAATAAATTGGAACCCGATGTATATCTGCAAGAAGGCTCAGGAACATAACGTAGGTACCTATCCTATGTACATACTGACAAACCTGGTGAGCGCGGAGGCAGGGTATTGAGTCACTATATAGGTTAATGCATATTATTGGATATTTTAGAATTTCATACATCATTATTTGCATTTGTTTCACCGAATTTACCGAGCTAGGTAACGCATTCTTGATCCTCGAATCTGGTCACGCCCATAATTCACAAGTGTTACTGGAAATCATAGCATGCTTAACGATTTTCGTGATATCAAGAGTAAAATCTTAATTTACAGTCTAAGTCATTGATATGATTCTATCCCACACCAATAGCAATGTATCAATTAACTCAGATCATTTCATCCAACATTTCACACTGTTTTTATTTTTATGGTCAATAAGGAATCTAATTGTTGTAATTAACCGACTCACTGGGATATATGACATATCTTTCCATGTTCTTCGAGGACTGGAGATAGTATCCATGAGATAGGATATACCTCAAATATGTTGTCTTTGCATCAGCGAACTGCTACCGAAGATATTCCCATCCAGGATGTTCATACCCGTCGAATTGTTTGTTTTTGGTCTTTAGGTAAGTCTTGAAGTTATGGGAAACTATATCGCTAAAATGCGCAATCAATTCTTCTTCAGAGTAACTTGTGTTGCTCTAAGCCTTGTATTGCTTTAAGTGGATTCTGTACAAAATCATCAGTTTTCTTCCCACCTTTTGATACGTAAAGGCGAATAACATCGTCAATCATAATATTAATCATTGTTATGTTTACTTTAAGCAGCTTGTGACCATACGATTTCTTCATTTTTTGTTCTATTTCTTGTTCGCCTATTTTCTCATATGATACAATCTAATTAGCTAATATTGACTTGGTACTTTTCAAAACCTTGTGCATACTCGTAAATGGCATGAGAAAACATGTTGTTATCTCTAAGAATATTGGCAGCTTTTAAGTCTAGCTTCGCAAGCTCATATAGCTTTTCATGGAGTTCATACTTTAGAAATGTTGTTAAATATTAATAAAATAAAGAACAACAATGTCGCTGACTGGAGATATTTGTCGATACCTGCATAGCTTATTTTCTGATAAACCGTCAAGATTTGGTTGGGTAATCAAAGATAAAGTTGCTGCCAGTGGAAGACCCATGACTCACTTACAGCTAGCATGGGTGGCAAAGAATGGTATCAAAAGTGTATTTACTATTAGAGATTACCCTCTCCCACCAAGCTGGTTTCCCACTGGCTGTGGAATCGATTATAAGCATATAGAGGTGGAAAACTACGGAGCTCCACCTATCAATGAGCTTGATGGTGCGGTAGATTACTTAGATGACGAGATCACAAATGGGAAACCTGTACTAGTCCATTGTAATGGTGGTAGCGGCAGAACCGGCACACTCTTAGCAGCATATATTATGAAAAAAGAAGGTTTATCTGCTGACCAAGCAATTCAAAAAGTGAAGGAAATTAGAGGCAGAAGGATTCGACGAAAAAAACAATTGGATACCTTGAAAGAGTATGAAAACTACCTTCAAATGAAAGATTCATAGTTGGTTTGTCACAAATTCTCGTTTCATCAGGAGTCATTAACAATAACTATTAAGATGACCGTTATCAAATAGATACTCTCTAGCTCTCACCTGTTAGCTGTCAGCGCATGCTACCCTGCACCGCGTGGATCGTATCAACATCATGATTAATGAGATTATCCATAAATCCAGAGATGGTTAAAAGGAAATAACTTTCAATTTTCATAATCACTCATGCATCTTAATCATTGTTCAACATGGACTTGCATTCGCTAGGATTATCCTAACATTCGAAGTATCTGAATACTTCATGCATAATTGTAATTATAAACAATTATTACAGTTGCCTTTGTAAGAAAAAAGATGGAGGTTCGAGTAAGGAGATCCTCCTACTGGCGCTGGAATATATTTTTGTACGACTATTGCACGTTCACTTTTGGTGATTGTTCCATGATCGTCTACTAGAATTTCTAACTCCTTCGCAAATCTCTTAGGTAGGGTTACAGCAATTGACCGACCTCCGTCCATCCCCTGAAAATAATTTCGTGGGTTTATAGTAACTATATCTTATATTTAGTAACGTGCAGATTAGAGAACTACCAAGAAGATGAACACGGATATGATCATGTAATAGAATAAAATATACTAATATATCGTTTCTTCATTCTGTCAGCTTCGTTTGAATTATGTGAATTAGTTAACGAGAGTAACGGGTTCTCCTTTGTTATCGCATCATCATTTAAAGCGATCAATGTGACCGATATGACCTATGTGTAATATGATCGTATAAGTTTTTTGATGACGTAGATGCATTGTTATTGAAATCTAATCAGATCATCACATGAAGTCATCCTGGAAACTGACCATTTTAGTTTCAATCGAGAATAAGCCAAAGCTGAGCAAACATCTTGTTCAGAAATAAATAGACAGCAGTAACAGTTAATCTATTATATGCACAGATAATCTGTTAGCGAAGAATAGGCATATCGACGTACGGGAAGCACTTGAGAGATACTTGCGGGACAGATTCTAGCGACGGAGTAAACTTGACGTTTAATTCATGATACAGACTAAAACATGTAGGCAGAACAGAAGGGTCCTTCATAACTATAAAGTATAGAAGTAAATGACATCTTTCTCTATGACTAACACTGAAACTATGTATGCTATTTAATTAAGTCCGACGTCTGGTAGTCTGCAGGGATCGGTTCTCGTGACAGATCTGGGGCAAGCTGACTATTATCACCAATCTTATCTTTTATTCTGATTTTCACATCATCAGTACCCTGCCCGCCTTTTCCGTCAGATACTGTCAGTTTAAATATCAATACTGTGTCTCCGTTGACCTCAGGAGCATTGAACTTTGGCTTGACCGTATTCGCGTCAGTTAAAACAGCAGGTTCACCTGAGCCTGTTCCCATGAATAACTCAGTCTGTCTCCGTCAGTATCTCTTGCTGTACCTTTCAAGGTAACGCCATTGGTACCTTCATACACGGTACGATCCTGACCAGCATTGACGGATGGATCATGGTTGGCGAGATTAAAATTACTAGCCTGAGGTTCAACCGGCGTAACTTTACTATTATCACCAATCTTATCTTTTATTCTGATTTTCACATCATCAGTACCCTGCCCGCCTTTTCCGTCAGATACTGTCAGTTTAAATATCAATACTGTGTCTCCGTTGACCTCAGGAGCATTGAACTTTGGCTTGACCGTATTCGCGTCAGTTAAAACAGCAGGTTCACCTGCAGCCTGTTCCCATGAATAGCTCAGTCTGTCTCCGTCAGTATCTCTTGCTGTACCTTTCAAGGTAACGCCATTGGTACCTTCATACACGGTACGATCCTGACCAGCATTGACGGATGGATCATGATTAACAAGTTCAGACTGTACTGGACGCTCAACAAGCCGATGATCTGTTGTAGATACTTCTTGTAAGTTTGAGTCTGCAGAACCAGGTATTGTCACATTTTCTTTTGAGACGTTATCGTGGATGTCCTTTATTGATTGGCGGTCACTAACAGTAGGTGAAGGATCCGGAATAGGACTTAATACTTTTATAGACACTTTAGCAATACTGCTTACTTCTTGCTTTGTGTCTATAACCTTAAATGTAAAGCTATCAATGCTATCAGAGTTTGGATTTGGAACGTAAGTTAATGAGCCTAATTTACTGTCAAACCTAACAATAGTTCCCTTTGATGGATCTGAGGTTAAATCAAATGCAATGTGGTCATTATCCTGATCATTACCCTTCAGGGTTATTTTGGCTGTCTCATTAGCGTAAACAGTCAAACTCTGGTCGCCTGCAACGGGAGGATGATTTAATGACTTTACGTCTATGGTCTTGTCTGTGCCTATCGTCACATTTTTCTGCGAGGCGATCGTATTTTGATCAAGAATTTCATCATTTAGTTCTTCTGATGAATTTCTTGTGTTACTTGATATGGTATAATTTAATCCAGTAACACGGGCTGCAACCGGTGCAGTGTAAGTGGTATTCTTTATAGCTTGTGTACCATGACTACCGGTATAGAGTCCGATGACTATTTGTGTCACTTAGAGTCGTACATTTCCAATCGTACTATTTGTATCACTTAGAGTAGCTGTAGCATTTCCAATCGTACTATTTGTATCACTTAGAGTAGCTGTAGCATTTCCAATCGTACTATTTGTATCACTTAGAGTAGCTGTAGCATTTATGTCAAACGCTGTGGTACTATTTGTAGCAGCAGTCAGATTAGACACTTCCGAATCAGTCTTGTTTGCAGCTGGACTAATGGTAATTAGCATGCTTGCTGACGTATTTTGAGAAGGAGTAGCAGAGTCTTTAGCAGACAGTGTTATATTGTAGTCTCCGGGCTTGTCAAATGTACGCAATACCTTTTGACCAACACTATCTGTACTATTGCCGCCACCGAATTCCCAGTTCATGGAATAGGGAGCCAGACCACCTGTAGTATTGGCTGCAAATTCTATTGTAACCGGTGCAGTGCTATTAGTACTATTTGCGTCTATCTTTGCGGTTAATGGCTCAACGGCATTGGACACTTCCGAATCAGTCTTGTTTGCAGCTGGACTAATGGTAATTAGCATGCTTGCTGACGTATTTTGAGAAGGAGTAGCAGAGTCTTTAGCAGACAGTGTTATATTGTAGTCTCCGGGCTTGTCAAATGTACGCAATACCTTTTGACCAACACTATCTGTACTATTGCCGCCACCGAATTCCCAGTTCATGGAATAGGGAGCCAGACCACCTGTAGTATTGGCTGCAAATTCTATTGTAGCCGGTGCAGTGCTATTAGTACTATTTGCGTCTATCTTTGCGGTTAATGGCTCAGTGGAATTGATCAATGAGTCAAATGCTGTAGGAAGTGGATCAACAGGGGGTTTGGTATCCAAAGTAACACCTTTTATGAAAAAAGTTTGTTTTTGAGAAGAATCGGCAGTCATTTGAATCCCAAAGGGGTATGATGCATCAGATAGGTCTGTACCGTTAAGACCGATTTCAAATCTTTGCCAATCATTCTTGAGAGTAACATTATCTGTAGCTACAGCAAAATCTATCTTTGGGAAAATATCAGTATCGTTGGTATTGGTTATGCCAGTAGAATTGCCTGCTCCTACAAAACTCACTTCTTGAGCTTGTTCGCCCTTCGCGAAAAAAACTATCCGTTCAGCATTTCCTAAATCTACTGTATCATCTTTATAGGCGATACCAGCCTCAGATTTTGATCCTGGAGTATAAACCATTCTAGTGCAGAGCTCGCAATTATTATCTGGATCAATAAAGCCATTGTCAATAAGCAACTTTGAGGATATTATTGCGTCCGCCTCCCTTATAGGAGTGGCAGTATCCTCTATAGATGCATCCAAGATAGTATCAGCTGATGCAGTACCGTTGTCTGCAGCCGCATTTGCGTCGGAAAACATACCAGCCAAATAGATAATCGGGCCAGCAGACCATATAACTATAATTAGTAATACCAGATCTAATCTGAGCGATAATTGCAACTACAATAACATCAATCCCTTTTCGATATAAGAAACGCGGGGCAAGAGATTACTAAAAGCTCTGAGGTCAAGGAGTTCTTGACTAAATTCCACAATAGGGGAAAATATTATTATTAGACCAGTTAACCGAAAATTCGGCATACAAATTGCTTGTAATTATTTTATAGCTAAATTCAGTTGAGTGAGGTATCTGATATGGCCGAGAGGATCTTGTCTAGAAAGGACTTTCTTAAACTTTTGGGTTATGGAGCCGTAGCTGTAACATTCGCTCCTTTTGTTAACCTTGGTGGTCTAAAGGAATTAAAAAATTTATTCCCTTCGTCGGCTTTCGCGCAAACATCAGGCTCATGGGCACTTGGTCAGAACACCACGGCAGTTGCCATACATGCGGCTATTCTTCCAAATGGCAAGATTTTTTATCTTGCTGGATCTGGTTACCACCGGGATCGCCCAAATGGACCGTTTGATGCTCGGATAGTAGATGTGAGTACAGGATCCGACATAAGTCTACCGCTGACCGAAGATTTGTTCTGCATAGGCATTACACATCTTCCAAACGGAAATGTTCTTTTGGCTGGCGGAACCCTGATGTATGATACTGATCCGGATAACTGCGGAGGAGAATGGAAAGGCCTCAATTCAACGTACGAAGTAGATTGGACTTCAGATAGCCTGGTTTGGGTTGCATCAATGGCTCACGGTAGGTGGTATCCAACTCTGGTTACGCTACCTGATGGAAGGGTCTTTGTTGTAAACGGCCTAGATGAATACGGCACTCCCAATAGGCTGGTAGAAATTTATGATCCTCCTTCAAAGACATGGAGTAAAAAATTTGATCCAAATAACGGCTTAACTTACTGCGTTGGTAATAATCAGGTAGGTGAATGTCCGGGAGCGGGGTCACCATGCTACGGAAGTGCCCACAATGGAGTAGCTCCAACTATTGGAGTCTATCCAAGAATGCATCTAATGCCCAGTGGCCTAGTCATTACATGCGGTGGACAGGTAAATGTAAGGTCATGGGATCCAGAGACTGGGAAATGGGCGCTCTTGACACAAAATTCAATCTACAGGCATTACGGAGCTTCATTTTTGTTACCACTTCACAATATTTCTTCTGAGAGGGGAAAGATCTTATTAGTGGGGGGATCTCCCACGTCAGGCGATTACGCAACCACTTCAGCTGAGATACTGGATTTTGATTTGGGGACTTCAACCAACCCTGTTGTACGACAGGTAGCCCCAATTACATACAGGCGAAAGATGCAAGCGCCTGTTATTCTCCCTAACGGACAATGTATTATTTTTGGCGGTTCAGAAAGGAACAACACTATACCTATCCGTATTCCGGAATTGTTCAATCCAACTACTGAATCATGGCAAGCTCTGCCAACTGCTTCGGTAAACAGAGTTTACCATCAAGTATCTCTTCTGTTACCAGATGGACGTGTCTGGACTGCTGGAAGTACTGTTGCAAGTGGCGCAGAGGAGAACAGGACAGAAATTTACAGTCCATCTTACTTATTTCAGGGTCCTCGCCCTGTAATTTCAAGCCCGCCCAACGTGGGAGATTATGGAGGCACCATAACGATTCAGACACTTGATGCGCTTACAGCCTCCTCCGTCTCACTGGTACGTCTCATGAGTAGTACCCACCATTACGAGGCAAACCAGAGACTGATCTGGTTACAAATACTAAACAGGAGTCCGACTACCTTGACTGTATCGGCGCCTATTAACAATAAAGTTGCTCCACCAGGGCCGTATATGATTCATGTCTTGAACGCGCTCGGAGTTCCTTCTGTTGCAAAGATAATCCAGATCCCTGGAACCGGGACAGGTGGAGATATAACTGCTCCTTCGAAGGTACTTGGACTTACTGTTACTCCTATCAGTGGAAGCCAGATTGATTTGGGCTGGACCACAAACCCAGAACCCGATGTGGCTCACTACAATGTCTATAGAGGAACCACAGCTGGATTTACTGTAAACACAGCTACTGATACTCCACTAGCTCAACCAACTGGCAACTCTTACTCTGATACAACCGGTTTGACAGAATCTACTACTTACTACTACAAAGTCGCTGCAGTAGACACATCTTCAAATATTGGAATTCTTTCTGACGAAGGGTTAGGAACTACTGGAGACTCAACTGCTCCTTCGAAGGTACTTGGACTTACTGTTACTCCTATCAGTGGAAGCCAGATTGATTTGGGCTGGACCACAAACCCAGAACCCGATGTGGCTCATTACAATGTCTACAGAGGAACCACAGCTGGATTTGCTGTAAACACAGCTACTGATACTCCACTAGCTCAACCAACTGGCAACTCTTACTCTGATACAACCGGTCTGACGGAATCTACTACTTACTACTACAAAGTCGCTGCAGTAGATAACGCAGCGAATATTGGAATTCTTTCTGACGAAGGGTTAGGAACTACTGGAGACTCAACTGCTCCTTCGAAGGTACTTGGACTTACTGTTACTCCTATTCAGCTCCACTCGTCTGGATTTAGCATGGACCACAAACCCAGAACCCGATGTGGCTCATTACAATGTCTATAGAGGAACCACAGCTGGATTTGCTGTAAACACAGCTACTGATACTCCATTGGCACAGCCTATCGCTAATTCCTACTCTGATACAACCGGTCTGACGGAATCTACTACTTACTACTACAAAGTCGCTGCAGTAGATAACGCAGCGAATATTGGAATTCTTTCTGACGAAGGGTTAGGAACTACTGGAGACTCAACTGCTCCTTCGAAGGTACTTGGACTTACTGTTACTCCTATCAGTGGAAGCCAGATTGATTTGGGCTGGACCACAAACCCAGAACCCGATGTGGCTCATTACAATGTCTACAGAGGAACCACAGCTGGATTTGCTGTAAACACAGCTACTGATACTCCATTGGCACAGCCTATCGCTAATTCCTACTCTGATACAACCGGTCTGACGGAATCTACTACTTACTACTACAAAGTCGCTGCAGTAGATAACGCAGCGAATATTGGAATTCTTTCTGACGAAGGGTTAGGAACTACTGGAGACTCAACTGCTCCTTCGAAGGTACTTGGACTTACTGTTACTCCTATCAGTGGAAGCCAGATTGATTTGGGCTGGACCACAAACCCAGAACCCGATGTGGCTCATTACAATGTCTATAGAGGAACCACAGCTGGATTTGCTGTAAACACAGTTACTGATACTCCACTAGCTCAACCAACTGGCAACTCTTACTCTGATACAACCGGTTTGACACAATCAACCACCTACTACTACAAAGTCGCTGCGGTAGACACATCAGCAAATATAGGAATTCTTTCCGACGAAGGGTTAGGAACTACCGCAGGCGCTGGTGATACAACTCCACCGGGCAAAGTAGCTGGTCTCACAGTTACTCCTATTCACTCCACCCGTCTAGATCTAGCATGGACTGCAAACCCAGAACCCGATGTTGCTCACTACAATGTCTACAGAGGAACCACAGCTGGATTTACTGTAAACACAGCTACTGATACTCCATTGGCACAGCCGTCTACTAATTCATATTCTGATAGTAGTGGTTTGGTTGATTCTACCACCTACTACTACAAAGTCGCTGCAGTAGATAACGCAGCGAATATTGGAATTCTTTCCGACGAATCAGCTGCGATAGTCGGCTCAATATTTTACAATGTATCCATTCCAGGTAACAAGGCAAGTGCCCTTAATACAGGTGCATCAGTCAGACTTGGGGAGGAGGCATTCAATGCTTCATCCGTATTAGTGGGAAAACATCTAAGATCGTGGAAGGTAAGGCTAAAAAAAGCCGGTACTCCATCGGGGCCAGTCACAGCAAAAGTCAGAAGAAACCCTGGCGATTCAGTCGTCAGCTACATTCAGCGAAACAATAAATTCCACTACATTGGGAACCGCATTTAGTGAGTACACGTTCACACTTGCCAATCCATATACTATTCAAACCGGAGATAGGATAATGATCGAATATGGCGGACCAGCTGCGGTTCATTTAGAAATATGGACTGCCGACAAATTTGACGGTAGTAATACAAGGCGCATAAGGCACGATGGTTCATCTTATATCAACAGCGCCAATGAGGAAGTTACCGGAACCATGTCGTCCACAGCCCCAGCCGGCACTGGTGGAGATACAACTCCACCGGGCAAAGTAGCTGGTCTCACAGTTACTCCTATTCAGCTCCACCCGTCTAGATCTAGCATGGACTGCAAACCCAGAACCCGATGTTGCTCACTACAATGTCTACAGAGGAACCACAGATGGATTTGCTGTAAACACAGCTACTGATACTCCACTGGCACAGCCAGTTACCAATTCCTACTCTAATACTGGGCTCTCTTCTTCTAATACCTACTACTACAAAGTTGCTGCAGTAGATACATCAGCAAATATTGGAATTCTTTCCGACCAAGCATCAGGTATCCCAGGGGATTCGACTGCTCCTGCCAAAGTGACCGGTTTGACCATTACTCCTATTCAGCTCCACTCGTCTGGATCTAGCATGGACTGCAAACCCAGAACCCGATGTGGCTCATTACAATGTCTATAGAGGAACCACAGCTGGATTTACTGTAAACACAGACTACTGATACTCCACTAGCTCAACCAACTGGCAACTCTTACTCTGATACAACCGGTCTGACGGAATCTACTACTTACTACTACAAAGTCGCTGCAGTAGACACATCTTCAAATATTGGAATTCTTTCCGACGAAGGGTTAGGAACTACCGCAGGCGCTGGTGATACAACTCCACCGGGCAAAGTAGCTGGTCTCACAGTTACTCCTATTAGCTCGACCCGTCTCGATCTAGCATGGACTGCAAACCCAGAACCCGATGTGGCTCATTACAATGTCTACAGAGGAACCACAGCTGGATTTGCTGTAAACACAGCTACTGATACTCCACTCAGCTCAACCAACTGGCAACTCTTACTCTGATACAACCGGTTTGACACAATCAACCACCTACTACTACAAAGTCGCTGCGGTAGACACATCAGCAAATATAGGAATTCTTTCCGACGAATCGGGAGCGACAACTTTCACACAACTATTTTATGATGTAGCTATTCCGGGTAACAAGGCAGCTGCCTTGAGGATTGATGCGCCTATCTCAACGCGATATGGAGAAGAGGCCTTAAATGCATCATCGGCGTTAATCGGAAAATCTCTAAAATCCTGGAAAATTAGATTAAGAAAATCTGGTATCCATCGGGGCCAGTCACAGCAAAAATAAGAAGAAACCCAGGCGATTCAGTAGTAGCTACATTCAACGAAACTATAGACTCAACTAGCGTAGGAACCGCATTTAGTGAGTACACGTTCACTCTAACTACCCCACATACTATCCAAAACGGAGACCGGATCATGATAGAATATTACGGACCGGCTGCGATTAATATAGAAATATGGAATGTAGACAAGTTCGATGGTGGTAATACAAGGCGCATAAGGTACGACGGCACGGCGTATGCCGGCAACAGTACAGAGGAAGTCACGGGAACGATGTCATCTTCCTGAATTGCGATTTGCCTTTCCCAATATAGAAACGATTAATCCCAAACTGATTTATTTTTACTGCTTAAATTAACAACAGGAACCAAGATTTATGAATTGTCATCAGAATGTATAATTCAGACAATATTATTGAAGACCCATAGTCAGATAAGGTGTTATCAATTCTGGTTCGGCCAAAGCATCTACGATGTCCGAAGTGCTATGAATTTATTCGTTGTCGGTGAACATTGACATTTGGTCTAGTCGAGTATTTCGTATTTGCCAGCGTATTGGAAAAATATAAGAAATTAACTTACGTGTACAGAATTGTCGTATCAATTCTTAAGTCTGTCTACCATAACTTTATATTGGAATTTTCCCTAGTACGATATCTATATAATGAATAATGCTATGAGGATTTCGATGTGTTTTTTGGTTGTTACTATAGCAAGTATCTGTCTAATATCATCGAAGCTTGACGCTCGCTATACATCCGCAACATCATCATCACAACCCATATCCAGTACTGTCAACTTTGCGAAGTACGAGAATTCAAGTTTTGGAATGAAGATGGATTATCCGGCAGACTGGAAAAAAGCTGAAGACAACACAGGTAGCTGGTTTAGAAATGGAAATGAGTCGGTGAATATCAGGCTAGAGAGTTTACCTTTCCAAAATCAAACTCTTAATCAACTAACGACGAGGCAAATTAATCTTACAGCGCAGCAATTCCCTGCGCAGAAGATATTACAATCAAACGCAACAGTAATCGGCAATAATTATTCGGCTCACAAATTATTGTTCACATTTCCTGAGGAACCTTCTGATCCTAAAGGAACAAATTTGAAAGAATTGCAACTCTTGATGACAAACAATAGTCGTGCATATATCGTTAGCTTTTTCACAACAAACGACTCATTTGACATTTATTTACCAGTAGTACAAAAAATGATTGAATCGTTTAGAGTAACTCCAGTGATTACACGATAAGTTTTATTCCCTGAATTTCATTATGAGGGACGAAGGTTTAATTAATTCATATCCTTTTAGTTTGGTACAACCCCAATAAGGTTAATCGCATATAGTTCAAACACTAAAATAGTTGGTACAGGAATTATCGAATTATTGGATAACCCGACAGGTATGTAATATGTAGTCCTAAAATTGATTGAACGCCTAATTACCGTCCCTAAACCGGAGTTCTTTTGCTATGACATTGCCGAATTGAAATCCGTATGACAAATCGTGATCGTGATTCAATAGTAAAAATTGATAAGATTTAAATAGAGATATTAGATATTCTAAAAGTTCGATCTAATAAATTTGAGTACTCTAAGTAATTGAGCTGACTGTTAGATCTTCATCAATAAAGAGCAGCGACATGATCAAAGTCAACCATTAAAATAGGATGTCGTCTCACGATAACTAGGCAAGTGTATAACTCGAATTTACAACATATATTAAAAATATTTTCGGATGAGCGAAATATTGATCTTCTGAAAATAATTGCAAACGAGGACCGTACTCCTGATATCATCAGAAAAAAGTTGAACGTTACCAAAAAAGATCTTAATGCTATAATGGGCCGGCTGGTGCCTCTTGGAATAATCGACATGATTAATGATCAATACGAGCTTACCAGACAAGGTAAAGAAGTATTTGAGTCATTAATGATGATTGAAGACGCGACAAAAATTTACAACAGGTTAGACGCGGTAGACATTTTACAAGGCAGAGGAGAGGAAGAAATTGTCAAACTTATTGACACAATGGAATTTGAGAAACGTTTGAAACAGTTGATCAAACAGACTATTACAAAAAAGCGTTTTAATCCTAAACAATGATAATTATTTCAATTGTCTACAGATTTGCATTTGCTGCATAAAAGCAATGTGGACATAGGTTCGAAATGTTTGTACACATGGGACTGAAACCTCGCAACCACTAGACGAATGAGGAAATGATAAAGACATACTTGACTTCCATAATGGATAAAAATGTCTTAATCTCGGTAAGGAAACTTATAAAAAACTGGTAACGACTCCTGTTATTTGCAATATTTTATAATTGAGGTAATTACTTCTTGTACGAGCTATTGAAATGAAGGCGAAGACATTTAATCATTTAGCTCCGATCGGTTCGGGATTGAACAGATATCAAGCACGAACGGTGCTATTTTTTCCCGAATTGCTCACAGAGTGGTACTAAAAACCTTTGGCGATCAAAAGGGAATTCCTTTCGGCGGAGCCCTGCGTCGGAAACTATCTTACTCTTGACTCTATCTTGATCAATGCACACACAGAATATCCTTCGACAAACTTAAATTCTTAGAAGTGTCAATTATTGGATATTTATGGTAAGATTTGAGGTTTTCATAACTGATAAATTTATTTTTTCGTCAATCATTGGTGCAAGTATCCTATTAGTTCTGCTTCCAATTACGGTATCAATCTCTACGGGAGCATGTATTAGCTATAGCTCATCCAATCAAATAATTACAATAAGTTGCACTGCTGGGACGCGGCTTACCGATGTAAATAATGTTGTAAATAATCCGTCCGTATTGAAGAAAGAATCTAACGGAGTATGGACTCTTTCTGCAAACATGGTAGTAGCCAGGAATGCTAACCTTGTCATTGATTCAATAGATACTAGCTGGCTAAAGATTATTTCGAGCAGTACCAAGGCGTTTGGTTTGCAAAATTATGGAACACTGAAAATTGATTCTGTTAAGATAACCTCATGGGATGCGGCAAAGAATAGTTATGCTTCAACCAGTACTGATGGAAAGACTCAACGTGCATACATTGTGTCAAAGAGCGGAGCAACTGGAAAGATGGATATTCTAAATTCTGAAATTGCGTATCTGGGACGAGATGTTACTGGAGAACACGGCCTTGATTACTATGGTAGTGATGGTAGTCTAATACAAAATAACAACATTCACCATAATTGGAGAGCCTTCTATTCTGCAGGCGTGGGTGGCATAACATTCACGAAAAACGAGGTTCATGATAATCTCCAGTATGGGGTTGACCCACACTCAGGAACTCACGACATGTATATTACTTACAACAAGGTCCACAATAACAATCACGGGATAATCTGCTCTGTCGCATGTTACAATATGCATATAGAGAACAACGAATTGTACAACAATCAAAAGGATGGCATTTTTATGGATGCCGGATCCCACCACTCCACAATCGCAAATAATAAAATATATAACGAAGACGAAGGTATTCAGCTTCCATCTCTTTCGTACTCCGAGGTCTTTGGTAATACAATCACCAACTCAAATTATGGTATAGTGATTTATACTCAGATTGGAAGTGTTTTCGACCGAGACGACCGTTGCACACCTTATGGTTGTGTTTCCATAAAGAATAACATACATGATAATATCATTAAAGCATCTACAACAGGAATAGTCATTAAAGGTGGTGCCTCGGATAACACTATCAGCTCCAATCTTATAAGTGGCAATAGTCAATATGGCATAAAGGTCGACGGTTCAACGACTAGCGAAAATGTCTTTAGGTACAACCACATATCAAATTCAATGTTCGGAATAGAATTGACCAGCAACAAAGAGTCAATATTCAAGAGGAATTATTTTGACACGGCGATACCTTCTGGCGAGTATACCCTCAGGAGTACTTCCACCCTTAAACTAGAAGATACCAAATTCTACACTGATAGTATAAAGGCCATGGATAGTAGTAGTAACCAGGCAAGTATTTCCAAGTCAGGAGTTATTGGTGTTGCAGACGGTTCCAAAAGTCAAATTACAAAATATTTTACCGATAGTCAGCCATTTACCAAGACGTTGAAAAATAATGCAATAATTAAGATTAACACTATCTCTAGCACAACTTTGACTAGATCTGCAGTCCTTACCGATATTCCTGGATCATCATCACTCGCTAAAGATAATTAACTATCTCTACGACGCAGCGATAAAAAGAGAGCATAATATAAAGAGCCAACTTGACCAGCTGTAGCTATCCATAGACTTCCATCACAGAACCCAGTACTTTTGCACCTGGCATCGACTAATCTTATCATCGTATGATAAAAATATTCGCAGTAGAACAACTCTATTCTATTTAGCTTTAGAGTATTCTAGCGATATCACCACCTATTAGTTCAATTCTGAATTGGAGGCAACTATCCATGGTCTTCAAACCACGACAAACTAGATAATGTTTCTCCCAAGTCAATTGTCATTGTATTTTTGAATCTATTTTCAATCATGCAGAAGTACATATTTATCAGAACGTGGATGTGAATGGAATGAAAATACTCATTCTCAAAATAGGATATTATTTGTGCATATTTATAAATAATTTGATATCATCTTATCCTCGCGTTTGTTATATAGTAGCCACGCATTTCTTCATTATAAGTAATTAATATTACTAATTTATAGTCACCTTTTTTTACGGTGGTCGGGATTATTGCGTGTGAACTTCCTTGACCGCTAGAATCTTGCAAAAATGCTATATTTTGGCCCGTCAGTGTTACATAACCATTCGGTCCCTCTTTGACATCGACCTTTCCTTTCAGCAAACTTGCCCTAACAAAATCTGTGGAACCGAAGGGATGACCATAATTGATAGTGACCTGTTCGCCTTTTTTCAGTTGTACATTATGACCATTTGCACGATGGTTTACAGCGGCATATGGTTCGCCTGTCATGGACCCTGAATCAAAGAGAGCATCTATAGTAAATTTATACTGTTTACCATTTTGAGTTTGCAAAATTATCGGAGGTATGTTTTTAAAATCACCAAGTGGCGAAACAGTTTTAGAGTTTCCGAAAGATGGACTGACCGTAGATATACTAGCTACCGTTACTATCAGTACGCCTACTAACACAATCAGAATATATCTAAGATTTTTGATCATCAAGCTAAGAATAATATGCTTAACGCTATAAGGATACCTGGACAAAGTTTAAAGCGTCTTTCCTAAAATTGGGATAGCGGACAAAAATGAGACAAGCTCTGTTCAATGTGCCTATCAGAGACTAAATTTATTCTCATTTGCTAATAAATTAATGCAATATTGAAAATACCCTTTTTACGGCGTTCACAAAATTGTCGGCTAAACCATGTAACATAACAATTTTTTTCTGTTTAAGGATTCATATACTTTCTTGGTTCGATAACAGACGACACGAATCGATTAGGTTATCCTCTTGTAGAGTTGTATACACGCTTAACTTTATCAATCATATCGGCGTAAGGTCACTACATCGGTTCAAATGCTAGATTTCAATCAGCGAACCTCCCAGTCGCTAATGCTCGTTAGGTGGCTTAAGTTCAGCATGGTAGAAGATTTCTTCATCCTGTCATTCTTCCCGATGGAAAGATAGTTATCTTTGGAGTCTCCTCAAAGGAAAACAATACCCCATGCCACATGCCAGAGATGTTTTGATCCCGTGACTGAATCGTGGAGCATTCTGCCAGCAGCGTCAGTTCCGAGAGTATACTGCGGTGTGGTACGCATCCTACCCCTACTGCGGTGTATGTACACTGGAAAGCACGTTAGTACGGATCTGAATTTATTGACCAGTCAGATCCCCCCATATGATATAGAGACTAAAAACGCCATATTGCCATTGAACGCTCATCTTGATCAGATTTCAGACGCTGATATTTCAAACATCTCAGATGAAGACGTCCATCAAGGATATATTTTCAAAAAGGATGGATCCAACGCATATGATGTCCTTTTTCTGCTGCATGATGAATATGCAACGAAACAATCGTACTCTAATTTAAGACAATTTGTCAACAACGGAGGGACGATAGTATTTATTGACGGAAACGTGCAATACGCAGAAGTATCCTACAATCCAGACATGCATACAGTAACATTAATGCGAGGCCATGATTGGAAATTTAATGGATCTTTTGCTGAAAAGAATGTGCGCGAGAGGTGGTCAAGCGAGAACACAGAATGGATTGGCTCAAACTTTTTATGGAGCGATATTTCTGCACCAATAACATTCTCTAACAATCCCTTCAATTACACTCATTTTGAAGAAAATTATGTAACAAATCCTGCTACCCAATATATTGTTAGATTATGCAGCTAATGTTTCCTCAGCAGTGTTGAAGGGTAACAACCTAACCAAGCCTCCTCAAATAGCGAGCTATAGGCTTCAAGAAGGAAATGGAAAGGTAATAATGATGGGGCTGTACGGTCAGCATCTTTTGAATAACAGTGCATTTTTAGAATTTTTTGACAATATAGTTTTTCCTCAGGCAGTCGGGAAGCTCCTCTTGTCAAATAATTCCACACCTATTTACCATCATATGTCTTCTGGTATGGTAACAAACATTGAGACAAAAGAAACTGGACATATTACAGTATACCTTGAACGATCCCAAAACATACTGGACAAACTCTATATCACTATACCCAAACAACTAATCTCTTGGATCGATGTCAAAGGTTTGCATAATACATCAGTGATAGTAGAGGGTAAAGAAATAGATCACGATATGTTCATTGGAACCAACGAAGTAGGAATGACAATAACACTCTCACCGGAGACCGTAAAAATCGATATAAAGGCAGAACCCGTATGACGATTCAGTCTGGATTGAACTCGATTCAATCTGGGCTCCATGAATCCTAACTGAGCAAGATACAAACGACTTTTCCATCGATTGTACTTTAAAGTATTCCTGACTTGTAAACTTGTGATCTTTGCTCATTTGAATAAGTTCTGCATATTCTCTAAATCAAATCATCCTAATTATTTGAATAATGTGCAGAATGAGTCCCAGAAGAACATAGGTCAGGTAGAACCAACACTGAACCGCCTCCGCAAACTCCAGAAGAACCAGGAGATGACGAAAAGGAAGAATCTTCCTGATTCTAACTCTTACTTTGAATACACCAACTTCGCGTATGGATTACACAAATACTCGAGTAACTCACACACATTCAGTCTATAGATTGGAACCCATCATCTAATAAAATCTACTTAGTCCGAGTGCCAGAACGTCTGTGTAAATCAAACGTTATTTGGTATAAGTAGATTTTGTCAATTCAATGTAAATTCTTGCAAGCCATTCTCAAGATTTCTTTTGGCAATGAAATTCAGAACATTACTTGTCTTTGAAGTATCTGCATAACTTATCCTAATGTCTCCTTCAGCTGCTTTTTTGTATATAGGATGTAGTGCAGGCTTGCCCATAATCCTTGTTATTATTTTTGCCAAGTCCGATATAGTCGTGGGCACTCCTGTTGCTATGTTAAAAGTTCCTTGGGTAACTCCCTTTGGAGGGTTCAAGGCGACTGCTACTGAATTGACCACATCTTCAACTGATACAAAGTCTCTCTGTTGGTTTCCATCACCAAATATGACAGGTGAGGATCCTTCTTTAATGCGCTCTTTGAATTTGCTGATAACCCCAGAGTATTCATCACTTTGACCTACACCGAATACATTGAAAAATCTTAATGAAATGATGGTATCGAAGAGATTTAGCTTTGCGTAAGCACTTATGATTTCTTCCGCAGCCACTTTGCTTGCTCCATATGGAGAGATTGGTTTTAACTCAGTGTTTTCAGGAATTGGTAATGTGTTGACATGCCCGTAAACTGCGGCTGAAGAAGCAAAGACGAATCTCTTTACTGAGTTACATCTGCATGCTTCTAGGACATTGAGTGTTCCAGTAACATTTACACTCAAGGTAGAACAAGGATCAAGTATGGATTCGGGAACGCTGATTTTGGCTGCAAGATGGACACATGAATCAGGTCTCCAATTCTTAATTATTTCATTGATCTTTTCTTTGTTCATGATGTCTTCCTCAAAAAATGAAATATGATTTTCCTTTAGCTTTTGAGCATTGGTACATGACTTTTTGTTGCTAAGATTGTCTATCACGGTTAAATGGTATTGGGATGAAAGTTTCTTGACTAGATGTGTACCTATAAACCCAGCACCGCCGGTAATCAGAATTCTATCCAAATCAGATATAATATAGGATATGAAGCCAAGTTATAAAATTATTCGCTGGTTTGCATAGACGCGACCAATAGAAACCATTCCTGGAGGAAAAGATAGATTTAGCCGAAATCATAATAAGTTTTGCAGATAGATATAAGATCTACATTCGGAAATAAACCAAAAATGGTCTACTTACTACAAGTTGGAATTGATAAGCCTGTTGCTATGCGTGAAGAGCCAGAGTCAATCACGAGGCTTGCCGAAAGGAAAACGCGTATTCATAAAGAATAATATCATTTCCTTGTCCGGCGAAAACATGATCGACGCCGATGACCGCTGTTATGAAGTCATCTCCAAAATCTCCTACCGCTTTATCATCACCATTTGTTCCGAAACACTGACCTGACAGATAAGATTTACGAATTGCGAGTAAATCTTATATCTTTCATTAAGACCGCTGACATAAAAATTCTAAAGGTGTTGAATTACATCTTCACAATTATTTGCATTGGTATCTCCCTTAGCTGGGTCAAATCCAATAACTATATCAAATCCACCCCCACAATCAAAGTAATCCGTCCCTGATCCGCCTTGCAATACATCATCCCCATCACCACCATAGAGCTCATCTTCTCCGTTACCAGCTGAGAGAAAATCGTCATCAAAGCCGCCAAATATGATATCACTACCACTATTCCCGTTTAGCTGATCCAGTCCAGGGCCACCCTGAATGTTGTCGTCTCCGTTGTTACCAAATAATTTGTCGTCGCCACCTCCTGCCTGGAGCACGTCATTGCCAGTCCCACCTCTCAAAAGATCGTCA
This sequence comes from uncultured Nitrososphaeraceae archaeon, assembly GCA_963728595.1. Lineage (GTDB taxonomy): Archaea > Thermoproteota > Nitrososphaeria > Nitrososphaerales > Nitrososphaeraceae > TA-21. The sequence goes on from CAVSLF010000009.1 coordinate 181,780, forward strand.
CCTGCAAGCCCGACTATTATATCGGGTGATTTGCTACCATCAATGTGATCATTATTGTCAGTACCGATACAGAGATGTAGTCCTTCGGATCTTTGCCATACTGTTGGGCATCTATTTCCGATTGCATCGACATTGTAAAAGGGAACTGTCATTATGATCGTCAAAATTACAAACATAACCGCAATAGCAAAAAATACAATTGGTCCTGATAAATGGTTAAGCACGTAGACCGATGAACTTGACGTTAATTAAGTGTTGGTGAATACAAGTCGCTGACAATTCTTTGTCGAATTTAGTATGTGTTATTCGAGAATGGAGCATAGACAAACGCAATTCAGATGCTATGGACTCTCTTGTGGTTATGGGAAAGCCATTCCATCGGGCCCGTACATCGTCTAATTCACTGGCAGATTACATGTATGTCCACCATAATTTGCTAATCTTACATTGAAGTCAAGTTTAATCGGATTGATCTGTATCGAAACCAGGTAGAAAGTGTCATTGATTTTCATTCTCGTCTTCATACACAATTATTGGATGTTTACACAGAGGGCAGTCATCATCATCAAGTTTAATTCCGGCGAAATCGCAGTGCGGACACATAACGATCGTTTCGTTGCCACATTCAGGACAAACCTCCTTTTCGTTCAGAACTCCAATTTCTTCAATTTTTTTTATATTTTTCGGGATATCCCTCACAATTTCGTCATTTTGTAATCGTATCCATCTCTCCATTTTGACATAGTGACATACTCCGCAAAATCCTCGACATAACAGGCATATATCGTTATTAAAATCGTCTAATCCCTCTTCAAAGAGCCTGTCACAATCAATGCATCTTTTTTGATTAGTTGGGGGTGTAATCATTGTTGTATATCTAAAGAGTAAGCCGATTGCAGTTTAGTCCCAAATTTATCGTCCGTGTTATCATTTCACTATCGCCTCCAACCTTTTCGAACGTAGCACTCTGAATTTGTTCTGCAGGGTTTGGGTTAATAACAAAGTTGATTTTCTTCATCTTTGTTGGTGTATCTGTCTGCGCCTTCGTTATATATTCTATCCACAGATAAATCTAAATGGACATTTTAGTACTTCGATAAATCATTACTCTCTTTTTTAAGCACTCAAATGCGATTAATAGTAAAAAGAGAAACAAAACGAGTAAAGTATTCCTCAAAAGTTCATGTGTAATATATTACATCAGTTAGAAGTCGTAGATATATCTATACCTGATGGTAACTTATGCTCAAATTTTACAATTGATGCATCGCTGTTGTCATATATGGTGGCATTTTCTAACTTACTCATAGTATTATCTATTAGAATACCCATAGTGTCAGCTATCACTTCGTCTACAGTATCTTGTACGGAAGTCGAAATATTAGATGTGATAGACTTGAGGGAATCAGTAAGTTTTGTTGTAATAGTATTACCGGTAGGCCCAGCAGTAGCAAGAACATAGCTTGGGTCGTAGCTAGCAGCTACTACTACTACTATCCCTAATCCAAAAGTTATGCATATCAGGAGTTTCAACCGATTGTGTGGTATTCTCAAATCCCTCACTATCAATTAGTAGATATGAAATAAATCATCTTGCACACTTTGTTCGAGAACAAGTAGTACTTACACAAATAGAATATGGCTTCTTCCATCGCGCAGACTATTTATCAATATACAAGAACTGATATGTATTAAGTAAAACAATCAATCCCACGGAAGATAGACAAAGTTGTCTACAAAATTAAGATAAATTAAGAATCATCGATGTATTCAAGTCAAAAAGGCTATTCGTCCGCGTAAGTATTGTGATTGTCAGGGATCCGGTACACTAAAGATCCCCGCTTTCTTCATTCCTGATTTTTTCGGATAGGCTTACCGATCATATTTTCTCGGTTACGCCTTCGTGCGTAACAGCATTCAAATGTTTTCCAGCAAAAATAGTATTTTCTCGATATAGTCATTCGTGATAAGACATATCCTATACTCTTTTGGGTACAGACGATTTATGTGAAGAATTTCTATTCTTTTGTCTACGTCGACGTATCTTGACAACTTTGCATCAGTTCATCGTCTATACCTTGAACTTGAATTATACGCTACGAAATTTAAGGAAGGTATTATTCAATTTTTACGTTAATTGATACCTCAATTATAAACTACCACTAGCTTGAATGGATCGGTTAGGGCTTCGATAACGAGACCCTGACGTTCTTTCGATGCTTTCTTTTTGCAGTTTTGCATTTGATTTGACCGGAGGGTCGTACTCATAAGATTTGTCTGTATGTATTTGACGTTCTTAATGGTGATAAACGCGAGGCTTGCAGCGTTTGTTCGATTGGAGGTCGGCTTGGGCTTGGGACTGCAAGGTTATTCTTCGGGGCGGAAACTCCCATAATTATTTGCTTTAATTATATGCTTGGGAAACCAAATATGCGATGAAAACATAAAGTTTAAAGATTTGGTAGTCATATACGTTGCTAGGTACTGACAAAAAATAAGTTTTTCGAACTTATGCTGAATTTTTCTTGGTCTAAAATATTACTAGGGTAAGTATTCAATTAAGTATTAGACACACATAGATAAAAATCCACCTACAGTTTGTATAACAAGGACAGCATATAATCGATAAACTAGTAAACTAGTTAATAAGTATACTTAATTAATAGAAAACCAGTTTATCTTACCTATGGCAAAAGTTAAAAAACACAGTAAGTTAGAAAAGATAGTTTCATGTAAGATCTCCGAAAACCAATATGATCTGCTTAAACTACATGCTCGGAATTTTTATATTAGTAGAAAATTGACGCAACCCTCCATTTCAATGCTATTACGACGCATTATTTCCAATTTTTTAATAGAAGGTGAAGAGGGAAAGCTACACAGGTTAGCAAACAGTTCAGACTATTGAGTAGTCGTCAGAAATTACACAACGAGCTCATGCGGGGGCAAGTTGTTATGGACAGGATTTCGTTATTCATACTTTTTAACTAGAGCATCAAAATTTGAAGATTATGTTAGCAATTCAGATCAGTCTGTTTGTAGCACTCTGCCCGCCAGTTCTTTTAGGAATTATGCTATCCATTATGCAATCCATAAAGGTTCGATTTTATCAATACATGGACAGTAGGACCCTGAAATTCCATTTCTAATGTCCAGTCTTCGTCGATGTAGTTGTTGTTGTAGAAGCTAACCTTGATTTGCCCAGAATCAAGCTTCTTGATCTCACCGTTTTCTTAAACAATACAAATCCCATTGCAGTAGTCGTTGATCCAAAGAAAATGCCGAGCAAATTTCCTTGACCAGTTGGAGCAACAGCTATTGTATAAGCGAGACCTAACACCATCATTAGTACCCCCAAACCTGCAAATATCAGCATCACCTGGGGAACTTTGCCAGGTCTTGGACCAGCTGACTTATCAGGAATTGCCCCGCTTAAGATTGCCTCTTTACAAACTTGACAGAGATGTCTCTTTTGCTTTCCACTCCATGTAGATTTCAGAAAATAGAAATCAACCTTACATAGATCACACTGTTTTTTTGATAAAGTTATTCTCCCATACTGGTCAAAATCCTTCCCTAGCTCTAACATACAATCTTTGCAGTACTTTCCTTCTATTCTCCACATTCGATGGAACATGTACTTCTTAAACCCAAGTATTGTTCCGCAGCCATCGCAGGCTGTCATGTACCTTCATCTCCAGCTCGCTTGGACCTCCGTACATCTTCAGTTTCCCCTACTACGATTTTTTTTCCAGTAATTATTTGCTTTATCCCATGTCTCACTTGAATTATGGGCAAACCTATTATGAAGAAGGATGCCACTGATACCCAGACAACTGCAATTCCTACCCACAGACCATAGAATGAGAGATCAAATACATATCCAGAAAAGTACAGGGGTAATGGCCAGAAGACGATTAGTGCAAGAGTCATCAAGCCCCCACCCTTGAGGCTGAACTTGAATGCTTTCTCCAGAGTTTTCTCATCTTCCTGCGCGTCTACCTCAGCTACTTCTACAAGAGTGATCCTCTCTTTGATCTTTGCCCAATCAAAGTCTCTGTTCCTTAGAAGACTGCCAATTCCTGTGATTGCGCCACCTACCAGAATTCCAGCAACATTGCCGTACAGCATGGAGAAATTGTCTCCGAGGCTTGTTAGCGAAAGCTGGCCTCCGTATGCGGGTAGGCTAACAGCTGTTCCAATCCATGCTGCAAGTGCAATAACTAATCCCCCTATTGCTCCAGCAACGGCGGCATGCTTGTCGGTTTTCTTCCAAGTGATCGTCAACGCAATTGGTATCACTGCCGAACCAATTAGAACGCCCATTGCAAGGTACACGAATCCCAGGCTTAGGCCCATTGCCAAGAGAATGACAGCCAAGCCACCCATTCCGAGACCAAATCCTACTATAGCCCCCCTAGATACCTTCAACAATTGCTTACCTGTTGCATTTGGATTTTTATACGTTCGATATACATCGTAAGTAATCAGTGAAGATACAGCTATTCAGCTCTGCAGATCCGGCAGACGTTACTGCCATGAATAACATTACCAGTACCATAATTGCTCCAACTTCTCCCATAAGCGTAGTAACTGCAGCTGGCACAGTTAGACCTAACTGTACTTGTTCTGGCGTCAATTGAACCTGTAAGGCCACTGCTGTGAGTCCCATGGTGGTGGCCAACGTAAAAGGAATTGCGAACCAGCACATCCCGCCAAGCAGGAATCCCCTAACTGTAGATTTTGGTTGCGCGGCAATAGCTCTCTGCCAGTACGCCTGGTCCACAAATACCGTACCAAAATTACCTACTATGTTTATTATTCCAAAAATCAATCCGCCCATAGAGGCCATAGTGAGATATGCACCAGCCAGCGTTTCCTTCGACAGGATGTAGACTTGCTGCCTGCTACGAGCTTGTCATACATGCCCTGTACTCCCCCTGTCACTGGACTTATAAAGTAAACAACAGACACGAAAGTCAGGATTGTAATGAAAATTATTATGGTATGCAAATAGTCCGCGACGAACGTTGCTTTCAATCCTCCGACAAGAGTATAAATCATTACTCCTACAGGTATCAGAAACGCCGCTACTGAAATATTCATACCCGTTAACCCATTTACTACTGCTGCGCCTCCAAGAAGTAACATTGCAGTAACTATCATATTAGTCATTAGAGCAAAAACAAGAAAAACACGATGGGTTCCTTCTCCAAATCTTGCGCGAATTATTTCCAAAAATGTATGGGCGTTTGGAGCTTTTCTCTTCAATTCAATAGCTAAAATACCAAATAACAAGACTTGAATTGAAGCTCCTGCCGCATACCAGAATGGTCCGCTTACTCCGTATTGAAATGCAACCGTAGATGACTGCAAGAGTGTTGCTGCCCATGTCCACGCTGAAACTATTGCTGCGGCAGTAAGACCTGTCTTGATGGTCCTTCCAGCAGTATTAAACCACTCAGATGTTTCTTTAACTCCCAGATATTTTTCTTCCAGCTTGATTTCGACAGAAATAACTACTGCGAAGATTAGCCCTAATCCAACAACTATAAACCAACCCACTTGTTCTGGAAGAACTTTGCCGATTTCGAAACCTCCTCCTGTGGAACTGGTGGACTGATTTCCATCTTGTGCAAAAGCTTCTGAAGTGAATGACGTCAATCCATACTGTGGCAAGCATACTATGAGAATAACAAACAAGCCAGCACTAATGCTTAGTACCGATCTACCTGAATGCATCGTCTGTCAATATTTTTAGATTTATTTATAAATTTGAAACGTTTAGCAGTATATCTAGCTCACTCAAATTAGTTTGTTAATTATACAATTGCAAAATTTTTAGATTTAGCCGACATCGGCTCAAGTTAGTTTATTATTCCACCTCGGATCAAGTTAGTAGAACAACTGGCCGTGATGTAAGCTTTAGAACTTTTTTTGTAACATGACCCATGTCTGACTGGTTATCTCCCAGACCCCTGGTTCCCATAAGTATCATATCTACGTTGAGATTGTCCCCTGTTTCGACGATCTTTTTTGCGGGATCCCCTAATTTTACGACTCTCTCAAATTTATGAAACTTTGGTACCATCACACTTCTCAACATTTTTCTCCCCTCTTGGACCATTTCATCGGACATTACTTCATCTAAAGAGCCATCACTGTCGTCGGTCCATTCTATCACATTAAGCAAAATTATCCTTACAGGCATAGTTTCCCCAAACAGATAGCTCGCATAATTTAATGCACGTAGAGATTCCTTCGAACCATCAATTGCTACAAGCAATTTACGTATATTGTAATTTTCCGCATTCTTGAATCTGTGAACGTGTTTAGAAATTGCTGTTGGATACTCCCTTCCACCAGAGGCATAGTCAGAGGAGTCTCCCTCCAGGATATTCCGGGATAACGAAAAAGTGATAATTCTTCTTATTACTTCCACTATCGCTTTTCTTGCTTCTACTAAAGGTAATGCGATAATTACGACAGCGGCTCCTGCGGCCCACGTGATAGCAATCCCAATCCAAATATAATAGACAAACAGTGAAAAAACATACCCAGAAAGGTAAAGGGGAAGAGGCCAAACTATAACAAGTATAAAGGTAAGGGCAATAGCATACTTGTAGCTGAATTGAGCCGCATTTTTTAGAAATGATTCATCCGTGTCTTGCTCAATTCTTGAACGTATTTTGGAGTCTACCACGAGTATACGTTGTTTCATGACTTCAAAGTTAAAGTTCTCCGGCTTGGCGATACTTCCAACTATCGAGACAATGGCGCCTATTGATATTGAACTGAGATTTCCGATTAGTAACGGTGCGTTTTGACCTGTGGATGACATTGTTATTTCTCCATAAAGCAAACATGCGGATGTTAACCAAGCACCCACACCACAGACCAGTCCCACAATAGCTCCCAGAGTTGCCGCATACTTGTTTGCTTTTTTCCACAGGATTGCAAGCGTGATAGGAACAACAGCAGAGCCGATTAGTATCCCCATTACCAAATACAGATACTGCAGACTGGCGCCAATCAGTAACAATATAGATGCAAGGATGCCCATCCCAAAGCCAAATCCCAGGATGGCTAGACGCGAAATTTTCATTAGTTCCCTACCAGAAGAAGATGGTTTGATGTACGTGCGGTAAACGTCATAAGTGACGAGTGACGACACTGCTACTAATTCAGCAGAACCAGCTGAAGTCACGGCAGTAAAAAGCACAGTAAGCAGTAAGACGGCACCTAGATCACCAAGCATTTGTGAGGCTGCTGTCGGGGCTATTAGACCCATACCTATTTGATCAGGAGTCAAAGAAACTCCTACTGCTACCGCACCAAGACCAAGCGTAGTTGCGAGAGCAAATGGGATTGCAAACCACGCTAGCCCGCCGATAAGAAAACCTTTAACTGCCGATCTTGGTCTGGCTGCTATGGCTCTTTGCCAATAAGCTTGGTCTACAAAGACCGTTCCAAAGTTTCCGACGATATTTATAACACCAAAAATTAACGCTCCCGTAGATGCCATGGTTAAATAGGCACCTGCTGCGTTCCCTTCGACTGGCTTTGAAATTGTCAATTTATTTAGCTTTTCGAACATACCTGAGATTCCACCTATGTCTGGGCTGATGAAGTAGATGGCAGTTACGAAAATCAAGATAACTCCAAAGATGAAGGCTGTATTGAGATAATCTGCAAAAAATGTCGCCTTGAGTCCACCAAAGAAAGTATAGATGATTACACCGACTGGAATCAAGAAGGCAGCGATGTAGATGTTTACACCCGTAAGCGAATTTACGACGGCAGCCCCACCTAAAACAAGCATGGCTGTTACTATGGTATTTGTCATCAAACCAAATGCCAGAAATACTTTGTGAGCATGTTTCCCAAATCGTACGTTAATAATTTCGGGGAAAGTGTGTGACATGGCTGCCTTTCTCTTCAACTCTATTGCAAGAATAGCAAACAATACTACCTGAATACTAGCACCTGCGGCGTACCAGAAAGGTCCGCTAATACCAAATTGATATGCTACTGTAGAAGATTGAAGAAGCGTCGCGGCCCAGGTCCACGCTGACACTACGGAGCATGCGATGAGACCTGTTTTTACATTCCTGCCTGCTGTATAAAACCATTCGAAGGTTTTTCTTGTACCTAACCACTTGGTTTCTGCCTTAACAAGCAAAGTTACAATTAATGCCATTATCAATCCCACTCCAATAAGGACGAAATATCCCACGCCCTCCGTGAGGATGGAATCCATAGTCTGCAACTACCTTTTTTGGAATATTTAAGAATAATTATACGATCGATGGCAACAGCTCATCCTTTTCCCGCAAAACGATAGTCAAATCTGGAACACAGATCTGAAAAATCTATAACTAACTTCCAGTAATTAAAGAACGATGATAGACGATGTTGACGAATTGATACTATCTACCCTAGGCCATAATTCGAAACAAGACTGCAGAGAAATATGGGATTTTTTAAGAGGCCACGGTTTTAATCTTACGGAAGAGGAGATAGAGTCAAGGATTACCAAACTTGAGGAAGACGGAGTGATAACCGGATATACTATTTCTGTCGATCTGAAGAAGATTAGTCGTCGTACTATGAGGGTAGTACTGGTGACATTCAAGACATCTCAGCACCTACCCAAAAGATTAGAAGGTTTAAAAAAATATTTGCAAGATGCCCCTTTTGTAATTTTTTCTGGGCGTACTAGAGGAGGATATGACTGGATAACTGTTCATTCTTTTCTTTCCGAGGAGATGGCTGATGAAGAAAGTGATATCTACAGAAACTTGTTTGGAGATATAATACAATCATACGAAGTGTATGATTTCATCCCGATGAAGAACCCGTCAGTTGATGCACTCACCCATACTTCCAAGGAATACAAAAGGTTTCTCGATGAATGGTTACCACCATTTCTCGGAAGATAACACCAGCGTATTCTTAATTCGACTTAAGTTGCGCCTTTGTTAAAAAAGAATCATTCCTGGGGCTAATATCTTTTTTGGTAACGTTTCTAAATCTTATAGCCTCATCAATCATAGAATGAACTTGCAGTCTCATTGCCATCAAAAGATTGATCAGATCTGCACGGTACTCTGGATGTATAGTGCTATGAACTTCCTCTATTAGGTTGTCGAGACGCATAAGAGTAATGCGCAAGGTAAGAGAAGCTTTCTTGGCTACTTTAACTGATTTTATTATGTTCTCAGCTGATCTGTGATTTCCCGCGGTAGAGCAATCATCTGACTTTATGGTTGTTAACGATTTCATTTCTCTAATCTCTCTAACCGTAAGACCCTCGCTTATGATCCTGTCCAATATTTCAGATTGCTTTGTGGAATCTAGATTTGTAAGTTCTATCGCTTGGCTGACATTTAGTCGATTGAGCGTAATCTGCTGTCTTACATCTTCGGGTAGTTTTAGCAACTGTAGTCGATGAGAAACATATTCTTCACTTTTGCCGATCTTTCTTGCCAATTCACTTACTGCACCCCATCCCAAATCTACAACGTATTTCTTGAATGCTTCCGCCTCCTCTATTGGATCCATTGACTTGCGTTGTATGTTCTCAGTAAGCTGAATCTCATATGCCTGCCTATCAGACATTTCTCGTATCTTGCATGACATAAATCTCCAGTGTAGTGACCTACATGCTTGGAATCTTCTATGTCCTGCTACTATTTCAAATCCATGACTTAGAGGACGTATCAAAATTGGTTGTAGTAATCCATGTTCTCGTATGCTTGACGCAAGTAATTCTATTTCATCATCGTTCATTTTTTGAAATTTGTCCCTGACTGAAAATTGGGAAGGACGTATCATCTTCATTTCTATCTGCTCAACGATACTTATGTCCGCATATTCCATGCCAGAAGTAAACTAAGACGAGCTACTTATGATTTTTTGACTAGTTTGCCAGTAAAAGGATAATTCGACAATTTCTAATTTGTCCAACCTACCCCCTAAGATATTCATCTAATGTCATAGTCACGTATGTTGTTGATCCGCAAATTGCGAGGTGCTTTTGCAACTTGTCTTTAGATGATAATATCTGTAGACATCCTAGACACTGGTATAAGTAAATCATGTAGAAAGTTTCCAGGGTTTGAATAAGAACTTTAGTAATGATTTCTCTTTATATCTACATTTACTTCACAAGTCAACTGTCTTCGAATATTTCATTTCGATAGATACAATTTCGATAGATACACAAACACCAATTATGGTTTTTACAATAGCATAAGAGTACACTAAGCCTTCGAATTTCTAATATCATACAGCTGAATAAGTGCTGTTCATTTTATTGGCACCTGTTGTATTATTGAGTTCGTGTAATTTGATTGGCATTCTATGTTACTACTTTTAACGTGTATAGAATTACTTCCAAGAAATCCTGCTATATGATTACTTACTACAATAATAAATATAAAAAAAAGGAGAAGTTGACTGTTTTTTTGGGTTCTTTTTGTTTGTCTTTGTTTTATGGTATGGACCTACTGTACAGCTTTCCTTCGAGTGCTAGCTTGTACATCTCGGCTACGTATGGATTCTTTGCTGGAGTTTCAGCACCTAATTCAACCAGACGTGCATATACTCTTACTACATAAGCAAGAGCGCCCATGAAAGCTACTACAACTCCCATGTTAAACATCCAGTGGTTTGGCACCGAAAATATCTCCTCGACAAACCAGAAGTGCCACATTTCATTTACACCAATCGTAAACATGGTTGCAAGATAGCCTATGATGGTTATCTTTAGACCAGTGTTCATTGAGTTGGCAGGACCTCTCAGTATAGGTACCCTTCGGTCATACATTGCCACAAATCCCCATCCAAGTGGCAGGGCTACGAAGTGACTGTACAACCACCAGTGAGCTGGTGTAAATGCACTATCCCTAATTGCAGTCTGATGTAGTGATCCGTCGACAAAGTTATCTACCTCTACGGATGCTGCGATTGACCCCAGCATTATAACCATGATATAGATTTTCTTTAGTCTCTGGATTTCTACTTCCTTTGGTATCAGAGCCGGCATTTGTGCCATATTAGTCGAGGTATGT
>CAVSLF010000010.1:0-36510 GCA_963728595.1 uncultured Nitrososphaeraceae archaeon
CGATTAGAGAGTTATCGCTAATAGATTTTTGCGTACTATGCACTATGAATATCCTAATTGTGCATCATTTTTCTTCATAGAGCAGGAACCGTTAAAATAGCAAGTAGTAATTGTGTGGTTTATAATGACCTCAATGCTATTGTATTAAGAAATGAAGAGGATATACGGCATTTATGAGATAGAAGATATTACTAAATCCAGACGGTCGGCCGGGTGCGGCTACCGCTGTTCAGGTGATAGAGGCTAAGGGCGCAATACGGATTTATTGCCAGATGCCAACATTCCCATAAAATAATTGCGTACGCCTAAATTGTAACTTTAATAAAATTTATTGATATCATCTTTATTGCGAACCTCAAAGATGCTGTTCCAAACCAGAATCCCGTGTGGTTCGTAACTGCTGGGGGAGATTGAGATTTCACCCTCAGCAGTTTTTCGTTGTGGTAACTAATAAAGTCCGCTAATGTAAGGAAGTTTCCTATGTCTGAGAGAACTTGTATGAATTACTATCGTAACTTGCGAGGGCTAGGCCAGTTCGTACATTACATAGCGATTAGAAACAGGAAAATGATTTGCCTATAGACATGGATAGAAAAGGCAAGGTTCTTACTTCAAAAATCATAAAAAATCTAAATTCAAGTTGTCAACATGACAATCTACAAACCAAGCGTAAACTAGTTCAAAAAACTAGGGGAGAACAATGTCTGAGATAGACCGCCTGGTGAACAAGACAGAGAATGTCTCTATGGCTTCCGCAAATGATTTTGGAAGGGTGGGAAAATATATACAGATAAAACAATCTCTCAGGTATTTGACTTACAACTAACTGATACTCTCGTTGGACAGCGCTCTCTTATGGATTTCTTGTGAGTTCGCATTATCAACATGGATATCTCCTCTGATTTGGTTATGCTTCTCCATCATATCTCTCTCATTTTTGGCAATCAGCTGTTCCTTGGTAATCGCTGTTTTGGGGATTATCTTCTCCTGACTGTGTTGTTCTATTGATGCTCTAACGTTAATTGAAACTTTTCCTTGGTCGTTTTTTCCTTCGCCATCAGATACGGTATAGGTGAAACTATCAATACCTGTAAAATCAGTGGCAGAGAGAAATGTTACTGTTCCATTCTTGTTAATGATAACAGCACCATCATTTTTGGTTGGAGATGTGACAGATATTATCTTCAGTGTATTACCATCTGGGTCGATATCGTTATCTAATATTTTCCCCACAACTGGCCTATTTGCCACTGCTATAAGTCTGTCATCCTTGGCAATAGGTGGATTGTTTGTACTAATTGTGGATACAATCTCTTTCTCTGCATTCTTGATAACGGGAAGATCTTTCGAGTGAAGATTTTTCGAGTGAGATTCTGAAGAGGAGGGCACAGATGGATGAGTAGAAGCGCGGCCAGCTGGATTGGTGCTGACGACCGTTGATGGTGAGGTGTCTGATTGTGCTACGCCACCGGTGGTAAAGGACCATTTCTTGATTTCACTCAAGGCATTACCTGCAAGATCTGTTGCCCCTGTAGAAATTGTAGCAACATATTTAGTTAAAGTAGCTAGGTTAGCTGAAGGATCAAAGGTTGCTGTCTTACGGTCTGAACTGAGCGATACCGCACCTCCCAGCTTTGTTGTTGTGTCTGCAATCCTTAAAGTAAATGTGTTGCTTGAGATAGAAGAGGCCAACATTGGTTCGCTAAATGTCACCTTGATAACCGAATTAACTTGAAAGTTGCTGGTCCCTCCACCAGGACTCGTACCTATAACGTTAGGTTTTGTGGTATCTGACTGTGCTACGCCACCGGTGGTAAAGGACCATTTCTTGATTTCACTCAAGGCATTACCTGCAAGATCTGTTGCCCCTGTAGAAATTGTAGCAACATATTTAGTTAAAGTAGCTGAGGTTAGCTGAAGGATCAAAGGTTGCTGTCTTACGGTCTGAACTGAGCGATACCGCACCTCCCAGCTTTGTTGTTGTGTCTGCGATCCTTAAAGTAAATGTGTTGCTTGAGATAGAAGAGGCCAACATTGGTTCGCTAAATGTCACCTTGATAACCGAATTAACTTGAAAGTTGCTGGTCCCTCCACCAGGACTGGTGCTTGTTGCGGTGGGAAGGGTTGTATCGGCGGATGTAGTGCTACCAAGATAGAGTAATGGTTCATGTGTGCTATCACGATCCCCTTTAAAGTAACCATGGCCTTTACCATCACATGCTGAAGAAGGGTTTGATCCAGAACTTCTGAGAGCGTCTCGAATATCTGCAGGAGTTGCTCCAGGATGAGTGGATTTGTACAAAGCAGCAGCCCCGGTAACAAAAGGAGTTGATGCACTAGTGCCGGAAAATGAGCGATAGGAGCTGCCCTTGTATGTTGTTTGGATATCTACACCTGGGGCAGTCAAATCAATTAAAGAACCATAGTTGCTGAAAGAAGCTAGTGTATCATCTGACCCATATGAAGTGGATGCACCTTGGCTGCCACATTTACCATCACTATCTGCAATGGCAGACACTGCTATCACTTCGGGGAAGCTTGCAGGTACGAATGACTTGGCGTCCATAGCCTCGTTTCCAGCGAGCTACTGCGTATGTTACGCCAGCTGCCACGGAGTTGCTGATTGCAGTGTGAAGTGCATCATCAGGGCCTTCGCCACCGAAGCTCAAGTTAACAGAGTCTATTTCATTCTTATGGTCCGTGACGTAATCGATACCTTTTATTACATCTGAATCAAAACCTTGGCCATTGCGGTCAAGAACTTTAACAGCCCATAATCTGGCTCCAGGGGCTATACCAACTACTCCTTGGGAATCATCTTTGGCTGCGGATACTCCAGCAACCATAGTACCGTGGCCATTATCATCGTTCCCCGAACTGGTTCCTGAAACAAACGTTACTTGCTTGTAGACGTTCAAGTCTGGGTGACTAATATCAATTCCTGTATCTAGAATGGCTATATCAGAGTTCAGAGAACCAGTCCCGTCTCCTGATTTTGTTGGGCTGAGATCGCCGTCTACTCTATTTATGCCCTTGGGCAAAGTCTGGCCAAAAGCTTTCACCTTTTTATCTGGCTGTACATAGTCTACTGCAGGATTTGCTAGGATTCTATCAAGAACTTGTTGGTTCGGAACTCTGACGGCATATCCGTTTAGTACATGTTCATAAACATGTCGTAAAGTCGCACCCTGATTTCTCGCTTCCTCCGCAGCAGATCGCGCGGAGGTAGAAGCCGACGGGCTCGTACTAGGAGTTATGGCCTTCCTGTCTTTTAATACCACTATGTATTGGTTTGGGACACTCTCTCCTGAAACCTTTCGCAATTTTTTTGCGTTATCCAAGGCTTGGGCTGTGCGCTCATCAATGATACTCTGTAAGGAATTTCCGCGATTGTTATTATTGTTTATAATATTCTTATTACTTTCCTCCTGACCTGAGGCACTTGTAAGAATATGTGACGGTAAATTAGATAATATCGCATTAGAAACTAACAAGAAAACAAAGCCAGTAGCTACCGTAGCAAGTATACTTTTACTCATAAAGATAGTCCTCGATAGGCAAATGTATTTTCTTTCTCATGGTCTATATTATAACTATAAATGAGGTAAATATTAGTATCTAAAAATTTTGTAAGCAAATTTATACTATTTTTCAAATACCTGAGTGGATCGGACTAGCACTTATATGATGTTCCACTCTATTATGCTGCGTAAACCAGGCTATGTCTTACACTCGCATGCCACGAATTCCGGGAGTTAATAAACTCAGAATAGCTGCCGTCGTAATCACAGTGATTGTTATCATTGTTTTTACGATCGAATCAGTAGCAAGGGTCCAAGCAGGCTATAGAGGCGTAGTTCTATATCTTGGGGCAGTAGAGGATCGTGTTTTAGGAGAAGGAGTCCACATTGTCACTCCATTTGTAGAACAAGTAATACAGATGGAGGTGCGTACTCAAAAGTTCGAAGCCGAGGCTTCAGCTGCCTCAAAGGATTTGCAGGAAGTCAAAACAGTGATAGCATTGAACTATCGAATAGATCCTCAACAAGTTAACAAAATTTATCAACTCTTAGGTGTTACTTACCAAGACCGTGTTATTTCTCCTACCATACAGGAGTCAGTTAAAGCAAGTGTTGCAAAATTCAACGCGGAGGAACTGATTACGAAGAGAGAGAATGCCAAAGATGTCATTGCTCAGGCCATACGGACAACTCTTGTTGCAAACAATATTGTTGTTCAGAACATATTCATAACAGATTTCCAGTTCTCGCAGTCATTTGCAGACCAGATAGAACAGAAAGTAGTAGCATTTCAAAAATATCTTACTGAACAGAACAACTTGATGGCAGTACCAGTTATTGCTAACCAGAATGTAGTCCAGGCTGAAGCGGCAGCCAGAGCAAACATAGAAAAGGCCAGTGGAGAATCTGAAGCCATCAAAATAATCACTGGCCAGCTGAGATCAAGTCCAGAATATCTACAATGGCAGGCGATTAACAGGTGGAATGGTCAGTTACCTTATGCATCTGGAAGTGGCGCAGTTCCTTTCTTCAATTTACCAAACCTGAATACACAAAATGTAACTAGATCATAAGGTTGAGACCGAAAGGAAATTGTCAAACATACCTAATTATGTACTCATTAATTTAGTTGCCATATGAAGGTACGTTCCAAGCAATAAATGTCATAGAATATGTGGAAGCAGATTTCATAGAATATGTGAACGATCGTACAAGCAACGACACGGGGGTAATGCTCAGAAAAACCATCTCTTATCATAGCATGTGAGGGAATTTGCCAGCTCCGTGTTTGGCATTCCAGTCAAAGAAATCAATGCGACAATCCGTGATCCAGCCGGTAAAATGTATTCAGTTTTGTTAGCGACTAGAGATTCATGAGCGTACACCCCCGGACTAATGATGGTTTTTTTAGCGGCATGATACCATTATTATCATGGTCATATAATCTCAACCTTGAGACAATAAAAAGAAACTAGTATGGAAGATATAATCGCTGAGTTCCCTGTTCTCTTGAGAACTCATATTCTCTCCCGTTGCGAGCGCATTTAACTACCCGTTGATTGTCTCGCAGCGGTGACTTTAAAACTTCATATCTAAATTATTTAATTGATAGATTGGTTATCCCCATCATACTCCATACTGCAATCAATGGCCAATTACACTATTTCATTATATGATGACTGTGATGTTTGTACTCCGCGTCACAGTCGCGTAAGTAAATTAAGTTACAAATAATGTACACCCCTAACGGTTGCTCTTCATGCGGAGCCATTAACTCACTGAGAAATGTGTATCATCCGTTGTTTGATAAAAACCTAATATTTTCTATTAATGTTGCATTCTCGACTTTTACTAAAAAATAAATTCACACTAAATTTTGAGTATAACCGTAACTTCATTGATACCCAATTTTATTAACTCTTTTATTACGGCTTTTAAAACCTGTTAAGAAGAAGTAAGGCTTGAAAAATCGATAATTTTTGTTCCATCTAGTATATGAACTTGTGGCGCAAGATCGCTTGATTTCCGTCCATCTTTGCATTCATAAATGGAACTGTTATTTGCATATCAAAATCATTTGCCTTATTCATAATCCGAACATTGCACAGACCACCAACCCCTATCTTTGTTTTGTTCCTTTCTACGAGAATTTATGTTTAGACTTGTTTCATTATTTTTCTACGGCTATTACCCACACTAGAACGGGAGAAAAGAGTACCAACTATGATAACACATTATGTACAACTTAATCGATGTTACTTCCTACTAAAGACTTTACCCTATGCATAGGCGCGTCCCACCTTTGTAATCCTGATCATGGCCCTATCTCCGGGGTTTGTGTTATTGACAAGAATTGAGATGCCCTCTAAATTTGGCGACACCTGTTCCGTCATTGCCCATCTCATCGATGGTTAAAATGTATTCTTCTCCGACGCTTATAGGAGCACTGGGCGCCTTTGATCCTCCAAATTGATTTCCTTTCATCTCATCCTTTCCATATCGCCTTCGTCTCTTCAACGCTAAGCAGTCCGTAATAGCATCAAGGGAGAAATATTACTGACAGAAAGATGCGCTTGGACTGGGGCTCAATTCACTTCTCATTTAAATACCATAATAACCATGTACAATATAAATAGCACAAAAAGTTGATATGAAAAATGAATAAAAAACCAAAAATCGTCACGAGATTGAATATATTAGACGCGATACGTGACCCTGACGGACGTGATTTATTCTCTTCTATAGCAACCGACGTAATTAGACCTCACTATATCAAACTATCGCGAAAACAGTATTACTTGAGACTTTCCAGGTTTATCAAGGCAGATATGATCAGACGCAAGAGTGGAAAATATATCGTGACTCCTTTTGGAGCAGTGATCTACGGACTACAACTCGAGCTTGTTGAGGCGGTACACGAGCATATCCAAGCGGAATGTCACATTAATGAAAAGCAATAGCACGATATTCACTTAAATTGGTGATCGTAATTTTCGAGATTAGTATTAACGCCCCGTATCTGGGGGAATTCTCCCCAGTCTTTTGAACTCACTCAATTTTTACGTACGAATTTTTACTTCAAGCAGTAACACTAATCATACACTAGCTGATAGGATGTCCGAAATAGTCTTTAATTGTTCATGGCTTAAATTTGCCATCCTAAAGGCTTTAGGATCAATTTTTCGGCTTTTCAATTGTTGATATACCTGCCTGTGTTCTATTGTATCAACCAATGTTTTTCTTGACACGGGTTTACGTAATATTTCAACCGGAACTTTCAATTTCTTTATAGAATCACAAACATATTTCAATATATGCAGAGGCAAAGATTATCCTCTGACGACAGTTATGCGTTATTATTTCCTTCGCCACTTCTAATCCGGTTCTGTCGGGCATTTGATAATCAAGGATAACCGCGTCAAACGGGTGAGCGTCATTGATAACGGATTTTTTCATCCGTACTTCGTAAAGCCTCTTACTATAAATTTTGAGACATTTCTCAGCCGTATGAGCCAGCATAACCTTGTGACCTTCTTCCTTCAAAACGCGGCTGTATAATGAAGCTATATCGCGATCATCTTCCATTATGAGTAACTGTGACATAATGGTGTTCTACAGGCCCTCTACTAAAGGAGTACGTCCAAAATAATATTAATCCTCCGTGATAAATTCAATTCTACACTACCAATAAGACTAAACATGCCAAAAAGACGGCATTTCTGACTAATATATTCCCTCCCACTATTCTTATAGTGGGCCACAGCCGCAGAGAACTGGTTACAACTGCAATAGTGCTCCTCACTATTTTATGAGGGGAATCAGTAGAGGATTTCAGTTCGGAATTTCGGATAAGCGACCTAAGAATATCAAAATTACAAGAGCACATGATGTTGCCGTCATGTTGATGATGATGTTAAGGGAGTTTCTCTTAAATAATGAAAATTGAAAGCGTTTTTCTCACCTTGAATTTAGAACGGCGTACTAATTCACGTTGCAACACTCTTCTTTTCTAAACCAAGTATCGAATCAATCTCATCAAGTAATTTGGGTATGGCAATCGGTTTTCTAACAACTTTCAAAATCACGTCAACCGACTCCTGGTTATGAGAAATATGTATTTGTTCATGACTGGCTGTAAGTATCAATATCTTTATTGATTCATCTTTCTGCCTGAGTCTCTTGGACAACTCGACACCATTCAAATTTGGCATTAAATAATCCAGTATGACCAGATCATAATAGCTGGGCTTGAATTCATTTAGCGCCTCAAGAGGATCGCTGTATGACATAACCTTAAATCCGGCATATTCTAGCACAATGGTAAACAGTTTCAAGTTATCTTCATCATCATCTACAACTAATATTCGAGTCACAAAACCTCGAACGCTAAATACAATATAATATTTAAGACTTGAAACAAATTAGCCTATAAAATAAGTCCATCGACCGATTGCTCATCTACTCAGGGTATAATCGGGAGGCGAGGCGCCTGAAGGTAACAATCTTTGATAGGATTCGATAGAGATCAGAGCCGATCCCCAACCTAGAGAGTCCGCGTATAATGAATGCTTAAAGCTGACTGCTGCTCTATAGTTCTTGAATGTCAGTCGAAGAAAGTCAGTCTTTACGGACAATCAAACCAATGAACATACCAGTAGATCAATTGGAGTTACTAAACCATGCATTGGTATCAAAAAGATATACGCCAATTTCAAGAGAGAACAGTTCTATAGAAGTACTGACAGAACTTTAGAAATGCTCGCTTATGAGTGACGAAAACTATCGATAAATTATGACAGGTGTGACTCAAACCCCAGATCTTGTCGTTTCAAAACAGTTGAGAAAATAAATAACAATATCTTTCCACATATGGCGGCTGCAACTCAACTAAGCAATTCTAGGTGTAAACAACCTATGACGGGAGACATTCTACAATATGTTTACACCGACTCCCATCACCAGAATCTGCTGAAGAGAGTTGTAACGGTGCAAAGTGAAGCTGAGCCCGGTATGTTACAAAGTCTAAAGTAACATATTGAATATTAACAAGTATGGGAAGTGTATTGAATAACGTCTCCTGCGATAAACTCAAACAAGGTAAACCACCATTAAGTTTTGGTTGGCTAATAATTACAGTCACAGTTTTGTTAGTCTTATTATTTATTTCCTTTATTTCTAACTCCGCCTATGCATTAAGGGACAATGCTAGCTCCAATACTTCGGGAATAACCGGCTTTTCGCAGAACGATTCGATCAGAAATCTCACCAATCCAGTCTTAAAAATCGAAAGAAATCCCGTTGCAAACTTGTCAAACCCTTTAGCGAATCTGTCCAACCCGCTCGCTAACCTCTCAAATCCGTTATCAAACTTATCCAATCCACTCGATAACATCACAAGCACCTTAGCAAACCTGCCGAACCCACTTGATAATTTAACAGAGCAGAGGTCGTTGAGAGATCAGATAATCAAACCAGACTAATTACCTTCAAAATATGTAGTTACTATAATAGGAAAAGAATTCATAAGTTTGATCCAGCCTTAAGTTTAGTTCAACTGAGGTCTGTCAGAGAATTTATGACATACTCTGTGAAACTTTTATTACTTATTCTGCACTCTAATAACAAGAGTTGATCTTATGAATTGGAATCAAATTATTTCTAACAGAACACCTGTTCGGACCAGTGATAGTACGAGATTTGGTTACGTTGCAGACGAGTACAAAGATACCTTTCTGGTAATACAGGGAAAACTAGTGTCTCATGGATATAAATTTCCTAAGGATAAAGCTGATCACTATGATGGCAGTGAATTATCTTTGAAGATGCGATATGATGAGATAGGTAGCGATTATGAGTTTTAAATTGTAATTTAAACCACAGTTTAGATCCCTGCCGCCAGGTTGAATTAATGAGTTAACTATACGAGGAGTCGTTTTGTTTTTCGTCAATCCCTGTCTTTCAATACATATTTGTCGTGCTCTTATTATCTGTAGTGCCCTTGATTCTACTTTAGTGATCGGATTCCATTCCCTGGGTTGTCGATAGATCCGTGATTTGTACCTAAGATTTCTGAAATTGAAGCACACATTCAAAAACCATGAACCATCGCCTCACAAGTGTAGCCGTGGGTCATTAATTGCATGATCGAGTTATTCATTAATTCTTCTTCTGTCTCCCCACTTTCTTTTGAAATCACAATATACTCTAACTTCTCTATCTTCGTCTATCTAGGCTTTATGACCTAAAGTTCATTTAATTAGTACAAAATTTACAAGCGCTATTTGTTTATTTAAGTATCATACAATATTATCACAATGAAGCCTAGATCTTCTCGAAGATTTATTCTATTAAAAAAGTTTATTGATTTCTATCATCGTTACGAAACCCTAGGTCTAAAAATTACTTTTATCTTAATATCACTTCAAATTATTCATTTATATTGGCTTACTACGGACGTAGTTCTTCAAAAGATATTTGGACAAAGTTTCTTTCTAGTCCCTAGAAACCTCTTGCCGCTATTCGTTGTAATAGATTATATCGAGATTCCTGCACTTGTTTCTGGAATTATTTTTTACATTTACAGCATACGTTCAGATGAAGATTCAAAGAAGAGTTACCTATTTTTAGGATTGCTCGGAGTACAAGTTATTCATATTTTCTGGATTACCGACGATGTTGTATATAGTAGCTTTTTTAATTCAAGTTTCGTACAAATTCCGTCCTTATTAGCATGGATAGCAATACTTATTGATTATTTAGAACTTCCTGTCATTGGTGACCTTCTCTACAAAATAATTATAAAGAAAAAAAAGTAGAAGTATGGTTATTACTGTAAATCAGTATGTCTTTATTTATCAATGGACTTAGATAGTTACGGGAAAATCACTTGCTCATCAGCATTCTTAAATTTTGAATCTGGAATACATTCTAGTATATCGTTTCCTGCTAGCATTAACGATTTGCAGTTGGCCGGTGAGGCACAATCTGAAACGAATTCAACAAGCGATCCAATACACTTAATTATTAGCTGTTTACCTAAATCAAGTGGTACGAACCACTAAGTGAGTTCCGTAGAGTTACTCTGGGCGTAAATAGAAACAGCAGAAGAAAGGACAACAATTGCCCTAATAATCAAGCTGACAGTAAGGAAGGTAATTTTTCTGACAGATGGGAATGGAAATAATTCCATAACCGAGGCCATTGGGTAAGGAAAAAAAGATAAGGGTACTGAGGAGAGTAACGTTAATTGTACATTCAATTCACCAATACGACTTTATCTTTGTGGTATTCCATCAGCGTGTTTGATTCGTCTTGTGAAAACATAGTTTCAAAGTCACGTTTATTATACAAACAGAGCTCTTTCCATCTTTCAACTTTTAGGTCTTTATGAAGAGTTTTTTCATATTCTAACAGTTCCGAAGCCTTTTTCGTATGATTGAACACTGACATGTCAGCGATTATGAAAATTGTTTTGTCTCCGAATTGTTTTTCAGTTTTCTTTGCAAGCTCCCTTAATTTTTCAATATCAGGAACTTCAAAATACGGATTACGAAGAACTTTCATAATATCTAAAAGGATCATGGTACCATTTCTTTCATGTTCTTTTACAGGGACACCCTTTGAGCTAAGAACGCTTCTTATATTGTCCGTTGTATCGTAGTAGGACAGAAAGAGAACAACGGAATCTGGTTGCTCTTCCAATTGCCTCTTTATATAACTAGCATAAACCTTTCGCAACGTTTCTATATTCGGATATAATATAAGATAATGATGTCCTGGTGGAACATGCAGACAAACGGCCTGAAATTTCGTCTTCATTTGATGATTTATTATTTTCAGGTGTAGGTTTTCTTCCATTGTCCCCATTTGCAAGGGTACTCATAGCAAATATGTATCCAACATATCTTATTAAGACTCAAGGAGTATGTGTCAAGTGTCGGTGAGGTTTTTATGTGTAACTCGCAGCGGATTGACTAGTATTTCAATTTCATCAATTCAGCTTTACCATCGAGATTGGTTTTTGCAAAAATTTATCCACACATTTGCATTGTTCAAATATCTCGTCAGTAACTTCAAATGCGCTAACCAAAATTCTTGTAACCGCGGGGCTAATTGCTTTCATTTTTTCTAACAGTTCTATGCCAGTCATTCCAGGCATTCTATAATCCGTAATTACGACTCTGTAATTCTTGTAATTAGATTGAAAGTGCTCTAGAGCGAGCGAAGGATCGTTAAAATTTAAAACCATAACCCCATCAATCTGGCTCAAAGCATCTTTGAACAAATAAGCTGAGATCAACCTCATCGTCAATTACAGCTACAATCACTGGTTGTTGATTAGGGGCATCCAATGTTGTGTCCCAATATCTACGTGAGAAATATTTAAGGTTTATTGGTCTTGGCTAATCTCCGATCATGATAATAATTAAAAAAAAGATTATTTATGAGGATTTAATCGTCTTCCTTTTTCTCTTCAACTTCTGTTTCGGTTGTCGTGTTACCTTCTTCATCGGTTTCGGTTTTAGTTTTCTCTGTTCTTTCTGTTTCTGACATTCAATCTCATAGCCCTCCTACTACATTAAAGCCTTTACAAGTCGCGCTCGTTGAAATCAATTTGACCATTTTCATAAACATACGCAAAACACGAACCATCATACTCCATACTGCAATCAATGGCCAATTACACTATTTCATTATATGATGACTGTAATCTTTGTACTCCGCAGCTTATACAACAGCGTAGGCTGGCGGCCTCGGTGGTGGCTTAGTTTTTAGCAAAGTGCCGTCACTGCCTGAATTATTTGTGGTATTAGACATCGATGGTGTTGGTTGTTCATAATTCATTTTCATGTTTTTGCCGGTATGAAAACATCGATTATCGAACGGTAGAGATTGAATTTTATAGTTGACTTAAAAAACATCTACTATGACTGAAAACCAAAGGGTAAAAATATTTGCCAAGACAGAATCCACTGAAGACGGGATAAATATGTTCATTACAAATCCAAGTATTAAAGCCGTCAATGCATCGATTACGTCTAATGAGGTTATCATTCTATATGAGGAATTCAAATGATGCCCGAAGCGTGATCTGATGGACGTGATCAACATGATTAGAATGCATAAAAATCTATTCTAAAATTATTAAGTATCGCATTGAAACTGATTCGTTTGGTTAAGATTTATATCAATTTTTAGTCATAAACCCACCCATATTGATTAAATTCAATTTACAATCCAAATATAGATTGGTGCACAACTATATCTTATGAGTCAAATAGAAAACGTAGAATCAAATCAGAACACAAATGAAAAAAGAAAGAAGCAAAATGTTGAATCTGAGAACGAGCACGCGAGTGGCTGTGGATGCGGACACTAATCCGCATCAAGTAACTAAGAGATTCTTACAATCAATTAATTTTTGACAAGAGATTATTTAATATCCGTGCGAAAGTTCTTCGGCACATAATCGCACTATCGCGGCAGACAAGCAATGGCTGGCGAAAGACGCAGTAGTATTACATATTTTAAAAAGATAAATTTTGCGGTAACGGAAAATTAAATCATGCGTGAAAAAAAATTTTGTGTTTTTTGTAATAAGGATGTTCAGATACGCAAAATCGTTAAACATGGAAATTATGAGGAGCAGATATTAAGTTGTGACCATATAGGAGGAAGACTAAGTATACCGATGTCAGATTCATAGGCATGAACTAAATTAACAGATTACGATTGATCTGAAACCCGTTCTGCCCCGCATGTTCGGTAATTATAGGTAGGTTAGAAAACAATGAAAACTGGCTTGGGAGAACCCCAAACTAGTGTTGTGCTAAACGTTCCTTGTTAAGTTATTTACAACACTACTTCAAACCCACTGATGATATTAATTCTGTGTGCTACGCTGTGATATGATCAACCAACGTTAAACTCTTGCAATGAGCGCAGCTTATGTAGTTCATGGATTCTTTATATGGAACGGAAATAAAGAGAGATCCATCTTTCTTTAGCACTCTAACCGTTTCAAACAATCCTTTCGCTTGGTTATCGCCGAAAAGGTGTTCCAGAACTTCCAATACGACAACTGAATCAAAAGATTTGATCTTAATGGCACAAAGCAAAAGAAGCGTTAATCAGATAGGCCGGGAATTTTTCATTTGTGGAACTGCAAATAATAAATTTCAATGTCACTGAATTTTTTTCGTATTTGAGTCAATCTGAAATTGCATAAGGAAACTTTATCGCCACTAGTTTTCTGTTGGTCTAATCACACAAGCAATACACACCACCATGTCATTTCTGTCAAACGTAGATCATTCTAGTTTGCTGGAGTCGAAGTGTGCTCCAATTGCGGGCATTCAACTGTCATAATATCGTCGTGTTCAGTCGCTCTTAATAATAATCCACGCCTGAGGGTCGGGACTCCATGTTCTATGACTGAAGCAATTTATTGTTTTAGTAGACCTTAAATGGAAGTATAATATACTACTCATTGAAAAAAAATGGACAGAAATTACTTCTTATATATTATAGCGTTTGTGGCTGTAAGCCTAGGTGTGGTACAACCAGTCTTCAACTTGAATCCAGCGTGGGCTCTTGATATAGTCGGAACTCAGAAAAATGATGTACTACCAGGAACCCATAACAAAGACAGCATTTGGGGTCTTGGAGGTGATGACCGGATATGGGGTAAGGCAAGTGGTGACAATTTGTACGGTAATGACGACGATGACCGAGTAAAGGGAAACTCGGGTAATGATGACATCCGTGGAGGAGACGGTGATGACGTATTGGAAGGAAACGAAGGATTTGATGAGATCGATGGTGGAAAAGGTACAGATGTAATACAGGGAAATAGTGGAAGTGATGATTTAACAGGAGGGAGAGGAAATGATATCATTGAAGGGAACCGAGGAAGCGACACCATCTACGGAGAAGAAGGAAAAGACTGGATAGCAGGCAATGGGGGCTCTGATTGGGTATTCGGCGGAACTGGAGACGACAAGCTAAAAGGTAGATCGGGTTCAGATAAGTTGGCAGGAGGTAGTGGCGATGATTTCATTTGGGGAGGAAAAGGAAACGATGACATAAAAGGTGGAAAAGGAGATGATGTGATGTGGGGAGGCTCAGGGGCGAACCACTTCGATTGCGGTAGTGGGGATGACACTATAATGGACTTCGAACCATCTAAAGGTGATACAAAGGAATCTAACTGTGAAGACTTTTAGTTGGAGCAAGTTGACACAAATACACCTTTTTTTCCTGTTTTCAGTCCAAAATATTTTTCTCCTTCAGCATCCATACTGGACCTCTATTTCTAGAAAGCTCTGCCAGTCAATGTTGAGACATTTTTTATAGGACTCGTTCTATCTCAGTATACTTTAAATTCTACGTATCCTTTTACTTTCGTGAGAAGTATGAAAACTAAATCGTTAAATCCATTTGTAATAATTACCCTATTGGTCATAACCATTCTCACTGTAAATGGTTATCAGATGAAATTTGCATTTTCACAGGACGAGGAAACTCCGGATTTTGGTGGAACCAAGGCTCCTTTCACACCTTTGCCAGAAGACGACAGGACTCCACCTCCACCACCCTCGAATGCTACTCAGGTGAACGAACTGCCAAAGAACCTATTTGTTGAAGAAAATGACACAGATTCCGAACCATTGGTTATTGCTAATAAAACTGAACTTCTTGAGGTTCTCCCGGCTAATGCGACAAATGTTATTGAATTCATTGATTCATCGCTAAAGAATAGTACAGGCCAAGGATTATTGCCTGCAGGCGTACTGAATAATGTGACTGACGCCGGAAATTTGAATATGAGCTCGGGGCCCACTGGCGAGAATAGAAATACTACAACCATTTTGGATTTCTTGAACAAGGAAAATTTGACCAAGGAAGTTCTTCCGCTGATCTCACCCGCTAACAACGCAACTTCAGAAGATCTAGAAGAGTTAGAGGAACCACAACCTTCTAACGTCAGCGAAAATGCGACGACTTCAGAAGAACAACCAGTGGAAAAGGAAAGAAAAACTAGCGAAAATGCGACGACTACAGAAGAACAACCAGCTAGCGAAAATGCGACGACTACAGAAGAACAACCAGTAGCGAAAATGCGACGACTACAGAAGAACAACCAGCTAGCGAAAATGCGACGACTACAGAAGAACAACCAGTTAGTGAAAATGCGACGACTACAGAAGAACAACCAGGCGACGACGAAGCATTACCACCAATCAATCAAACATCTGACGCAAAACCTTCAGTGGCAGAGGACCAGGGAAATACGAAGATTGAAGAACCTCTTAACAACACAGAATTAGCAGTTTCAAATAGTACCGCACAGGGACTTTTGAACAATACAGTCGTGGGAGAATCAAATGACAGCGAAGAATCAAATGACAGCGAAGAATCAAATGACAGCGAAGAATCAAATGACAGCGAAGAATCAAATGACAGCGAAGAATCAAATGACAGCGAAGAATCAAATGACAGCGAAGAATGATTTCCAAACAGACAAACTCTGTCAAGAGAGAAATCTTCAGCACAACGAATAGGTAGTCAAATGGCTTTAGAAACAATTCCATAGTCTTGTTTATGTTAGACTCTCTCTTGACTTCTATTGCCTTTTCGCTTCTTACATCCTTACTGTCAAGAGGACTGGCTTTGTCAAGAGGGCTGGATATTTAGAATTCCTCACATTAAACGGGTGCGAAATGGACTCATACCGAAAAATATTTCTTAGGAAATGGGTTCAGTCTTGGCTATTAAATCGTTGTATTTCTCGCTAAACCACTTGACAAAGCTCTCCAGCTTAATCAGTGCTTTTTGATCACCGGAATACCAGGACGTCACCCCGTCAACTGACTCTGCCACCAATGATATACTATTTTTCATACTATCAAGTGAGCCCCTATCTGTGGAAACCTGTGCAGTTATAGAAATCTCGGCATTACTAGACCTAAGCTTCTTCACAATCTGCTCAACGTAATTTTTGTACTCGTTTGGCTTTGATTGTAAAGATTGAGCTTGCACATCGTATATATCCACAAACTTAGCAAATTGAGCGCCATAGAGACTCGTTAACTCACGGGAAGGTGCTACCATAAATTTCAATCCATTTCTATGAACGATATCTGACGCTAATTTCACGGATGTAACAGGATCAAATAGGTCTCTTGCAGGACTACCCTCTTTCTCCAAATCATATGACACGAAGTCAACGCCAAGTTTTTTCAAGTTGGCGGCTTTAGATCTTATTTCGGCAAGCGAAAAATATTGGACTCCATGCTCACCAGGCAGTTGCATTGTATGTTGTAAGTTTTGCTCATTCGGATGAGACAATATTTTGTCGTTGTTATCCAAATACGGAATGTATAGACTTAACAAATCGTCCTGGATATTATGATTAGTTCTCATTATCGCAATAAAGAACTTTTTCACGTTTGTTTCGGTTTGGGTGACTTGATAGATTTCTTGTCTGCTCAACTGATGGCTTTTCGCATTTTGTATATCCAGTAAAATACTTCCAAATGTATCAAAATAATGGACACTGGAGGCGGGGGCAGAAAAAGATATCTCGCTAGGCTCACCTTGATAGGAAATTTGAGTCTCATCGCCATGCGCAAAATTGTTCATTGAAGCATTTGGATCCAAAACTTGAGCATA
The DNA here is from genome assembly GCA_963728595.1 of uncultured Nitrososphaeraceae archaeon. GTDB lineage: Archaea > Thermoproteota > Nitrososphaeria > Nitrososphaerales > Nitrososphaeraceae > TA-21. The sequence continues at coordinate 17,196 of CAVSLF010000010.1, forward strand.
GGCGTTGTAATCGAAGGTGATACCTACTACAAACGAAATAGTTGCCAGTATAAAAAGACCTATAGAGTTAATCGTTTTGTAGCACTATCCTCATTTATCCTGCTTTAGTTCCTTTGTCAATATGCATACGTACCTAGGTTGGATTTAATCTTTACTAGGCAACTAATCTAGTCTGAACTTAGATATACTACATAAACAGAATAATATCGGCGTGACTTGTGATTGGTAAATATAAGAAACTCTATTTCAGCAAAATAATACTACTAAATCATCGCAAAGCGGTGAGTGATTACTGATTCAACAATAATAGGAATTAGAAATCAAAATAAAGCTAGCCTTCCTTCACAGACACGGGCTGGGTCAAAAAACACCAAAAAAATACTCTAAACTGAATATGCTATTAGTCCTAATTAGGAGTGGCAATTGATATTTTATTGGTTCGGACTCCATGACCAGTGACGTCATTAAAGTTGGCAAAACTGATTCCTGCGGTATCAAGTCTGTCAATTATATCCACAAGTATTTGAGATTTATTAGTATCTATAATATTTCCCTTATAAGTTGCAAAGTCAGAAGGATGTAGCGTTATAACTGAAAAACCGTATCGGGCAATGTTCTTATTTACATCGGATAAGACCTTTTGGGTTAAATTTTCTCCAGAATATCCACTCTTTATTAAGCCTAAGAGTGCTATGTCATAAGGTACGTGATAGATTGTCTTATTTATGATCTGCATACTGTCAGGATTATTGACTTTTATTTGGCTCAGCTGAATCTTGGAATTATTAGTAACAGATAGGTTTGTCAGTTTATATGGATTTGAGGTTTTATCTTCCTCGAAGTAGCTTGTAGACAAAGTATCCAATCCCGATTCGGCCATCGCTTTGATTGTATCGGAGCTGAATGCGTTAAATGGAGGAATGAAGATACTTGATTTATTCCCAAAGAGTGAAAGTAATTTGTTATTTGCTCTCATAAAATCTTGCTTTTGTTGCTGCTCTGTCAATTCCGAATATCTAATATGATTCCACCCGTGAATAGCCAACTCAAATAAGCCTTTTTCATATCCTTCCTTAACTTTGGCAAATACAGTCCCATCTGATTCCGAGTTACCGAAATCGTTTACGATAATAGCGGCAATTAGCTTTTTGTTTTCGTTAATAAAATGACCTAGGATTGCTGACCGCACTACACCGTTGTTACCATCGTTTACATCGTCTAGTCTAAATATTGCACACTTACATGGGATATAGCCACTATTTTCTGCCGCAGCACCAGTTACTGTGGTTAATGATTCATAAAGCAAAGAAAGGATAACTGAAAGGGATAAAATCGTGACTGAAGCCAAAACGACGTAGGAGGTGTGTGCGAGCTCTTGCCTCACTTGCAATCTTTTCACGACCTTGGATAGTTAGTACCATCTGCAGTTACTATATATATGTACCTTCAAAAAACAATTTTCGGTGCCGCATTAGTTATGATTCTTATACTAAATAACTATAAAAAAGAGGCAATACACAGATATGGGTTAATACTGATATTAATTGCTAGTCGTGGTTACTATTCCTATAGAAGGTAAAGCCGCCCATTTGGAGAAAATAATTGGGGTTGATTTCCGTAACGCTTTAAGTAAAAGTTTTCACTTGAGAAGCTGAATGAATGTACTGGTACTTGGTATTGATGGATACCTAGGCTGGAGCGTAGCTATGCACCTTGCTGAAAGGGGTCATAGTGTAACTGGGGTAGACAACTTCTCAAGGAGAAAAAACGTCGAGAGACTAGGCTCTGTTTCAGCCATCCCTATCAAAGAAATGAAAGAGAGGATTTCCATATTTGCAAAAATCTATGATAAAAATATCAATTTCTATGAGGCAGATCTTTTAGACTATAACTTTTTAAAATATGTGATCGCGAGTACATTTCCCGACTGTATTGTGCACCTGGCACAACAACCTTCCGCACCTTTCAGTATGATAGACAGGGAGCATGCGATTTACACCCAACATAATAACGTAGAAGGAACACTTAATATATTATATGCCATCAAAGAATTGGTCCCAAACTGTCATTTACTGAAACTGGGAACAATGGGAGAATATGGGACTCCAAATATAGATATTCCAGAAGGATTTTTCGAAATAGAATATCACGGAAGAAAAGATAGACTTCCATTTCCTAGGCAACCAAATAGCATTTATCATTTAAGCAAAGTACACGACAGCGCTAACATCCAGTTCGCTTCTAGGGTATGGGGTCTTGCGGCAACGGACATTATGCAAGGGATAGTTTATGGTACTAGGACAGATGAGATGATAGAAGATTCACTCTTTACTAGGTTTGACTTTGATGAAGCATTTGGCACAGTAGTTAATAGATTTTGCGCAGAGGCTGTTATAGGATCGCCACTAACACTGTATGGTAATGGGAAACAGAAAAGGGGTTTTATTGATCTTGTTGATTCGATTCAGTGCTTGACACTTGCAGTAGAAAATCCGCCCGATAAAGGGGAATACAGAGTATTCAATCAGTTAGATCAAGTTTATAATCTAACAGATTTAGCAGCTAAAGTTGTGCAAGTAGCTAGAAGGATTGGGCTAGTAGCCGAAACTGCTTCAATATCAAATCCTAGATTAGAAAAGGAAGAACATTACTATGAAGTCGAACATATCAAGTTAAAACAATTAGGCTTCCAGCCTAGCAGGACAGTTCAAGAATCAATCCATCAAATATTAACAGATCTACTACAATACAGGGAAACGTTAATGCAGTATCAGCACGTAATTCTTCCGAAGACTAGTTGGACTCGAGGCATAGTTAGCGCGCCAGAAAAGATAAGATCAAGATGAAAAACAAAGTATATGCATACAGACCTAAATAGCTAAATGATTCAAATACATGAACTGATAGCATTGGATTTGGATATAATTTCATGCGGGTCTATAATTGCCAAGTTTGAGTTTGAATAATCATAAAAACAGAGTCAGAAGATTAATAACAATACTCTGTTGTGGTTTTTTAGTAATCATTTCTGTCGTAACTTTCCAGCAACAAATTCCCACAATATCAAAAACATCTAAGATTTATGATAGAGAATATATAGACGCTCTAAAAAAAGTCGGAAATGTTATTCCTTTAAACGAAACACTGACAACATCCGAAAGTTATCCGCAAGTTACTTATTTTACAGAACATAAAGTAAGGGTTCCACCAGTAAATTCCGAAAAATCATTAGTAGAGTTTATGCAGAAAGTCAATAACTCCTATCTTATGATTCTCTATCACACACCTCAGCCCCGAATTGACAACACTCCGTTGCTCGTTAAAATAGTAGGGAATCCAACCGGAAAACCTTCAAATTATAACCAGTCCTCCTTGAGTCTACATCAATTGAGTAAAGGAGAAAAATTCAGAGAGCTATTCATAAAAATCTACGATTATAAAATGGAAGGCACCTTGCTAAATCTGTATCGCCTCCGCGCCAATATGACCACTGATATGATTGATTTGATTACTGATGACACAAAGCCGATGGTTTTCGTTACTTCTCCAATTAACGGAACTACTATAGAATCAGAATCAAATATATTTCCTCTTAATATATCTGGGACTGCGAAAGATGCAGATAGCAAAATGAAAAAAGTAGAGGTTTCGTACGATGGCTTAGTTTTCCAATTAGCAGATCCGAAATTGCCCGATGACTGGTCTTCATGGTCATTTTCGACTATCGTTACTTCTGAAGGTACAAAAAAAATAATAGTCAGAGCGACAGATAGAGCAGAGAACAAGATGTTAGTCCCTGTCTATATTACAGTCAAGTGATTGTGAATGCAACAACTTGCTAATCAGCACAACTTTGTGAGTTTTGTATTATCAAAGAAGTTTGATATTGCGCTCGTTCTACTTATCGCCTCCTTGGCAGTATATTATCACCTGTCCGTTACTAGGATAGTATTCCCCATATGGGATGGCGCATTATATCTTGAAAATGCTAAAAATTGGTTCAGAAATGAACCACTGGAGGCATCGTACAGGCCACCATTGCTCTCATGGATAATCGCTGGTGTTTGGTCAGTTACTGGGGAAGATTGGACCATTGCAAAATACATTCAGCCAATATTTACACTTGGTGCAGGTGTAATATTATATCAAACTCTAAAGAAACAAAAGGGAAATTTGTTTGCCTTTGGTGTCGCTGCTTTGACGATGCTGAACGGCTATGTTATCTATTGGAGTACCCAGATCCTTACAGAGGGCTTGTCTTTGTTCTTTCTTGTTCTTTCTGTATATTTTCTTAAAAGTGAAAGGCAATACAATTGGATTTTTGCAGGAATTGCTATCGGCCTCACTTTCGGATCCCGGTATCCGATTTTTATTCTAGCTATTACACTGTTTATCATAGAATCAATTGTTCGACCTGGTGTGCGTAAGAAATTTTTTGGACATGCATTAGTCGGGATGGTACCAGTTATGTTATTGATAATAATGGCAATTTACTTAAAGTCTGAAAGCTTTGCAGTTGCAATTCAACGAGATACCCAATTAAGCATACTTTTATCTCCATTTTATTTTGAAAATTTTATTAGAATCTTTGGTTTCATTTCAATACTTTTGCCTATTGTTTTCCTTTTCAGAAGAACATTTATCGATAAATATAATTATATGTACATTGGATGGCTGGCTGCTGGATTTTTGTTTTGGAGCGCGATTTCTGAAAACCAGCAAGAAAGATTCATGATTCAAATTATGCCAGCAGTCTATTTTCTAACTATACTTGCGATTCAGAATATCTGGAAAGGGAGTGCCGTGCTGTCAGTTGGTGATTTAAGAGAGTTTGGGAAACTGTTATTGACCAGAGGATACTGGTTATTCAAGCAGGCATATTCGACTGCTGTGAGATGGTTTTCCTTTTTTCCGCTAAGGTATTATTTATGTGGTTTTGTTATCGCCTATCTTTCCCTAAGTTATCTCCCATATCTGATAGATGCAGAGGAAGAAGCTTTGCATAGAATATTCCAATTTTTTGGTATCAAATCGTTCTTTGTCTATGGACAACTTCATGCCAATTTCCTAGATTCAACCGCAACAATCGTACCACCAATATATGCACAGCTTATTTTCATGATCTTTTTTCCAACTATAGCAATTGCGGCAAGAATTAATGCCAAAAAGCGAGTAGGGTTCTTGTCCTTTGGGATACTATGCTTTTCTGCCTTTGTCGTGATCGAGTTTATGACCGTATTTATTCCCCTCCCATCTCCAATTGTCCAGCTCATCAGTATTTTGGTTACAGTGGTGGTGGGAGGGCTGATAATTGAGTTATCCCTATGGAGCGCGTTATCAATACCTCCATCAACGAGGATCAAGCGTATTTTAAGAAGAGGTTATTCTAAGGAATATCTTTTATTACTAGTTGTCTTAGTTGGCTCAATTCTTTTTACAACTTATGTCTTCATGTTTCTGCGTATTGCTTTGAACTCTCCATTAATGATATACGCTCTATTAACACTATCTAGTGTCACCTCAGTTAGCTATCTTTTGGCAAATCTCATTTATGAGATCAATAGACAAACCAAGCGATCAAGGAACTTCAAAGAAAAATATCATTCTAAAGCAGATCATCAATTTAGTATTTCATTCCTTATACCTGCCTACAACGAGGAAGAATTTATTGGAAAATGTATTGAAAGTATAGATAACGCGGCGGGCTACTATAAGGGCAAGACTGAAATAGTAATTGTTAATGATGGGTCTAAAGATAATACCGAAAGGATCGTTCTCCAAGCTTTGACTGAATTAAAGTACGCACATGGCAAGATATTTAGTATCTCTAATTCAGGGAAAGGTTTCGCCCTTGATTACGGACTAAACAGAACGTCTGGCGAAATAATCTTCAGAATGGATGCGGACTCGTGGATAGACAAGAAGGCGTTAAATCCTCTGATAGAGCATTTCGAAGATCCTATTGTAGGGTCAGTTAGTGGACTGGTTTTTCCTCTCGAAGCAAAGACCGTGTTAGGCAAAGCACAGAGTATATTGTTCGCTTCTTACCTGTATGTCAAAAGGGCAGAGGAAGTGTTTGATTCTATAATAGTTCAGCCAGGACCATCTACTGCGTTCAGAAAAGATGCACTATTGAAAATAGGCGGATGGACTCACAATCAATTCGGGGAAGACGGTGAAATAAGTAGTCGAATTGCAAGGTTTGGTTACAAATCTGAATTCGAACAGAGCAGTGTCGTATATTCCGACTTGCCCCAAACCCTTAAGGGCTTTGTTGCCCAGCGGTCTAGATGGAGTATTGCATTTTATCATTCAAGAGGAAGGAACTTGGAGCAAATAAAAGAGCTGTCGTCGCCTCGGGCATTGGTCTTTTTGCATAATTTAGAATCACATGGTGCAGGGTTTGGACTTAATTTTGCATGGGTGCTCTTGGCAGCTGCTCTAGTTACTGGGAATACGGGCTTCTTTCTCGCGGACTTGACTCCTCCGCAAGTATTCTTGGCAACGGCCTTTATCAAATTGACAGCTATACATGCCGTCATCACGGCGAGCACAGGTATTATTGTATTCGTATGCTTTGAAAAGATTAAAAAGATTCGGTGACTTGAAATATTACCCAGTCATGCGACTTTTGAATATGATAGTTAGCATGTGGGTCAAGGTACTCGCTACTGAGGCTCTCCTTAGCTGGTCATCGAAGTGGCCAAAATATGGTGAGGAAGCATTCAGAGACCTGAGAAATTATATGCATTGCAACATCGATTCGGGCCATCCCGCAGCCGATACCAAGGAGAGGATTTCATTTGGCACGAAACGTTCGCTCCAAAAAAAAGATTGTAAATAGGTTATAAGTCATTCGACCGTTGCTAATTCAGAATCTTCAAGAATGACAAAATGAAATTAATGGATCACAGAACGCTTTTGCTGCGGGATTATCTGATGCAGGAGAGAAATCAGACAAATCAAGTACTTAATGTAGCCGCTTCCTTTAGTTGCGAAGAATGCGGAAAAACGTTTGCAACTAGACAAAGCTGAAAGAGCACACACAGGTTCATTAATCAAACAAAAGAACTCTACTCCTGTTTGTTTTACTCATGGTAGACTATGGAAGACTTGCAATACCTGCCATCTTGATATTCGCAATAATCAGTTTTTTTCTTGCATATAACTTCTATCCTGAAATGCATGAAAACGTTACTGTGGATGGCAAGTGTTACGAGTTACTCGATGCAGCTCATAAACAATATGCTAATCTTGGCGCTAGTAGGGATATAGAGACATTAAGGCTACAATTAAGCAAGGTTGAACCAAAAGATGCGATGATACCGATTATATTTAGTGGCAAAGACTCTGACATCGAACAGTTTAAACGTAAATGCCCACTGGTGGTAACATCACAGCATAAAGTGAAATATTTTCCAAACATCGATGCACCAGTAGTCACTGCGAATATTTCAAAACTGAAGTTCAAAATATAGTGGATAACTTAGCCCTTAAGGATGTCTATCCATTGTCGAAGACTGTTGCAGGTAGCATCGGAATTGAACCAAATAAGTACATAACAGCAGCAGAACGAAAGGATATTTCAATCAAATCAAAAGCATTCATGAGCAACGGAGTTAGGGAAGTAATATCTAATTCTGAGGGCGTAAAACCAGCGTATTGTCGCACAGGTGTAACAGAAGAAGGATAGTTTGTTTTACAAAGAGCTCCAGTATTCAGTCGTTAGTATAGGGGTTCTTAACCTTTAAGGGTCATAATTTGTTATGGGTAAAGCTTTGGTAGGATGTTGTGGTTGGTCCTACGGTGACTTGGCTGAGAAAGGCGGCTGGACTGGTGCATTTTATCCAGGAACGAGTACGAAAAAACTTCCCTATTATTCCAAGTTCTTTGAAACAGCGGAGATGGATTCTACGTTCTATGAAAAATTCTACAAATACATGACACCAGCCACGTTTCGAGGCATGGCGTCGGCAACCCCTGATGAATTTGAATTTTCTGTAAAAGTTCCTGAAACTGTTACCCATGACAGAAAATTGGACGTTTCGAAAGGCGCCATTAGTTTATTTGAAGAATTTGTGGATAAGATATCACCCTTGAAAATAGCAAATAAATTGGGCGCAATTCTAATTCAGCTTCCGCCCAGCTTCACAGTCAAAGAATTTAAAAACACAGAACAGTTCCTAGACAGGCTTCCTTCTGGTTACGATTACGCCATCGAGTTTAGACATCCATCATGGGAAACAGAAGGTCCCTGGAATATGCTAAAACATTATAACATCGCTGCCGTCATGATTGACTCTCCGCCAAATGACAATCTGGGATTCATGTCGGAAGTCACTGTGACAGCAAAACACTCATTTGTTAGATTCCATGGTAGAGATTCTAAACACAGGTATAATTATCTTTACTCTAAAGAAGAACTAGTACCATGGGCATCAAAAGTCAAAATGCTTCAAAAAGAGACTGCAGTAGTAAGGTCTTATTTCAACAATCATTATGGAGCTGAAGCTGTAGTGAATGCACTTCAGTTCAAGGAAATCTTGAGACAGAAATTGACCGCTGAAGAAGAAAAGGCGCTAACACATGCTCAAAATTATATCGCCCAAATCTCACTTGGCTCAAGGCTTGACCATTATCTAAAAGGCTAAAGGGTCTGAAGCACACGATGCTGGATGCCATTATGTAGAATCACTAATTTGAAGGTTCATGTTATTGTAAGAACTATATTCTTTGGAATAATTAAACTTAACATTGCCTTTTAATTCACGCTTTGAAAGCGGTTCTTACACCATACTGATCCTCCTCACTTTGTTTTCATTGGTATTGATACTGGGTGAGGAAATTGGATGAGAACTACCCATTACGTACACTCATCCAAAACGGTTCCCCATATCAGCGACTTTCAGTGTTATTTGTGTAATAGATATGTAAAAAATACAGAACCTTTACTAAATGAAACTTACGTATACTAAAATGGGCGAAATGCTCGAGCCAATTACCGCAGTCAGATAGTCCCTGTCTTCAAGGTGCGATATTCCATATTAGGATAATCCGGGGATGATACGTACACTTTACAAACCAACTCTGAGGGGCCTACGTAAGCTATTTTATACATTCGTATTATTGGCGATATTCTTAGTAGGTAAAGTTAATGGATTTTAAATAAAAAATATAGTTTAGGTTACTTCGACTGCTCGTACTTAAAATAACTTTAGGTCGCGTTATTATCTCACAATCAACGAAATAGAATAGTCAGTTGTTGTTGTTTCTCTTCCAATCACCAATGTCATGTTGCGGTCCTATTGAAGGCAGCACTACCATTATAGTCGCCCATAACTTCCAAGACATAATTGATGTCATTTAACTTTTTGAGTGTCTCTAATGTTAGACGGTGAGCTGATACATAGTGAGTGTCATTATCGTATACTGAGGGAACCGTTCCTGTTGTTTGCAATATATGATCTCTTGATTTTTTTGCGTCAGTGCCATCTTTTGTAAAAACCTCGATGGTGTAGACGGGTGCAAAACACTGCGGATCGTGTTCTAAACGTGAAATAAGATCGTATACCAAAGCAGGATCTACTTTAGGAAATATCTTACGATATAATTGTCTCAGTCTTTGGGTCTCTATCTTGAGTTCCTTTATTTCGGCCACGGTATCTTGGATTACACTCAAATCCTATATTCAACTCTCCTTCTTATCTCATGTCCGGGAGCTAACTTGACTTTATGTTTCCTTGTTCTACTGACAAGTTCTAGTCTTCCCAGCATGGGGGCGAAACCTACTGCAACCCATACAAACATTTCAACTAATTCCATACCAAATATTAACAGTTTTAGATTATAAGATCTTGTAAGCAATAATTCTGACTAATCATAAGTAAAATAAAGTGTTTAATCTTATGTATTCCCCTCCTTCTGTGGAGGATAGAACAATACCACAACAGTAATCTAATGGAACTTGTTATCATCATAACGATGGGTGGCAACATACTCAAAGTATGCGTGTTGAGTCATCTGATTCTGGGGCTATATGCACTCATTTTCATATCGATACCATCATCAAGTGCTGAAGGCCAGTGCAGAGGAACTGCTGCATGCTTTACTGGAAATATAACAAAGGTTGTAGATGGAGATACAATTGATGTAAATGGAATCAGGATTAGGCTGAGTCTCGTAAATACTCCTGAAATAGGTAAGGAGCATTTCACTGAATCTAAAAGATTTGCTGAAAAACTATGTCCTGTTGGAACTCTTGCATTAGTAGACCAGGACGATGGACAGAAACAAGGTAGTTTTGGCAGAATGATTGGCGAAGTTTATTGTAATTATGACGATACCAATCACAATCTGATCAAGAATCTGAATCAAGAAATGATTAAAAGTGGCTATGCGAACATATTGACCAAACATTGTATCGAGAGTGAATTTGCAAATGAAACATGGGCTACTACATATGGCTGCGAGGCTATCCTAACGGGCAAATCTTATTTTCACTGACGTGTCTTAGAGAGTAGAGTGTTATCATACAATTCAGTGACGGAGTTCTTCAAGTATTTAATATAGACAAGTTCGAAAGGCCAAGACATGATAAACAAAGTTTCCGATCTGTATAATTAATTTACCAATATTAAGAACATACTTGTCGATGCAAGTTCTCCAGAATTGATAAGAAATAGAGGGAATATTGTCCTATATGCTACGATCGATTGAAAATTTGTGAAGCATTACAGCGTTCCATTAAGATTTCAAGATTAGAGGCATAACCTCAGTGTTGGGGAGAATTAGCCAGCCCCGCGTTCGGCTTTCTCCACATGATATTCGGTGAACAGAGCCGAAACTCGAACATTCAATATATTTTATATAGAATCGAATAATAGCGATAGCCCCTGAGGGTCACAATATTGGAACTTTGTTTGGAATCTGAACCGTATGAATTAGAATATTGTTGGAAATCAAAATTGGGAACTTGGTCTGAAAAAATGATGAACCAAGGCCTAAAAGGAAATTATAACAAGCAAAAATCAATGCAGAAATGGTCTGTTAGTTAATCTGGATCAACCCTGGTCTGATATTGAAGGCGTGTCAATATGTCAGTAAGATGTCAGTAACACTGCGTGTATTACGACCGTATTTTGAATTTAATGAATAAAATCCTAGGACTACAATCTTACTTACTTACTTACACCAACCCTACATCCCCAAATTACAATTAGTTGTTTGATATTAGCATTATTTGGCCCAAATAGTTCTGAGTTTATCATGTTGTGGTGGAGCCGCTTGTACAGCCATTGATCAGTTCCATCGCCTTGATCACAATAATTTATTGATTCTAGGGTCACAAATTAGTTTGTCGATGAGATCCTTTTGTTCATTGTCTGGCATCCCAGAGGTCGACTTTACTGCATCTATCATGATCAATTCCGATGAATGCCTGCAGGCTGTAGCGATTATTAATAGGGAGTGGTATATCAGTTGTCCAAAACATGTAAGAGTAAGTACGCTATGCATTCGTTTGATTAAGCCTGTTCTCAATAGGTCGGAATATCTCGTATAGTACTGCTTGCTACTGACGCCGAGCAATTGTATTATATTATCTGAAGTAGTTACATTTTCTGCTATAGCATTGAATATATCGACAGAAATTCGATCAGAAAGCACATCTAGGACTTGGAGAGTTGATACCGAACTTCCTGCCTGTAGATTTTTCATGTTTTACCATCAACCATATCTGAGCAACAACTGCTTTAGCAGACGTTACGGTTTGTATCCAAATTTTATTTATCTAGTTTTATCTAATGTAGCAGTATGATTCTGCCAATCTAAATTGATCCGGGCTAGAATAATATCCCATTTGTTCAGATTCGATCATCTTTTTTCTACAATCAGAAATATCGTCCATAGTTAATCCAGTAGTAGATGTAATTATTACTGGGCCCATTAGCATGGTTATCAATACTGTTCCAAGGAAAGTACTGCTTATTGCCATGATTACAAAATAATCATGTCTTAGAGAGGATGCCTTGATCCTTCCAGGTTCACTTGTCGTTTCTGAAATGTGCCTTAGATAGACACTGACAGTACTCATTTCTTAGACACTCCTTCCAATACCATTCGAGAACGCATTCTTGTCCCTAGTCTCCTGCTTGCCATTTCTAGCACTCCTAATGTTGGAACGAATCCCAACACCACCCATCCAAACATTTCTAATGATTCCATAATGATCTCTACGTATCAAAGGACTATAAGGTCTAGTGACACTTTGAAGTAACAATTATCATGGAGTTATGATTTATAGGATATTGATATGATATGTAGCCTTTTGTCCCAGTGGACAGATTCTATAGTTACATATCATAGAGAATGCTGAAGTGATCTTATAGCATGTAGCGTGCGATATAAAAGTATGAAAAAAACAATTACTTTGATTCTAGGACTGGTGATGAGTGCGTTGTCTGTATCAATCTTACTACTAGATAGAATATACATGACGTACTAGTCAAGGATAGAAAGATGTTTAATCAAAAGTATGAGCCGAGATGCTTAGATAGTTTACCAAAATAAAATGGATTTAAAATTATGAATAATATTTTATAAAAATACTATATAATGCACCCCTCTTAACTCCTCCCTTCAACCCTAATTTGATATTGGTAAGGGTTGGTAATATGACCTTTCAATACACTGCCTTTATCTTCGGTTGGGTAGCTGGATGCATTTTTGGAAACATTATCAAGATTACGTAGTTTTTTCTTTTTGAACAGCGTGGCCTCAAACTGGCGCCAAAATGCCCTCCTTATGTAGAGCAGTATATATTAAAATGAAGATAATCCATCGAGTCCTGTTTGACTGTTAATCGCGTTGCTTTGTATAAGGCAGAACCTCCTATTTGATTTTCGTTACCAGAACTTCTCAGGAACACTTAAGATGAAAGTCGTGCTAATTTACGGTAGATCAGTTCTATTCCTTGCGAGGGATTAGTTCGACAAACTCTACTTAGCTCAAGGAGCGCTTCGTCCGGTCTTTCCAAAACTGTATATAAGAATGCCTTTCCTTAGGAATTCCCAAATCATAAAATAATAATTTGGTCAGGTTTTCTAATTCCACTTTCACAAGATATTTTTTCCATTTGAGTCTTTCTGTACAAGGGACATGAACCAAAAGGTCGCCCAAGTTCATGATGATTTTCCTTTTATTTTTAGCATAGTGACGATAGATTATTGCCCACGATAGTGTTTTTTCTTTATTTTTATATTCCCCTTTTTGAATATAGCCTTCTCTGTCATTAATAGGCCAGTAATAGATTCTGGCGTCAATCGCACCAATATACAGATCTAATAATAATGCGAAATTTGTCTCGCTGGATCGAAGGATTTCAACAGCTAGTGAGGTCCCAATGCAGGTCTTGAAATACAAATGAAAGGTGTTCTGAACTTGTTCCGTCTTGAGTAAAGCTTTCATTAAGTATAGACGTGCATTATTTTGTGGATCTCGAATTGGTATAATTCATACTGATGCCAAGTTCAGCCGGTGTTATCGATAAATTACTCTATCCTTAGGTGTGGGAACTAAACCTGAAGACTTCCCTTTAATAAAAATCTTGTCACTACCAACTGTATCTTTCAATTGAATCTCAATTATAGTATCGCCCACATTACTTACTCTGAGAGTCTCTTTGGTCTTAAAGTTATCAACAATTTTATCTACAGAGTTTGCCGTATTGTTATATTTTTCCGAGGTTATATCATAAATAGTTCCCAGCAGGGTTTTTGGAACTCTAATACTTAATGTGGGGGTTGCCGTCATATTCTCTTGATTAGCAGTATTATTTTTTATAAAATCTATAGTTATCACTTTACGGGTCAGGTTCACAGACAAATCTTTAATCTGAATATTTTTGCTATTTGCCTCAATGAAAAAAGTTGATTTGCTCTTGTCAATTGAAACTAATTTGTAAATGTTCTCTCCTCCGATATATAGATCTCCACTAGGGGTTTTGGCTATCGATGCAATATGGCCTCGTACTTCAGGCAAGCGAACAGTGACTTCTTCGATAAGATTTCCCGTAATGTTAAATGCAAGTCCACGTAAAACTGGTTCTGCAAAAGAGACAACAAGAAATTTTCCCTTAAGAGAAGGAAACTTGTTATCATCGTAAAATAGCACTTGAGATGGCGCCATTACCTTCTGATAAGTTCTGGCAGGTTTTATGGCCATGCTGCTATCAATTTTTGATACCCCTGATTTTGGCGATTGTTGCTGCTGATCTATGGCGGGAGATCCGTAATTTTCTCCCTTCCTCAGGACATTGATCTCATTATTGCGACTGGGATTATTCTCAGCCACTATTCCAGTTCCTGTAGTCCTGTCAAAGGCGATACCGAATATGTTACCGTGTCCCTGCGTGTAAATGGCCGAATTTGAAAATGGGTTATCTTGAGGAATGGTGCCGTCCCTATTGATTCGTAAAACCTTACCCGAGAGGTTTGCATTTTGGCCTTTTTCGATTTTGCTCGTATTACTGGTTGTTATATAGAGCTTATCGTCAGGTCCAAATGCTAGTGCTCCCGCAAATCGACGTTTGTTTGCCGCAGGGATATTGTCCAAGAGTATTTTTTGGTCTGCCGCTTTGTCATTTAATTCGGTAAATCTGATAACGCGGCTCAAGACATTTCCTGTTGTACTGTCTTTCAATTTAACAAAAGCGTAGACGAAATGATTTGTCGGGAATTCAGGATCGATTGTGATTCCAAGTATCTCTTGGCTCTCATTCGTAACATTATCCTCGAGCCTAACAAAAGGCTGGCCTAAGAAGGTATCATTCTCAAGCATAATCCTTATTTCTCCTATATCCCTGACAGAGTAAAACAGTCTTCCATCCGGAGAATAAACCATGTTTGTTGAAGGTAGAACTATTTTTCCATCATTGTGATTTTCTGATTTCTCAACGAGTAATCCATTGTCGAATGGCCAATACTCGACTACGCCTTCGTCCATCGGAGAACCTGACGATTGAAGATATCTGCCATAATTTGCAAGTCCTTGAATTTCGTCCTCGGAAATTGCTTTATCATACAGTCGTACCTCGTCTATTGCCCCGTTCCAAACTTGTTCATAATCGTAAGAATTGAGTCCTATGTTTAGCGGAACATCTGGATCAGCATTATATTCCCCGCTAAAAGCAACCATGTCAACAAGAAACCCGTTGCTATATATTTTGACTGCATTTCCATCAAATACACCGACAATATTTTGAAAAACCTCTGTGTCAATTGGAGCGGATGCGCTAAAGATTTTACCATCAGAATTTGCAATAGAGAACTGAATAGTACTATCCAAATTCTTTGTATTCGATTGAACATACCACCCTGCTGTTTTCGAGGAGTTAACGTGTGAAATTACCGACGAATTAACGAAATTGGCACGATCCTGCTTTATCCAGAATGAAACCGAGAAAACATGGGGGTTTATGTAGTTCTTATTAAGCGCAGTGAAAAATTGCTGATTGGAGCCGTAAATTTTCAAAGAGTCTCCGAAAACCCCTTCGACAGGCTTAAATTTTGTTAAGTTGACTGTGGACATGCGTAGAGTATGACCTGTTGTCCGCTTCGAGTCTACTTTAGTCTCGACTGCTTCACACTTTATCTTCGCAGTAGGTCCACTACAACCATACACGAGAGCAGCCTCCGAATCTGCGATGGCTGCATTCCCACTAGATGTAACCATCATGGTCACTACCAACATACAGATAATTACGATTAAAATTCCGAAAAGCAATACTGCTGGCCTTGTCAAGAGGGCTAGATAATTAGAATTTCTCACATAAAACTGGTTCGAAATGGGCTCGTACTGAAAAATGATTTTAGGATATGGATCCAGGTCTTGGCTATTAAATTGCAAACCAGCGTAAGATGTGTATGCATAGTACCGGAATGTCCTTAGAGCTTTAATCCAAATTTGATTGCTATTGGTGCCTCACATATCATTTGGCCCCGCTTTGACTGCTCACTAGGTGAATTCCACTTCACAATAAACGCATCGTAGTTTAACGGTTCCAGTTGTTTTAATGTGGTCCAGGACTTTTTTACAATATTAACATTGCATCATTGAATTTTGCGCGTTAGCGTTGCGTAATTATCTTGGTGCTTATTCGTTATCTAAAATAGTAAAATAGTAATTTAAAATTAATGAATTGCCGACTAATGTCATAAGACACTCCGCAAGTTAAATTTATGATCATCACAGTACAGTTCAAGTATTTGAACCTGATAGTCCGAAGCAAATCCTACTCTTACTCACTATATCGAGGGTTCGTAGTTCCAAAGTTTTTAGGTAATCAGACACTTTTCAGGTACTCTTCTAAAATGTTGTGCTTGTTTCAGAGTGAATCAGAGTTTAATACCCACTTCCAAGAGCTATTAAAATAGTAGTCATTTCCTGAAAACGACTAAATCTTAAAACTATTAAAAGAGATACTAACCTTGATAAGCCCTGAAGATGTATCCTGCAGGCTCTCTTAGGAAGATCAATAGTACATCTCTCTTATTCCTTGTTATACCAATAGCATTATCCGCCTTTACTCATCTTTGGAATCCTATAGGGTTTCCGTTTGTTCATGGAGACGAAGGCCATTATTTGAGAAGGGCCATGCATGTACTGGAAGGTCTGGGCCCACAAGAAGCCGATTTTAGATATGACCATCCGTACTTTGGACAAATTTTCTTGGCTGGCGTATTAAGGTTAGTCGGATTCCCAGACTCTGTGGTTGCGTCTCCTTCTTCATTCTCTTCTTCCTCTGCCGCAGAAAATGTACACTCTATAGAAATGCTCTACTTGGTTCCAAGAGTCTTGATGGGAATACTTGCTATAGTTGATACGTTTCTTGTCTATAAAATTGCAGAATTTCGATACAATAGGAATGTAGCTTTAATTGCAGCTGTCCTTTTTGCTGTGATGCCACTAACTTGGTTGATAAGAAGGATATTATTGGATTCAATCCTGTTGCCTTTTCTTCTCTCATCGATATTGTTCTCGATTTACATAAGAAGAAATCCAATAAAAAACAGCAGAAATAATGTAATCAAAACAAGTAATGATCATCAGCAGCAACAGCAGCATCGTAATAAGATTGCAATAATCTTAATCTCGGGTGTTTTGCTTGGAGTAGCTATATTTACAAAGATTCCTGCATTTACTATGATTCCCCTAGTTGGCTTTCTTATCTATACTAATAGTGGTAGGAGCTTAAGAGCTCTTGGATTATGGTTCATTCCTGTTATCGTAATACCTCTAATTTGGCCTGCTTATGCAATATCTGTTGGTCAACTTGATGAATGGATAGATGGGATTTTTTGGCAGGCAGAACGAGAAGGTCAAGGAATAGAGAGATCGATAAAATCTATTTTTAGGATCGATCCTGTTTTATTGATGCTTGGTATCGCAGGTATAATCTTAGCGGTCCTCAAAAGGGATTTATTTATCCTCCTTGCGACAGTTCCATTTTTGATCTTCATCTCGCTTATTGGATTTGTTCAGCTCTTCCACTGGATTCCAGTATTTCCGGCATTTTGTATCGCAGGTGGTAATCTAATTGTCTACTTATCAAGCAGAATTGACAATAAGAAGCTCCAACGACTATTGCCATTTGCTGCAATTGCTGCAATAGGAATTTTTGGATTGGTCAGCACCACTATTCTGATAACTACAAATGTTAATACCTCTTACTTTCAAGTTTATGCATTTATTGCTCATCACCTACCGACTTTAAAACAAAATGATTACGATAGTAACGACATGGTGACCATGGTCGGGAATCATTGGATTCAAGGCTTTTCTTGGATACCCAAGTATGTACTTGGTAAAGATCATGTTTTTAAAAAGTTTAACACTATAGGACATCCAATCAAAACAGAAAAGGTTCTTCTCGTAATTGATAAAACTATGCTCCGTTCAATCTCAGAGAGTAATCCCGATAAACAGATCGCAAAAATAAAGATATTGTACAATAAGTCAAAAACGTTAGGGATATTTAATGACACTGCAAATCAGTATGATCGTAAAACATATCCCTACACAAGTATGGACGAAAACCGTGGAATAGGTGTCCTTGAAATCCGTGCAAACTATTGAAAGAAATAGATTAATTCCAAAAAATAATATAATGTTTTGGAGGTTAGACGATCAAATGGAATGGCGTAATATTTTATCCTTCTTGCTTTTCCGATAATTCTTTACTATAATAAATACTAAGAGTGATACGATTACGAGAACCAATATCCATACATGAATTAATGCTGGCAAGGCTGGCACTACTTTGAATTCAACTACGGAATCTTTTCCCTCATAAATGAAATTTATAAAACCAGAAGAATTGGCTGTTCGTACAGCCCAAAACGAACCATTGGTTTGTATAATGAATGGGGTATTAGGTACAAAGTTCCCAATGAAATATTTGGTTCTTATTTTAGTTTCAGGAGATATCTGTTGCCAACTTAAGTAGTTGTGATGGCTATCATGATTTTTGGAAACAGATGATATGACTACGTATTTAGAAGAAGGGATTACAACCATATCAAGAGTATTCGTTATTACATTTTTCCTAGTGGGACTTATAACAAGACTAGTATACGTGGGATAGGCTACAGTTGGTGCCTTTCTATTATTACCGACGATTTTGTTATTAGTGTTTTGTAGAATGACATTGCTAGAATTATCAAAGAATCTCAAAGTAGTATTATCAAATATGGTATCTATGATTATATTATTGCTGTAGAACTTTGAATAATAATTGTATGGCTTGTTGTCGTATAAACTATTGTTTACTAGACGATTATTAGTAGTGTTTAAAAATTTTAGACCATAGCTGAAAGCCGCTGTGATATTATTGTTCATAAATTTGTTAGCCTGAGTATCGCTATCTTTAATATAGATCCCGCTGCCGCTCGAATTTAATATCGTATTTCGCTCAAGAATATTATTCGTAGAACCGTCATAGAGATAAATACCATTCGAGAGACTGTTTTGAATAATATTGTCCTTAATTATGTTATGGTGCGAACTTCCAGTAATTACCATGCCGTAAGTGTTATTATAAATTATGTTATGCTCTATGATATCGTTAGATGAATTCCATATCGCAATGCCCGAAAATCGATTATTATATACTTTGTTGTTAGTTACAGTTGAATTTGCCACGACTAAATAACATGATCCCATGTCCTGAATTGTTATATGAGACATTCCTCTCAACTATAACATTTCTAGAATATTTTGAACAGATAATTCCATGATGCCCATTATTATAGATTTTATT